>NZ_JAJBTT010000006.1 GCF_020860705.1 Akkermansia sp.
CCCCCGCGCCTACCCCCAAACCCCAGGCAGCCCGGGAAAAATCCATTGCACCCGTTCAGGAACCCGCCAAGGAGGAAAATGATGATGACTCTTATTATACGGATCCCCTGATTGATGCAGCCATGGAAATATTCCGCGCCCGCATCATTTCCCAATAAGGGATTAACCCATAATTCTAAATACAATAGCCATGAACATAATGAAAATGATGAAGCAGGTCCAGCAAATGCAGGCCGGACTTGCCGCAGCCCAGGAAAAACTGGCCGCCCAGACCGTTTCCATGGAAGGCGCAGGAGGCAAGCTGAAAGTTACCGTTACCTGTGACGGCAGCCTTACGGAGCTGGTCATTGATCCCTCCATCATTGATCCGTCCGATTCAGAATTTCTCCAGGACCTGCTCCTGCAAACCATCAATGCCGCCATTGCCAAAGGCAAGGAAACTACAGCGGCGGAAATGAAAAAACTGACGGGCGGCATGGACCTTCCTCCCGGTCTGGGCTTTTAACCTATCAGAACCGTGCATCGGCTCAGAAGACGCAAACATCTGGCGGAACCACTGCCAGCGTTATCCGGGGTCAATCACCTGGGAATAGCACTGGGCGGCGTTTCTCTGTGCCTGTGGGTTATCGTCA
This sequence comes from Akkermansia sp., assembly GCF_020860705.1. GTDB lineage: Bacteria > Verrucomicrobiota > Verrucomicrobiia > Verrucomicrobiales > Akkermansiaceae > Akkermansia. Next base: position 633 of record NZ_JAJBTT010000006.1, read on the forward strand.
TCACTATCTTCTGGACCGGGTCAGACGCGATGGCCTTCATGACGTCACTGCCCATTTGGGCGTGCTGTCTTCTCTTTTCCTTCCCGGCACTTATTGCATGGCTGATCTTCGGTTCCAGGATCGGCCTGCTTGGCGTCATTATCTGGTTTGCCTACGGCATCGTCGTTACGGATTTTCTCCCTCCCATTTCCAGAACCGGGATGGAGTATTACAAAATGCCCCCGGCTCCGGATTCCCGGCAAATCAGAATCCTTACCCTGTATGGGGGATGGGTGGAAAACCCTCCCATTGAACAAATCTCCAAACTTCGTGCGGATGTCATTTTCCTGCAAGGCTGCAGCAACCACAACCGGACACTCAAATTTGCCTACAGCCTTTTCGGCCGCACCTCCTACATCAAGCAGATAGGCAGTTGTGCCATTATCGTGAGACACGGACAAATAGGACCGGCTCAAAGCATCACGGATACGGCTGGCCTGATCGTGGACTGGATACCGGAGAATTCCTCTCTGGCAATAAGGCTCATCAACATCAGCCTGGAACCGTTTGAACACCGCTTTGATTTATACTCCCCCGCCTGTTGGAAGTATTTCCATACGCTCCGTTTCATTCACCGCAAACAGCTCCAATACCTGTTTGACACCCTGAAAGAGATGGGAACCCAGCACGGAGAATTGCCCATTATCCTGGCCGGGAATTTCAGTGCGGCGCCTCAATCCCCCATCTTCGCCAAATTCAGCACTGACTTCCAGGACTGCTTTAAACTCAAGGGAGCCGGCTACGGGGCCACGCAGCCCGTTAATTTCCCACTGCTGCGCCTGGACCGCGTTTTCTGCACACCGCCCCTCAAACCTGAACGAGCCAGCACCGTGCTGGTACCGGACACCGTCCGCCGTTCCATCCTGGCGGACATTTCACTGCCCTGATTGTTCCTTTTGCACAGTTGGGCCATCCCTCCTCTTCCGCAGAAAAAGCTTCTTCGCCCATCTCCCAGCATGGAGATGCCTCACTTTAAAAAGAGGAAAAGAGTTTCCCCCGGCTCTTACAAAGTCTTCAACGCACGGGAAATAGCCGGGAAAAGCTGTTTCTTGCGGCTGACCACATCAGCGGCGGCGAACAGATTGGGGCCCAGCCGCTCGTACTCGATGTGTTCCAGCACTTCTTCATCCCCCACTGCCAGCAGCATGGAATCATGCGTGACAATATCCGTGACCAAAAGACATGCCAGTTTCAGCCCTTCCTCCTCTACCAGCTTGGAAAGCTCCTTCACCAGATCATCCTGAACTTCCTTCAGCCCGAACATGCCGATTTCTTCAATCTGGGAAATGCTGATCTTGTGCCCGTATTCGGTAAAGGTTTTTCTATCCGCCTGGATAATTGCGGAAGGCGCCGTTTTGGAACGCAGCAGGGAACCGGTGGCGAAAAACTCCTCCGTAAACCTTTTGGCGTCTATCTTGGCAATGCCGGTCAGCCATTCCAGCATTTCCCTGTCCGCCCGCGCCGTGGTGGGAGACGTCAGATTCAGCGTATCTGAAAGAATCCCGGCACACAGGCAAACCGCCACCGCCTGTGAAGGTTCCGCATCACGGTGGTAAAACCTGCGCGCCACCAGGGTGGAGGTGGAGCCTACGGGTTCATTCAGAAAGCGGATCGGGTCCCTTGTGGAAAGCTGGGTGCCCAGGCGGTGGTGGTCCATAACCTCCACAATCTCCGCTTCCTCCACTCCCTTGACAGCCTGTGAAAACTCATTGTGATCCACCAGGGCCACGCGCGTACGGGGCGGATCCACCAGATCCGTCTTGCTGAGCACGCCGATCATCTTGTTTGTCTTAATGCTCATCACGGGGAACAGAGCCTGCTTGCGCTTCACGGCAGCCTGCCTCAATTCAGGCAGCGGCATGTTCTCCGGAAAAACCGTGTAATCCTTGTGAACCTGTTCCCTTACCTTTCTGGAACAGCGGATCAGCTGCCCCACGCTGGCCGTATCCCAGGGGGTGCTTAAAATGCATGTGCCCGTCGTCTGAGCCGTTTCAATAATATCCAGGGACGGGAAAGCCCCCGACGTGGATACCAGCGCACGCACGCCATGCTCCACCGCATACAGCTGCACGTTCGGACGGTCTCCGCAAATAACGATCAGATCCTGGACCATGCCCTTCCTCTTGTAATTGGCCAGCCTCGTCCGGATACTCGGCTCGCTGGAAGCGCCTACCAGAAGGATATTCTGCGTTTCCTCCTCACTCAGGGTCTCGCCGGTCAGGCACTTGCCGTCAATGGTAGTAGCAATGTTGCTCAGGCTGGAAAAGACGGACCGGACATTCATCTCCGTCATGTTCAGGGGCATCAGCAGGCTCAGCAAATCAAAATAACGCAGCAGTCCATGCAGGTTGCGGTCAGCGTCAATCACCGGAATGGTTTGAAGGGAATTCTCCGTCATTCTGCGATAGGCCGTCAGGAACGTATCGTCCGGGCTTACGCTGATGACGTCACGGCGGCAGATCGTTCCGGCCGTGGGCGTCACGTCATGGATCAGAACCGGTTCCGGCACCCCGGCCTTTTCCAGCACCCAGGATGTCCTCAATGTCATCTCCCCGCATCTGGCGGCAATGGCATCAGGTTCGCCGTGGGTTCTTAAAAACTCGGCATTCCCTATGGCGGAACAAATGGCATCCGTATCCGGATTCTGGTGGCCGATCACGTAAATGGGCCTCTTTTCTGTTTTCTCCGGAAGCATCTCTCTTATTTCCTGCACAGGTTAATCTATATTCAACCTGACGGGCACCACCACCTTGGAAGCAATGGGCGCACCGTCTTTTTCTGCCGGATAGAAAGTCCAATTCTCTTTCACCCAGCGCATGAAAAGACGGTCCAGTTCCGCATTTCCCGTTGACTGAAGGAGATTGACGGATGAAGGTTCGCCACGGGGATTCACCCCCACCACTACTTTCACCACGGCATTCACCTTCCCGACTTTAGAAGAATTGACGGAATTGGGCAAGGACGGAGCATGTTTATAACGCACCTTTTTATCAGGAGTCACGTTCTCCTCCGGCCCCGGTGCCCCAGGCAGGGACACCGCAGGAGCCTTTACGGACCGCCTGGGTTTTACCTCCCTCATGGAAATCCGCATGTTGGAAAGTTCTTCCGGCAAAAGTTCCGTGGGGGGCTCTTCCAAAAGAAAATCCTTCATATCGGAGCAATCCTCATTCTCCGGCAGCTTCATTGCCAGCAGGTCTTCATCCGCGGAAATCTCCGGAATGGAACTGACCGTGGGGGGAGCTGCAACCGGCTCCACAGGTGCAGGCTTCACTTCCGCCAGCTCCTCAAGAATCTCCTCGGAAGGGGCGACAAACTCCATTTCCACCACTCTATTCTGGGAGGCAGGAAGCCACAACTCCTGAAAATGAATGGCGACAAGCACCGCGCACAAAGCCACCTGAACGCCCACGGCCACCCCCACCGCAATCAATATTGCGGACTTGGAAGTCGAACGAGGGGTGATTCTCACAATTCCGGGCTTTTCATCCATAAAAACGGGCAGGGACAGGGCGAGCGCCCTTTCAATATACCAGCGCCCCTCCTGTTGACAAGCTCCCGCACCGCCATGAACAGGCCGTTACCATTTTGTTATCCTGCCGGCAAAAGCATGAACATCAATAATCCAATGCCTCCCGGATGCGCTGGGAAAACCTGCCGGCCTTTTCTGCAAAGCTCAGTTCCGGATTCTGATACATGATGCCGCGGGACACGTTGATGAGGGGAGGAGCCACATGCCCGGAACCGCTGAGGCTGGAAAGATCGCCGCCCTGGGCTCCCAACCCGGGAATCAGCAATGGGGCATCCGGAATGCGGGACAGAATGCTGGAATCCGCATTGGTCAATCCCACCACCATGCCTACGGAAGTCTTGCGCCCTTCCTGCATGGAACGGCGCACCATGTCCCCCACCAGTTCATATACTTTGCGGCCGTCAGCCAGCTCCTGCCGTTCCACGTCCGCGGAACCGGGATTGGAAGTGACCGTCAGCAGGTAAATGCCCTTCCCTTCATAATCCAGAAAAGGTTCCAGCGTATCGTATCCCATAAACGGACTCAGCGTAACGGCGTCCACGCCCAGGCGTTCAAAATATGCCTGCGCATAATACTTCTGGGTCTCTCCAATATCGCCGCGCTTGGCGTCCAGCACTACAGGCACGTCCTCCGGCATGTCCGGAATCAACTCTTCCAGCATTTCCAGGCCGCGCAGGCCCATGGCTTCAAAATACGCAATATTCGGCTTGAACGCCGCCGCATACGGAGCGGTTTCTTCCACAACTTTCCGCAGCAGGGCGGGAACCGACTGCAAATCATCCATGACGGGGCGAGGATCCAGCCCGACGCACAGGGCGGAACCGGTCTTTTTAATGCGGGCGGCAAGTTTATCCGTAAAAGATGGGCTCATGCGCCCATTAAATCACGCCGCCCACGGGCAGGCAAGCCCCAAGCGGCGGACATTCCGGAGGGAAAGAACAGCAGATACGGCTTTCCCGCCGGACCCGCGCATGCTATGTTCCGGCCCGTATGGCACCTATTGATTCCGATGCAGCCACGGCTCCTCTCTCCTGCCTGGAAAAGCCCCTTCCTCTGGACGGGTTCCAGGGAACCCCGGATGAAATTGAACAGCAATGGTACGACCAGGTCTACCTTGGTTCCGGAGACAGAATGAAGCAGCTCACCTGGAGGGCGGTCATCGTAGGCATGCTCCTTGGCTCCATCCTCTCTCTGACCAATTTGTATGCCAACCTTAAAATGGGGTGGTCCTTCGGGGTGGCGCTGACCGCAGGCATCATCTCCTTTGCCCTGTGGAACGCCTTCGTGCGCCTGGGCATCTCCAAATCCCCCATGACCATTCTGGAAAACACGTGCATGCAGTCCGCCGCCAGCTCCGCCGGATACTCCACGGGAGGCACGCTCACCTCCGCCGTGGCCGCCCTGCTCCTGCTCACAGGACAGCACATGCCTCTGGGCGTCACCTTCGCCTGGATCTTCTTCATTGCCGTTCTGGGCGTTACCATGGCCATTCCCATGAAGCGTCAGATGATCAACATTGAGCAGATCAGGTTCCCGGACAGCATCGCCACCGCGGAAACCCTCAAGGTTCTCTACTCGGAAGGGAAAAAAGCGGCGGGACAAGCCAAAGCGCTTCTTTATTCCGCCCTGTTCGCCTCCGTCAATGCCATTGCCATGGCTGCGGGAGGGGAACAATGGCTGGGAACGGCCCAGCAACACATCCTTGGCAACTGGTACCAGCGCACCATCTTCTTCAAATGGGACCTCATGTTCGTAGGCGCCGGAGCCCTGGTAGGCATGAAAACCTCCCTCAGCCTCTTCATCGGCGGCACGGTCTGCTGGGCGCTTTACGTGCCGTGGCTGGAAAGCCAGGGGCTGCTCGTCCCGGGGGCGGGCTACCGGGACAGCGTGGGCTGGACCCTGTGGGGAGGAACCGCCTGCATGGTTGTCGCCAGCATCGTCTCCTTCCTGTTCCAGTGGAAAAGCATCGTGCGATCCTTCTCCTCCCTGGGATCCATGTTCTCCCTGACTAAAAAGCGCGAGCTGACGGAGGTGGAGAAAATAGAAACTCCCATGAGCTGGTTTCTGGCAGGACAGCTCGTCTCCCTGGTTGCCCTAGGCTACCTGGCCTACGTCACCTTTGACGTTCCGTACTGGATGAGCTGCATCGCGGTCGTCATCTCCTTCTTCCTGGCGCTGGTCGTCTGCCGGATCACCGGGGAAGCCAACATCACGCCAACCGGAGCCATGGGAAAAGTCACGCAGCTCATCTTCGGCGGAATAGCGCCTGGACACGTTACGGCCAACCTCATGGCAGCCAACATCACCTCCGGAGCATCCAGCTCCTCGGCGGACCTGCTCGTGGACCTCAAGGTAGGCTACCTGCTGGGAGCCAATCCCCGCAAGCAATTCATCGCCCAGTTCTCCGGCATCTTCCTGGGAACCCTCGTCTCCGTGCTGGCCTTCCGCTCCATGGTTCCGGACGTGGACTCACTGCAAGCCTTCAACGCGCCGGGAGCCAGAACGTGGGCGGCCACGGCGGAAGCCCTGGGAATGGGGTTCAGCCATCTGCACAGCATCAAGGTCCTCTCCATTATTGCGGGCGCAGTGCTCGGCCTCATTCTGGTACTCGTCCCCCGCTATCTTCCCGCAGCAGGCAAATGGCTCCCCACCCCCATCGGTTTCGGGCTGGCCTGGGCCATCCAGTGGAATGACTCCTTCCTCTTCTTTGCGGGTGCGGTGCTCGGCTGGGTTGCGGACCGCTTCTTCAGCGCTAAATCACGGGAATATAAAATTCCTACCGCCTCCGGCATCATCGCAGGCGCGGCCCTGACGGGCATGGCCATCCTGATGTTCAGCATCTACCAGGCGTCACGCTGATACCGGCACATCTTTTTCCGGACACAGCCCCCGTAACCGGAGCATGGAAGCCATTGCCGTGACAACGCTGTTTTTTCACTTTCCATGTCCTGCGGAAACATCCTGCAGTCGGAACGGCATCCCTAGGCAGCTTGATCATCTTCCTTGCAAATTTCATGGGAAACATTCATAAAAAAACACGTTATCAAAATAAAATACCTGTAAACGGATTAGCAATCCGGAGTCAAGCCAGAACATTTGGAAGAAAAATGTTTCCGGGA
>NZ_JAJBTT010000037.1 GCF_020860705.1 Akkermansia sp.
GGGGTGGGAGGGGGAGGTGCCGGCAGAGGGGCCAGCTCTTCCTGAACGGGCTCCGGAACGGAGGAGTCCTGATGAATGGAAATGGTAACGGGTGTTCCGCCACGTTTGGAAAGGTCTGCTTCCAGGACCGCCCGGAGGGGACCGGAACCAAGGCTGTCCATCCCCTGATGATCGGAAGGATGGAAGGAGATGGTGACGAATGAGCCCTCATGGCCGGAAAAAACGCTGTTGGACAAAAAGTCCGCTTGCAGGGGAAAGTTGACGGCGGCCTGTTCAAGCGCTGTTTTCCAATCCTCCTCCGTGATCGTCTTTCCGGATGGTAGCGCCGGAGCTTCCGATTCCTCTTTAGCAGAAGGAGCGGATGGGCGGGAAGGAGCGGTTGCCGTGTCGAACAGGTTGTCAAAGAAGCTGGTAGTGCGCCTTTCCGGAGGAAGGTTTTCCTCAGGGTCCATGAAGGTCGGCTCCGGGGAATCCGGAGGAGCCACGGGGGCGTCGGAAATGACGGAGACGGGGCGCTGGGGTTCTTCCAGGGGGCGGGAAATGGGGTCCGGTTGCGGTTCCGGTGCGGAGTAGGGTGGTTCTTCCACCGGATTAGCAGGGACGGGTTCTTCCACGGTGGTGGCTTCAGGAACCTCCGGTTCGGTTACAGATGGCTGCGGTTCGGGTTCCTCTGCGGGAGAGGAAGGAGCCTGAACACGGGCAGATTCCTTTGCCTGCACGGCAGGAGCCGGGGAGGGGGTGGCCGTAGCAAACTCCGGAACCGGGTCCATCAGGTGTTCTTCCGGAGCAAGCTCCGGTTTTTCTGCAGGAATAGACGTCTGAATATCTGCCGGAGGCTCCGTTGCGGGGACCGGGGCGGCAGGTGTGGGAGCGATCTGTTCCTGGCGGGTTTGAGGGGCGGGAGAAGGCATGGCGGCGGCCAGCGGCGCGCCTTCCAGCGCCATGATAATATCGCTGATGCTTGCTTCCGCCAGGGCATGAACGGCCTTGATCAGGCCCATTTCCAGATGCAGCCTTTTATTGGTGGACCAGCGCATCTTGTCTTCCGTTTCCGCCAGAACTTCCACCAGGCGCAGGATTTTATCCGTCTGGGTGTGTTTAACGAGTTCGACAAGCTTTTCCTTGGAAGATTCAGGCAGGGAATCAAAACTGGCTTCCGGGTCTACCTTGGAAACCAGGATTTCACGCACGGCGGAGATGATTTCAGAGAGGAACTGGCCCATGTCTCTCCCTGCTTCCGCCTGTTCATGCAGAAGATGCAGGAGGGAAGGAAGCTCCTTGTTCAGAATCAGTGCCAGGGCATGGGCTACAGTTTCCCGGGAAGTGATGCCGAAGATATGAAGCACCTGCTGTTCTTCAATGTGGTCCCCGCAGAAGGAAACCAGCTGGTCCAGCATGGATTGGGCGTCCCGCATGCCTCCGTCCGCCACTTTGGCGACGGCAAAGGCGGCTTCCCGGCTCAGGCTCACTCCTTCCGCAGAAGCAATGTGAAGCAGGTGGTCCGCAATAATTTCAGACGGAATGGGACGCAGGTCAAAGCGCTGGCAGCGCGACAGGATGGTTGGAAGAATCTTGTGGGGTTCCGTAGTCGCAAAGATGAATTTGACGTGAGGGGGCGGTTCCTCCAGGGTTTTCAGCAGGGCATTGAAAGACTCCTTGGTGAGCATGTGCACCTCATCTATATAGACGATACGGAAATTGCCTCTGCTGGGGGCGAAGCGTACGTTGTCCCTCAAGTCCCGGATGTGGTCGATGCCGCGGTTGGAGGCGCCGTCTATTTCCAGCACGTCCAGGCTCCGGCCCTCCGCGATTTCCTCGCAGATATCTTCGTGCGGGTCAAAGTCCACTTTTGGACCGCCGCTGCAATTCAGGGCTTTCGCAAAAATTCTGGCAGTGGATGTCTTTCCCGTTCCGCGGGGGCCTACAAAGAGATAGGCGTGCGCTAGGCGATTGTGTTCAATGGCATTTTTCAACGTCTGGACGACATGATCCTGTCCAAGGACGTCATCGAATGTCAGAGGACGGTATTTTCTGGCAAAGACCTGGTAACTCACGGTTCAGAAAGACTAGAAGATGAGTCCCTGTTTGAAAAGAAAATAGAGCGTAATTGTTTTAAAATGTTGATAAGAGAACTCTTGCGGCATCCCGTTACGGACCTTCCCTGAAAAAAATATCAAGAAAACAATGTGGATGTCATTTTGATGTTGAAATCTGAAAATGTTCATGCCAATCTCACAAAAGTAACAGGAACCTTCTCATCTCTATTATTTCCTATGTGGGTCAAAGTATCAATTGCAGCCTTGGTCATTGCTCTTCTCGGCGGAGCCATGTATTATCTTGATAACGAGGAAGCTCTAACCAAGGAGCGTAAGGAATGCGTCTCTCGCTACAAGAACCTGAACGGTCTTCGTGGTGAGTTTACGGAAGAAAAGACAAAATATGTCGACTTCCTTGTGAAAAATGAGGCTTTGACAAATGATATCAATAGCTTGACCAAGCAGAAGGACGATCTGGAAGCCAAGAATCAGGAACTGGCCGCCGCCAATGAGGCCAAGAAGACGGACCTTAAAACCCAGCAGGACGCTTTGGCTCAACTTCAGTCCAAGAGCAAGGATATGGAAAACATCCAGGCCATTGCTGATAAAATCAAGGGACTGGAAGAAGAATCCAAGCAGCTGGAAGTGGTCAAGCAGGCGGAACAGGGCAAGCATGATGCCATTGTGGCGGAAACGGAACAGCTTGTCGTAAACAATGCGGCCCTTCGCCAGCTCAAGGCTGACCAGGATGCGCACCTTTCCCCGCCCAACCTGAAAACTCGGGTTTCCCAGGTGATTCATGACTTTAATGTAGTGGTAATTGACGGTGGAGCTGCTGACTTGGGCGTGGTGCCCGGTTCCAAGCTGGCCGTGATGAGGGACGGCAACAAGATTGCCGAGCTTGACGTAAACGCTGTTGAATCTCGTGTTTCCACGGCCACCATTCTCCCCACCACGGTAACCGCCGGCGAACGTGTTGAAGCCGGAGACGTCGTTGTATCCGTTCGTCCCTAATTTTTCCCGGTTCAGTACACACCATACACTCTCACATACATACACAATGAAAACTGTCTTAGTAGTTTTATTGATTCTTGCCGCAGGTGCGGGCGCCTGGTTCTCCGGTCTTAGCGGCCTCTTCGGCGTCAATGGCCAGTATCAGGATTTCAAGGAAATGATCGCGTACCGCAAAGTTCTGGACAAGGAAATCCGGAATTGGACGGGATTGCGCAATGACATGATCAAGAACCGCGGTCTGGCTGCGGAAGAAAATCTGAGCCTGATCTCCAACAAGGCCTCCGTGACGCAGCAGCGTGACGAACAGCTTTCCAAGGCAACGGAACTGAAGGAAGAAGAAGTTCAGCTGAATGCGGATCTGTCCAAGATCAACAAGCAAATGGAGGAACTGAAAGCCAAGCTCAACGACTTTGGCGTTTCCAGCGTGCAGGAAATCCAGGCGAAGATGGAAGCCATGGAAACCTCCAACCACAAGCTTCAGGAAGACATTGACCAGATCAAGAGCGCTACGGAAGTAGCCGCCAAGAAGCGTGCCGAACAGGCTACCGAGCTGGCTAACCGCCAGAAGGAACAGGCTGAATACCGTGCCGCCCTCGCCAAGAATGGGGACGAATATCCCGTTCTGTCCGTGGACCCGCAATGGGGCTTTGTAGTGATTGGCGCCGGGGAAGGGAGCAACATTGATCCGAATACGGTTCTACTCGTTACTCGTGACGGCCGCAGCATCGGCAAGCTGAAGGTCACTTCTCTGGAAAAGAATCAGACGGTAGCTGACATCGTCAAGGATAGCGTGCCCGTCGGCATGAGCATCCAGCCTGGCGACATGGTGCAGCTCCTGCGTCCGTTGCAGTCTGCCAAATAAGATTCTGCCGTGTATTTTCCTTGAACCCCGCTGTGCTCTCCGGCATAGTGGGGTTCAACTTTTAAAAAGCAAATGATGAAACGATTCACAGGCTCCCTTTTGCTTACGTCCTTCTCCCTTCTTCTTATCTCTTCCTGCTCCTGGCTGATGGAGCCGCAAGAACGGGAACGTATTCCGCAACCGCCTCCCGGCCCGGAAAAGAGTGCTCTTCCCCATAACAAGACCCAGAAATTTGAAGCGGAAGCTACGCTCGGACCGTTGGCTTCTCCAAGGCGTTAAAAGCGTCCAGATGACGGTTGGCTATGATTCTGTTCTTTACAGCATCCTGCAAACCGGATACAAAAACTTCCGCTTTTTAAGCGGAGAGATGGCTGAGCTGGTCTAAGGCACTCGACTCGAAATCGAACGTGGGCTTTAAAACCCACCGTGGGTTCGAATCCCACTCTCTCCGCCAGTTTTTTATCACGCTAGAGAACGGAAAACCTGATTTTACAAGGTTTTCCGTTCTTTTGTTTACGCTGGAACACACTGGAAAATGGAAAGCTCACTGGGACACTTCACTGTACATGGTGTAACGAATGTCCAGCATGGCAGGAATCATGAAACGAAAGAACAGATGGATAGCCATGGGATGGGAAGGAGTTGATGAGAAGTATTGAAATTGACTGGTGCCCAAGGTGCTGATTCCCAGAGCCAACAAGCGGGCAGCCATGTCCCACAACAAGACTTGCGCCCAGGTCGTCCTCATATAGAGATAAACTGAACCTGTATCTTTCCGGCAGCGGCTTGTCCATGGACGACACCACGGCTATTACCTTCCCGGACGCTTCCGCGCCATCCTCCGGATTCAACTTGTTGGCCGCACACAGACGCCAAGCTTCTATGGTTTGCGCTGTATGGTCCGCGCAGGACGGACAGTCGCTTCTTCTGCACTTCCCGTTTTAACTCCATTCATATGTTTTCGCCCGTGTTTATGGAAAATGTCGTCGGAACAATGGAGCCCTTGTCAAACGGGCATTTCAACTCATTCACGTTGACAACCTTGGCTCCTCGTGGTAGGGAAGCAACATCTCCCCCGCCAGCGGATTGGGACGGCAGAGCGGCCTAGCTTGCCGGTCCTGGACCTAGGCGCGCGGTGCCGCTATTCGCGTTTGCAGGAGGTTGCCTGTGTCGGGCATCCGTCTGGCTCTTGTCAGACGCCCGCTCTGCAAGGGGGAGTTTCCTTCCTCTTGGCTTTTTGTTTTGCTCCACCGGATAAGCTGTCAGAATGGAATAAAACCCGTCCTTCCGCTCCAATTGCAGCAGCATCCATGAAGAAGGCTACCTTCCCTTGACCAGTAGCTCACGCCCGGGCGACACCTCGTAAAGCTCGCTCACATTCGCCAGAATGGAACTGATATAGCGTTCCGGGGAACGGGTCTTGCCAGAAGGAAAACCCGCGGAAAGCCAGGATATGCGTCAGGCCGTAACCACGGTGCTTTCCCAACATCGGAACTCACCAGCAGCCGTACCGGCATAGCGGGCTGCCTCTTGCGGCGCGGAATCAAAAACCGATCCGGTCTTCCGTCTACCCGGATGACGAACCTGCCACGTAATCCCACGGCTTTCCCGTCTCATGCAATTGCATGGCAAGTATCTACCCTGCCTCTGCCTCCGGCGGAAAACGCTCTCCGCAATAACGACAATTTCCATGCAGGCGGAAACTATGGTTATCCTGAAAAGATCTTGCAACAGTTTTCACGTTAGTTATACTGAAAAACGCTGAAAATCATAATATTAAGCATTTATTTAAATGACTCCAAAACTTGACTTGAATGAATGTCTAATAGATCGAATAAACTACTCGCTTTCCTTTTCGTTAAACAAGGAGACCCTAACTGTAAAAAGGGTATCCTTTGAGTCCTGTTGGAAAAAAATAGCTCTTACAGGATTGTTTTTCATCCCTGTAATCGGATTTTTATTGGCCACGTTATACTGTATTTATGCAGTCATTGCAGGTACGCCGTATGCGAACAATTGCTCGGAGGCGCTCCCTTTTTTGATCCTTATCACTGTTATCTGTCTGACCGCAATTCCATCTATAAATATCCTATATTCCAGCGAAAGTACTTTTGATAACGCGCAATGTTCCTTTATCGGCTTTTTTACCTCAAAAAAGATTCAGTTGGAAAATAGAAAACCCGTACTTACCCTAGAAATATACGATTCGCCAATGGGGGGATTCCTGGAAGGCAAAGTAAGAATACGAAGAAAAAGGAATTTTCCACCTTGGGACATTCATGTTTTCATGTTCCAGACGATAACATATCCCTGCAGAGAAATAGCGCACAAAAACGCTCATCTGATTAAGGAATATATTTCTGAAAACGCCAATTCACTATTTTCAGAAATAAAAATTGAAGATTAGAAAACCGGCTGTCTTTCCGCTCGGAAAAGAAATGTAATACCGATAAGGAAGGAATAAATAATATTCATAAAATACATATTATTGATTATATCAGGTATCATTATTACGAAGGCCCATGCCCAAGATAAACATGTGCTGTTAAAAGAAATCACGTCGATTCCCCCCTTATCTTATTTATGAAGAGAGTACAGATTCATTTCATAAGAGAATCAATCAAGGTAAATTCTGGTTTGATAAAAAAGAAAAAACTTCTTACTTATTTATAAATGGAGATGGAGAATTCGGAAAACGATTGTTCATCCTGCATCATAATTCCGACTTATATATTATTCATAAGAGCAGCAATGATGAAGATAAAAGGAATTGCATATTTTACAAATATAATCGTTCTGATAAAATGCTTTCCCTTATTGGAGAATTTAGAAAATCTTTATTTGAAAATAAGCAATGATCATTGCATAAATCAGTTTTGAATATGCAGATGGGAGATGCGGCGAATAATTTAAATAACAATTGTCGCTATAATGAAAAAATATTATTTTTTTACGGGATTTTTTCCAGTTTTGATTTTTATGGCTCACTCACCTGCCGTAGGCCATGTTTGCATGACCAAGGGAGTTGCATGAAGGGGGAGGCCAATGGTGCCAGCTAGCTTTTAAATGGCAAAATGAATAATATACAATCAAACCAAGCTGATGAACATCCACAGAATGTTGCCGATCATGGAATTGAATAATTTGTTCGGCTGCTATTCCAAAATGACTTTCACAGAAAAGTTGAAGGAAGCCCCCCATTGATCATCAACATGACTATCAAAATTGTTTTCATTCCTCTTGTAGTTTTCTTATTCCTTGTTGCTTCCTGCGATCAGGGAAAAGTGAAAAATCCCGATCAATGTTTCGGTGAATGGAAAATGCTGGATGATCCATCTCATGAAAAATCCTTCATTTTGAAAGAAAACGGAAAAGCTGAGTTTAATAATTTGCTTATTGCGGATATTGCGGGGAATGAAGAGGGGCAAATTCCTGAAACCGGTACGTGGAAACTTGTTTCAGACGGTTCGGAGGAGAGCTTTTTAGAAATTTGGTTTGTCTGGAATGGAGGTGAATATGGACAAGGGGGTAAACTCACGCTGAAGAAGGAATTGGAGGTCTGGTTTACGGTGGGCGATCCTGACGATCTTGAATGGAAACGTTTTCGCCTTGTGAAACCTCCATATAACAGCGGATCGAATAAAAATCAGAGATAGCCTATTATAGATATAGAGTTTCATCCCGGACACGTTGCTATTCTACAACTATCCGCTGCTCTGGGGGATTGGAAGAAGATTGTCCAGGTCATTCCTATTTCCTCGAAAGAACAAATTTTCAAGGAGGCATGTTCATGACAGGGAGAAGCATGGATGTATTTTTGCGATTGCCCTGTCTGGGAAATAATAAATTATTTCCTTTAATGAGCCGGGTTTGACTTCTTAGGAATGAGAGGAATATGATATACACGCTAAACGGGTCTAAATGAATGCGATCCTCTTTTCAAACGTGCCAGTGCATACTGTCCGTATGGTCGGATTTATATTTGCTCCGACCGAACCTGAAGACAGCATCATGCCTCGCCGCCATAACAAGCATGAAGTTTTGCCCGACAGGCGGGATTCATAAAAAGGATTCAAGTCAACCAGACGTGAGTAAATGAAGATAGATGAGCTCTCTTGTAATTTTGAAGGATAGCAAGACACTATCATGATCATTCCGATGCAATAAAAACGGATGCAAAAGACTATTGTTACCTCTTTAATCCCTCGTACGTCACTTGTTCTCGCAATAATAGCATGTGGAATTATATTAAGTTTATTCTTATGGGTTCTTTTCACACCTGGGAATGCCTATCAGAGTGATTTACCTATTTTAGTGGGAGTGCTTGTTTTAGGTTTTTATTTAACTCTTAAATTGAGTACTTATCGGCTGATATTTTATAACGACAGAATTATTAGAAAACTATGGGGGCGGCAACATGAAATTCTGTATAAAGATATAGACGAACTTATCATTGACGATTCATGTTTCGATGCCTATCAGATAGGTAAAGCCTTCGGTTCATCCATTTCTGATAAACTTAAGAAATATCAGATCTTTAATGTACGGATTATTGGAAATGGGTGCAATATACATTTCAGGTCAAAATGGTTCGACTCCCCAGAGCAGACCAATTACGCCCTTTCGTTTCTCCTGGAAAAATGTCCGCCTCAGCAACTGAAACGGGTCCGGGATTCTGATTCCTATACTGCGCACGACATAATATCAGTTATCAAATGGATCGTTCTGCTTTTCATATTAACATATGCGGCCAGTTTTATCTTTCCGTCTTGAATGCGGAAAAAATGGACATGTCAAGTGAACGGCATATTTTGATAATTCCAGTTGCTGGAACAGAAAACGTTATCAGAACTATACAAATCATAAATCACGACGCAGATCATTGCAATTCAGGAAAATGGGAGCTAAAGAGACTTAAGTTCATGTGTTACTTTTTTCTAATTTTTCAAGGTCAGGTTCAGCGAAAGCTTTTTTCTCATCGTCCGATTGCCGGAGAATGAAAATCTTGTAAAACCATTATTAACAGGATGAATGTTTTTGACTGCATCTTCCAAGACCAGACAAATGAATTTGTAGTTGGTAAAAGATCGCTCCATGGATCTTTATTGAAAATGGACGGAACTGTTTGCGGTCATTATTCTGTTGAAGCAGTTAACCAGGGATGTCATCTGCGTCTGTCTGTGGAATCTTCTGAACTGCAAGTTGACATACGGAAATCAATTAGTGGTTCCGTCAAATGGTTAAACAAGCTCTTCATGCCTTGGGGCAGGGGGAATGTTGTTCTCAACGGGAAGAATATTGCACAGTATGCTTCTTATGGGGAAATTCGATTTGAAGATCCCAAGCTGGGGTTTTTAAAAATTCTACAGGATGACAGCGCCCGCCGATTTCTGTGGGCCAGGGCACATGGATGTTCTTATGGTGATGCCGATAAATACAGTTACTACCGTGACACGATACTTGTGAGTGACGACGCTGTTTTTGCCTCCTTTTGCGGGTATTACAGACGTTCCCGTCTTTTTAATGGAAATGATGAACGTATCATCGTCAACATGCCGTTGGAAAAACAATGGTGTATTTTTGCCTTATGTCTGATATGGAACGCGATGAGACCGTTGGAAGGGGGCTTGGATAATGAAAGTACTTCTTCCTATAATTGCACAGGGGATCCAATCCCTGATATTCCTTCATTTGTGATAGTAGAGAAAGATGGAGAAAAGATACTTTCCACGGCTCCCGAAGATGTCAACGGGAGGATATTGAAACGCGATCGGTTTTTTCAATTTATCGCTCGTCGTTGTCAATGGTATCTTGGTATTCCTCTCATTCTGTTATGGTACGCCTTTTTAAAAGACTGTTATGGTTTTTTTCTTTTGGAAATGGACGGTATTCCGGAAGGAAGGCTTTGGACAACAGGCATTTTGTGTTTGTTGATCTCCCTTTTATATTGGAGAGCCGCTTTCCAGCATGGCGTTTCAACATATTGCCGGTTCCCTTTAAAAACCAGGGATTGTCCTATTGAGCACATCCCCGGGGGCGGTAGCCTTCCCTCCTAGGAACAATTCCAGACGAGGCAGGGTTCAACATCTTTTTCCGATACCGGCAGGTTGTAACTTGCCGGATATTTTTATCTTGGGCCATTTGGAGTATCAACATGGAGATTGCCGTGCCGTATTCCCAAGGAAAGGCTGTTTCAACATTGCCGCCGCCTGCGGCCACCATAAGCCTGCCAGCTGGAGGAGCGTGTTGCGCCCTGCATGCCGGGCATCATGGGCCGCATTGCCCATTCGTTATTATTCAGCAGGAAGTCCGTGGCAAGCGGGTTTTGCCCCTGTGCCGGGATGTTCCATGAAAAAGTCCGCAGGAATAGACATTCAATGATAGAAGGATCGTCCTTTGTCAGAGTCCTGGAGCCGGTCGCCGTCAGGATGGTTGTAGCTGTAATAGTTTCTGCGGGCAGTTTCAGTTGGCTTCCCGATGATCACGTGATCCATGAAACGGATCCCCAGAAGTTTGGCGCATTCTCTGACGCGTTCCGTCAGGAGGTCGTCCGTACGGCTGGGAGCGGGATTTCCGCTGGGGTGGTTATGCGCAAGAACAAAGCCGTAGGCGTTATGGATGACGCTGGGGCGCAGGATGTCGCGGGGATGGGCAATGGATTCGTTCAGGGTGCCGGTGGAGATTTCCACGGGTTTGATGAGGCGGCATTTGGCATCCAGCAGCAGGACAAGCACCGTTTCCTTGTCTTTCCAGCGCATGGCTGTAGCCAGGTAGTCATAGACGTCTTCCGGCGTTTGAATGGGCTGCCGTGCCAATGTTTCCCGGAGAGCCCTTGCGCCCAGTTCAAAAGCGGCGCTCAGCGTAGCTGCTTTCGCCAAGCCTATCCCCTTGCAGATGTCCGCTATTTCCCCAGCTTCCATGTGGGCCAGCGCGTCCAGGGAGCCTGCGGACTGGATCAGGTCAGAGGACAGGTCCAGCACGTTTTTTCCCTTGATGCCCATCCGCAGGAAGATGGCCAGCAGTTCCGCATTGCTGAGGGTGTGCCTTCCCTGGCGGAGCAGCTTTTCACGTGGCAGGGATTGGGCGGGAAGATCCTGGAGTCTGCGGTAGGCCATGTCAGTAGCAGAGGCGTGCGGTGGAAAGAATGGCGGCAGGCAGATGGCGCAGAGTATCTCCCGCCGTCAGGGTCTCCTGCGTGGAATCTCCGGAGGAGATGGCTATCTCGGAGGCTCTTCCGCACAGGTAGGCGCCCAGAACGGCGGAAACCAGCAGGGATTCCCCCTGGGCCATGAAGCCGCCGCAAACGCCTGCCAGCACATCTCCCTGGCCGGCTGTAGCCATGCCGGGGCCTCCGGTGATGTTGTAAAAGAGAGGTTTCCCGCGCTGGGTGACAATGGTGCGTGCCCCCTTGTAGATCAGGGCCGCTGCATGTTCCGCCAGGAAGCAGTCTGCAATGTCCGCCCGGATGGCGCAGCTGTCCGCGTCCGGCAGAAGACGGCGGATTTCCCCGTGGTGGGGAGTCGCCAGGATATGTTCTCCCAGGTTCCATTGCATGGCGGCGGCCAGGTTCAGTCCGTCCGCATCCAGGACGGCGGGAGTGCCGGTTTCCAGAATGAGGCGGATGGCTTCCGCGTCTTCCTCCGATACGGAACCAATGCCGGGGCCGATGAGGAAGGCGCTGAATGTCCGGATGGAAACCTCTGCGTAACTGTCCACGGGCTTGACCATGATTTCCGGCGGCATGGAAGGGGCTACCAGGGGATAAACGTCCCGGTGGACGTGCAGCGTAACCAGCCCGGTTCCGGCCCGGAGGGCGGCTTCACAGCAGAGTCTGGCCGCCCCCAGCATTCCCTCCGAGCCGGCAATGACGCCGATGTGCCCGCGTTTGTTTTTATAGTCCGTATAAGGTCTTGCGGAGAGGAATTTGGTGAGACGGGACGAGGTGATCAGTTCCGTAGCCGGGAGCGCGTGCACGTGGAGCCCGGGCAGGTCAATGCATGCCAGGCGGCCCGCGTGCAGGGTGGCGTCATCATCCAGCAGTCCCTGTTTCACGGCGCCTATGCACATCGTGAAATCCGCCTCCACGGCGTTTTCCTGGGGCATGCCCGTGTCAGGGTCAACTCCGGTGGGGATGTCAATCGCCACGGTACGCACCGCCCCGCAGCGGTCCCGCAGGTAGTTCATTTCCGCGCAGAGGGTGGAGATTTCCTTGCGGAGCAACCCTTTTGCTCCAATGCCCAGCAGGCCGTCCAGCAGGATCATGGGTTTTCCCGTACGGGGAAGGGGCGCTTCCTGGTATTCCTGGGGCGGCGGGGAAATTTCCGCCAGTTGCCGCACGGGCAGTTCCCCCCATTCGGCGCGTGGATAGGCGGAGCGGAGCCCTATTTCCCAGCCGTGCTGCTTCAGGATGTTGAGAACGGTAAGCGCGTCTCCCCCGTTGTTGCCTTTTCCCACATAGGCGATGCATAGCCCTGGAACGGGAAAGAACTGCATGACGGCTTCCGCAATGCCGGCGGAAGCCTGTTTCATCAGGGTTCTGGCCGGCGTTCCGTTGACGATGAGCTCGCGTTCCGCGATCTGCATGTTTTCCGTAGAGCAAATTTTCATGGCGCGCTGATAAAGTCAGTCTGCACTCTACGCTAAAAAACCTTCTCCTGCAAGCCGGAGAAGGTTTTTTGCAAAAGGAGTGAATCCGGGACGGTTAACCGATGCGGAACGTGATACGCGCCTTGGTCATGTCATAGGGGGACATTTCCATGCGTACCTTGTCACCCACCACGATTTTGATGAACCGTTTGCGCATCTTGCCGGAAATATGGGCGAGCACTTCGTGTCCGTTGGGCAGGCGCACTTTGAACATGGTGCCTGCCAGCACGGCACAGATGGTGCCTTCCACTTCAATTTCACTTTCGGAGTTTTCTTCCTTGGGAGCCGATTTACTGAAATGCCTTCTGCCCTTGGTGTGTCGTCCTCCGCCTCCTTGCGGGCGCGGGCGGTTGGGGCCTCCTCCGGGACGGGGGGCTCCGCCCGTTTTGGCTGCTCCCGGTCCTGTGGATTGTCCCGCCGGGCGGGCTGGTCCGGAGCCATTCACGGCAGCCCGGGGTTGTCCGGGACGGGCGCCTGTGCCGGCCGGTCTTGCGCTGCTACCTGCCGGTCTGGCGCCGGGGCGGGAATTCTGGCCGCCGCTGGGGCGGTTGCTGGGTCTTGGATTCGGGCTGATAGGATTCTCCTTGTAAGGTTAAAGTAAACGCGCGTGTACAGAATTTGCGCAGGCGAATAATAGGCCATATTTCCACGAGGGCAAGCCCTGAATGTGAAAACGCCGCAATTAAGCCTCGATTCCGCGGAGGGGATGGGAAAAAGGGGGGCAAAAGAGAAAAAGTATTTGACATTTACATGAATAATCATTAGGAATGCGCCCCCGAATTGGAAGATTACGGCAGGATGCCGAAAAACGAGAACGAAGAATTGAACCATGAAGACCTTCTCAGCCAAACCGCAAGAAGTAGAGCGCAAATGGTATGTTATAGACGCTGCCGACAAGGTGCTCGGCCGTGTTGCCGTTGAAGCGGCTAACATTTTGCGTGGCAAGAACAAGACAATTTTCACCCCCCACGTTGATTGTGGCGACTTTGTCATTATCGTAAACGCGGACAAGGTGGTGTTGACCGGCAACAAGGAAAACGCCAAGATTTACACCCGGTTCTCCGGTTATGTCGGCGGCAAGCAGGTAGATACTCCCCGGAAGATCCGTGCCCGCCGTCCCGAACTTCTTCTGGAACTGGCCGTCAAGGGCATGGTGCCCCACACCCGCCTGGGACGCCAGCAAATGACCAAGCTGAAGGTTTATGCCGGTGCCAGCCATCCGCATGAAGCCCAGCAGCCCACCGCCGTCACCCTTTAATTGATTTCCCAGACATGAGTCAGACAACCCCATACAACGCCACCGGCCGTCGCAAGACCGCCATTGCACACGCTTGGCTTACTGAAGGTTCCGGTCGCATCACGATCAATCGCCGCGGTTTTGAAGAATACCTTCCCACCGTTCAGTTGCAGAACGCCGTTCTCCAACCCTTCCAGGTCACCAACACTATGAACAAATTTGACGTGAACGTCGTCACCAAGGGCGGCGGCATTCACGGCCAGGTGGGCGCCATCCGCATGGCGATCGCCCGCGCTCTGGTTCAGGTTGATGAAGCCTCCCGCGCCCAGTTGCGTGAATTCGGTCTTTTGACCCGCGATTCCCGCATGAAGGAACGTAAAAAGCCCGGTCGTCCCGGTGCCCGCAAGCGTTACCAGTTCTCCAAGCGCTAAGCTTGGCTGGCTGCGAAGGAACTGGCTTTACCATTTCTTTCTCGGGAAAGGAGTACTCCTCAGGGAGTACTCCTTTTTCGTTGCAGGGAAAGATGGTTGCTGTTATGAACGTTCATCATGACAGCTGATGATCGGGAAAACAAAGATCTGGAACCTTCTGCAGAGGAGGCAAAAACGGAAAGGGCCGTTTTTCCGGTTCTTCTTTTATTGAGCGCTCCGTTTTTGTTAGTGCTGGCGTCTTGCCTGAGGCATTCTTATCAAAAGATAGGCCACGCTTCCAAGGTGATCGAATACGGTCCTGCTTTCCCGTTGTTCCAGTTTGCAAGTGTCGCCTTGTATTTTTACCTGGCTTATGTGGCCTTTAAGAAAGGGTTTCCCGGCTGGGGCTGGGTATTTGGCTCCCTTGCGGTGGCGTTCAATCCTTTTCCCTTATTGGCCACGGGGATGATGGGTGACTCCGTAGCGTGGGGCGTGGCCGTGCTTGCTGCGGTTGCCGTGACGGTGAAAGTTTTGATGGACTCCCCGAGAGAGGAAAGGGATCTGTAGGAATAATTCACCGGTGGTACGGCGTTCCCGCCAGAATGGTATGGCAGCGGTAAAGCTGTTCCAGTAGAACCACGAGCGCCAGCTCGTGCTGAAGGGTGAATTTACTCAGGGCCAGAATATGGTCGCACCGGGAACGCAGTTCTTCCGTGTGGCCGTCCGATGCTCCGATGAGGAAGGCGATGCGGCGCACGGAACGCATCTGCCAGTCTTTCGCCAGCTTGACCAGCTTTTCCGTCGTCCAGAGTTCTCCGCGTTCGTCCATGGCGATGCGCAGGCAGCCCTCGCTGGCGGCCAGCAGCCGTTCTGAAACGTCTTTGGAACTGCCGTCCCTGACAAGTTTAAGTTCCGATTTGCCAAAGGGCCGGAGGCGGTTGAGATAGAGTTCCACGCCTTCCCGGGCGTAGTTCAGGGCCGGCTTTCCCGCGGCCAGGATTAGGAATTGCATGTGAAGTCAGGAGTTGGGAGATGAGTTGAGATAGTCCAGCAGATTGCGGGCCCATGTTTCGGAGATGCCGCGGATGGCGGCAATGGAGGCGGGATCCGCCCTCTTGATAGCGGCCACGGACTTGAATTTTTCCAGCAGCAGGCTTTTTTTGGAGGCGCTCATACCCGGAGCGTCGTCCAGGGCGCTTTCCCGCATGCGCTTCCGGTAAAGCAGCTCGTTGTATCCGTTGGCGAAACGGTGGGCTTCATCCCGGATGCGCTGCATGAGCTTGAGAGCTCCCGTGCTGTGCGGCAGGCAGAGCGGCTGTGACTGGTGGGGAAAGAAGATTTCCTCCCGCTGCTTGGCGAGACCGACGATAGGCATGTCCCCCAGGCCGATGGCTTCCAGATCAGCCAGGGCGGAGGAAAGCTGGCCCTTGCCGCCGTCCACCACCACCAAGTCCGGGACCTTGATGGGGGCTTTCCCCTCCGCGCTGAGTTTTTTGAGCCACTGGTACAGGCTGATGTCCGCAGGCCGTGACGCGACGGCGTCGCTTTCCGCCAGAATGCGGGAATAACGCCGCCGGATGACTTCCGACATGGAGGCGAAGTCATTCTGTCCGTCCACCGTGCGGATGCGGTAGCGGCGGTAGGCCTTGTTGTCCGGCCTACCGTTGGTGAAGCGCACCATGGAGGCTACGATGTGGTTGGAAGAGACGTTGGAAATATCAAAGCATTCCATGATGGCGGGGGGCTCTTCCAGTCCTAGGGCCAGTCCCAGTTCCTTCATATCCTCTTCCGGCCGCACGGTGCCGGGCAGGTTGGGCGTTCCCTTCTGGAATCGCCGTGCGGGCTCCAGAACCTTGATCAGGTTGTCCCGGATGTCCCGCAGGTAGGCCGCCCGTTCAAAATCCAGCTCTTCGGAGGCCTGCATCATTTCCTGCGTGAGCTCGTCCAGCGTGCTTTTCCTGCCGGTTCCTTCCAGCAGGCGGAGCGCCTGGTCAAAGTTCCGGTTATACTCACTAAGGGAAATGCGCCCGACGCACGGGGCGGAGCAGTTGCGTATCACGTCCGCATGGCAGTGTTTGAAGTCATTGAGTCCCGGATTCCTGGCCTTGCAGGTCCGTAGCCGGAAGTGGCGGTTGAGCCATTCCTGCGTGGCGTAAAGCGCCTGGGAGTGGACAAAGGGGCCGAAGTAACGCGCCCCGTCGTCCTTCCGTACCCGCGCCAGCTGGAAGCGGGGCAATTTTTCCCCCTTCGGCACCTTCAGCAGGGGGTAGCGCTTGTCATCCTTCATCTGGATGTTGTAGTGGGGGCGGTACTGCTTGATCAGCTTGCTTTCCAGCAGAAAAGCCTCCTGGTCGTTCCTGGTCTCAAAGTAGTCGAATGACGCAATGGCATTGATGAGGGCCCTTGTCTTGTGGTTGGAAAGGGTGGCTCCCGTGGGGGAAAAGTAGTTGCCCAGGCGCCGGTGGAGGTCCTTGGCCTTGCCTACGTAAATGGTATTCCCCAGGACGTCTTTCATGATGTAAACGCCGGGTTTATGCGGGGTTTGCCTCCAGAGTTCCTTCAGGGATGGTTTTTCACGATCTGCCACGGGGATTATTATGCCATAGACAGCAAGAAAAGAAACTGCGGAAACGTACTGCATTACGGCTACTTGACTTGCCTACGAATCCATCTTCTGTATAATCCTCTATGTCTTTTGTATGAATCCTGTACCGTTTACCACGCTGGCTGCCGCCATGGACTTTGTGGTGGGAGATAGAAACTATCCCCTCTCCGAGCTGTTCGTCAAAGGCGGCTTTATCATGTGGCCGCTTCTCCTGTTATCCATTGCCGGGGTGGTGGTGCTGGTCATGTGCTGTTTTTCCACCCGCGCTTCCTCCGTTCTGCCCACCAAGCTGGTGGAACAGGCGGAATCCTTTATCCGCAAGAGGGATTACACGGGGCTTTCCATCCTCTGCAAGGATGGGGATTCCTGCTATGCGCGCGTGATGCTGACGGTAGCCAATTTCATGCTGCGCAATCCTTCCGCCCAGTTTGAGGAGGTAAGGGAAATAGCCGCCGCGGAAGGCGGAAGGCAGGCAGGGTTTCTGAGCCGCCAGATTTCCTGGTTGTCGGACATCGGGGCTCTGGCCCCCATGCTTGGGCTGCTGGGTACGGTGGTAGGGATGATGAAGACCTTTTTTGAGATCGCCAATGGTGATTTTTCCGGCGGCAAGCAGCGCATCGATATGGCGGGCGGCGTGGCGGAAGCCCTGATTACGACGGCGGGCGGCCTGATGCTGGGCATTCCCGCCATTCTGGCTTATGTGTATTTCCGCAGCCGGGTGCACAAGCGCGTGGGTGACCTGGAAGCCGCTGTGACGCATAGCGTTTCCGTAGTCGCCACCCAGCTTCAGAAACCGCATGCCGGAGGATTCGGCACATTTCATGAGGAACAACTTCCCAAAGTTCCCGTAGACCCCACCTCCCTGCGCGACGTGCGCGGACTTTAGCCGGAAGCGGGAACGCCCACAACACCGGAAGAACGTATGAAATTCCACTATAAAATGCCCAATCCCATCGGGTTCCAGCTGGCGCCCATGCTGGACATTGTTTTTCTGCTGCTGGTGTTTTTCGTCGTGACCCAGACCTTTGAGGACGATGAGCCGGATCTTTCCATCAACCTTCCCTCTGCGGAAACTCCCAAGCCCGGTGAAAACGTTTCCAATGAAATCATCGTGAATATCCGCAAAGACGGCACGGTGGTGATCAACCGTCAGCCGTACACCATGCCGCAGCTGGAAGACAAGCTTCTTTCCGTGGCCCGGCTGGATAAAACCATGCTCGTCCGCATCCGCGTGGATGAAAAGGCTGAGTCCGGCGTAGTGGTGCATGTGATGGACGCCTGCCTGAAAGCCGGGCTGAACAACGTTTCCTTCTCCACGCGGCCACCGGCGCCGTCTTCCGTCAATGTTTCCAACCCCCAGGCTTCATGAAAGCGTTCCTTTTCCTTAATGCAGGTTTAATGACCCTGGCTGCGTTTGCCGCCGCCCAGGAAAACATTCCGGACGCCGCTCCCGTGGCGGACGGTCCGCTGGTCGCCAATCCGGAGCAGGATACCCTGGATATGGCGGATATGCTGTACAAGCAGGCCCAGGAGCCGGCCACCAGGGGAAACCCGCAGGAATATGCCCGCCTGCTTGATCTGAGCCTGCGCAAGTATCTGGAATTTTCCCAGCGTTTTCCCCAGTCCGCCCAGGCTCCCCTGGCCGAGTACCGCGCCGCCATGTGCCTGGCGGAGCTCGGAAGGAAGGAGGATGCACATGCGCTGTTCCTCAGGCTGACCCAGACGGGCTCCCCGGCCCTGGTCGCCGCTTCCGCCTACCGGCTGGCGACGGACGCCTCCGCCGCCGGAGAAACGGAAAAGGCCATCCAGTATTATCAGCTCGTGGTCCGCAACGCGGAGCAGAATGATTTGAGGGTGGACGCCCAGTACCGTCTGGGACGCCTGTTTCTTTCCAGTGGAAATCCGGAAGCCGCCGCCACCATGTTCTGCGCGGTGATGGGCAATCCGGAGGCGGACGGAAAGTTCGTTCTGGTATCCCGGATGGGGTATGCCGCCCTGTGCGCGGATACGGGCCGCTTGGGGGAAGCCTATTCCGAATACCGCAAGGTGCTGGAAACGCCCGGCGTGGATAACAGGAACCGGGGCATCGCCACCCTCCAGGCCGCCATGCTGGCTACCAAGCTGAAAAAAACTGCGGAGGCCCAGAGCCTTTATGAACAGCTTTTGAAAGACGAGTCCCTGAAGGAGATGGCCCCGGAGGCCCGCATGGGATTGCTCCTGGGGCTGTACAATATGGGCAAGTACAAGGAGATCCTTTCCCAGTACGCGCAGCAGAAGGGCATGAAGATGGCGACCAAGGAAGGCCAAGTGCGCCTGCTGATGCTGCTGGGCCAGTCCGCCTACAAGCTGAAGGAGTACCAGAAGGCGGCGGAGTTCTTCCTGGAAGCGGAAAAGTCCGTTCCCTACACGCAGGAGGCCATGCAGGCCTCCTTCTACCGCCTGCTGTGCTATAACGAACTCAAGCAGAAGGATCTTCCCCAGCGGGCGCAAAGTTTCCTGAACCATTATGCCAAGGCTTTCCCGACCAGCGAGCTGCACGACATGGTGCGCCTGATGGCGGCGGAGAACCTGTTCAATACCAGTCCTGCGGACGCCGCCCTGTTTTACGCCAGCATTGATTTTGACAAGCTTCCTCCCCACATGTGTCCGGATATTCTGTACAAGAGCGCGTGGGCGCTCGCCCAGGCCGGAAACCGGGGCCCGGCGGCCGATTTGCTGACGACCTTTATCAACAAGTACCCGAAGGATCCCCGCATTTGCGAGGCTCTGACCCTGCGCGGAGATATGTATGCCAAGACCAAGAAAGAAGCGGAAGCCCTGATGGACTTTGACAGGGTGATCGCGCGCTGGCCCAAGGCGGAATCCGCAGCCGCCGCATGGCAGCGGGCCGCCCAGATTTATGCGGGCCGCCAGGACATGGTGAACATGGCGAAATATTATGAAGGCCTGATCCAGAATTTCCCGAAAGCGTCCCCCGCCGCTCTGGCGGAAGCCCATTTCCTGCTGGGCCGCGCGGCGTTTGACCAGGGGGATTTCAAATCCTCCATCAACCATATGGCGGAGGCCAAGACGCTGGATCCCCAGAAGTACGGGGAACAGGTGAACGTGCTTTCCGTCCTGTCCTATCACAAGCTTCAGGATGTGAACAAATTGAAGGAGGCCCTGGAAACCCTGCAGAAGGAAAATCCCTCCGCCGTGGCCCGCGTGCCGGACGTCATTCCCGCGTGGCTGGGCCTTCAGGCTTACGGCATGAAGGACCTGGAAACGGCGGACAAGTACATGACCTGGGCCACGCAGAATGACCAGCTTCAGAATGTGAAGAAGGTGATTTGGCGCAATCTGGCGAAGGTGCGCCTGGCGCTCAAGAAGTATGACCGCGCCCTGGTGGCTTCCAACAACTTCCTGAAGGAGGAGAACCAGCCCTACCGCCGTGCGGACGGCTTGCTGGATAAGGCCTCCATCCTGCTGGGGCTGGGCAAGTATGCGGACGCCCGGAAGACGGCGGAGGAAGCTCTGGCCCTGGGAGTGGAAGGCCCGCTGATGGCTTCCCTGAAAATTGTTCTGGGGGACATTTCCTATGCGGAAAAGAAGTTTGATGAAGCGGCCAAGTACTACGGAGTCACGGCCGAGTTGTTTGTCAATGACGCGGAACTGAAGCCCAAGGCCCTGTACAAGGCGGCGGAAGCGCTGGACAAGGCCGGCCGCAAGTCGGAGGCTTCCCAGTACCGGGCGCGCCTGCAGAAGGAGTTCCCGGATTGGAAGCAGGATGGAGAATCACTGCCCCCGGACGCCCGCTAGGCGTCCCCAATGATTGGCACCGGAATGGAGAACAGGCGTAAAAGATGGTATGATCTGTTCGGATTGCTTCCGCGCAATCTGGGCCGCATCCTGCTGTGGCTGGGACTCATTCCGATCGCCTTTATCATCGTCCTTCTCATTTACGCCTGGAGGGCGGACCAGTATGAACTGGACGAAGTGCTGGCGCCGCTGGAGAACTGCTCTGCGTATGACCGCAACGGCCAGTGGATAGGCACCCTGACGGACCGCGACCGGGTATACGTGGCCCGCCATGAGTTGCCGGACAACCTGGTGAACGCTTTCATCGCGCGGGAGGATGAAGCCTTTTTCGAGCACGGAGGCATTGTGTACTCCTCCATTATCCGCTCCATCTGCCGGAACCTGACCACACTGTCCTATGCCCAGGGGGCTTCCACCATCACGATGCAGCTGGCGCGGAATTGCTATGAACTAGGGGGGAAGACCCTGGACCGCAAAGTTCTGGAAATGGCCGTGGCGCGCCGTATTGAAGGAAAATACTCCAAGGATGAAATCCTGACGGCCTACCTGAACCGCATCTACTTCGGCCAGCAGTGCTACGGCATTGCCCAGGCGGCGGATCTGTATTTCGGCAAAAAAGTGGGGGACCTGACTCTGGCGGAGTGCGCCACCCTGGCCGGCCTGGTGCGCGGCCCTTCCATTTACAACCCCGTTTACAGTCCGGAAGCGGCCGTCAAGGTGCGCAACGCGACGCTGGAAAGGATGTATGAGTGCGAGTTCATCACCCAGGAACAATTATGGCAGGCATCCCGCGAACCGATGACGGTGGCGGGAGAACGGGAGGCCCGGCCCGCCTCCTATCCCATCCTGGTTATCTCCCGTGAATTGAGCGATCTGGACTGCTGCGACGAGCAGGAGGGGACGTCCAGCATTTTTGTCATGACCACGCTGGATTTGGAATTCCAGAGGATAGTGGAGGAAATAAGCGAACCTGTGCTGGCGGGCCTGGAACGTTCCCCCGTGTGGGCCGGATTGCCTAAGAGGGTGGACAACCAGCTGAAGAATTGCGTGCAGGCGGCCGTGTTGTGTGTGGATTCCCGCAAAGGAGACGTGCTGGCCGTGACGGGAGGCCGCTCCGCCCTGGATGGCGTGGACCGGTGGCAGACCCCGGTGATGCCCGGCGACCTGTTTACCCCCGTCGTCAATCTGTGCGCCGTGGATCAGCGCAGAACCGTCATCCGCAGCAGTCCTGAAGTCACGGGGCGAGGGGTAGGGTTCAATACGGTGATAGAAACGGCGCAGAAAGCCGGCTACAAGGGGGATCTCCCCCGTTCCCCGGATTTGTACTCCGGCAGGTTCCGCGCGCCTCTCTCTCATGCCGTCAATGCCTTGTATCTCATTGGCAACGATGGGCGCAATGTGCAGATTTCCTCCGTCCGGCAGGTGGGCACCACCAAGAAGAACCTGGTGATGGTGAACGCTCCCTCTCCGGAAGAAAGCCGACGTGAAATCCTGCCGCGGGAATCCGCCCATCTGGTGGCGGCGCTCCCGCCCTTCCGTTATGACGAGCGCTCCAGGAAAACATCCGTCAATGTCCGGCTGCCGGAAAACACGGGGCATTTTTCCGCCGTCATGGGACGTTATTTCACGGTCTTTGTCTGGGTGGGTTTTGACGCTCCGGATGAGGCCGTTTATAAAAAGAAGGGCGTTGCCGCCGCGCTGGGAAAGACCTGCGCCGCTCTGGCCGGGGAAGTGTATGACCGGGCGGAAGAGAACCGGAGGAAAGCCGTCCGTGAGCGCCGTGAGCAGGAAGCCCCCGCGGAACAGGATTCCTGATGAAATTCAATTTTCCATTAATAGACATATCATGAACCACTCACCTGAAATGACCACGGCCATTCTGGCAGCCAAATCCGCCGGAGCCTTCCTGAAAAAGCATTTTTATGACCTCAAGAAGGTGGATGAAGCCAGCCAGAACGACATCAAGCTGGAGCTGGACAAGCTTTCCCAGAAACTGATCACGGAAGAAATCCTTTCCGTGTTCCCCACCCACGCCGTTTTAGGGGAAGAAGGGTATACCGGGGACCGGAACAGTGAATATGAATGGATTGTGGATCCCATTGACGGAACGGTAAATTACTTTTATACCATTCCCTGGTTCTGCGTTTCCATCGCCCTGCGCCGCCGCGGGGAAGTGGTGCTGGGCGTGATTTACGATCCCATGATGGATGAATGCTGGCATGTGGAAAAGGGAGGCGTTCCGTACATGAATGACCATCCCATGCATTGCAGCCGCCGGGAGCGCATGGCGGAAGCCGTGGTTTTCGTGGGGCACGGCAAGACGGACGGCTCCAAGGAAAAGGGCATTGAACGCTTCGCCAAAATCGCCTGGCAGGTGCGCAAGGTGCGCAACAACGGGTCTGCTGCCCTGGCTCTGGCTTATATCGCCTGCGGCAGGTTTGACGCTTATGTGGAAAGCGTCATCTCCATCTGGGACATCGCCGCCGGCGTTCTGCTGGTGGAAGCCGCCGGAGGAAAGGTGCTTCTGGAACCGAAGGAAGACAATCCGGAACAGTTTGCCATTGTCGCCTGGAACGGCCATATCCCGATTGTGGAGGCGCTGGCGGAATAACCTGAACAACCTTGCATCAAGATGAAAGACATGATTGCCCTGACCGGGCTGGGATATGATATCCACCGTTTTGCGGAAGCGCCGCGTCCCCTGATGCTGGGCGGCGTGCATATTCCATCCGCCCGGGGACTGGACGGCCATTCCGATGCGGATGTCCTGTGCCATGCCATTGCAGACGCGCTGCTTGGTGCGGCCGGCCTGCCGGACATCGGCTACTGGTTCCCTCCGGGAGATCCTTCCTGCAAGGATATTTCTTCCCTGGACATTGTGGCGAAGGCCGTTTCCCTGATCCGGGAGCGCGGCGGCCGCGTGGTAAATGTGGATTCCTCCCTGATTGCGGAGGCCCCCCGCATTTCTCCCTATCTGGAACAGATGAAGGGAGCTCTGGGAACTGCTCTGGGCATCTCCCCCGCACGCGTGGGCGTAAAGGCCACCACCAATGAGCAGCTCGGCGCGCTGGGCCGCCGGGAAGGCATCGCCGCCTTTGCCGTGGCGGCCATTTTGATGCCGGAAGATTTGCCTACTCCGTAAGACGTAGCTGCCGTAGTTGCTTTTTTGGGACTCTTTTTCCGGAAGGAAGGGGAGATCTTTTGTGCCGCCGTTTGGGAATCAGGCTGTAAAGTGGCAAACGGATTTGGAATCCGGAGTCAACGGAAAAATCTGGGGAAAAGTTGGTTAGGGACAATAGGGGCAATAAAATTGCCCTATTGCCCCTATTATCCTTATGTTCCCTATCATTAGGCATCCCTGGTGGCGGCTCTGACTGATCCCGGATTCCAAATCCGTTAAGTTGGGTTCAGTGGGTGTTTTGGCATTTTTTGCCAGGCCGCTCCAATTATCTACACAACGATATATGACGAGAAAAACCGGGCTTCCCCACCCGGAGAAGCCCGGTTTTTAATGACCGTGCAGGGAGTATGCTTTTTCTTTTTCCCGCCGCCTGCATAGGTGAAGCGTTTTTCTTTCCATAAAAAAGTGCGGCCGTTCCCACGGCCGCACTTGCAGGGAAAAAGGAGATAAAAGCCGTCCCTACTTCTTGGGCGTTACATTGCGCATGTTGTGGCCTTTAGCCTTGCGCTGCTGTTCTTCCAGGGCGATGCGCTGCTGGTCCATCATTCTCTGGAAGAAGCCCGGCTTCTTCTTTTTGGAGGCGGATAGCACGGGCATGGGCAGGCGGCGGATCAGAGCCGTCTGGCCGATGGAGATCAGGTTTTGCGTGGTCCAGTACAGAGCCAGGGCGGAGGCGAAGTTATAACAGAAGAGGAAGAACATCAGCGGCATCAGGTTCATGATGATGCGCTGGGAGCGTTCCCCCGCCTGCGGGGTCATCCGCATCTGGACGATCATGGTCACGGCCATGATGAGGGGCAGAATGTTGATCGGAATGCCGAACAGGTGGCCCACGGTGTCAGGCAGGGACAGGTCCGTCATCCACAGGCAGAAGGGCTGCCCTCTCAGTTCTGCGGAATATTGAAGCACACGGTAAAAGGCGAAGAAGATGGGAATCTGGATGAGCATGGGTACGCAGCCGCTGGCCGGGTTGATACCGTATTTCTGGTACAGCTTCATCATTTCCATGTTCACCTTCTGGGCGTCGTCCGGGTATTTTTCCTTGAGCTTGGCCATCTCCGGCTGAACCAGGGACATGCGCTTCATGGCCATGTAGGATTTCTTATGCAGCGGCCAGATGAGGGCGCGGACGACGATGGTCATGCAGATGATGGCTACGCCCCAGTTGCCGAACCATCCATGGAAGAGGTTGAGCAGCCAGTTCATCGGCACGCTCAGGAAGACGAGCCAGCCGTAAGCCATGATGTCGCTGATGGCTGGGTAGGTGAGGTTCAGGTCGCGCAGGTAGGCGTTGAATTTGGGTCCGGTGTAAATGTCATAGGTAAGCGTCTTGATTTCATTGGGCGCCATGGTCAGGTTGGGGATGCCCATGGCTACCGTGACGCCCGGCACCAGCGTATTGTTTTCATGTTCCAGCGGGAATTCCTGGCGGGTGGCGTACACCGTGGAACCGTTGGACTGGTCCTGGGGTAGGAGAATGGTGGCGTAATACTGGCTCATGACGCCGGCATAGGTCAGGTCCTGCAAGGGGCCTTCCAGAACGCGGGCTTTTGCGCTGCTGAAGATGCCGCCCGTAAAGTAGGAGGGCACTTCCTGTTCCAGGGAGCCGTTCGCATGGTAAAAGAAGTGGGTGTAGGTGTCCTTCGGTTCACTCTTGGCGATGGGGTAGGCGCTGCCGCCGAAGATGCCCATGTAGCGCAGGTCCTGGACATTGGGGGATTTGTTAAGGAGGGAGACGGTCAGACGGACCATGTATTTGCTGCCGGGAAGGACCTTGCCTTCCAGATTCCTGACAGGATGCAGGGTATAGGTTTTGGAAATGAAAAGCTGCCGGGCAGTGTCATAGCCTTCCAGGGTGACGGAGTCCGCCGTGCGCTTGACTTCCTTGTACACCGTATTGTCGTAGGTGGGGTCCTGCGTGGCGTCCATGTTGAAGACAAGTTCGCCAATGCCGCGTTTCTGGGCTTCGTTGATCGTAATGTTGCGGTCCGCGACTTTTTGGGAGTCCACAATGTCATTGTGGAGGGTGACGGTGCCGATGGAGCCGCCAATGCGGTTGAAGGTGTAGGTAATGAAGGGGACTTGCTTTCCGTCCACTTCCTGCGTGGCCACCAGTGTGATCGGGCTGGTCTTGTCTTCTTCAAGAGCCTTGTTGACGGAAGGCTGTTCCGGGGTGGCGGGGGAGGCAGGCGTCGTTGCTCCGGTTGCCGGGGCGTTTGCCGGAGCGGCAGCCGTTTGTTGTGCGGGGACAGGGGCGGCGGGGACGGGTTCCGCCTTTTTATTATTGCCCATGTAAATATTCAGGCCCAGAAGGGCGGCGCAAACGCC
The DNA here is from genome assembly GCF_020860705.1 of Akkermansia sp. Lineage (GTDB taxonomy): Bacteria > Verrucomicrobiota > Verrucomicrobiia > Verrucomicrobiales > Akkermansiaceae > Akkermansia. The sequence goes on from NZ_JAJBTT010000037.1 coordinate 26,118, forward strand.
TATGATGATCCATGCTGTGCGATCCATAATGTGATATAGCTTGATTAAAGTTGGTTTAAAGAGAGGGAGAAGAAAGGTAGTTAACGCGGCGTGCGGGCCGGAGGCACGGGATCATACCCTGAGCCGCCCCACGGGTTGCATCTTAAAATGCGCCATGATCCAAGCAGAAAACCGCGCCAGGCCCCGTGGATCTGGACGGCCTGGATGAAGTATTGGGAACAGGTGGGAGTATAGCGGCAGCCGCTGCCGGGGCCCCCCAGGGCATGCAGGGGTGCGCTGATGAAGGTTTGGTAGCCCCGTACCAGGGCAATGAGCAGCCATTTCATCATGCTTTGTCTTGTTCCCGGGAAAGAAGTTGCAGGTTGAGCTTTCGGGCGGCTTTCTGCCAGTCCCGCTCCAGGTCGGCATAGCTGGCTTCCACGGCCCGCCAGCGGAGGACGCACACCAGGTGCACGCCGTGTTCAAAGGGGGCGCCGTGCGCCCTCAGGATTTCCCGCACGCGCCTCCGCAGTTTGTTGCGAACGACGGCGCAGCCGATTTTTTTTGTGCAGATGATGCCGAATTTGGAAGGTTCTTCCGGATGTTCCAGCGGGGCTGCACTTAAAACAATAAGCCGACCTGCTACGGATGGTCCCTCGTTGCGCACCCGGGCAAATTGAAATGCCCTGGTCATGCTTTGTTGACGAGTAAGACGCATCTCCCGCGGGTCGGCCCGTGAAAAAAGTTCCAAGGAGGCGTTAACCAAGTCCCGGCGGCTGAATTAACGGCCGTGCTGGATGGTGTGGCGCTTGTACTGGATTTCGGCTCCCTTGGGAAGCAGGCGCTTGCGGCCTTTGGCGCGGCGGCGGCGGATGATGTCTGCTCCGTTCTTGGTAGCCATGCGTGCACGGAATCCGAACTGGCGCTTGCGGCAACGCTTGGATGGTTGATAAGTCCTCTTGCTCATGATGTTGAAAGATGCTTCTTGTGAATTACTAGATTCAGTGCCGTCCGTCTAAGCGGTCTATGCACAACCGGACGGAAAGGATAACTATTTTGACTGTTTTGTCAATCCGTCAGGCGATTAATTTGCCGTTTTTCTTGGGAAAGGAACTGGGATAAGTGTTCTTTGTGATTGATAGATAATACGTTTCTCTTTTGGAGAAGGCTCTTTGTTTTACAGAAAGAGCAGTTCCGAATACGTGGGAACGGGCCACAGGTCTGCGTCCGTCAGGCTTTCCAGCATGTCTACCGTGCTTCTCAGATTGTCCATGCCCGTTTGAATATCCTTTGTATGGGCGTCATCCATGGCGCGGCGGAGTTTCTGCACCTGGGCGGGGAGAAGGTCCAGCAGGGTACCGATCTGGTTGGCGCGGTCCACCGTGGATTTCATGCCCGCCTTGATGCCGGCGGCCTTCATCTGGGCGATGGCGGTGGTGAGCTGCGTCAGCTGTTCCGTCACGGCGGGAATGTACAGGGTTTCCACCATCAGGAGGGCGGTTTCCGCTTCAATGCTGATTTCCTTGTGGAATATTTCCGTCTGGATTTCATGGCGGGCGTGGAGTTCCACGGGGCTGACCACCTTGTATTTTTCAAAGAGGGCTTTGGCCTTGGGCGTTTCCAGAGCGGCCAAGGCTTCAATGGTGCCGGGAACGTTGGGCAGGTGGCGGCGTTCCGCTTCTTCAATCCAGGCTTCCCCGTAACCGTCTCCGCTGAAAAGAATGCGCTTGTGCTTCTTGACAATGTTTTGAAGCAGCTTGTTCAGCGTGGCGTGGAATTCATCGGGCTTGTCCTTGACGGGTTCCAGGATGGAGCAGATTTCATCCAGGCTTTCCGCCACGATGGTGTTGAGCACCGTCATGGGCCATGCGCAGGTTTGGGAGGAGCCTACGGCGCGGAATTCGAATTTATTGCCCGTGAAGGCGAAGGGGCTGGTGCGGTTGCGGTCGGAGGCGTCCAGGGGGAACATCGGCAGAGTGTCCACGCCGATGTTGATGGTCTTCTGGGTGCATGCCTTCTTGGTGCCGCCCTTTTCAATCTGCTCAATGATTTCATCCAGCAGGTCTCCCAGAAAGATGGAGATGATGGCGGGAGGCGCTTCATGGGCTCCCAGCCGGTGCTCGTTGCCGGATTTGGCGACGGAGGCGCGCAGCAGGTCCGCGTGTTCATCCACGGCCTTGATCGTGGCGCAGAGCAGGGTGAGGAAGATAGCGTTTTCCTGCGGGCTGGACCCCGGATTGAGCAGACTGCCGTAACCGGGAGCGGAGAGGGACCAGTTGTTGTGCTTGCCGGAGCCGTTCATGCCGGAGAAGGGCTTTTCATGCAGCAGGCAGACCATGTCATGCTTGTTGGCAGTTTTCCGGAGCACTTCCATGACCAGCATGTTGTGGTCCACGGCCAGGTTCTGGCTTTCAAAAATGGGGGCGATTTCAAACTGGCCCGGCGCAACTTCATTGTGGCGCGTCTTGGCCGGAATGCCGAGCTTCCAGAGGGCTTCATCCACGTCCACCATGAATTCCAGTACGCGGTCCTTGATGGAGCCGAAGTAATGGTCTTCCATCTGCTGGTGCTTGGGCGGAACGTTGCCGAAGAGGGTGCGGCCGCACATCATCAGGTCCGGGCGCAGGGCGTAAAGCTGCTTGTCCACCAGGAAGTATTCCTGCTCCGCGCCCAGATCGGCGCTGACGTGGATGTTTGACGGTCCGCCGAAGCAGGACAGCAGGCGCTTGGCCTGGCGGGTGACGGCGGTCATGGACCGGAGAAGAGGCGTCTTTTTATCCAGCGCCTGTCCCTTGTAGGAACAGAAGGCGGTGGGGATGCAGAGGGTGGCGCCGTTTTCCGTACGCTTGATGAAGGCGGGGCTGGTGGGATCCCACGCGGTATAGCCGCGGGCCTCAAAAGTAGCGCGCAGGCCGCCGGAGGGGAAGCTGGATGCGTCCGGCTCGCCCTGGACCAGGCTCTTTCCAGAGAATTTGAGTTCCAGATTTCCTTCCGGATCCACGTCTACAAAGGAGTCATGCTTTTCCGCCGTGCTTCCGTTGAGGGGCTGGAACCAGTGGGTATAATGGCTGGCGCCTTTTTCCAGAGCCCACGTCATCATGGCCTGGGCCACTTCATTGGCAATATCCGGGTCCAGCTTTTCGTCCTTGCGGATGGTAGCCAGCAATTTTTTATAAACGGGGCGGGGCAGGTAATTGCGCATGGTCTCCATGTTGAAGACATCCTGACCGTAAATTTCCGCAATAAAGGTTGCGGCGTTGCCAACATCGGAAGGTGAGTTTGTATGCATCTTGGTAGGGAACGCGCCAAAAGGCTCGGAATCTACCAAACCTTAAAAGGGTGGTTTTTGCAAGCCGAATCCTGCCAGTCCATTATTTTAGCCGGGGAACTTTCCCATGGAAGGGGAAACCGTTTTCCCTCCTGCCTCTTTCCCTGGCTGGCTGGGAGCAGTCCGGGCCTTCGGCGGGAGCGGCCCCCGGTCCATTTCGTCCCCTATCCCTAGCGAATTATGGAAAAACGGCGTGGGAAGCGCCAGCCCGGGCGCTATAGTCGACAGAGAGGATTTCAAGGGCGATGCTGTTCCGGGAGAGAGGCAATCTGGTATCTGGACATGGGAGCAGGAAAAAGGATTTTTCCTGTGTCGTCCGGAGGAAGCGGTGTGGTAGATAAAAGCCGGGCTCCCTGGGAAAGGGAACCCGGTTCTAAATGATTTTGTCCGTTTTCTCCTAGAAGGAATAGCCTGCTCCAAGCATCACGCTCTGGTTCACGAAGTTGTCGCGGGCCTCCACCTCGTAGCTCCCGTACGCACTCCAGTTATCCGTTACTTGAAGCCGTCCGGAGATTCCAGCCCTTACCCCCTGCCGGGCGGGCTTGCTTCCCTCCACTCCCCATGCATACCCGCTGCCAATCAGGCGCGCATGCGTTCCGGCATTGCTCCGGTACACGTCCGGAAGATATTCCACGCTCACGGTATGGCTCCAGGGCATGCCACCCACCGTCAGGCTCCGGGTCAGGGAAAGTCCCACCGGAAGGGTCAGGTTGCGGTAATGTCCACGCTCAAACCGCCGCGCCATTTCTCCGCGTTCCGTAAACGCTTCCTGCACCACATCCGTGTATTCCACCCCGATCTGGGGTGTGAGAACCAGCCCCCTGCCAACGGGAAGCTCCCAGGCGGCCTTCACGGTGCCGTCCCATGCCCGGTTGGTCCATGAACCCGACGAGTTCTGGCCGCCGGAGGTCACGGAGGAAAGGCTGTTGTTGCTGCTGCTGAAGCCGGCGGCGGCAGTGATCGTGAGAGCCTGCCCCTTGTTCATGGGGAGCCTCCAGCCCGTGTAGATAAGTCCCATGTTGGTGTTCTGCCTGTTAGTGGCCCGGTATTCCCGGCTGATGTTTTTGCCGGAAGTATAGCCGTAGGCCACCCCTCCCAGCCATTGTTCCCCCAGCCTGTAGTCTCCCCCTGCGGCAAAGCCGCCGCCCTGGTAGTCGAACCCTTCAATGCCGCCCTTGGTCCTCTGCATCTGGAAATCTCCCAGACCGCTGGTCCAGACATTGCTCTTGAGCGGGGAGAGGAAGCGGGCGGTATCCAGGTGTGCCAGCCCCGTGCCGGAGAATGAACGCAGGGTGGAGGCGCAGGAAAGCATGGAATTGGCAATATTGCTCCCCTGGAGTTCCGCAATGACTCCTTCTTCAATGATATGGCCGGTGGTAAAGACAAGGGCGCCTTCTTCGTTGAGCTCCCAATTCATTCCCAAAAGGAACGTCATGCCCCGGTCATCCGTCATGGCCGCCTTGTAATCATCCGCCGGCTGCTCAAGAATCCCTCCAAAAGAGGCCGCCTTGATGGTCAGTACGGTTTCTCCTGCGGCAACGCTGGAAGAGGAGCCGTACACAGTGAGCCGGTCGGCGGAAACAGAGCCTGCAGCCGTGATGGAAGCGGCGTCCCCGGCCTCCCGGAGGTCAAGCGTCAGGGTTTTCAGGGAAACGTTTCCGGAGGCGGTCAGGGAGGTGCGGCGCCCCATGGCCAGCGCACCGCCTTCCTGGACGTAGTTGACCAGTTGCAGGGCGGCCCGCTGGTCCAGACGGACGATGCCGTTGTACTGGATGGCGTCCCCCGTGAGGGTGGAGGTGTAATTGGCCGCATTGTCCGAGTCTGCATAATCCCTGCCGGAGAAGAGGATTTCTCCCTCACTTCCCGATCCTTCGTTTAAATGCAGGGAGGAAGCATTCTCCTGATCATCCTGCATGACGATGGGATCATAGAAGGCAATTTTGCGTCCGGCCGCGGCGCCCAGTTCCACCTTGTGTTTTCCATCCGCCAGGATAGCGTTGGCGATGGGGTCTGCCCCATTTACATACATGACGTTGTTCTGGAATATCATGTCTCCTCCGTCGGCCAATAAAATGATCCGGGCGTCGGCAGGTCCGATGGGGTTGCCATATTCATCCTCTATGGGCGCGGAACTGCAAATGGCTCCTCCAAGCTCTTTTGCCGAATTGCCTTCAAACAGGACGTTTCCCCGTACGTGCTGGATGGACAATATATTGTTTTCAGAGACGCAGCCCGTTTCAAAATAGATGGCTCCGCCATGCAGATCCGCATGGTTTCCGATGAATGATGCGTTGCCCTCCACGCCGGAAATGGAAAGCATGCTTTCCGTGCCATTGACAAAAATGGCGGATCCGACATAGGAACTGTTATCCTGGAAAAGTATGTTTCCCTGAATGTTGGAAAGCTGGACGGTTGCATGGCCGCTGAATAATTCTCCGCCCCAGTCAACTTTGCAGCCTGCGCTCAGGCAGGCGCCGAAGGAATAGGAGCCGGAGTTGTTCACGAAGCGGATACCGCCGGCGATGTTGTCCACCGTGATGACGGCGCTTCCTGCCTTCACGTCATTGAAAATGGCAATAACGCCCTGGCCGGATGAAAAGGTATTGTCCCGGATGTCAATTCCTCCCCGGACATGGGAAATTTGAATCAAATTGTCAACATAGGTGTCCGTGCTGTTGTAGCTGTTAATAAGCAATCCCAGTCCGGATTGCCCTCTCCCTTGACTTTTTGTGTTATTGCTGATGGACAAGGTCCCTCCGATGTTGCTGATGGCAATGGTGTTATTTCCGGAAGAGTACAGGGATACCAGGGCATCCGATTGGTTTGCTCCGTATTCAATCGTGTTGTTATCCAGGGAGACGTTTCCGTGGATGTCAGTGATGGAAAATACGGAATCTCCCTGATAGTTGGCTAATTCAATGGCCCCGTACGTTCCTCCGAGCTGAAGGTTGTCCAATTGGGAAATGGACAGGGTAAACAGGTTGACAACCGTAGGGTTGCTGATCGAACTTTCGAAAAAGAATTGGGCGTGCCCGTCTTTGCGATCTTCCTTGTTCAGGGTGAGGCTTTGGCCGCCATCCCCTTGAAACGAGACCTCAAGCCGGTTCTGTGAAGCGGAAGGATCTACCCGGAATACGGTGTCCTTATATTCCGTATCAGTACTGAGCTCATAATGGATGTCTTGAGTGATGGAGACGCTCCCTCCATCCGCCGGGGCGGGAGTTTCTGCAAGAGAGGGAAGGGTGGCGAGGATATAGGTTAAAAGAACCAAAGGGAGTTTAATCTTCATAATAGGGATGTCCTATACGGATTTATAATCCGTGATCAATCAGCGCCGCCACCAAGGAGGTCTATTGATAGGGAACATAAGGATAATAGGGGCGATAGGGGAATTTTGCCGGCCCCTGTTATTCCCGCCATCCCTATATGCCCTATTATCCCTAACCAACTTTTCCCCAGATTTTTTCGTTGACTTCGGATTATAAATCCGGGGTTTCTTTTTATCAGGAAGATAAGTTCAATAAAATGAACATTTAAACAAGATATTCTCCGGGTGCGGCTGCCATGCGGACAGCGTCCCGGGAAACTTCCGGGAGCCATTTTATCAGGAAAGGGGCGCCACGGAAATCTTCTGGCACATGGTATGAGACTGCCCCGGGGCAAGATGAAGCGTCCGGGGAACGGCATTCCCCGATTCCACGCAAAGGAATTTATTCCAGAAATCCGCTCCCAGGTCCGCCATGTCCGCCGCGCCCTGCTGGCCGGGGTTCCAGACAATGACGGAAGAGGCATGTTCCCGTTCCACGGTGATGGAACGGTTCAGGACCGGATCTTCCAGAACGATTTTTCCCGTGTGGTCCGGGCAATCGTACACGCGGTCCAGGTACCCCAGGGGGGCCAGCGGCCGTTCTCCGTGCTTCATGGGGTGGGACGCTTCTTCACGGAACGGAACGTTTTCCAGTCCGTGAACGCGGCATTTGGTCAGGTTGCCGATGGAAAAGTAGTTATGGAAGGCTTCCGTGAGCCTGCAAGGCTGCACACGCGCGGTCGTTTCCAGCTTCATGACCAGCGTGCGGCCCAGCGTCAGGCGCAGGATGGCTGCGGGATAGGCCTCGTTTTCCGGATAAAAGGACAGGGAAAGCAGGACGTTTCCGTGCTTGTCCGTTTCCTGATGGTGAATGCGCCAGTCCGAGATGCGGGCGACGCCGTGGGATGGCGCGTTTTTCTTGGGCCCGAACCAGGGCCAGCAGACGGGAATGCCTCCGCGGATGGCTTTGCCGGGGGCAAAGACCGCATTGGGGGAAAGGAAGAGGCATTCTTCGTGTCCTTCCGGCTTCCAGGACGTCAGGTTCGCTCCCTGCAGGCACAGGGAGGCCGTGCAGAGCGGTGTTTCCACGTCCAGGAAAGTGATTCCCCGGTCTGTTGCGCGCTCGTTGATCATGGCTGGAGGCGTTCGATCGTCCAGGAACCGTTTTCCTGAAGTTTGTACATGAAACGGTCATGAACGCGGCCGGGACCGCCCTGCCAGAATTCGAACGTGTCCGGAATAATCCGGTAGCCGCCCCAGAAGGAGGGCAGGGGGATTTCTCCCTTGGAGAATTTGTTTTTCAACTCCATCAGCTTCATTTCCAGCAGTTTTCTTCCGGAAATGACGGAACTCTGTTGGGATACCCACGCGCCCAGCTGGGATTCCTTGGGCCGGGTGAGGAAGTATTTCAGGGATTCCGAGCGGGAGACCTTGACAGCCTTTCCGTAAATGATGACCTGGCGTTCCAGCATCACCCAGGGCAGCATCATGCAGACCTGCGGGTTTTCTTCAATGTCGTGGGCCTTGTGGCTGCCGTAGTTGGTGAAGAAGACGAAACCCGTTTGGTCAAAGTACTTGAGCAGCACCGTACGCAGGGAAGGCCTTCCCTGCGCGTTCACCGTAGCCAGGGAAAAGGCGTTGGGTTCCGGAATGTCCGCTTTCAGGGCCTGTTCAAACCAGGTTTGAAATTGTTCAAAGGGGTTCTCCGCCAGGTCTTTTCTGTGCAGCTGGCCTTTGAGGTATTCTTCTCTGAAATTGGACAGGTCCATGATGGGTTGAAGTGTAGCTGTTATTCCATGCTGAAATCCAGCCCCAGGTCCAGGGAGGGGGCGGAGTGGGTGACGTAGCCTACGGAGACGAAGTCCACGCCGGATTCCGCAATGGCGGCCACCGTGTCCAGATTGACTCCTCCGCTTGCTTCCAGCAGGGGCGTGGCACGGTCGCCGCGCAGGGCGACGGCCTGCTTCAGCATGGCCGGCGCCATGTTGTCCAGAAGGATGTGGTCCACCCCTTCCAGCTTGAGGAAGGCTTCCACCTGTTCCAGGGTATCCGCTTCCAGCTGGATTTCCACGCCGGGCTTTTCCGCGCGCAGCTTGTTGATGCACTGCTGGAGGTGTTCCGTGTTGCCGTCCGTCATCAGGTGGTTGTCCTTCACCATGGCGCGGTCGTAAAGTCCCATGCGGTGGTTGGTGCCCCCGCCGTGGGCCACGGCCGCTTTTTCCAACAGGCGGTAGCCGGGAGTGGTTTTGCGGGTGTCCAGGATGCGGGCGCTGGTGTGGGAAACGGCTTTCACGTATTTCCTGGTAAGCGTCGCTACGCCGGAAAGACGCTGGATGAAGTTGAGCGCGGTGCGTTCCGCCCCCAGGATGGAGCGGGCGGAGCCTTCAATGAGCATGACCACGGCGCCGGGCGCCACGGCTTCCCCGTCATGCAGGTAAACTTCCACTTTCAGGGAAGGGTCTACCTTGCGGAAGACTTCCGCCGCCACATTGACTCCGGAAAGAACGCCCTTTTTCCGGGGCGTAAGAATGGCCCTGGCGGCCAGGTGCTCCGGGACGAAATACGTGGAGGTCACGTCGCCGGGACCGAAGTCTTCGGCCAGCGCCAGGTTAATCAGGGTTTCCACGTTGTCGGATACGGTTTCTGCGGGCATGAACGGAATATGGCTTAATATTCGCGGTTGAGGAGGTAGTTGGCCAGTTCCACCAGGCGCGTGCGGCGTTCTTCCGGGAAAATCATCAGGGCGTCCAGGGCTGCCTGGGTACGGCATTTCGCTTCGGAACGGGCGCCGTCCAGGCCGATCAGGGCCGGGCAGGTGGATTTCTGGGCGTTCACGTCCTTCCCGGCGGTCTTGCCGAGCTTTTCCGTGGAAGCGGTCAGATCCAGAATGTCGTCAATCACCTGGAAGGCCAGGCCGAGATTGTACCCGAAGTCCGTGATGGCTTCCAGCTGGGCTTCCGTGGCATTGGCAGACATGGCGCCGAAGCGGAGGGCCGTGGTCACCAGGGCGGCCGTCTTCCCTTCATACACGGCGCGCACCTCCGGTTCGGAAAGCTGCTTGTGCTCTCCTTCCAGGTCCAGCACCTGGCCGCCGATGAGCATGCTGCTTCCGCCGGTGGCCGCCAGTTCCTTGACGTAGTCCCGGACGGTATAGCGTTCCGTATCATCCACCTGGGCGATCACGGCAAAGGCTTCCGTCAGCAGGGCGTCTCCGGCCAGAATGGCGACTCCTTCCCCGAAGGCCTTGTGGCTGGTGGGTTTGCCGCGGCGCAGGTCGTCATTGTCCATGGCCGGCAGGTCGTCATGGATAAGGGAATACGTGTGCATCATTTCCACGGCGCAGGCGGGCACCAGGGCATTCACCGCCAGCCCTCCGCAGGCTTCCGCCGCGGCCAGGCAAAGCACGGGGCGCATTCTTTTGCCACCCGCAAACATGCTGTAGCGCATGGCCTTGTGGATGGTTTCTGGGCTTTCATCCTCAGCGGGAAGAAGCCTGTCCAGCGCCGCGTCAATCAGGGCGCATTGTTCTGTAATGTATTCGTTCAGAGGTTGTTCACACATGACGTTATGGAATGGGTGCGGGGTGGAGTTCATTCAGCGGTTGACCAGCAGTTCCGCAATTTGCACGGCGTTCAGGGCGGCCCCCTTCCGGACCTGGTCGCCTACGACCCAGAGGGTCAGCGCATTGTCGATAGCCAGATCTCTACGCATGCGCCCCACGTAGCAGGTATCCCCGTTGGTGCTGTCCAGCGGAGTGGGCCATACGCCTTCCGAGGGGTTATCCATCAGGGCCACGCCGGGCTTCCCGTCGTAGGCCTTGCGGGCCGTTTCCACGTCCACGGGCTGTTCAAACTGGGCGGTCACGGAAATGGAGTGGGAACGGTACACGGGCACGCGCACGCAGGTGCACGTCACCTTGAGACCGGGCAGGGAAAGAATTTTGCGGCCTTCATGGAGCATTTTAAGCTCTTCCTTCGTATAACCGCTTTCCGTAAAGGAGTCGATCTGGGGAAGAAGGTTGAAGGCGATCTGGTGCGGATAAACGTTTTTCACCACGGGATGGCCGTCCACCACGGCACGCACCTGGGATTCCAGTTCCGCAATGCCGTGCTGGCCGCTGCCGGAGACTGCCTGGTAGCTGGAAGCGATGACGGTTTTCAGCCCGAAGCGCTGGTGCAGGGGGAACAGGGCCATCAGCGTAATGATGGTGGTGCAGTTCGGGTTGGCAATGATGTTGCGGGGATGGTTGAAAGCCGCTTCCGGGTTGATTTCCGGCACCACCAGAGGGACGTCCGGGTCCTGGCGGAACGCGGAGGAATTGTCAATGACCACGCATCCTGCCGCTGCCGCAATAGGGGCGAATTTCAGGGAAATGCCGCCGCCTGCGCTGAACAGGGCAATGTCCACGCCTTCAAAGGATTTTTCCGTCAATTCTTCCACAGTCAGCATTTTCCCCCGGAAAGAGACCTGTTTCCCGGCGGACCGGGCGGAGGCCAGCAGCTTCAGTGAGCCGACGGGGAATTGGCGGGTTTCCAGGCAGGACAGGATCTCGACGCCCACCGCTCCGGTGGCGCCGACGATGGCAACATTGGGTGCTTGGTTCATGATTGTGTCAGAAAATGGCGGAAGTCAGTCCGCATGGGTATGATGATAAAGGTTTTTTCCCAGAAAAGCAATACGGGATCGGCAAATGGTGAACAGTGCAGGTCAATACAATGGTAAAAGCAGTATTAACTTTTCACTGTTAACTGTTAATTTGTTCATTTAACCCACTTGCCCACGCCTTCCGGCAGCCTGCCGTCGGAGACGGGGCCGTAACGGGTGGATTCCGTGTTGCCCCAGAGGGGAACGCCCACGATGCGCTTCCACCAGCCGGACATGCTGGCTCCCGTGTAGCAGCCGAAGCTACGGCAGTCGGACTGCGGCGTGAAAATGTCGCGGCGTATCCGGTTCAGGTCCGTTTCATGAATCCACTCCGTGGAGACGGCCATGATGTTGTTGCCGTAGTCCAGCATCCACGCAAAGCAGTTGGAGTGGCCGAAGTAGTAGAAGGATTCCACCTTGTCCCCCCGGAACCGGGGTGACGAATTCAAGGCCTGGATGGCCTGGTCAGCGGTGTTGACCCAGACGAGCTTGATTTTGTACTTGGAAGCCAGATCGGCAATCCAGCGGGTATAGGGCTTGCCGTCCTCCTTTCCTCGTGCCGCATAGCCCGGGCGGTAGACGATCCAGGTGATTCTGGCGGAGGGGTCCTTTTGCTGGATTTGGGCGATGCGGATGGTGGAGGCCCTGACAAAGTTGGCCCACCAGTTGTCATGCCTGTCAGGCTGTATTCTCAACCCTTCCCATTGTCTGAGGGCGGGACCGCCGCACATGACGACGTGGACGGCCCGGGACAGTCCCGTGCCGCCCAGGAGCAGGGCCAGAGCGAGAAAAAGGCGTGAAAACATGCCCGCACCCTACCTTTGCTCCCCGTATCTGTCAATCCGCCGGAGTGTTTTTTACGGGAACAGACACATATGGAATCCCATGGGATGATTTCCGTTTCCCTTTAGCAGTTCACGACGTTCACGGCCAGTCCTCCCTGGGCGGTCTCCTTGTACTTGGACTGCATGTCCCTTCCTGTATCCAGCATGGTGCGGATGACCTTGTCCAGAGGGACGAAGTGGGCGCCCGTGCCGCCCATGGCGATGCGGGCGGCGTTGATGGCCTTGATGGCGGCAATGGCGTTGCGTTCAATGCAGGGAATCTGGACGAGGCCCGCGATCGGGTCGCAGGTGAGGCCCAGATTGTGTTCCATGCCTATTTCCGCGGCGTTTTCCACCTGGTGGGGCGTTCCTCCCAGGTACTCCGCCAGCGCGGCCGCCGCCATGGAGCAGGCCACGCCCACTTCCCCCTGGCAGCCTACGTCCGCGCCGGAAATGGAGGCGTTTTTCTTGTACAGGATGGCAATGCCGCCTGCGGTGAGCAGGAAACGGTGCACGGCGTCCTGATACGGTGAAACGCAGAATTTGGTGGCGTAATTGAGAACGGCCGGTACAATCCCCGCCGCTCCGTTGGTGGGCGCGGTGACGATGCGTCCGCCTGCGGCGTTCTCCTCACTCACGGCAATGGCGTACAGGTTGATCCAGTCCATGATGGAAAGGGGGTCTTTCAGGGCCGACTCTCCATGCACCAGAAGGGATTTGCGCAAGGTCTTGGCGCGGCGGGGAACTTGCAGAACGCCCGGCAGGTTGCCCCGCGCACTCATGCCATTGGAGATGGACTGTTTCATGGTGCTCCAGATCAGGTCCAGCTTTTCACGGACTTCCCGTTCCGGGAGCAGGGCGCATTCATTAGCCATGACAATGGAGGAAAGGGGGCATGCCCGTTCATCCGCCATGCGCAGCAGCTCTTCTGCGGATTCATAGGGGAGGGGGAAGGGTTCGCGTTCCGGCTTCTCCGGATGCAGAAGTTCCTGCTCGGAAGCGACGAAGCCGCCTCCGGTGGAATAAAACACGGCGTCTTCCACTGGTTCCCCGTCCTGATTGACGGCCGTGAACAGCATTCCGTTCGGGTGCAGGCGCAGGGGCTGGTAATGGGAAAGATCCAGGTCGCGTGTGGGAGAGAAGCGGACGGTTTTTCCATCCGTGACAGACAAGATTTCCTGCTGGTGCAGGAGTCCTATTTTTCCGGGAATGCTGCGCGGCTCCACCGTGTGGGGTTCTTCCCCCAGCAGGCCCAGCATAATGGCCGTATCCGTGCCGTGCCCGTGGCCGGTGGCCGCCAGGGAACCGTAGCATTCACAGCGGATTCCCGTGATTTCCGCCAGTCGCGGGGAGTGGCGTATCTGCTCCAGGAAGCGGTGCGCCGCCCGCATGGGTCCCACGGTATGGGAGGATGAAGGGCCTATCCCGATGCTGAAAAGCTCAAAGATGCTGTAGTGATGCATGTCCGTTTTCCTGTGGCGGGGAAGGACCGGAATGATAGAGAAATTCCGGCCCTCTCCGGAAGATGGGCTTACAGCCCCAGCAGGTAGCGTTCCGCTTCAATGGCCGCGCCGCAGCCCATGCCGGCGGAGGAAATGGCCTGGCGGTAATGGGGGTCCGCCACGTCTCCGGCGGCGAACAGGCCCGGCGTCTTGGTCGCCATGAGCCCGGGTTCCCGGATAATGTAGCCTGCCTCGTCCCGGTCCACCAGGTCTCCCAGGAAAGAGGTGTTCGGCGTGTGGCCGATCGCCATGAAGACGCACTTGACGGGCAGTTCCGTTTCATCCCCTTCCACCACGTCTTTCAGCATGACGGCTTCCAGTTCTCCCCGGTCGTCCGTCTTGTAACTTGCGATGGTGGAATTCCACATCGGAAAAATCTTTTCATTGGACAGCGTGCGTTCCGCCATGATTTTGGAGGCGCGGAGCGTGTCGCGGCGGTGGATCAGGTAAACCCTGGAAGCAAAACGCGTCAGGAACATGGCTTCTTCACAGGCGCTGTCTCCGCCGCCCACCACGCACACGGGCACGTCCCGGTAAAAAGCTCCGTCACAGGTGGCGCAGGCGGTAAGGCCGTGGCCGATGAGGCCTTCCTCTCCCGGAATGCCCAGGTAGCGGGCGGATGCGCCCGTAGCCACGATGATGCTGCGGGCTTCGTAATTCTGTCCGCTGGTCTTCACGGTGAACAGGCCGGAGGCTTCATCCCTGACGACGCTCTTGACGTCCTCATACGCGAACCGGGTGCCGAATTTTTCCGCCTGCTGCTGCATCAGGAACATCAGGTCCGGCCCCATCACGCCGTCCGGAAAGCCGGGGAAGTTTTCCACTTCCGTCGTGGTGGTCAGCTGGCCGCCGATCTGGGAGCCTGTAATGAGAAGCGGAGAAAGATTGGCCCGGGCGGTGTAAATGGCCGCCGTGTAGCCTGCGCACCCTGCACCGATGATAATGACTTGTTCGCTCATGATATATATAAGTGATCGCCGCCATGATAAAGAGGCGGCAGCTGTTTTGCGAGTAGATTCTGCGCTATGCGGCGGAGTACGCCGACTATGGCTTGGCGGTTCCGGGACGAGGGCCCTCAGGCGCGGCGAAGAGCTGGCGGCACGTATCCCGGGCGATGGTTTGCAGCATCCTGGCCCTGCCTGTGGGAATGCTGCACAGGCGCACTCCTTTCAGAGACAGTTTTCCCGGCAGCCCCAGGGGCGATTTCCCGAACAGGGTGCAGTACATCACACAGGCCGTCAGGTAGCTGCCTTCTTCCGTGGGGTGCTGTCCGTCCGCCTGGTACAGGGCAATCCCAGGATAGCGTTTGAGGCAGTTTTCCCAGGCTATGCCTACGGGGGCCACGGCTGCCTGTTCACGGCGCGCAAGTTCCAGGTATGTGTGCAGAAGAGCTTTTTGCTCCTGCGGGTCCGGAACACCGGAGGCGCCTTTTCTTCCCCACGTCAGCATCAGGACGGGCGTTCCCTGGGTACTCCGCACCTGGGAGCACCATTTGCCGCCGAATTCCATCGTCCGTTCCGGGGCCACGATGGGAGTGGCGCTTTGATCCTGGAGAACGACCATGTTCCAGGCCGTCCCTTCCAGTTTCTTGCGGGCTGCATCATCATTCCAGTGGGATTGGAGGGACGCTGCCGGAGCCGCGTGCATGTGGACGTCCGGCCGCAGCCCTTTGGTGTCCGCCATCGCCTTGACCATAGCGGGCATGCGGTTGAAAAACGTGTAACTGTTTCCCAGGAAAAGAATGTGGTCTCCGGGGCGTGCGGGTGCGCAGCGCGGCCAGGAATTCTCCCGGTCCAGGCCAGTTTCCGCCTGGATGCAGCTGGAAGAGGCAGCCCAGGTGAACAACAGCAGCAGGAAAGTCTTTATGGGCAGCATCATGAAATTAGTTTAATTCCTGTGTTTCCGGAATGGAACTTTAAATGGATTTCATGAAGAGCTTCCCCTCTTTTTAATGGAGATGAAGCGTTCAATCCCGCCGTTTCGGCAACCCTTTGTACAGGTACTGGGCTTCAGGAACCCTGCCGACGGTCCTGTCAAGCAGGGCAGGGATTTCTTTGTCGCTATAGCCGGCCATACGGAGGTATTTTTTGACTTCCACTGCCTTGGACGGGAAGCACTGCATCAATTCGCGGACGAATATCCTTTCCCTTCTGGGTATGATATTTTTAAGTTTATTGTTTCTTGCCTCATTGGTTGCGAGCCTGTTGGCGAATTCGCCGGCTGCTTCCCGGTCGCCGGTGAGCTGGGGGGCATGGTCCAGAAGCATTTCCGAACAGATCCAGGTGGCCTCAAAGGCGTGATCGAAACTGCTCCGGAATTGCTGGAGAACCAGGGCTCTCGCTGTGAGATAGAATCGTAGGGCTTCCTCTTTTCCTGGAAGGTTGGAGCGTTTGTCTGTCAGGGCGGTGAAGGGGACGCTTGAGGACATGAAGTCTTTGACTTCATAATCTAAGTCAGTGTAATTCATCAGCCACACGACGTTGCTGTGCCGGTTGACGTCGATGAATGGAGCGGTGGCGATCAGATAGCACAGGAAAAGTCCGTCGGTGAGTTCCTGGGGTGTGACTTCCTTTTTGCTGTAACGGTCTGCTTGCGTCAACATTTTGTCGGCTTCTTGGTAGAAGGAAATGATGCTGTCTTCATCGAGAAGTTTTTTAAGTTGAAGCAGTTTCGTGTTCTGCTTGTTAAGATTTTTGATGGCTGAGGGGATGGGGAGACGAATGTCGGAGAAAGCAGGAGAATGGAAGAGAAGGAGGGCCGTCCAACTCAGAAGAATAGGTACATAAAGAGATTTCATGGAATGATATTGGAAAGAATTTATGAGTTGATATGAAGCGCTTTGCCTGCCGTACTGCGTGTCACGGTGCGGCCAAATTTGGAGACGGTTACTTTGACGTTTTGCAAGCCTTTGGTTGGAGACGCTTCATCGATTTCTTCTCCGTCATAAGTGAAGTTAAAATCCTGGGGATAGGGTTTGCCATGAATCAGAAGGCAGTCCTTGTCGTCGGAACGGACATACCAGCCGCATGACCATGAAAAGGGCCTGGGAAGATTGGAAGCCTGCAACTGGGGCAATCGGATTCCGGGCTTAAACATCCATCCGATATGGTCACTGGGTGTTGCCTTGTTTTTGGCATTGGGGCGGAACAAAACGGCGCCGGGTTGATGTTCCGGTTGGAAACCTTCCGGATCATTCGCCCGTTCAATAAAGGCGATATTACTGAAACTCACTTTCAATGGATGCAGAGATAAATCCAGGACGGAGGATGCTCCCGCATTGTCTTTTTCTCCATCTGCTGCGCACTTGGGAATACGTTCCCCCGTATGTACTGCTATGATTTCAGATGGGATAAAAATATTAAGAATCAGAGGTTTTCTCTCCGGAAGTTCTTCGTCAAGGTTAGTTTTTACGAGAAGGCTCAACGTGGTGTTTTGGGTAATGTCCTTGTTGATGGTTAGGATAGCCTTGTTCTTCTCTTCTCTTGATTTTTTTATAATAGCTACATTATCCGGTTCCATGGACCATTCTATGGAATCCAAATCCACGTCTTTTAATCGTTTTCCGGTCAAGGTCAGTTCAACTTTTTCTCCAATACCCACATCAGTCCGTTTTTTATCGTCCTCTTGGTTTCCTCCGTTAATCATGCACTGGGCGGATGCCACATCCGTCTTTGATTCAATATATAAAGAGCAGTCGTCCGTAGCCGAAGTTTCTTCTGCATAAAGAACAGTATTGGCACCTCCGGGAAATATTAGGAACGGCAGGAGAAACGAAAGGAAGCGAGTAGACGTAAACATGGAGGAACTGTTTCTATGTGCCTATCAATATATCTTCTTGTTTTATTTATTGTCAATGGCTTGAATTATGTGTTAGAAAGATGACGCATCATTTGGAAAGTGAACGGGTTAAGTCCGGGTAGCTGATTGCATGACCAGAGAAGTTTTCCCGGGAGTCTTGCCGAAGGAAGACGTATGTGGTTGGATGTGGGGCATGACACCTGAATCATTGACCAAGCACCGTGTGACGGGGGTGGATGATCCCTTGTTTGCGGATTCCCTGGATATTTACCGGACAAGTTTTCCGGTACATGAACAGCGGCGTGTTCAGGACTTTCCGCTGGCATTTCGTGATCCGGATTTTTACTATGAAGTATTCTTGAACGGGGAAAACCGGGTAGTCGCCATTCTTGTGAGCTGGCGGCGCGAGGCTTTCGTGTATCTGGAATATTTTGCCGTAGATGCCTCCCTCCGCGGCCAGGGGGCCGGGCAGAGGATTCTTGAGGAGCTGAGGGATGCCTTTCCCCGCAAGGTCATTCTGGAAATTGATCCTCCGGAGGATGAAATTTCCCGCCGCCGCCTGGGGTTTTACCAGAGGCATGGCTTTGTACCCAACCCCCAGTTTGATTACATTCACCTTCCTTACACGGATGACGGAACTCCATTCCCCCTCCTGCTGATGACGCATGAGGATTTGCTGGACGAGGAAACGTTCCGGAGTTTTGTTGATTTCCACCATCGCCATGTCGTGGCAAGGTAGGCGGTTTTCCGTGGAGAATCCTTTTGAATCCGCAGGATTCTTCCTTTCCGTTTGACAGCATCCCGGTTTTTTATTCCTTGATCCTGGTCCTGCATTAATTTCATGCATGCAAAATACCGGATGAGATTCAGGATCAAGGGAGAGAATTTATCAACGGATAACAAATCCGATGTCAAGTGTGGATTTTGATAAATAAGGATTTATATTTTTCTTTAAAAAAACGTTGCCTTTCTTAAAACCATTTCTTTAAAAAGAACACAGGTAATTCATTGTTCTGTTTCAGTTT
Source organism: Akkermansia sp. (assembly GCF_020860705.1). Lineage (GTDB taxonomy): Bacteria > Verrucomicrobiota > Verrucomicrobiia > Verrucomicrobiales > Akkermansiaceae > Akkermansia. Next base: position 44,525 of record NZ_JAJBTT010000037.1, read on the forward strand.
GTTTCAATTTTTACTGTTTGTTTTTCCGGGAGAACGGATTTGTTATCCGCTTCAGTAAATGCATGTTCAATCCCCATGGTCATTTAATTTTCAAGGGAACGGCGGTCGCCGCAGCTTTGTGCCTGATTTCAGGCGCACAGGCTTCCACCTTGCTGTATGGACTGGATTTCAACCAGCTTGGAAGCAATCAGAATTTCATTAATTTGGGTAGTGGTTCCACCACCATTTCAAAAGCAGGAAATTATATCAACTGGAGTAATGCGATCATGCCTCTTCCGGACGGCGGGTATTCTCATTGTCCCAATGGAGGAACGTTCAATATCACGAGTTCGGATGGCATTGCCGGACTGGATTTTTCCACCGGTTTCAGCTTGGGCGTCCACTTGTATTACAGTTCTTCCAATCCGGACTGGAAGGATGCTCTTTCCATGACGATTGCAGGTACGACCATCAAAGTGGAAATGACGGCGTCAAACAAGTGGGTGATTTACAACGGGGCCAGCATTGGAATCGCGGAAGGAACCGAGTTGTTTGCTGCCAATGACGACGAATGGAACTACCTTGGACTGACGTTCAAGGGAAATGAGATGCAGGTTTATCACGATGGCGAGCTTGTTAAGACGGTTACGACGAATCTTTCCGATAGTTCCAAGGTGACAAGCATCAAGGGAGGCGGAGACCAACCAACCTCCGCCAATGGCCTGTTCCTTGATAATCTGGCTGTGTATGACGGCGTGCTGAACGGAAATGATTTTGCCTATCTGAACACGCATGCGATTCCCCTGACCATCCCGGAACCGGCCACGGCCACGCTGGGGCTTCTCGGACTGACGGCGCTTCTGATGCGCCGCAAACGGGCATAAGGTTGAATTTCCTGGACTAAAGAGCCGTTCCGCAGAAGGGTGGAACGGCTCTTTTTGTGTGTAGATGGACTGCTGCCAGGCACGCAACGCCTCAGAGCCTGCGGGGGAATCAGCTCCACGCCCGGGTTACCGCTTCCTGTTCTTCCGGAGCGAGGCGTTTGGTGAGCCGTTCCCGCATGCGCAGCCGGTATTCAGGGATGCTCCAGGAGTGGAGCGGCTGGACGGCGGAGTTGGTAAATTGCCAGGAGGGGATAGGCACCACCACGTCCAGGACTTCGCTGGCCCTGGCCGGCATTCCGGCCAGCACCGCTGCAATGGCGGAGGAAAGTTCCGGCCGTTCGTCCAGAACATCCAGCAGCCATCCGCAGCCCAGGTCGGTGGGAATGGCTTCCGTGCCGGCCAGCAGGCCTGCAAGGCGGTCGGAAGAGAGTTTTTTGGAGATGGAGGCCAGATAGGGAGCCATCCGCATGTCCCCCAGGCTCATCAGGGCGTCCAGCGCCGGGGACATTCCCGCCTGCCCGGGGAGGGGATCCGCACAGATGATGTTCGCCAGACTGGCGATTCCGGGGAAGCGCTCCTCCGCCGTCGGGGCGGCCAGCGTGTAAATCAGGAAGGCGGCCTGGCGGCGGATGTCCGGAGCTTCATCCGTCATGGCGAAGGGCAGCAGGGCCCTCCATCCGTCTCCCTTGCGCTGGCGGATGAAAGACGCCAGTTGAAGCGCGCATTTGCGCCGTGCGTCCGGAGCGCAGCAGGATTGGAAGATGTTGTAAATGGTGACGCCTTCTTCTTCCCTGCCTGTTTCATTGCAGGTGACCAACCCGTAGGCGATCATGGCCAGGGGCCATTGGTCCGGGCCGATTTCATCCCTGCGGGAGGGATCCATGACAAGGGCGGCAAGCCGCTTGATTTCCGACAGAGAACTGGTTTGATCCTGAAAAAGGCCCATGCCCGCATGATAGCCGGCGGCCGGCGGCTGCCAAGGAAAAAAGCCGCCGTTTCATGCCACCCGGGCGGCAGGGAGTTATCCGTCCCCTGTGTTTGAGCGGTCGGAAATTTTCTCCATATTGCGTGAGACCAGGGCGGCCAGATCTTCCTCTTTCATGGAGAGGGTTTGTGCGGCGCTACGGTAGAGTTCCGGCAGGGCCTCCGGGTGTTCGTCCGATTCCAGCGCCAGCCGATGGAGCGGGATGGAGGAAAGAAGGCCGGGACGTTTTGTTTCACGCGGTCCGACGGATAGAAGCCAGCCGTTGGAAGGAAGCTGGCCGTCAGGATCCAGAGCCCCCGTCCAGCCGTGCAACACGGCTTTCAGACGGGGATATTCCCCCAGCATCCCGGCCAGCGTTCCCCATGCGCGGCAGCAGTGCAGGGCGGCGGGGCGGTCCAGTCTTGCCGCCAGGTCCAGATGCCGTTTCAGCACTTCTTTCTGGAGGGACAGGTCCGGAATGCCGCCGCGGCATTTGTCCAGCCCCGTTTCCCCCACGCCCGCACGGGGGAAGCGGTTCAGGAAGGATTCCAGTAGGAGCATTTCCTTCTTCCATGTATCCGGATTCAGGCGCCACGGATGAATGCCGAAGAAGGGCGTTACGTTTTCATCCCTTTCCGCCAGCAGGGCTACCTGCTCCCAGTCCGCCGGGGATGTGCCGCAGACAAAGCGCGGAGCCGTGCCGGGAGCGGCCGGGAAGGGGTGGGTATGGGCGTCCGGCAGATTCGTCATTGCTTAATGGGACAGTGTGGATGCCTCTACGGGTTCAATAATATCAAAACTCCGCTTTGCCAGCCGCACCGCGGCAGCGCCCGTTTCCATTTCATCATGAATGACGTTGGTGATGCCTGCATGATGCAGGGAAGCCACTTCCGACCGGAATTTGGCGCGGGCAATCACCGTGATGGCCGCGTTGACGCCTTTGATCTGCATGTAGGTGGAGAGGGCCGGGGCTGGGTCCGGGAATGTGAAGGCGATGAGCCGCGCGGTGCGGATGCCCGCCAGGTCCATGGTGATCTGGTGCTGGATGTCTCCCAGGAAGGCCAGATGGCCGCTGTTGAGCAGGGATTTGACGGTGTCTGCGTTCAGGTCAATGATGATGCAGGGAATGCCGTATCTGGCCAGGCTTTCATGCAGCCTCCTGCCCACGGGACCGTAGCCGCAGATGATGGCGTGATCCTTGATCCCCTCCACGCGCGTGATCATGGTTTCCACGCTGAGGCGCTCCCTTTTTGTTTTCAGGCCCGGGATGCGCACCAGCAGGGGGGTGAGCTTCCGTGCCGCCTTCATCAGCAGGGGCGTCATGCCCATGGAGACGGCGGCAATGGCGTATACATTGGTGGTCACCAGAGCCGGAATGGGGGTGATCTCCTGCATGAAGGGGATGAGCACCAGGGAGAATTCCCCCACGTTGGTCAGCGCAGTGGAGGCCATGATGCCCATGCGTCCGGGGATTTTCAGGATGTTTGCGGCCACGATGCAGGCCACGAATTTGATCACGAGCACAAAGGCGGCGAAGGTCGCCACATGGCCGATGTGTTCCCACAGGTCGTCAATGTCAATCAGCAGTCCGGCGGAGACGAAAAAGATGGTGAGGAAAAGGTCCTTGAAGGGGAGCACCTCGCTGAGCACGCGGTGGCTGTAGTAGGAGCTGCTGACGAAGAGGCCGGCGGTGAAAGCCCCCAGGGCGATGCTCAGGCCCAGCAGGCTGGCCAGCATGGCGATGCCGGAACAGATGGCGAATACCATCAGGGTGAACAATTCCCGGCTTTTTGTCCGCGCCACGGCCAGCATGATGCGCGGAAGCAGGTAGTGGCCGATCAGCCATGCGGCGCCCAGGAAGATGAGCCCCCGCAGGACGGCCATGCCGATGTTGAGCGCGGTTTCCCATGAGTTGGGCGTAGCGGCGAAGATCTGGGGCATGATCGCCACCAGCATGATGGCGGCAATGTCCTGGAACAGGGCGATGCCCACCGCCATTTTTGCCCCGGACGTGCCGCTCAGGCCGAATTCCTGGAATGATTTCAGCGCGACCGCCGTGGAGGAAAGGCCCATGATGGCCCCGACCGTCAGGGAATGGCTCAGGTCCATGCCCGTGGCGTAATGGAGGCCCAGGCCGAATGCCGCCGTGCAAATGAACATCTGGATGCCCCCGCCGATCAGAGCCGTTTTCCGCAGGTGCTTGAGTTCGTCAATGGAAAATTCCAGCCCCAGCGTGAACATGAGGAGGATGATGCCCACCTCGGAAAGGGCCTGGATGCTGACGTCGGAATTGGGGATGTGGTCCAGAATGCCGCAGTTGGCCAGAATCACCCCGCAAATGAAATAGCCCGCCAGCAGGGACTGCCGGAAATGGGCCAGGATAAGGGCAATCGCAATGATGCCCATGAAAACGACGGTCAGCAGGGTGAAGAAGGGAGGCGCGTCATTGGGGCCTCCGGAAGCCAGCAGAGAGAGAACCATGATAGTCGGGAGGAAAGTCTAGGGAATGGTGATGAGGTTGATTTCCGGCGGGCAGTTGAAGCGGCCCGGCCCCATGTAGCCTATGCCGGGGGTGACGAAGATGTGCTTGTCTTTGTAAGGATAAAACCCGGAGGACATGGTTTCCCCCTCCGTCATCAGCAGGGGAGTGGAAAAAAAGGGCAGTTTAATCTGGCCGCCGTGCGTGTGGCCGGAGAGCATCAGGTCCCACCGGTAGCCGTCCAGCAGTTCCCTCCCTTTGGGATTGTGGCACAGGACAATGGTAGGCATGGACGAGTCTTCCGCAAATTCAAGCGGGCTCATGCACCGGTCCGGGAAGAAGTCCCCTTCGCGCACGTCTCCCAGCCCCACCAGTTTGAATTCGGCATTATTCAGCCTGGGAATGGTGATGAAGGCGGCGGAGTTCCTCAGCAGGGTAAAGCCCCCTGCCTTCAGGATGCGTTCCACGTTGTCCAGCAGGGCCATGTCATGGTTGCCCAGGCAAGCGTAGGACGGAGCGATGGAAGAAAGCCTCTTCATTTGCTTCATGTAGTCCCCGGCGTGGGTGGCCCTCATGAAGTCCGTGTAAAGGTCTCCCAGGAAGACGATCATGTCCGGTTTGGACTGTTCCGCCATCTGCGCCGCTTTTTCCAGCAGGGACAGGTTGGTATGGACGTCTGACAGCACCAGGATGCGCAGTCCGGAAAGACGGGGTACGCACCCGGCGGGAGCGGCGTTTTCGCTGAACCGCAGGTGGTTGGCTTCCCAGTACATGTAGGAGGCCAGCAGGGAGCCCAGCAGGATGGCTGCCGCCGCGGCGTAAAGGAGTTTGCGGAGCAGAGGGCGTTTTTTTGCAGAAGTGGATTCCGTAGTCATGATTGGGAGGGATTGAGGATAGCCAGTTCCGGAAGGGTGAACAGGCCGTTGCGGCGCACCAGGGCGCCGTCCAGGTAAATGTCGCCCCCGCCGGCCTCTTCCGTCTGGATGCATACCATGTCCCAATGGATGCGGGACTGGTTGCCGTTGTCCGCCACATGGTAGGCCTGTCCCGGCGTCAGATGGAAAGAGCCGGAGATTTTTTCATCAAACAGGATGTTGCGCATGGGGCGGGTGATGGCCGGGTTGACGCCGAAGGCGAATTCCCCCAGCCGGCGCGCTCCGGGGTCCGTATCCAGAATGGCGTTGAGCTCCCCGGTTTTATCCCCCGCCTCCGCTTGTACGATCAGGCCGTTTTCCAGCGTCAGGCGGATGTTGTCAAAGGGGATGCCCTGGAACAGGCTCGGCGTGTTGAAGGAAATGCGGCCGTTGGCGCTGTCAATGATGGGGGCGGTGAATACCTCCCCGTCCGGCAGGTTGCATTCTCCCGCACAGGGAATGGCGGGCAGTCCCTTGATGGAAAAGGAAATATCCGTTTCCGGCCCGGTAATGCGCACGTGTTCCGCCGCCTCCATCATGGCGGCCAGCTTCTGCATGGCGGGACGCAGTGCGGCGTAATCCATCAGGCAGGTGCGGAAATAGAAATCCTCAAACTCTTCCGTGCTCATGGCGGCTTGCTGGGCCATCCCTTCCGACGGCCAGCGCAGCCCGCACCAGCGTGTATGGCGGATGCGCCTCTGGGAGACGGGGTTCAGGGCCTTCATGGCGGCAGCCATGTTTTCCTGGGGAACGGAAGACAGTTCAAAGGCGTTGCCCCCGCCGCGTATTTCTATGTAGGCGTCCATTTCCTCCATTTCCGTCAGGCGGTGGCGGCTGATGATCCCGTATTGTTCCTCCGTGGCTCCCGAAAGCATTTCCCGGTTCAGACGGGACTGGTTCAGGCGCAGGAAGGGCAGGGCGCCCGCGGCGCGCACTTCCCGGATGAGGGCTATTCCCATTTCCTCCGGAATATCCGTTAATTCCAGCAGAACCCGGTCTCCCGGGCGCAGGGTGGTGGAATACCCTGCCAGCTGGGCCGCCAGGGCCTGAAAACGGGTGTCTCTCATGCCCTTATTAGGCGAATACCAGCGCCTTTTTGTCAAGCCGCAGACTTGCCACGGGCAAAAAACTGTGGTTTCATCCCCCGGATGTCCAGATTGCCCAAATTAGGAATACTCGGTTCCGGTTCTGGTTCCAATTGCCAGTCCATTTATGACGCCATCCGGTCCGGCTCCCTCCGGGCGGAAATCGCCGTGGTGATGTCTGACAATCCGGACGCCTACATTCTGGAACGCGCCCGTTCCTGGGGCGTGCCTGCGGAGGTGATTGACTGCGCGGGATTTAAAACCAAGTTCCCGGAGGAATCCCAGGCTGCCGTTGCCGCACGCCTGAAGGAATATGGCGTGGACTGCGTATGCCTGGCGGGATTCATGCGCCTGGTGAAGAGTCCGCTGCTGCGGGAGTTTCCCTCCCGCATTCTGAACATTCATCCCTCCCTCCTTCCCTCCTTCCCGGGGCTTCATGCCTGGGAGCAGGCCGTGAACGCCGGGGTTGCGGAGAGCGGCTGCACCGTTCACTACGTGGATGACGGCATGGACACGGGCCCTATTCTGGGGCAGGCGCGCGTTCCCGTGCTGCCGGGGGATACGCCGGAAAGCCTCCATGCCCGCATCCAGGTGCAGGAGCACACCCTTTATCCCGCCATGATCGCCCGCGTTCTGGAAACGCTGGCATGAGCCTTGCGCCTTTTGAACGGGGCATTTCCGGCCGCGTTCGGCGGGCGGATGACAGGATGACTGATTCTCTTGTCTTGTGATGTGAACGGAATTCGTTAAAAAGGTGTCCTCTTTTCAAGTAAAGGATAAAAACAACCATGAAGATGAACCCTTCCATCGCCCTGTTTGCCGTTTCCGCCCTTCTGGCGGGTGTGGCGGGCGCCCAAGAAAAAGCTGCTGAAACTCCGGCGGCCGACCAAAACAAACAAGAGAAAGAAATTACTGTGTCTCCCGAACAGATGAAAAAGGACCTGGGCTATTTTCTGGGTTTCCAGAGCGGCCAGCAGCTCGGCTCCATTCCCACCCTTACCTTTGATGACCTGGATCAGGAATCTTTCCTGCAGGGTATCAAGGACGGCATGGTTCGCAAGCCCGCCAAGGACCAGGAACAGCTGAAGCCTGCCCTGGACGCGTTCCAGAAGCAAATTGACGAACGCATCTCCGCCAAGGCCAAGTCCAATCTGGAAGCCAGCAAGAAGTTCATGGAGGAAAACGGCAAGAAGGAAGGCGTGACCACCACGAAATCCGGCCTCCAGTACAAAGTCGTGAAAAAGGGCGGCGAAGAAAAGTTTGACGAAAAGAAGTTCAAGAACCCCATGTTCAAGGTGAAGTACAAGGGCACGCTGCTGGACGGCACGGTGTTTGACGATACCAAGGGCAAGTCCGTGGAACTTCCCCTCCAGGTCATTCCAGGTTTTGCCGAAGCCCTGACCACGATGCCCGTCGGCTCCCAGTGGATCGTGTACATTCCTTCCGAGCTGGCCTACGGTGAAAATACCCCCGGCGCTCCGATCGAACCCAATTCCCCCCTTGTTTTTGATCTGGAACTGGACGGCATTTCGGAAGCCCCGGCTCCCCAGGGCGGCCCCATGAGCATTTCTCCCGAACAGCTTCAGGAGATGCTCAAGCAGAACGGAGCCCAATAATAAAAATATTCCAATTTTTCAGGCCGTTCCTTCGGGGACGGCCTTTTTTTGTGTCTGTACCAGATGATTCAAATGTTTCTATTTCCTCCGGATTACGAATCCGTTGGCAAGACTATTTTTCTTAAAGGCTCTCCATGAATAC
>NZ_JAJBTT010000025.1 GCF_020860705.1 Akkermansia sp.
AACCCCTACCCCATCCCCCCATGAAATTGATAGATTACTATCGTTATGCAGCCTTGCTCTATGCATCCGCCTGCTGCAGCGCATCGCCGCTTTACGGCCCCCTGGAAACAGGACTGCAGGAAGCTCAGCTTCTGAAATCCCTGAAGTCCTGCAAATCTCTGGAAGGACCGGGAACGGACGCCTACCTGAGCCGCACCGGACTGAATGGCGTTTATAAAACGAAAAAGCCCATTGGCAGCCTCTTCTTTTCCCTTCATTTCGAATACAACAAGGACGGCGGCTTGAGGGCTGTCTCTTTTTATTCCAACACCAAGGCAGGAAAGGACGAATATGATACGCGCCTGAAATCCCTGTACAAGCGCATGCTGAACGGACTGACAGGCCTTTATGGACCGCCCATGAACCTGCCGGACTGGATTGAAAAGGATTCCCTGCCTACGGACCGCGTCCTGTACATGCATATGTGGCGTATCCAGCCGGGCTGCTTCCTGATGGCCGGACTGGCCAATATGGGCGCCTCCGGCTATATCCCCGTTTTCCGGATTTCCCCGCCTGCCGGAATGCCTCCCACATCCAAGAAAGACAGGGACAAACTCAAATCAGAATGGGCCGCCATGCCTGAATTCTACGAGTTCACCAAGGCGGAACGCTTCCTTGCCAACGCGGTATTCGCCATGTCTCATAAAAAATATCCGGACGCCCTCCTGCTTTTCCAGAAAGCCGCGGACCTGGGCAGTCCCAACGGATACTGGGGCCTGGCCCACCTGTACCGGATGGGTGCCCCCGGAGTGGAAAAGAATGTGAGTCTGGCGGATGAATGTACCAAGAAAGCGGCTCTGATGGGATTTGCCCGGGCCGCCATGAAATTGGGAAAAACGTGGGAGCAATTCTGCAAGAACCAGGATTTCAACGAAGCGGAAGCCAAAGAATGGCAGAACAGGAACCTTCGTGCCGCCAGGGCCGGCTATGCTTCCGAACAATACAACATGGGCATCATCTACCAGCACGGCTTTGGCGTGGAAAAGAACCTGGATACCGCCAGGGAATGGCTTGAAAAAGCAGCCTCACAGGACCACACGCAGGCAAAAACGGCATTAAAAGCACTTCCAGCCGCCGGAAAAGGAGACTCCGGCCTTTCCTGATCCACATCCGACAACAAACTTCCCCACACCAAGCCGGCTGTCGCTCCACCACAAGCACACACAGCCGCTCCGGCAAATCCCTATGAAATGCCAGACCGGCAGGGAAGCGGCCCCAACCGCTTCCCTGCCAACAATCCGGAAACCATTTACGCCAGGCGGGCCCCGCCAGCACTATCAGCAAATGCGGGGGAGCTGCATCCCGGAAGGCATGGCCAGCACCCGCTCCACACCCAGACGCCCCGCCATCAGGAGCGGCGCCGTTCTGAATTCTTCCACACGGCCTATCACACAGGCCCCGCCGGAGACACCGCAGCGGTGCATCAGGCACAGGGCCTCTTCCTCATGCTCCCTGGGGAGAATAGCCAGATAACGGCCTTCACAAGCCACTTGAAGAGGGTCCAGCCCCAGCAAACCGCACGCCGCCCTGACATCTTCCCGCACGGGAATGGATGTTTCCTCCAATTTTACCGTCAGGCCGGAGGATTCCGCAATTTCCGAGAGGGTGGCCGTTAACCCGCCACGAGTCACGTCACGCAGGCAATGCACGGGAATTCCTGCACGGACAACGGCAGCCACGGATTCATGCAGGGGGGCGGAATCACTCTCCAATCCCACCCCGAAGGACAACCCTGCCCGCAGCCCCATGATCGTCATGCCGTGCCTGCCCAGATCACCGCTCAGCAAAACGGAATCTCCCGGCCGCACGGAGGAAGGGCTGATCTCCAACCCGTGGCGAACCACGCCCACCCCGGCGGTATTGATGTAAATGCCATCCCCCTTTCCGTGCTCCACCACCTTTGTATCCCCCGTCACGATAGGGACGCCCGCTGCCCGCGCCGCTGCTGCCATATCCTGCACCACGCGGTCCAGCACATCCATCGGAAGTCCTTCTTCCAGAATAAAACCCGCCGTCAGATACAGGGGATCCGCACCGCTCATGGCAAGATCATTCACCGTGCCGTGCACCGCCAGGGAACCAATCGTTCCCCCAGGGAATTCCAAAGGCTGCACCACGAAGCTGTCCGTGGTCACCGCCAGCCGGCCCGGTGGAAACTCCCGCACGGCCGCATCATTCTGCACGCCTCCGGCAGTGGAGCCAAACGCATTCAAAAACACGGATCGGATCAGGTCATTCATCAGACGGCCGCCGCCGCCATGAGCCATCTGGATACGGTCGGAAACGTGTTCCGGAACAGAACATTCAAACATGGGATTAATTTCTCTTATAACGGTAATAGGCCGCACAAGCCCCCTCCCCGGACACCATGGGAGCGCCCAGAGGAGCCAGCGGCGTACAGGATGTGCCGAAAAAGGGGCATTCCTCCGGATGAAGCAGCCCCCTGAGTACCTGGCCGGCCAGACATCCGGAAGCCTCATCCGCGCCATGACCGCTTTTTCCGCATCCAAAACGGAGGGAGGCATCCATGCCCTCCCATTCCCGGCGCACCTTCATGCCTCCGCCGGGGATCAGCCCCAGGCCGCGCCAATGGCGGTCTTCCGGTTCAAAAACCTCCTGCATCCTTTTCCGGGCCTCCTTATTCCCCTCCGGCTTTACATAGCGTCCATAGGCGTTCCGTACCGTGCATTCCCCGGCTTCCAGCTGGCGGACGCACATCAGCATGCCGCGGAGCAGGTCCGGAGCCTCAAACCCAGTCACCACCATGGGAGCCCGGTAGCGAACGGCCAAACGGCCATAATCCTCTTCACCCGTGATGGCGCAGACGTGGCCCGGCGCCAGAAAAGCGTCCGGCCTTCCCTCGTCCTGTTCCATCAGCCATTCCAGGGCAGGAGGCACCTGCACATGGGCGCAAAGCACGGAAAAATTGGCGTATCCCAGCGCGCGGGCCTGCTGCATGGCCAGGGCCGTGGCCGGAGCCGTCGTCTCAAACCCCACGGCAAAAAACACCACGTCCATGCCAGGATGGCTTCCCGCAAAAGCGACCGCCTCCAGCGGAGAATACATCAGGAGTACCTTCCCTCCGCGGGCTTTCGCGGAGAACAGGTCGCCATTGGAACCGGGAACCCTCATCATGTCCCCGTAAGTGCACAAGACCACGCCGGGGCGGAGGCTCAACTCCACGGCCTGGTCAATCAAATCCACGGCCGTAACACAGACCGGGCAGCCGGGGCCATGAATCAAGCGCAGTTCCGGAGGAAGCAGCTCCTCCATCCCCAGGGAGGCAATGGCATGAGTCTGGCCGCCGCATACCTCCATCACCGACCACGGCCGCGTCACGGCACGGCGCAACTCTTCAAGCAACCGGTGAACTTCATTCTGCATACACCATTAAAGCTTTCATTCAGGCAAACGGCATCATCCTGACACGGGATCGGTATGTTCCACGATCTCCCTCATTTCCCTCCTGGTTTGCAACGCTGTCTCTTCATCCAGCACGCTCAAAGCCATGCCCACGTGCACGATGACGTAATCCCCCAGAACGGCCTCCGGCACACAGGCCAGGTTCACTTCACGGGTTACGCCGCCAAAATCCACCACCCCAAGCCTGAACAGCGGATCCGTCTCATTAATGCCCACGATCTTTCCGGGAACAGCCAAACACATATCTTATCCTTTCCATTGGCGCACGACCGCCGCAGCCTGTCCCAGGGAAATCCCCCCGTCATTGCAGGGAACCCGCTGCGGCAGGGACAGCTGGCACTTTCTAGACTGGGCCATTCCCGTCAGTCCTTCAAGCAAAAAGGCATTCTGAAAACATCCGCCGCCCAGCACCAGCCTGTCCATGCAGAAATGCTCCGCCACGTCAAATGCCAGGTTCACCAGGCTTTCATGAAACTTCCGGGCGATGCAGCCGCGGGAAACACCTTTCACCAGGTCGTCATCCACGGCTTTCAGCAACGGGCGCCAGTCCAGCTCCAGCAGGGAGCCTTCTTCATGCATGATCCATTCATACGGGTTCCCCTGCACTTCTTCCGCGGAAGCGGCGGCGGCCCAGGATTCCAGCATCATGGCGGCATGCCCTTCACATCCAGCCACGCCGTCAAAACCGCACCAGAAAGCCATGGCGTCAAAAAGGCGCCCCATGGATGAAGTGGCCGGGAAATGGATATTCCGGTCCATCATGGCCTCCAGGGCCTCCCGCTTCTGCAAGGCCATTCCGCCTTCCAGGCGACGGTCAAGCCCATCCGTCCGCCACGACGCCATCTGCCGCGCCAGGGAACAGGCGCACCGCGCAGGTTCCCGTACCGCTTCATCCCCGCCGGGCAGCAGGAACGGCCTGAGCCGGGCCACCCTCCGGGGTTCCCCTTCCTCCTCCATGACAAAAAACTCTCCGCCCCACACCGTTCCGTCCGTGCCGAATCCCGTTCCGTCCCAGGCTGCACCCAGGGCTGGAAACGGCGTCTCATTCTCCACGGCACAAGCCAGCACATGGGCGTGATGATGCTGCACAGGAACGACTTCCACATTCCACTCCCTGGCCAGGCGCCTGCCCAGGGCGGAGGAAGGGCCGTCCGGATGAGCGTCCACAGCAATTACCTGCGGTGCGGCTCCCAGCGTATGGCCCAGGGTCTCCACCGTCTGTTCAAAAGCATTCAGAGAAGAAACGCTGTCCAGATCGCCCAGATGCTGGCTCATGACGGCCACTCCGTCTTTCAGCCAGCAAACGGTATTCTTCAACCCGGAACCAAGGGCGAGCACATGGGGAGCTTCCGGAGAGGTGCGCCACACGGGCCGCGGGGCATATCCGCGGGCGCGGCGAACCATCATGGTCCTCCCCGCCGACACGCGAACCACGGAATCATCCACAGGCCGCACGACGGGACGGTCATGCACGAAAAACACATCCGCCACATGGCCCAGTTTCTGCAAGCCCTCCTTTACGGAAATGCACAGGGGATCTCCGCTCAGGTTACCGCTGGTCACTACCAGGGGCTTATTCCACACATCCATCAGCAGGGCATGAAGGGGGGAGGACGGCAGCATCACCCCCACAAAACGGCTGAACATGCACACGGAGGGAGCCAGATCCACCTCCTTCCTTCCGGGAGCCAGCACAATGGGAGCCGCCGGAGAAAGCAGCAGGCGTTCTTCCTCCTCTGACAAAAGGCAAAGCTTTTCCGCAGCGGCCAGATCCGGCACCATCACGGCAAAGGGCTTGGCATCCCGCCCCTTCAACCTCCGGAGGCGTCTCACCGCAGCTTCCGAAGAAGCGTCCGCCAGCAGCTGAAACCCTCCCACGCCCAGCAGGGCTACGATCAGGCCGTCCGCCAGCACCCAAGCTACCTGCTCCGCAGGAGTGTCAAACCCGTGGCCGAATCCCAATTCCGAACCATCGGAAAACAGTACCTTCATGGAAGGGCCGCACGAGGGACAGCCGATGGGCTGGGCATGGAACCGCCGATCCTCCACATCCCGGTACTCTCTCAGGCACTTCGGGCACATCCGGAACTTTTTCATACTGGTGCCCGCACGGTCATACGGCATCGTCTCAATGATGGAATAGCGGGGACCGCAGTGCGTGCAGTTGGTGAACGGGTAATGATACCGGCGGGAAGACGGGTCCCGCATCTCCTTCAGGCACTCCGGGCACGGGGCCAGATCCGGCAGTATCATCGGAACTCCCCCGGAGGAGGAGTCGCTTTCCACAATGCGGAACTCTTCAAAACCGGCAGGCTCGCACACGGACTGTTCCACGCCGTACACGCGGGCGTGCTCCGGCAGGTTTTTCATCAACGCGGTAAAAAAACGTTCCGGAACGCCGGGTTTCCCTTCCACGTGAATTTCAACGCCGGATTCCGTATTGCGAACAAATCCCTTCAGCCCCAACTGCACAGCCAGACGGTACACATAGGGACGAAAGCCGACTCCCTGGACGAGGCCGGCTATTTCAAATTTCAATGCCGCAGCGGCCTGTTCAATGGTGGTGATGGACATGATTCTGAATCCCGCCTTCCCGGACGCGGCGCGCACGTTCCACAATCTCGTCACACCAGGCATCCATTCCTTCTCCGCTCTTGGAAGAAAGCTCAATCACACGCGCATGGTGAGCCACCTTGTTCAGGGCCGCCAGGGCGGCATCCCGGTCAAAATCCACGGCATCCGCCAGATCGGACTTGGTCACCAGGGCCACGTCAGCGGAATGGAACATGGGAGGATACTTCAACGGCTTATCCTCCCCTTCCGTCACGGAAAGAAGAACCACGCGCATGCCTTCCCCCAAATCATAGGAAGCCGGACAAACCAGGTTGCCCACGTTCTCTATCACCAGCACGTCCAGCTCATCCAGAGGCATCTTCTTCATGGCCTCCGCAATCATATGGGAATCCAGATGGCACATCGTGCCCGTAGTAATTTGTACCACGGGAATATTCGCACGGTTCAGGCGTTCCGCATCATTGTCCGTCGCCAGATCCCCTACGATCACCCCCATGCGCGCACGGCCCCGGAGCATTTCCGCCGTCTTCTGCAACAGGGAGGTCTTACCGGACCCTGGAGAAGAAAAAACATTGATCACCAACAGATTTTTTGCAGCAAAAAAACCTCTGTTGCGTTCCGCCAACCGGTCATTGGCATCCAGCACAGGAACGTGGACGTCCATACCGTGGCTGTGACTTTCATGGGAGTGTTCACCTCCGCATCCGCAATCTTTACACATAATCAATACCGATATTAGATCCCTAAAAAGAAAATTCCGCTCATTCATCCTACGTCATGCCTTTGTTGAAACAAGTCCAATTTTCCCCAATGTACATCTTCCCGTAAAGCAAAAGAAAAAAGATAGTACCGGGTATTGGGAACATGCAATGAACATGAAAATTCATTACTTGAAAAAGACCTTACCAGCAGGAGGCATATTTATTATTTCACGTTGATATTTAATATTTTTATTTGACATCGGATTGCAAATCCGCCAACTATTTATATGGGGAGAAACCAACTTTCGATACTGT
>NZ_JAJBTT010000022.1:0-49541 GCF_020860705.1 Akkermansia sp.
GGGTAGGACGATTTAGATTAAAAGAGTTATACAGCATGGGCCGACTATTCCCGGAAACCAGGGCATTTGCCAGCACCCCATGCACCAGTTTTATCTCCGCATCTTCATGGCTATGAAAGGTATATTCCTGGTTAATATGGGAAACGACTATCTTCCTCCGGTAAAGTTCCGCAGTCTTGCCCTTCCGCTTGAGGCTCCACTTCCCTTCCGGATTCAGAGGAAAAGCAGGGCTGACCCATGCCAGGCGCACCTGCTTCCCCTTTTCCGCCTTTTCCGATACGGGCTCCACCACAGCCTCCACCACCTTTCCATGGCTGTTTTCAAAATAAAATGAGCAGGATTCTTCCCGGATACTCTCCTTGCCAGCGGGATACTGAACCAGCAGGCCTTCTCCGCGCTCCAGTTTTCCATAATCCCCCAGATTCAGGAAATATTCATCGTCTTTCAGAGCCACCGCTCCTTCCTTCACCAGCAAAACTTCTTTTCCGGGCAGCGGATTTCCCCCGGCAAGGGGCATCCCCGCGCACACCCCCAGAATACCAATGAAACAAGTAATAAAGGCAACATTCATCATAGTGACGGATAAAAGGAGCGCGGCATATACACCCCCATTTTCCTGTTGTCAAATGGAACCTTTGGTTTTTTATTTCCCTGGAATATAATATTGTATTTACGACGATTCACCTTTCCTTCCACAAAAAGGAAAGAAACAACTTAACGGAGCGCCTCTCAAAAACCGACGAACCAGCCTGGCAAAATTCCATAACTCCCTCGCCGATCCCTCTCTGCAAAACAACATGGAAGGCGGAAAGGAACGACTGCCGCCGCCCGGGAAAAAGAACCTGGAATCAGGCCATCATATCCATATTCGGATCTTTCCAGGCCGGATCATATCCCTTGGCGTAGCTGAACACATGCTTGTGCATGTATTCAAAATACTGCTCTTTCTGCATGGGGGTAAGCCGCTCCCAAATGGCCACATTCAGGGCGCGGCACACCTTCTGCATCATCTTCAAGGTCAGCTGCCGTCCCTGCCGGGCTTTTTGAACCTGCTTGTGGGTCAGCTGTTCCGGGGAAATTTCCACCAGGTCGTGATTGGTCAGATGCCAGCGCTTCATCAATTCATCCAAAGGCTGTTCTCCATGGTTTCGTCCGGGATCTGCGGCTTCCTCTTCCATACGCCTTTCTTCGTGCCCTATTTCGCGGAAATAGGCAATACATGATTGCCCCATCGGCACTTTTTTTGCATTTCCAGTTGCCCGGCGTCCGGATACATGGTTCAATCCCGCTCTGTTGCAATAAGATGATTAGCGAGAAAGAGGAATTACTGGAATGGCGCAAGCGCGCCACCGCACAGCCCACGGGACGGGTAGTCCTGGACCTGGAGGCAGACAGCCTGCACCGCTATCAGGAAAAAATTTGCCTGATCCAGTACGCGGATGAGACGGGTTCCTGCCTGATTGACCCTCTCTCCATCGAAGACATGGGGCCGTTTTACAACTGGCTGAAGGAAACGGAAGTCTGGATGCACGGGGCGGATTACGACATGTGCCTCTTCCAGAACGCCTGGGAAACGCTTCCCGCCATGATCTGGGACACGCAGACGGCGGCACGCCTGCTGGGCTTCCGCCAGTTCGGACTGGCCGCCCTGGTGAAACATTTCCACGGCGTCACCCTGAGCAAGTCTTCCCAGAAGGCGGACTGGGCGCGGCGCCCCCTTTCCCCAACCATGGTCACTTACGCCCTGAACGACGTCAATTACATGCTGGACATGGCGGACAAGCTGACCGCCGCCCTCCGGGAAAAGGGACGCATGGGCTGGTTTGAAGAAATTTGCAGGCACTCCATGGACCGCGCCCGGGAACGCCACCTGGCCGGCCATCAGGACCCCTGGCGCATCCAGGGCTGCGGCAAGCTGAACAGAAAAGGGCTGGCCGCCCTCCGGGAACTCTGGACATGGAGGGATTCGGAAGCCAGGGCCTGGGACAAGCCGGCGTTCATGGTCTGTTCCAACGCGGACCTCATCCAGTGGAGCCTGGCCCTTCAGGAACAGCGCACCGTAACGCCTCCGCCCCGCTTCCACTCCCACAGGCGCAACCGGTTCATGGACGCACTCCAGAAATTCTATCTTCTGGACGAAGACGACTATCCCTGCCGCCCACGCATCCAGCGCCGGCAGCATTCCGACCAGTTTGAAGCCAATCTGGCCCGTCTGTGCAAAATCAGGGATGAAAAGGCTGAAGAACTGGGCATGGAAGGCTCCTTCCTGATCACCAGGGCATCCCTGGAAGCCATTGCTGAAGATGAGGAAAAAGGCATTTCCACCCTGCTGAACTGGCAGAAGGAAGCCCTGGGTTTTTAACGGAGCCCCGTTTTCCCGGCGAGCCTCCGCGCACTGCCAGAGTTGGGCTCTTCCGCAGGAGGCATGTGCCGCCGGCAGTTTCATGACTCAAACGGGGCCATTTGTCTCTTTTCTTCCACAACCCTCCTCCTCTAGGATGGGAGCATACCCTTGTTGCACTCTTTGCCTACCTTACCAGCCATGTACCGCCCCCTCATCATCCTCGGCCTTCTGGGAGCCTTCACCGCCCAGGGCAGACAGGCAGGAACTGAAATGCTCCGTCCGGACCAGCCGGAACCTCCCGCCCATCTTCTGACAGACATCAATTTGCTGGGCGGCGAATACGGGGACGAGACGGCTCCCATCCCCAACGACTCCCTCACGCAGTCTCTGACCGGCCTGCATGCCAGGGCGCACCGCGCCGGACTGGAATTCCTGGTGGAAAACGCCTTTTCCTACAACTCCATCCACCATCCCGCGCCGGACAAACCCGGCACCCAGCTCTGGTACCTCCTTCACGCCCATGCCAATTACCGCCTCATCCAGGCGCCCTGGAACCGGGAAACGTGGCTGAAGCTGGAACTTTCAGGTTCCACCGCCCTGACCGGGAAAACGTGGAGAGGCGGCAACATGAATGACGCCATCGGCCTGACGGGAGACACCCACACGGACATCTTCGGGGAAAGAATCTTTTTCCTGCCGGAAATTGCGCTCCTGCAAACCTTCAACCGGGGAAAAAGCGCCCTAGTGGCGGGCATAGTGAACCAGACAAATTATTTTGACACCAACAGCTACGCCAACTCCTCCTTCGGCCAGTTCTGCGCCTCCCCCTTCGTCAACAACCAGGTGATTCCCATGGCGGACTCCAACCTGGGCCTCATCTTCCAGCACCAGTTTCATGACCAGTGGTACGCCATGCTGGGAGGCAATTTTACCGGCTGCCCCCAGAACGCCTCCCCGCTGAAACATACGGACGGCAAGAATTTCAATATCCTGGCGGAGCTGGCATGGGTGCATGATTCCGGAGCCGTCAAGCTCACCCCCTTCATGGCCCGCACTAATGAACTGCCGGACGGGGAAGAGAGGAAAAACCTCCACACCGTGGCCGGCATTGCCCTGAACGTGGAGCAGCAGCTGGGCGGCAGCCCGTGGAAAGCCTTCTGCCGCGCAGGCTGGAGCGATTCCACGCGGGACAACCTCTGCGGCGCCGCCGTCCAGTGGTCCGGCGGTTTCGTGTGCAGCCAGCCCCTCCAGCAGCTGGGCGTCTGCGAGGAGGGGGAAGCCAACCAGTTCGGCATTGCCCTGGCCGTGACGCGCCCGGACGACGGGAGCATGGCGGAGGGACGCGCCAGGAATAAGAAAGAAGTGGTGATGGAATGCCATTATAACATTTCCGTGACTCCCTGGTTCCTGATCCAGCCCTCCCTGCTGTGGATTTCCAACCCGGCGGGACGGGACGACACGGGGAACGCCAGCGTCTTCCGGCTGCAAACCATCCTGACGTTTTAAAAGATGCTGGGAAAGGCGGGAAGGAACGCTCCTACGGCGCGATGTTTTTACCTCCTTATTTATATTGAATAAGTTCCTGCTTTTTCTATCATGCAGGGCAATCCATCCCCGTTATGCCCTCCACCCGCCATTCATACGCCACCCTGACGGCCGTCATTGCCTGTGTGCTCGTCTTCTGCTGCTTTCTCTTCTGGCAGAATCGGCAGAAGAAAAATAAGATGGCCCAGCAGTACGCGGAACTCTCCGCGCCGGGCGCCGCACAAGAGATCGCTCCGGAGCAGCAGAAGGCTCTGCTTGAACTACTCAGCAGAAACAAGGAGGACATTTCTCCGGAAAACCTCCTCTCCTTCCGGGGCGTCCCTTACATCATGTTTACCCGGAGTTCTCCGCCATGCCCGGTTTCCGATGAATCGACAGAAACGTTCTGCCTGTTTCCGGATGGCCGCGTCCTGATCATTTCCCAGGATCAGGACGGGCTGGACGATTATTCCCTGTCTGTGAGCAGGGACGAGCACGGAAAGGCAACAGACGGTGTTTACTTCCACAAGCTTTTCTGGGTAGGCTCCTGGGGCTGGGAGGGAGTGCGGCCCCGCCGGCTGGTTATCCGGTTAGAGGACCAGGAAAGATTTAACGGCAGCCTCTGCGCAGATTCCGCCAGCGTGCCCACGCTGGAGGAAAACGTTCCTCCGGAAATCGAAGATGATCCGGAAATCGTGCATCCAACGCATCAATACAGGGCGCAACACATTCCCCCGGAAACGGAAAAACTCTGCCAGACCGTGGCCCCTCTCCTGGATGCGCCGGAAATCTACCTTCCGCTGGAACACGCTACCCTTGCCATACAGGCCATGGCGCAAAAACTCCACGTGGAGGAAGACTTCCTGACCCTTTGCCTGATTCTCGACGGCGACTACCCGCCCGGCCTTTATGTGTTTAAAGAGGACAAGCCAGACGTTCTTTACAGGTTAACGCGCCAGGAAACGAAAACGAAGGTGGAGGAGCTTTCCCGCTCTTCACGGCAGCCGGTTTCCACCCCATTCCTGCTGGATGTCAATTATTCCAAATTGAATTCCGTTGTCCAGGACATGGAACAAGCCCTTCACGGCCTGCCGGCGCCGGATAGGGGAAACACGTATAACATCGGCATCAAAGTTTTTGATCAGAATACGGTGGAAATAACCGCCATGGACTGCCTTGAGAGCATGAGCGGCTCCGTGACCACGTACATGTTCCAGCGCCTGGACGGCCGCTGGAAACTGATCGGCAAATCAGAGATGGACTGCTGAACCCTCTCTCCCGGAACGGAGGAAGCCACCTTCCCGGAGAATCCTGCCTCCACCATCGGGAAAAACACGGAAAAGCCTCCGGGCCGGGAGCCGAGAAAAAATCTTTTCCCCTCCGGCGGTGCATGCTAGGGTGGGAGGCGATGAATCATGCCGATTTAGACCAGTTGCTGATCCTTCAGGAAAAGGACGTGCGGATTTCCAAACTCCGGAAGGAGCTGGCCTCCCTGCCGGAACAGAGAACGCGCCTCCTGCGCCAGATGGAGGCCATCAAACAGAAGGCCGTAGCTGCCAAGCAGGAAGTTGCAAGCGTTGAAAAAAGCATCCAGGACGTGGAAGCCACCGTGGAGACCAAGCGCGCCTACATCGGCAAGATGAAAACCCTCCAGTCCAACACCCGGAAAAACGAGGAATACCAGATGTGCATTCAGGAGATGGAAAAAACGGAAGCCGCCATTGACGTCCTGGAAACCACTGAACTGGAATTGATGGAACGCCTGGAAACCGCAAAAACGGACATGGCGCAGAAAATCCAGCGGGCGCGGGACGCCCAGCGGGAGATGGAGGAAACGCTGGCCCGCTTTGACCGGACAGCGGAAACGGACAAGGAGCTTCTGGACCATTTAAACGCGGAACGCGCAGACCTGGCCGCCGCCGTTCCGGAGGATTCCCTGGGGGAATACGAACGCATGACCAAAAGCAAGGGGGTTCCGGTCATTGTGCCGATGGATGAAAAAGGCCACTGCGGCGGCTGCCACATGGTCATCACGGACAACGCCCGCATGAAGGTGCTGGGCGGTCATGAAACCGTTTACTGTGACAACTGCCACCGCATTCTCCACTGACGGAGTTTCCGGGTACGCCGCCGGCCTATCATGAAATCCAGATCGAAAGAGTTTGAAGAGTGGGGAACGGAAGTCATCTTCGGCCGGGCCAAGGGGTTCCGTGCCGCCATGATGCGCATCGTTCTGCGCGGAGCCTCCTGGCTGTTCAGGCTGGTGGTGCTGATACGGCTGTACCTGTTCCATTCCAGTATTGCCAGGCAGGCCAGGCTGGGAACGCTGGTGGTCAGCGTGGGCAACATCACCGTGGGCGGCACGGGAAAAACTCCGGTGGTGGAACTGCTGGCCCGCACCTTGACGCAGCGAGGCCGCAAGGTAGCCATCCTGACCCGCGGCTACAAGAGCGCGGACCTGGACAAGCCGCAGGAATGGAAGGATGAACACGGGCACCCCGTGGCGCACCTGCCCAAGATCGCCAGCGACGGCGAGACCCGCTACCTGGGCCCCCTGCATTCCGGGGACGAACCTTTCATGCTTGCCAAGAATCTGGACGGCGTGGCCGTGCTGGTGGACAAAAACCGCGTCAAGTCCGGCATCTTCGCCATTGAACACCTGGGGTGCGACACCCTTCTGCTGGATGACGGCATGCAGTATCTGAAACTGGCGCATGAGCTGGACATCGTGCTGGTGGACTGCGGCGCGCCCTTCGGCACGGGGGCCATGCTCCCGCGCGGCACCCTGCGGGAACCGAAAGGGAGCCTGGCCCGCGCCAGCTACATCATTCTGACCAAATGCGGCGGCAAGCCCCAGGATGAACTGATCGCCGCCATCAGGAAATACAATCCCGTGGCGGACATTATTGTAAGCGACCACGGCCCCAGGTACCTGGAAAACGTGTTTACGGGAGAACGGCTGCCCCTGGAGGCCCTGGAGGGGAAATGGGTGGCATGCCTCAGCGGCATCGCGCGCCCGGAAAGTTTTGAAGATTCCCTGCGCTCCCTGGGGGCCAACGTGGAAATCTGCCGCAGATTCCCGGACCACCACTGGTTTGAGCCATCGGAACTTCAAGAATTTTACGACCGCTGCGCAGACCGGGCCATGGACATGATCATAACCACGGAGAAGGACGCCGTGCGCCTGGAAAAACCGGAGGAGGATCCGGAAGTCCCCATTTACTTCCTGCGCATCGAAGTGGAAATCTACCAGGGCCGGGAAGCGTGGGAACGCTGCGTGGACCGCATTTGCGGGATTTCCAACCCGCGCCCGCGGGATGAATGGATACCTTCTTCATCCTTTTGAGATGGGTTCCGTTTCCGGAGGTTCTCCGGAAATTCGCTGCTTTTATGCAGGGAAGGCCGCTTGACTTGCCCTGGAAATCATGTGAAACAGAAGGGCAGTATTTTTTCATGAAGGCATTTACCATCACTTCCATTCTGGCCGCCGCGTGCTTCTTGTCGGTCCATTCACCGGCCTCAGCCGCAGCAGAAAACAAGACCGTGTCCGCAACCGCCGTCCAACCGGCCGCGGGCATTCCCAAACAGGACCCGCAGCTGATTAAAGGGCAGCTTCCCAATGGCCTGACTTACTTTATCCGGCCGAACGCGGAACCCAAGGGCCGTTTCAGCATCCGCCTGCGCGTCAACACGGGTTCCCTGAATGAGACGGATGACATCCAGGGCATTTCCCACTTCCTGGAACATATGGTCTTCAACGGCAGCACCCATTTCAAACGCGGGGAAATGATACCCGCCATGCAAAAGGAGGGCCTGGGCCTGGGCGGCGATGCGAACGCCTACACCGCCTTTGACGAAACCGTGTACACGATGGACGTGCCCAGCATGAAGGAATCCACTGTCAACCTGGCTTTCACCATTATGAGGGATTTTGCGGACGGAGCCCTGCTGGAAGAAAGCGCCATTAACGCGGAACGCGGCATCATTACCAGTGAATACAAGGTGCGCGATTCCGCCGGGTACCGGGTCATGAAGGAAGTCTTCTCCATCATGCTTGACGGCACCAGGATTCCCGACCGCTACCCCATCGGCACGCTGGAAGTGATCCGCACGGCGCCGCGGGAAAAATTTGTGGACTACTACAAAACCCACTACGTTCCCAGCCAGATGCAGCTCGTCATCGCCGGAGACATCACGCCGGAACAGGGAAAAGCCTGGGTGGAAAAATACTTCGGCTCCATGAAGAAGGACAACTATTCCTTCAAGACGGACCGCGGCGCCCTCAAGGCGGCCACGGAAACCACTACCCACTGGATCACCAACAAGGAAGCCACCAGCACGGAAGCCAGCATCAACATCGCCCGGCCCTATGTGAAGAAGCCGGACACGATTGCCAACCGCAACAAGGAGATTCCCCTGAACATGGCTTACGCCATGCTGAACCGCCGCCTGGAAAAGATGGCCAAGAATGCGGACTGCCCCTTCATCTCCGCGGAAGGCGGCCGCATGGACGTGATGGAAGTGGCGGAAGTGGACGCCATCCAGACCCAGGCGAACTACAAGAACTGGAAGCAGGCCCTGGCCACCATTGAACAGGAGCTGCGCCGGGCCATTGAATTCGGCTTTAACCAGGAAGAACTGGCGGAAGCCCGCAGCAACCTTACTGCCGAAGCGGAAAACGCCATCAAATCCTGGCCCACCGCCAAGTCGGAAGACCTCGCCTCCGCCATTGCCCAGAGCGCGGCTCAGGACAAGGTCTTCACCACTCCGAAGGAGGACTGGGCCATTTCCAGGGAAGTCGTGGAAAACCTGACTCCCGAACAATGCCAGGCCGCCCTGAAGGAAGCCTGGACCGGAGCCTTCCCCCGCGTGATCGTCACCTCCAACAAGGAAAACGCCCAGGGCGCCGCTGAAATCATGACGACGTACAAGGAAGCCCAGGCTTCCAAGGTGGAACCCTACCAGGCGGACGGACGGAAAGACTTCTCCTACAAGTTCGGAGAACCCGGCCGGGTGACGGCCCGCACGGAAACCGCCGACCTGGGCGTCACCCAGCTCACCCTTTCCAACGGCGTGCGCGTCAACCTGAAGCCTACGGAATTTGACAAGGATTCCATCAACATCACCTTTGCCGTGGACGGCGGCCAGCTGAGCAGGCCGGAAAAAGCCTCCGGGCTGGAAATCTTCGCGGGAGCCGTGATGAACGGCGGCGGCCTGAAGGACCATTCCAACGATGATCTGTCCGCCGTCATGGCAGGCAAAAAGGTCGGCGTGAACTTCTCCATGACGGACCGCTCCTTCCTGCTGTCCGGGAACACCAATAAGAAGGACCTGGAAACGCAGCTTCAGCTCCAGACGGCCTACCTGATGTATCCCGGCTACCGCCAGGACGGCGTCACCCTGCTGCGCCGCGCCATCCCCATGCTTTACAACAAGCTGAACCATGAGGTGCAGGGGGCCATGAAGACGCAGGTGCCGGCCATCCTGTACAAGAACAACCCCCGCTTCACCTTCCCCACGCAGGAACAACTTAATTCCTACCAGATCAAGGACGTGCAGGACTGGGTGGACGCCCCCCTGAAAAACAACTACATGGAAGTGACCGTGACGGGCGACTTCAAGACGGGAGACATCATCCCCCTCCTGGAACGCACCGTGGGGGCCGTGCCGAAGCGCGCGGAAACCCCGGCCAGGCTGGATGAAAAGCTGCGCCACCCGGCCATGGCGGACTTCAACTTCTCCAAGGACCTGACCTATGATTCGTCTATTGACAAAACACTGGTCTGCCTCTTCTGGAAAACGCCCGGCGGAGAAGACAAGAAGCTGAGCCGCAGGCTGAACATGCTCAAGGCCGTCTTCTATGACCGCGTGTTCAAGGGGCTGCGCGAAGACATGGGGGAAACCTATTCCCCCTCCACCGGCATCAACATCAGTGAAACCTATCCGGACGAAGGCTACATCGTCACCCTCAGCTCCGGAGTGATGCGCAACAAGGAAGCCGTGCGCAACGCCATCGCCAGAATTGCAGATGACCTCGGCAAGGGAAACGTCACTCAGGAAGAACTGGACCGTGCCCGCAACCCCATCCTCAATTCCATGAGCCGCGCCCAGCGCGACAACGGTTACTGGACGTCCCTGCTCAAGGACTCCCAGGCCAGACCGGAACGCCTCGCCCAGCAGAGGGAAAGCATTCCGGATGTGAAAGCCATCACGGTGGAAGAGATCAACAAACTTGCCCGGGACATCTTCGGCAAGGGAGAACATCTCAACCTGAACATCCTGCCGGACCATCCGGCCGCGGAAGCTCCGCCTGCTGAAAAGCAGGCGGACAAATCCGATGCTACCCAGGCCGCCGTCTCCACGGCGGCTTTTTGCATTCACGCCACAGCCGTCAAAACCGTCAGCAAGGACTCCGGTAAAAACGACTACGCCATCATCATTTCCGAGGAAACCGCCGCCATGCCGGAATGGAAAGCCGTGGCGGACAAGCTGGCTGAAAAGCACGGGGGCGCCATCGTCACCGTCAAAGACTCCATGTTCGCCAAGCTGGACACGCTCAAAAAAATGGCTCCCCGCTTCATGGCCGTGGTCGCCCGCCCGGAAGAGATAGACAGGGTACTGGTCAATGACCTGCACCGCCTGACCCGACGCCTGGATGACGATCCCTACGGGGACTGCATCTGGGGCATCATCACGGGCTACACCCCCCAGGACGCCATGAGAATAGCCGCTGAAACGCAGCCGCTCGTCATCAGCCGCTCCATGGGGACCACGAATGTGGACGCCTCCCGCTTCAGCGACAGCATGAGCATCACGGACTGGCAACCCTTCCAGTATCTGGAAAAACACGGCTCCGAAGGCAAGGTGACGCCGGCCTTTTATACGAAAGGCCTCAAAGAGCAGGACCAGGGAGACGACGCCACGCTGGGCGTAACGCCCAAGCTTGTGGAATACTGGAAACAATACGCTCCCCAACTCTTTGTCACGGCTTCCCATGCCACCCAGTTCAATCTGGAAATGCCTTTCGGGAAAGGGCTCATTATCTCCGGCAACAACCGGTTCCATGTGCTGAACAAAAAGCAGTTCAGGGAATTCACCACCTTTCTGCGCGGCGTACTTTTCAGCGGGAAGGAAAACGACCTGCTCTCCTTCATTGAGAGGATCAAGGCTCCGGTGATTGAAGCCAAGCCGGTTCCGGCCGTCTGGGTGGCGGCGGGAAACTGCCTGGTGGGGGACACCATGAGAACAAAAAACTCCATGGCCGTCACGGCGCTGAGCCACTACGGCTTCAATCAGCTGGTGGGCTACACCGTCCCCTCCTGGTACGGCAAGGGCGGCTGGGGAACCCTGGGGCTCCTGTTCAGCAATCATGACGCTTCCAGCCTGGCGGAAGCCTGGTACCTGAACAACCAGTTCATTCTGGACGAAACCATGACCCGCTTCCCCAAGCTCATGAACGTCAATTTCAACGCGCCGGACATCAGCGGCATCAAGGACGATCCGGACTTTGCCAAAGGCATGAACTCCGCCGGCTACGGCATGGGCAAGGACCAGATGGGCCTCATCCATGACCGGGATACCGTAGCCTTTTACGGAGACCCCGCCTGGACGGCGCGCCTGGATGAATCCCGCACTCCGTCCCCGTGGCATATTGACTGGAATGACCCCGCGGACGCCTCCAAGGGCTTCACCGTCACGGCCAACAAGGATGCCAAGGGACGCCTGGGCGTCTGGTTCCCCAACCGGATCAGCGCCAAAAAAGCTACCGTCACCATAGGAGAAACCTCCATTCCCGTGGAAAAAGCCGGTCTGCTGACCAATGACTTCCTGCTTCTCCGCGAACTGGATCTCAAGAAAGGGGAAAAAGCCGTCGTGGACATGAAATAGGCCCGGAGTGGGAACAGCGGCGCCCCTCCCTCCCCCGGAATCTCCGCCTCCCGTTTCTTTTTCCATAGACAAGAGGTCTGCAAAGATGGATAATTCTTCTAATCAATCTGCCCTATGACTGATTACTCCATTTTCTTTATCATCGCCCTCGTCGCTACTGGCGTGGGAGCCCTTCTGTTTCTTCTGTCCCTGTTCGGCCTGGGAGAACATGACCTGGACTTTGACGCGGACTCCGGCGGCGCGGACGTAGGGCTGCTGTCCATTAAATCAGGCATCGGCTTTTTCCTCGGCTTCGGCTGGGGCGGCGTGCTGGCCCAGGGACTGGGCTGGGGAATGGCCGCCTCCCTGGCGGGGGCCCTTTTCACAGGCGTGCTGATGTTCCTGATCATCGGCATCTCCATGCGCTTCATCATGAGCCTCAAATCTGACGGGACCCTGAACTATGAAACCCTCAAGGGCATGACCGGCTCCGTTTACATCAGCATCCCCGGCAAGCTTCAGCGCGGCGGCCAGGTAACGATCGCCCACCCCAGCCAGCTTCTGTACCTTCCCGCCATTCAGGAAGGGGAGGAACCCCTACCCGCCGGAACCCCGGTGGAAGTGGTTGCTGTCAACGCCGGAGTCGTTACCGTCAAACCTCTTCATTAACCAACAAACCCAATCATACCACCTCATCCAACCATGGACAAAATCATCCCTATCGCCATTCTCGTTCTCTTTGTCATCCTGACGGCTTCCTGGCTGTTCAGCCGGTACCGCATGTGCCCGCCGGACAAAATCCTCATCGTCTTCGGCAAGGTGGGCACGGGGCAGCCGGCCAAATGCTATCACGGCGGCTCCACCTTCGTGCTGCCGGTGCTCCAATCCTACAACTACCTGGACCTGAACCCCATCAACATTGACGTCCCCCTCCAGGGCGCCCTCTCCTCCCAGAACATCCGCGTGGACGTTCCCTCCTCCTTCATCGTGGGCATCTCCACCCTGCCGGAAATCATGCAAAACGCCGCGGCGCGCCTGCTGGGCCGCTCCCGGGAGGAAATCCGCAACCTGGCCGCAGAAATCATCATGGGCCAGATGCGCGTGGTGATCGCTTCCATGACCATTGAGGAAATCAACTCCGACCGAGAAAAACTCATCAAGGGCATCACGGAAGGCGTGGACGTGGAACTGCA
Organism: Akkermansia sp.; assembly: GCF_020860705.1. Taxonomy (GTDB): domain Bacteria; phylum Verrucomicrobiota; class Verrucomicrobiia; order Verrucomicrobiales; family Akkermansiaceae; genus Akkermansia. The sequence continues at coordinate 12,928 of NZ_JAJBTT010000022.1, forward strand.
CAAGGTAGGCCTCCATCTCATCAACGCCAACATCACGGACATCCAGGACGCCTCCGGCTACATCAACGCCCTGGGCAAGGAAGCCGCCGCGCGCGCCATCAATGACGCCACCATCAAGGTTGCGGAAGAAACCCGCCGCGGGGAAATCGGCAAGGCGGAAGCGGAAAAGGACCAGACCGTCCAGGTGGCGAATGCCCGCGCCGTCGCCATCGAGGGGCAGAACGAAGCCCAGATCAAGATTGCTGAATCCGCCGCCAAGCTGCAAGTAAAGCAGGCGGAAGCCAAAAAGCTGGCGGAAGTGGCCCAGAAGGTGCAGGAAGCCAAAACCCTGGAAGAAGCCTACCAGGCGGAGAAGGAGGCGGAACTGAAGCGCGCGGAACGTGAACGCGCCACGCAGGAAGCCAATATCCTGGTATCCGCCCGTATTGAAAAGAGCCAGCGTGAAGTGCAGGCCCAGGCCACGGCGGAAGTGCTCAAACTGGAACAGGAAGGCAAGGCCCAGGCCCTGCTCATCCAGCGCAAGGCGGAGGCGGAAGCCATCCGCCAGCTGGCGGAAGGCGAGGCGCAGGCCACCCTGCTGAAGAAAAAGGCGGAAGGGGAAGGCATGGAAATGGTGGGCCGCGGTGAAGCCGCCGCCATTGAAGCCGTGCTGGCCGGGAAGGCCAGCGGGTTCCGCCAGATTGTGCAGGCAGCCGGTTCTTCCGACGCCGCCTCCAACCTCCTGGTGACGGAACAGCTCACCAAGATCGTTGAACTCCAGTCCGGCGCCATTCATGGCCTGAAATTTGACAAGGTGATCGTCATGGGCAACGGGGGAGATTCCTCCGTGGGCGGATTCGTGCAGAATCTGGTAAAGGATACCCTGCCTCTCCATGAGCTGGGCAAGAGCGTAGGGCTGGAACTGCCTTCCTTCCTGGGCAAATCCACGGAAGAGAAAAAGGCCCCTGCCGCCACTGCTCCCGCAGCCGTTACCCAGGAGGCGACTACCGCAACTACCGTCAAATTAAGCTGACCCGCACATGAATATGGAAGCCGTCATGGGCGTTTTGCTCGGTATCGGGCTGGGTGCGGCCTGCGGCTTCCGTATCTTTGTGCCCCTGCTGGTAGCCTCCATCGCCATCCGGGCAGGCTTCCTCACCGTAACGCCGGAATTCGAATGGCTGGGAGGCACGGCCGCGCTCGTTACCCTTTCCGTAGCCACGCTGCTGGAAATAGCGGCGTACTACATCCCGGTCATCGACCATACGCTGGACGTACTGGGAGCTCCCGCCGCCATCATTGCAGGAACCATGTTGGCCGCCGGCTTCATCGGAAGCATGGACCCCATGCTTAAATGGGGGCTGGCCGCCATTGCCGGAGGCGGAGCGGCAGGCATCATCCACGGAGGCATGGCCGCCATCCGGGGAGCGGCTTCCGCCGCTACGGGCGGACTGGGCAACTCTGTCGTCTCCACGGCGGAAACGGCTGCCTCCTCCATCGTCGCCGTGCTGGCCTGCGTGCTTCCCTTCCTGGCCGTTTTACTGGTGGCCGCAGCCATTTACTTCCTGATCCGCACGGGCCTGACGTTGAAAAGAAAGCTGAGCCGTTCACCAGGTGGTCCGGAGGGAGAAATTTAGCCAAGGGGAAAAAGCCCTTCTCCCGGCATCCACCCAGCATTCCCGCCTGGGAATGAAGGCCTCCCGGCCTTCATCAACAACCCTCCGCAGGACTCCGGCGAAGATTCTTTACATAACTTCCGGATCCGGGCACGGCACAGTCATTCCCTCCCCCACCGGAAAGCCCCCGTATCCGGAAAAAGAGGCATGCCGGAAAGCATGTACCTCATTGACAAGGAAACGGAAGAAGGATAGGATGCGGCTTTCAGCTTCTCTTCCATCATGAACATCAAACTCGCTCTTCTGACGCTCACCGCTTCTCTCGCCCTGGCCTCCTGCAACACCATCAGCGGAATCGGAAAAGACGTGGAAGCCATGGGCAGCAAGATTGACAGCGCTTCCCAGGCCACCAGCAAGTCCATGGAGTAAAGCGGAAGGAATATCGGGCCGCCACCCCTCTTGAACCATCTTTTTTAGAAAAAGAGGTAAAGGCTTGCCTTGTTCCCATCATTGCATTGATGGTGGCTGCCTTCCATGAAAAATCATACAAGCCTTCAGGATAAATCCCGAGAAAAACTTTCCTCGTGAAATAGTGCTGAAATCCCAGGAAATGCGGAATTTTCAGACTGGGATTGCCGGAAAGTTTCCCGACTCTCCCCCAGCTTCTGCCGGCACTCTTCCCGGATAGGAAAACCGGGTTCCACACTTATCTCCCTGTGCTCCCTGTGCTCCCTGTGGAATCCCTGATCATGGGAATCCCCGCCTTCCGCCTGGCGCCGCCTAAGCCTCCCAGCGGACTGGAAAATTCCAGCTTCTCCTCCCCCTGCCCTACGACGATTGCGGGAACCATGCAAATGCGACGGCATACCCCAGGAGAACGTACCCGTGAAAATGCGGGAGAATACCAGGCATTCGTAAAAGACGGCTGGATGGACGTCTCCCCGGTCAATGGAGTGCCGGAACCTGCCATCATCTCCTACCGGAGCAGGAACAACCCTTTACACCGGAAAAACGGTCCTCCTCCGGCATCAAAGAAGGCCCCTTCACCCGGCAAGGGTGAAGGGGCCCACGTCCATGGTTACCGCACAACTTTGTTACATGGATCTGCTGGTAGCACGGGCAGCGGAATTGATATCGCTGCCTACGGATTCCACATCCTTGCCCACCCCGCCGATCGTATGGCAGGAAACACAGCCCAGCAGGGTGACGACACTTAGAATAATCAATCTGTTTTTCATCATTTTATTGGAAGGTTCCGAGGAATCAGACTCCATTCCCCGGAGCTCCGTTCAAAGAACCCGGCATGATGCCGCACAGATATTCCTGTCATTCTCCGCTCTTGCCATGCCGCTGTGCAACGCTTAAATAACATGCGTCAACGGGAGAAAAATATCAGACGGGCATTTCGTCCCTCCCCTCCTGGAACCATACCATTTACCACCAAGATGATCAAAGTAGCCATCGTAGGATACGGCAACATCGGGAAATACGCCGTGGACGCCTTGCGCGCCGCCCCCGATATGGAACTGGCGGGCATTGTCCGCCGCCCCGGAAGCGAACCCGTGCACGGCATCAAAACCGTAAGCAGCATAGAGGACCTGGGCCATGTGGACGCAGCCCTGCTCTGCACCCCCACCCGCAGCGTGGAAGAAACGGCCCTCCCCCTCCTTGCCCGCGGCATCAACACCGTGGACAGTTTTGACATTCACGGGGAAATCGTGAACCTGCGCCGCTCCCTGGGAGCCCAGGCGATCAAGCACGACGCCGTCTCCATCATTTCCGCCGGCTGGGACCCCGGCACGGACTCCGTCATCCGCACCATGATGCTGGCCATGGCCCCCAAAGGCATCACGTACACCAACTTCGGCCCCGGCATGAGCATGGGCCACAGCGTAGTAGCGCGCTCCAAGGAAGGCGTGGAAGACGCCCTCTCCCTCACCATCCCCACGGGCTCCGGCGTACACCGCCGCATGGTTTACGTGGTGCTGAAGGAAGGCGCCAAGTTCTCCGACGTGGAGTTCGCCATCAAGTCCGATTCCTATTTCAGCCATGACGATACCCGCGTGCAGCAGGTTCCCGACATCGACGTGCTGAAGGACATGGGCCACGGCGTGCTGATGGAGCGCAAGGGCGTTTCCGGCTCCACGCAGAACCAGATGTTCACGTTTGAAATGCGCATCAACAATCCCGCCCTGACCGCCCAGGTGATGGTAGCTTCCGCCCGCGCCAGCATGAAACTGGCCGCTGGCTGCTATACCCTGCCGGAAATCGCCCCCATGGACTTCCTGCCGGGCGACCGTGAAGAACTGATCTCCCAGCTGGTATAAGAACGTTTCAGCGCATCTTGCCCGGACGCCCGGCATCAGGAACGCCCCTGACATCCTTGCTCCCCGGCCACCTTCATCCTCCGGTCCATGACCGGGGGATTTTTATTGCTCCACGACGATCAGCCTGCCATCCACGGCATTCACACGGGCCGGAGAGTGGGTCCGCTCCGTCCACTCCCATGCGCGGGCCAAATCCGCCCAAAAAGCGGCATGGGGGGAATTCTTCTCCTTCCACAAACGGGCCGGAGTAGGCACAAAAGGATAAATCTGCACGGGAACGCTCTGCTGCCCGTGAAGCAGGGCCTGTTCCACCATGGTATAAATTTCCTCAATTCCAGGATCCGTCATTGCCAGGCAGCCAATGGAAACGTCCCTCCCATGCACCATGATCAAGCTTCCCGTCCGGTTCAGGGACCGGTCATAGGCATTCGGATAACCGATGTTGAAGGCCAGATGGTAGTTGCTGCGGGGGTTCAGCCCTGACGGCTCCACTTCATAAAAACCTTCCGGCGTTTGCTTGTCCCCTTCCTTTTCCTTGGGTCCCAGCTTTCCGGACCAGGCGGCAATCGGATAGCGTTTGGCCAGCACATAGCGTTCCGCATGGCCCGGCTTCACCCACAATTCCAGGATGGAATCCTCCTTAACGGCCCGCAAGAAGACAGGGTCTCCCACCCTGGCGCCGCAGAGGCCCAGGAAGGAATTCAGCACGGGCGTCACCCGTTCCCGGGCATCGTCCGCCCGGTTGACGGAATCCTCTGCACAAGCCATTTTAAGAATCACTGCCACGGAGGCCAGCAGAACCAACCCCAGCCCGGCCAGCAACGCGCTTTTCTTCATCAGTCATGTATAATGGAGGCATTCTTTTTGACAAGGAGAAAACCGCCGGCCTTTGCCGGAGGTGAAGAAACATGCCCTAAGGAAAAAAAGCCGCCGGAAACAGGTTTTCCGGTTTTTAGGAGGAAGGGGAAATTCCCCTTTCCGGCAAAGACTCCGCAGACCGGAAAACGCACCTGTGCTGGAAATACAGGTTCCGGGAAGGTATCATCACTCCGCAAGCCGCGCCCATGCCGTCATTCCCACCTCAACGGAATGCCATTCCGCAAAACGGCATCCGCGCCATCCGTCTTTCCGCTCCCCCTCCGCAGAAATGCGCGGCACCCACAGAACCGTCATGGAAATAACCCGTCTTCTCCCCATCACCACACGGGAGGAATTAAGAACATGGCTGGAACAGCACCACCGTTCTTCCTCCTGCTGCTGGGTTCCCACCACCAGAAAGCCCTCTCTCCAAGCCATCCTGTATCTGGATGCGGTTGAGGAAGCCCTGTGCTTTGGATGGATTGACAGCACCCGCAAAAAGACAGCTTCCGGCTTTCTGGCGCAGCGCCTTTCCCCCCGCGCCAGGGGAAGCAAATGGTCCGAGCTGAACAAGGAACGCGTGCGCCGCCTGGACAGACTGGGGCTGATGACGCCCCACGGAAAAAAATGCCTTCCGGAGATGGACCCGGAGGCCTTCCGGATTGACCCGGATATTTTGAAAGCCCTTCAACAGGACCCGCGCACCTACGCCAACTTCCTGGCCTTTCCCCGCCTGTACCGCCATGTGCGTCTTGACACCATCCAGATTAAGAAAAACCAGCCGGAACTATTCCGCAGCCGCCTGGAAAAATTCCTGGAGAATACCCGTGAAAACCGAATGTATGGGGAATGGAACGACGGAGGGCGGTTACTGGAAAAATGAAAGCGGAACTGCCCGGATTATAGGAGGCAACGGAAAAGGATGGAATGTTTTCTTACTACCTTCATATCTTCCCAACGCTCGCTCCACAACGCAACAGGGCCACTCCGGGATAACCCCGGAACGGCCCTGAAGAATGACAGTGCGAAGCTCCTTTCAGCTCCACTCTGTTCTCTTAACTCTCAACTCTCCTAGAAGTTATAGCGGTAGCCCACGCTTCCGTTAATGGAGTTGGCCCCGTTGCGGAAATCGGCGTTGCCGTCCACAAAGATCATTCCCTGCGTTCCCACAGGGACGCTCAACCCCACTCCGATTTGCAATGCCGTCATACCCACCTTGGCACCCCTCACCGTCTGCGTGTAGGCGGGATTGGCCAGCAGGCCTACATTGGCCTGTCCGCGGCGGTCGCCCATGTCCTGGGCCGCGTTGATGCGGAACTCCGCCAGCGCTTCACGTCCAAAGACGTTGCTGCCTACCAGCCCCATCCACCGGCCGCCCAGTGCTACCGTTCCCGTCGTCCATTCCTGCTTGCCTACATTCAGCCCCGCATTTCCGGCTCCCGTTTCCGTGTAGCCGTCCATGCTCGTTTTCACGATGGAGGCGTTGAACAAAGGCTGCAGCACACTGCTCTTGTCTTCGTTGAGGTAGATGTCATAGGTCAGCTCATACATCGCTCCGAATCCCCACCCGTTGGTGTCTCCCTGCGTGCTGTAGCTGCCTTCCCCGTAGTTGACCGTACGGTTGAGTTTGGCGTCGTTCCAGCCTCCCGTCAGGATCAGCGTGTGCGCCCAGCGCTTGCTCTGGTAGCGCCCGAAGAGGTTGGCGTAGTAGCTGTCCAGGTGGCCGTCGGCGGAGTCCGCCGCGCTGGCCGTCAGGTCACCGTAGTTGGCCGTGAAGGCCGCTCCCATGGTGAAGTGGTTGCTGATGTCCACATCCATGCCCACGGTACCGCCCCAGGTAGTGAGCTGGTAGCCGCTTTCATCCCCCTTGGTGTCCAGCTTGGCGTAGGACCCCGTGCCTTCCATCCACATGTGGAAGTAGGGCATGTCTTCGTTGACGTAGGAGGGGTTGACGCCCATCTGGTTGGTGCGGTTGCGGATCCAGTTCATCTGTTCGCGCAGGGCGTCGCGCTGGGCGATGGAAAGACTGGTCACCGTGCTGCCCGCCGCCGCAGCCAGAGAACGCCTGGCGGCGGAAGGATTATTCAGCATGTCGTCATTGAGGGCTCCCAGAAAATCCGTCAGAGCCTGGTCCACCACGCCGTGCCGCGCGGCATCCCACAGCAGGTTGGCGCCCGCCAGGGAATTGGCCGTATCGGCTACGTCGGCATAAATATTGTCCGTTTGCTCTTCCGCCTTGAGAACGACTTTATCCCCCTCCTGCACCAGATGGGCATTCTTGTAGTAGGTAAGGAAAAGACCGCCCATGGTCAGCGTGTTGTTCCCCAGCGTGATGTCTCCTGTTCCGGTGAGTTCCATCAGCGTGAGTTCCATGGGGTTGCCCGCTTTCCAGGTGATATTGATTCCCGGCAGAGTAGTCACATGGAAGGAAGCGCCGTTTTCAATGACGATATTGCCTGAGGACTGGATGAAACTGGAAGTCATGTCGGCGTCCGAGTTCAGGACAAACGTGGTGGTGGAACCGCTTCCGAAGGAGGCGCTGTCAACGCTCAGGGTTGTGTTGACAGCCGTCAGGGCGTTGTCACTGGCCTGGATGGTCAGATGGCCGTTATTCACCAAGGCACCATAGGCAAGATGCGCGCCGTCCGTCTCCGCCTTTCCCTGAAGAACCAGATTGCCGCCGCTGACGGTCAGATCCGTATCCGCGCCGGAACTGCGCAGAACCTGCGTCCCCGCGCCGGAAACATCCAGCGTTCCGGCCCCCAGCGTTCCTTCATACGTATGCGTTTGGCCGGAAGCCGCCTGAATATGCAGGGTCCGCCCGTTCAGCTCCAGGTCCCCGGAGCCATTCAGGCCACCGGCAGAGCCGTCCGCCGCCATGCTCAGGGAGCCGTCCAGGTCCAGCACCACACCGGAAAGCGTGCTATCCACCGCCAGCCCCAGGGAAGCGCCTTCCGCAATGTTCAGCGTTCCCGTTCCGCCGATTTCCGTGTGGGAAAGGCCAGCGGTAGCTCCCGTCAGGGTCAGTGTTCCGGAAGAACCGATATCCAGCTTCCCGCCGTTGGCGCCGGCCTCCAGCGTCTGGGCCGTCGTACGGCCTCCCACGCCAATCACCGCAAGGGAGCCCGCGTCCGTGGAATCAAGGCGCAGGGCTTCCACATTAGCCGTGCCATTGATCTGAAGCGTTCCCTGTTCCGCAATGATGTCCCCGGCCAGCGTCACATTCCCGGACAAGGTGAGCTTGTTGGCTCCCGTCTTGACCAGGTCCGTATTGGCTGCCGCACCGTCCACGCCGCTGATGTTTCCGGCAAAGGAGGTATCCACCCCCGTCCCTTCATGCACAAGGCTGTTTTGCAGCTCTATGCTGCCCTTGTTGTCCGCCGTGTTAGTGACGATGAGGTTGCCCGTGCCTGTCTGTCCCGGATCGGTGCCCGGCGCAGTCAGGTTCTTGATCACCATGGAGCCGTCCGACTGGACATAGAGATCCTTGTCCACGATCACGGCCTGATAGAAGTTGAGAGACTGGTTCGTGACGGGATCTTCCGCACTGCCCGAACCGTCCACAGAAGATACGTAAACCAGGCTGGTGTCACCAGACAGGACAATGTTTCCCCCATTGACGTCCACAACGCCGAAACCCAGGGCGGCAAAAAGAGGACTGGCCGTGATATGGCTCTTAAGTACGTCCAGACTTTGGGTAAAGCCGCCGTTGGTAAGCAGGATTTCCAGATTGCCGCCCGCCGTTTTCATGGCTTCCATGACGCTGGCAAGGTCCAGCGTGAGCGTGGAACCGTCTCCAAAGGAAATACTGCCCAGGTTGCCACCCGTTCCGTCAAATTGAATGAGGGCGTCAGCGCCCGCAAACGGGTCTCCGGAAATGTTGTCCGCACTCAGGGCCAGATTGTTGCCGGTTCCGCTGACAGTCCAGACAGATCCCTGTTTGAGGCCGGTAAGCTGTGTTCCCGCCGTGGTGGTGGCGACCGTTCCCAGCTTGGAGGCGTCCAACCCGCCCAGGGCGATCTTGCCCGAATTGGCAGCCGCATTGACATGGACCCTGTTCGCGTCCGTTCCCGCGTAGTTCCCGGCATTCGCCAGAGAACCGGATTGAATGAGAATGTTGGTGGTAGCGGCGGCATCGGAGAGATCCAGCGTTCCCTTGGCCAGCGTCAGCGTTCCCGTCAATCCGTTGGCCCGGTCTCCCACGGCAAAGGTTCCGGTGGTGCTGACGAGCAGGCTGCCCGCTCCCGTAATGGTTCCGGCCCAGGAGGCATTGTCCCCCGCGCCGTTGCCGAGCTGGACGGAGGAATTCTGCCCAATGCTCATTTCCCCCGTGCCGGTATTGGTGCCGGTCAGCACCAGCTTGTCCGTACCCTGCACGTTCAGCTTGGCCGTGTCAATGACGTTGCCGGCATAGAGAAGGTCCTTGCCCGTGCCGCTGTAGTTGACCCGGAAGGTGCCCGCTCCTCCCAGGGAGGCGGCCTTGAGGAATTCTCCGCTTGCCAGCGTGGTGGCCGCACCGCCGCTGCCGAAAGCCATCACGGCGTTTCCCTGCCCGGAATTCAGCGTTCCTTCAAAGCCGGTGAGGTTGCCCGTGAAAATAGCCGTCAGCGAGGGATCTCCCGCCAGCGTCACGCCCAGGTTGGCTCCCAGCCCGCCCGTCAGGGTTCCTCCAAACGTGACCGTCTGGTTGGAGTTGCCGTTAAGCCAGCTCCCGGCAGCCGCCACATGGATATTGGCATTGATAGGGTTGGCGGAATCGCTTACATAAAAACCGCGGCCGTCCAGTTCCAGGCTGGCGCCCCCGATTGCGGCAGCATTGGCAAAGCCCACTTCATTCCACGCGGCGTTGGTCCCGGCTCCCACCAGCTTGATGGTGCCCGTAAAACCGCTGTTGTCCCCGGTGACGGAGTAGCGGCCGCCTCCCGGATTGGAACCTCCTTCCTTGTGCCCCAACACCAGGGTGCCGGTCCCGGAAATACGGCCGGACAGCGTATCCGTCAGTATACTGTTATGAGCCCGGTAATCCCTGATCTGGAGGGTGGCATCCTGTGCAATGCTGATATCCCCGCTCCACGTACGGGTGCCGCTGTTGGCTCCGATGTCATAAAACAGGGTTCCTCCGCTGACGGAGATGTCCCCGGTAAAAGTTCCTCCCTGTATGGTGGAAATGGTCAGCATGCCTCCGCCGAGCTTGACGATGTCGCTGTTGCCCAGTTCCTGGGTGTAGGTGCCCCAGGAAACGTTGTTTCCATTGGTATCCACCCGGACGGCGGCCGTACTGGCGGTGGCGTCAATGAGGCCGGAGACATCCTGGGCGGCGCCTGTGCCGTAAACGAATGTGCCCCCTCCAAAGATGAGGCTGTTGGTCGCCACCAGCCCTGTCGTGCCGGCCGTGGTTCCGGTGGTGTTGAGCACCAGCCATCCACCGTTGAGGGTGACGGTGCCCGTGCCAAGTCCCTGGGCGGTGTTGAGGTTGATGGTGCCTTCCACAAGAGTCGTGCCTCCGGAGAAGGTGTTGGTTCCTGTGTTTTCAATGGTCAGCTCGCCCGTTCCTCTCTTGACCAGGCTCGTTGTTCCCGCCTTGTCCACAATGGCCCCGCCGCCCGAGAAAGTGTAGGCGGTGCCTTCTTCTCCTGCCGTGTTATTGACTGTGATGCGCGGCGAACTGACGTCTCCGCTGATGGTGACCGTGGAGGAGGCCACCCCCGTCAGGTTTTCAAAGCTGGCCGCCTTCGTGTCGTCATAGGCCACGGCTGTTCCGTCTTTGTTCTCCCAGATGGTGCCTCCCCCCGTGGCCACCCACGTACCCGCCGCTCCTCCGTTCCAGTTGAGGGCTTCCCCCAGCGCCTTGACGCGCAGGTAAAGGGTGTTTCCGGTCAATTCCAGGGCGTAAGTGTAATCGCCGGAAAGGCCGCTGGGATCAAAGGAGAAGTTGTTTGCTGTCAGCGTGCCGAAGCCAGCGGCTGTAATCAGCTTGTAGTCGTTTTCCACCGTCTGGTCCACGCCGCTGATGGTCAGGGTCAGGGTTCCCTCCGCATTGAAGGAAAGCGTGCCGCCGGACTGGATAATGGCGGCGTTGGAGGAATTCATTCCCGTCAGATCCAGCGTCAGCCCGGAAGCCGGGGACAACGTCATGTTGCCCGTAGAGGTCAGGCGCGCTCCTGAACCCATCGTGATGGAATTGCCGAAGGTTACGCCGCCGGCCAGACCGAAGCTGAGCTCTCCGCCGGATACCGTCAGTGCATTGGCAAAGCCGGTGGCGGCACTGAGCGTGAGCTTGCCCGTGCCGCTTTTGGTAAAGGCATTCCGCCCATCCAGTACCGTGGCGTTGGCAATGATTGCATCCGTGCCCGCTCCGGCGGATATTTCGTCAAACCCGGTAATGGTCGCGTTGGCAAACATGTCCGCTTTCGTCACGCCATTCAGGTTCAGCACGCTTTTTGTGACCACATCCCCGCGTCCCTGCCCGGAAAGAGTTGTCGTCCCGGTGAAGACGGCATCATTCCCTGTAATGGTCACATTAGCCTGAGCCGTGGTCAGAGAAGTGCCGTTGACCTTCTGGCCGCCCGCGTAAATGGCGGCGTTGTTGAATGTTCCGCCGCTGATGGAAAGGTTGGCTTCCCCAATCGTTAATGCGGAACTGGTGTTATTGCGTTCCACATAAGTGCCCAGGGATATTTGCGCCCCATCGAATGTACCCCCGGTAATCGTAATATTAGTGGAACCAATATTTCCGGCGATGGTAGCGGTAGCGTTTCCGTTAATGTAGGAGCCGCCCCAAATCTGGCCTGTATACGTGCCGGATTTGAAAGTCAGATTGGTTGAATCAGTAATATTGACGGTGCATGCTCCGGTTTCCACCCACGTGCCGCCCGCTATCATAGACGCTATGGAGCCAGTGCCCATATCCAACGTCATATTGGTGGAAGCCAGATTATGGTTGGACGTGCTGGTGACGGAACCTCCAAACAGCTTCTTCCCTTCCGCAAACGTGCCGCCTGAAATAGTAGTGGTAGCCCCCTGCGCAAATACGTTTTCATTAAAGGTGCCTCCGCTGATACCCAGAAAGACCGTGGCGTTCTGCTTGACGGAAATCTCATTACCCTTCCCCAGCCCCAGTACATTGGCATTGAAGATACCTCCGCTGATGCTCAGCCTTCCCTCATAATTTTTCCCCTCTTCCGTATCGCCGTAATTTACCTTTCCCATGCCCAGCAGGGATACATTGCTGCTGAATGTGCCTCCTGTAACGGTCAGGCTAACGTCGCCCAGAATGGTGGATGCGTCCACATAGCCGCGGGCAGACCCCGCTGAAACAGTCCCGGTAAAGGTACCTCCATTGATGGTGAAATTGACATCGCCGGTATGCTGGAATCCTTCCAGGCCCAAGGCAAAAGAGATAGTTTCTGCCGGAGCGCCAGTTGTCCAGCCTGTCCACTCTCCCCCATTGATGGTAGCGGTAACAGTACCTGTTGTAGTATACCTGACTCCGGCGCCTCCTGCATTTCCGTCACCCAGCAAGGTCATTCCCACCAGAGAACCTGCGTTTTCGTCTACATTCAGGGTAATGTCGGCTGTCACCGTACGCATCTGGTTTGCCCAGAACATGAAATGGAATCCTGAAGTCAGGGCAACACCCGCACCTATGTTGATTGTAAATTTGTTGTCTCCATTGAGCGTAGTTGCTCCGGTATCCCCCGCAACGTTCCATAATTTGACACTGGAGTATGTCCCTCCTTCCAGGGTCAGCGTGCGGTCATATCCCCCCTCGTAAGTACCGGCCGCCGTAATGTCCGTCAAATAAATGTCTCCGGGAGAATCAGCCTGTCCGGCAGAAGAACCGCCGGGGCTCGTGATCGTGTATTGTTCATCGGCAAAGGAAATGGTCGTTTCTCCATTGTCCGTTAACGTGTAAGCAGACCATGCCGGTGAAATAAAACAGACCAGAAGAGCGGATAAAAGAGGAAGAGGCAAATGAGGGCGCATAATAATATAACACGTTAACTGTTAATAATAAACAATATATAGACTATATCCCTAATAATTAACGGATTTGAAATCCGGAAATGTTTCTCAATAGATCCAGATAATAAATAACATATTGATAGTAGATGTATTTGACAATAACCTCCGGTTTTTGGTCATCTTCTCCTCTTACTCCATTCGGATATGTTAAAGCGCTTGGTACCAAAAATTATCATTGACTTCGGATTTCAAATCCGTGCAAGTATTTTACTTCTTTCCCCAACAGGCGGCGCATACATGAAAAAATGATTTCTTGTCTTGCATTACCTAGGGAGTGACTGTATAAGCCTCCACGTCCCCGCTGCAAAGCATGGACATCACTTCAAGGTCAAGGAGCGGTAGCTCAGTTCGGTTAGAGCGCCAGCCTGTCACGCTGGAGGTCGCGGGTTCGAGCCCCGTCCGCTTCGCCACCTTGTTGAAAGGAAACAACCGCCTCCGGGCGGTTTTTTTGTACCCGGAAAGCCTGATGCCCCGGATAACAGGCAGGCAGCCTGCGATGTTTTACTGGAAAAGGAGCGCGGGCTTGCTAGAATGCCTCCAGCATTACAATCATGAGCATACTTTCGGACCGTCTTTCCGAGGAAATACTGCAAGCCCGCCAGCGAGTCTATACCGTCGGCGAACCGACTCCTCTTCAACGATTGAATTTGCCGGGCATCCAGGCCCCGGTTTACGCCAAAAGGGAGGACCTGGGACCCATCCGGGCCTATAAATGGCGCGGGGCCTTCAACTGCATGGCGGCACTGAGCCAGGAAGAGAGGGACAAGGGCATTGTGGCCGCCTCCGCCGGCAACCATGCGCAGGGCGTCGCCCTGGCGGCCAGCGTCCTGAATTGCCAGGCCACCATCTTCATGCCCCGCTCCACGCCGGAAGTGAAACAGACGGAAGTGCGCCGCCACGGCGGCAAGCACGTGCAGATCATCCTCCATGGCGATTGTTATGACGAGACCGCCTCCGCCGCCCACGAGTATGCGGAAGCCCATGGAAGCACCTTCGTGCATCCCTATGACGACCTGGTGACCATGGGCGGCCAGGGAACGCTGGCGGATGAAGTGGTCATGAGCGGAGAAGGCCCGTTTGACCGCGCCTATGTAGCCATCGGCGGCGGCGGCCTGGCCGCATCCGTAGCCTGCTGGCTGAAAAAATTCTGGCCGCATATCAAGGTCATCGGCGTAGAGGGAGTGGACCAGGCCTCCATGAAAACCTCCATAGAACAAGGCCACCGGGTGAACCTGGACTACGTGGACGTGTTCTGCGACGGCACAGCCGTCCATATCCCCGGGGAACTGACCTATCCCCTCTGCCGGGAGCTGATGGACGAATTCGTGACCGTCACCAACAACGAGGTGTGCCAGGCTATCCGCGCCATGTGGGAATCCTCCCGCGTAGTCCCGGAACCTTCCGGAGCCATGAGCCTGGCGGGATTTTTGAAACAATGGAACCAGGGACAGGTGAAGCCTGATGAAAAAAGCTTCGTCGTCATCTCCGGGGCCAACATGGATTTCACCCACCTCACCCAGATCGCCCGCCAGGCGGGCATCGGCAACCATGAAACGCGCTATCTGCGCATCTCCATGGATTCCAAACGCGGGCAGGTGCTCAAGTACCTGCGCCACATTCCGCAGGATACCACGCTGGTGGACGTGCAATACGGCAAGACGGAAGGGGAGACCCAGTACCCCGTGTTCGGCATCGCCGCCTCCGATGAAGACCTGGACACCATCCGTACCACCCTGAAGAAAAAGGGAATTGAGTTTGAGGACATCAGCGAGGACGACGACGTGCGCTTCCGTATGATTCATTACCAGGCGGAACTGTGCGAGCACCCCCTCTTCGTCCACATTGAATTCCCGGAACGCGCCGGCGCCTTCCTGGATTTCATGGAACGTATCGCGGACCTGGCTTCCCTCTGCTATTTCAACTATACCTATACAGGGGAACGGGTGGGCCGCGCCCTGGTGGGCATGGAGTTTGAATCCGCTGAGGACCGGGAAACCATCCGGAAACGCATGGCCGCCTTTTCCAAGAATATCATCCGCTCCATCCGGGAGATTTCCCCGGAAGCGTTCCACCGCATTATGGGAAGTAAATAGTTAATAATTAATAGTGAAGAGTTAATATTCTCTAATCACTATTACCTTTTAATGATTAACTCTCTCCATGCTTCCCCCCGTCATCCTTGCCTCCCAGTCTCCCCGGCGGCGTGAGCTGCTGGCGAAAGCCGGCGTGTCTTTCTCCATCGTCGTACGCGATACGGAGGAGCTGAAGGACGCCGCCATGCCGCCGCAGGAACTCTGCCTGCACAATGCCCGGGCCAAGGCGGAAGCCGTTTTCCGGGAATATCCGGACGCCACCGTCATCGGCGCGGACACGCTCGTCTTTCTGGACGGACGCCCTCTGGGCAAGCCCCGGGACGAAGAAGAAGCACGCTCCATGCTCCGCATGCTTTCCGGGCGCATGCACCATGTCTGCACGGCGGTCTCCATCCTGTCCCCGCTGGGAATGAAAGATATCGCCGTTCTGACGGAAGTCACGTTCCGGACCCTGGAAGAAAAGGACATCCGCCGTTACATGGAACTGGTGGACGTCATGGACAAGGCCGGTTCCTACGCGTTCCAGGAACACGGGGAGATGATCATTTCCTCCGTCCGCGGAGACACGGACAACGTGATCGGACTGCCGGTCAGGGACGTCATGGAGTGCCTGCGCGGGTGGGGCTACTGATCCTTCATCAAAAAAGGGGCGGTTTCCTCTGAACGGTATGGCTATTTTCCGGAATCCACCCTGCGCAGCTTCCAACCAGTTGTCGACTCAATTTCATAATTGGAAAGCATTTTGAGCGTCCCGACGCATTTTCCCTTGCCGTTCACCAATTCAACGGCATTCGCTATCTCCGGAGAGACCCTGAATGATTTGTACCCCAGCCAGGCAACCTCTTTTCCATCCTTGGTGAGAAAGGCGGAATAATCATCATTCAAGTAAAGAAATTCATTCACGGAAGGCGCATTTCCCTTAACCGATCTCCATTTTCCGACAAACGCGGCCATGGTGCGAAGTGAGGATATCTCCTTTTGAATCTGCAGGGCTTCATTCATCTTTTTCAAATTTCCGTACTTTTTCTGAATTTTAAGCAGGCTGTCCAAGTACACCTTATCCATTTTTTTCCTCTCTTTCATCTTTTTCCCTGCCACTTCATCCTGAAGCGCCTTCATCTGCTTGACCACCTCCGGAGAAACCTTCTCCATCCGGAGCAGTTCGTCCCTGGCTTTAAATTCCTTGTCGGACAGGTGGGCCTCCAGATCCGTCACGACCTTCTGCAGTTCTGCCGCTGCCGCAAAATTATTCTGCGCGGCATATTTGTTCATGGCACCGCGGTAAGCTTCCAATTTGGACACCATGTATTTCCGATCCATCAATGAAACGAGGCCTTCATATTGTTCCTTCAGTTTTTGAGCATCCGGAGGCAGGGTTTGCCCCTCCACCGTGCACCACGACATCACCCCAAGCAAAACAATACACCATAACTTACTTATCATAATATTATTTATAATATATCCAACATATAGAATTCAAGAAGAAAGGAGGAATTCCTTTCAGATGACTGCATAGTTTCCTTGCAAGAGGCAGCAGATCAATCCTTCGCCAGAAACTGGCTGATCTTATTATAGAACGCCACAGGAAGCACGGCTTCCATCAGAGTGCCTTCCTCCACATACTCCGTGGAGAGAACCTTCCCTTCACTGTGCATGGCGGCCACCAAGTCACTCCGGGTATAGGGAATCAGGAACCGGGCACGCCTGACACGGCTTTCCAGCATTTTCACACACGCGTTCAACAGGTCTTCCGCGCCCTGCCCCTCCTGCACGGACATGGGCACCACCCTGCCGTTGAAGTGTGGTTGCAGCAGGGTTTCCAGTGTGTGGCGCTTTTCTTCCGGGACAAGGTCCACCTTGTTCAGAACCACGATCATGGGCTTGTCCCCCGCTCCCAGCTCGCCCAGCACTTCCAGGGTGGTTTCGTAATGGCGCACGGCTTCCGCATCGGAAGCATCCACCACCTGGATCAGAAAATCCGCCAGCACGGCTTCCTCCAGCGTTGACTTGAAGGCTTCCACCAGACGGTGGGGAAGGTTGCGGATAAAACCCACGGTATCCGTCAGCAGAAGAGGCTGACCGTGGGGAAGCTCTATTTTCCGGGTCGTCGTGTCCAGGGTGGCAAAAAGCATATCCTTCGCCATGACTTCCGAACCGGACACCAGGGAAAGCAGGGAAGATTTCCCCGCGTTGGTGTATCCCACAATGGCGGCGGTGGCAATCGCCTGGCGCTCCCGTTCCTTGCGCTGCGTGGCGCGCTGCCTGATGACCAGGGCCAGCTCTTTCTGGATGGCCTCAATCCTGGCACGTGCCAGGCGGCGGTCCACCTCAATCTGTTTTTCACCCTCTCCCCTGGCGGCTCCGCCGCCGCCCTTCCCGCCTCCGGAACCGCCACCCTGGCGGTCCAGGTGGTTCCACATGCGGGCCATGCGGGGCAGCGAGTACTGCATGCGGGCCAATTCCACCTGGAGGGTGGCTTCTCGCGTGCGGGCGCGCCGGGCAAAAATGTCCAGAATGACTTCTTCCCGGTCAATCACGCATTCGTCAATCAGCCGTTCCCATTCGCGCTGCTGGGAGGGGGAGAGCATGTTGTCAAACACCACGCAATCCGCACGGCAGTCCAGCGCCAGCTGCTTCACCTCCTGGGCCTTACCGGTGCCGCACAGGAATTTGGCGTGCACGTCACGGGATTTGACGAGATGTTTGCCCACAATGCCGATGCCGAGGTTGGAGACCAGGTCTTCCAGTTCGTCCAGCATGGCCTGCTTTTCCTCGGCCTCGGAAGGATCGAAATAAATGGAAACGAGCATCGCCCGTTCCACCATTTCCGGCTTTTCACGGATTTCAAACATAGGAAACGGTTAACGGAACTGCTTGCTGGAGGTGGGATTATAGTCCTTCAGCGCAAAGTCCGCGTGTTTATGGCAGTCACACCCGCAGGAAGAGAGGAAGCCAGCTACACATGCCAGCGTCAGAAAGCTGATCAGTTTCATGCAGTCATGAGACCTGCACAAGACTCCGGAAGCAAGTAAATTTTACTTCATACGCGGTGCTTTCCCTGCCGGATCGGGATCAGGAGGCCCTTCCAGGGAAGCTTTCCCTACGGTCATCACGGCTTTCCTCCCGGCCTCCGGCCAGGGCTGCCTGATATTAATGGAGAAAGGTACGTACAGATCATAATGCATATCGCCCAAGGTGCCTGATTCCCGGGCCGTTCCCAAGACTTTTCCATCTTCCAGTTTCAACGCGCTGCGCTGCACCACGCAATGCCCGATATAATCG
This sequence comes from Akkermansia sp., assembly GCF_020860705.1. Classification (GTDB taxonomy): domain Bacteria; phylum Verrucomicrobiota; class Verrucomicrobiia; order Verrucomicrobiales; family Akkermansiaceae; genus Akkermansia. The sequence continues at coordinate 31,108 of NZ_JAJBTT010000022.1, forward strand.
TCTGGCCCCGGCTCAGGAAACTCGGCATCTATCGTGTCCAGAAGAACGGACATGTCAATGTCCACGGTGCGATTGGTTTCCAAGTCACACATTTTTAATGCAAAAGTGGCACCGTCCATCTGAATGCCCATGACCACGCGTCCGGAAATTTTATCCACGACGATCGCGCCGCGAGAATTACCGGAAGGCACTTTGAAACGGGCCACTTCCCGGTCTTTCCGGCAGAATACAACCTCATCCGTGGAATCCACCAGCTGGGAACCGAAAAAAGAAACGGTCCAGCCTCCGGGCAACACGTGGGAATAGTAGGGTTGCGGCGGTCCGGAAGTCTCAACGGACCAGGCGGACGGCCAAAGAAGCGAAAAAAGCGCGGTAAAAATAAGGATTTTTTTCATGATAGACAGGGTGGTTTCATAAGGATGCACGATCTCGGCCAAACAGAGGGGAAGGTTAAAGGAATTGCTTACTGGAAGTGGGCTTGCAGTCCTTCAGCGCGAAGTCCGCGTGTTTATGGCCGTTGCACCCGCAGGAGGAAAGGAAGCCGGCCGTCCAAACCAGCGTTAGAAAGCCAATCAGTTTCATACGGCTGTGAGACCCGTCCAAAGTATCTTAGGCAAGCAAGTTTTACTTCATTGCGGCGACTTTCCTGCAAAATCGGCATAGGGCTCTTTTTCCAGCCGGGACTTTCCCACCGTCAGCACGGCCTTTCCGCCCTCCTCCGGCCAGGGCTGTCTGAGATCCATGGAAAACGTTATGTAAAGCGTATACTGGAAGTCGCCCAGCCTTCCCGCATGATAAGGCGTCCCGGTCGCGAAGCCCGGTTTCTTTTCTTCCGCTTTCCACATGCCGCCCTGCCAGATCCAATGCCCAATGAACTCGTCCGTCCGCTGCGGTTTAGGCCAGTCGGAATCTATTCTGTTTTCCAAAGGCGACACGTCAACATCCACGGCTTTCCCGGTCTTGAGGTCAAATAACTTGGTCAACACGGTGGCGCTGTCCGTTTGAATGCCTACCAAGGCGCGGCCGGAAGCGTCATCCACTACAATTTTTCCGCAGGGATTGGCGTTAGGCACTTTGAACCGGACAGGCTCATGACCGTCTTTGCTGAACACGGCATCTGAACCGCGGAAAGTTACCGTCCAGCCGCCGGGCGCCGCATACTTTATCCATTCATCTCCACTATATGATACGAGGCCGGTTTCATTATCACAAGCCAAGGTGATTCCGAAAGCATCTATCCTATACTCCGCTTCCCAATAGCCGTCCTTCCAGAAGGAAAACCGCACCCGGCCTCCAAGGATGTCATATCCGGTTTCCCGGACAGGGCCGTCGGCATCAAAGGACCAGCCGGTTATGGGAAAAAGAGAAAGGCACGCGGCAAGAATAAAAAACGCTTTCATCAGCATCAATTCATTGCTTTCCGCGTACTACATTCCCTACCGGAAATCAAATTGATTTTTCACCATCTTCCGGCTGTTCCTCCGCCTTCTCCAGCGCCCCCATCCACAGGTTCCATTTTTCAATGAAGGCACGGTCCATCTGGAGCAGCACGTTTTCCTTCTGGGTGGGGGAAATGGTCTCCGTCAGACTGCCGAAAATAAGCAGGGGCTTGGAATACGTATCCGAGAGGGGGACAAAATCCGCAGGCTGCTTCTGGCGGCACTCCCGCGCCAGCGCATACAGGGAATTAAACGGCAGTTCATCCCAGCTGACCTGGTACGCGCCGCTGCCTTCCCGGCTGTCCTGCGGCTCCACCGTCAGCAGATGATCCTTTATTCCCGTCAGGCGTACCTTGGTGCCGTCTTTCAGCGCCAGGGGCTTTCCGGGCTTCTTTTCCAGCAGCCCCGGCAGAATTTTTTCCATGCGGGTGAACAGCGGCAGCATCTGGTCCGTCATTTCCCGCCGCACGGTCAGCCTGGCCTTGACGGCGGGAGAAGCAATGACCTGCTCCGCCGCGCCATAAGCAGCGGAAACCTTCTCATAATCACCGGTTTTCTTCATGACGGCGTCCGCTTCCCGGCAAACGTCTTCGTAGCTTCTGGATTGCTGGGCCAGCAGGGCTTCCCTCTTCTCTTCCTCCTCCCGTGCTTTTTTCCTTTCCTCCTCCTCCCTTATTTTGGCCATCCTTGCGGCTTCTTCAGCCTCCCAGTCCCGCGCCGTCTGATACTGCATCCTCAAATGGTCCAGCATTCCCTCCAGCGCAGCGTAGGCCGGAGGCATGGAGGCAACTTCCCCAGTCATCATCTGTTCCCGCAGAAAATCAACGGCGGAGCGTTTGGCCACCACCTCCGCCACCGTCTTTTCCGGCATGTCCTGGAGACGTTTCAGGCGTTCGTATTGAGCCGTGTATTCTTTCAGATTGCTAAGCCACGCGGAAGCCAGCTCACGAATATTCTTCTCCTGGTCGTCAGCGGCGCCAGAGGCCACCTGCTCCAGAAAAGCGCCGTATTCCGGCCATTTTCCGGCAAAGTACCAGGATTTCAACGCCATGCCCACATAGTAATGAATGGCTAAATCGGAGTTGGAACGCAGACCCGGCATTCTGGAAGACCAGTCCCCGGAGCTCAGATACATGACCAGGTTGCCTACGTCCCGGGAGCGTTCCAATTCCGCAGGATCCTTGCAGCCTTCCACTTTTTTGCCCAGTTTTTCCAGCCGTTCCACTCCTTCCGGGAACTGGCCGCGCACCCACATGCACAGGACCTGGTTCAAACCGGCCCAGAGAGAAGTGGAAAGAGGGCAGTCCGGCTGGTCCGCCAGATCACCGAACATGGCGGCGGCCCTCACCAGATCCCCCCGGTTCAGGGATTCCTGGGCTTCATTAAACAGGTTGCCGAAGCGGATGCTGCGCTCCAGCCGGGATTCCGCCGCATCCATGTCCTCCACGGTCGTTCCCTTTCCCGCGGTGGGAGGAAGCGCCGGAGGGGGCGTTCCCCTGGAGCCGCCCTTTCCCTGCTGCCATGCGGCCCAGCCCCAGATACCAAGCCCCAGCACGACAACGGAGGCAACAGAGGAAGCAACGATGATGCGGCATTTCCTGCGCCGGGTGCGGCGCATTTCCGCAGCGCGCCGTTCCGCCCAGGTGAGGCCGTCCTGCATGGCCCGGACATCTTCCTCCAAGGCCTGCTCCACGGCATCCATCAATTCAGGATAAGAGGAAAACCTGTCCTCCTTGTGGAAAGCCATCAGCTTGTCCACGATGAAGCAGGTCATCGGGGAAATGTCGTTCACCACCTGCTCCAGGGGAGGAAGATTTTTCTTGGTTTCCAGGAGGACATCGGAGGACTGGGAAGCGTCCACGCGCGGAGGAGCGCCCACCAGCAAATGGTACATGGTGGCTCCCAGTGCATACATGTCCGTCCGGAAATCCTCCTCTCCCCGCAGCAGCGTTTCCGGAGCGGCATAATAGGGGGTAACCCATATTTCCCGCTCCACGTCGGATTCACTTTGCAGCAGGGACAGGCCGAAGTCCACGATCTTGGCGACTCCGTCGGGAGACTGGAGAATGTTGGCAGGCTTGATGTCCCGGTGCATGAGGCCCGCATTCCACGCGGCATCCAGCCCGCGCACAATATCCAGCGTCAGGCGCAGCACCTTGTCTTCCGGCACGCGTTCCTCTGCGGTAATCAGGGAATCCAGGCCAGCGCCCTCCACCAGCTCCATGGCGATGTAAAAAAGGCCCTGGTCCCTCCCCACGGCATAAATCTGCACCAGGTTTTCATGAGAAACCCGGGCCATGATTTGGGCTTCCCGTTCAAAGCGTTCACTGCGCAGGGCATCCCCGGCGTAGGTGTCATTCAGCACCTTCAGGGCCACTTCACGCCCCAGCACGGTGTCTTCCGCCCGGTACACCACGCTCATGCCCCCCTTCCCCAGCTTGCCGGTGATCCGGTAGGGGCCCATGCGCGTCTTCACGCGCGTCAGCGCCTGGCAGCCGGGGCAGATGGCATTGGCATACGGCGGCAGCTGGGAGACGTCCATGGGCTGCCCGCATTCCGGGCAATCAATGATTTGGTCTTGCTGGGGATTCATGAACGCAGGAGGAGCGGAAAGGAAAAGAAGGGAGAAGGAAATCCGGCGCCGGAAAAATCCTTCGGCGCATCCGGTAACAAGCTCCCTCCGGATAAGAGCAAGGAGGGACCCCGGACAGGGCCCCTCCCGCAAATTTCATTCCGCCTGTCAGGCAAGGGCCGGCAGAGAAGCGGCCGCTACGGCCTGGCCGTGGCGCTTGGTCTTTTCATCCGGCACGCGAAGCTGGATTTTCAGCTCGGGGAATTCGGTGCGCAGCACTTCTTCCGCCTTGTCAATGATGATCTGACCGCCGTCTCCGGAAGCCACCCGGCCCAGGAAGAGCAGGTTGCGGATGTCATAAAACCTGGCGTAGTGGGCGATGGCATAGCCAAAGTGCACGCCGATGGTTTCATAAATCTTGCGGGCGCGTTCGTCGCCTTCCGCCATGGCGGCCTGAACCTTCTTGAGCTGTTCCGGGAAGGGCATGCCTTCAAACTGGAACCCGGCGCGGGGAGCCAGGCGGGCCACGGCCTGCTGGGAGAAGTAAAGGGCGCCTACGCCCATATCCTTGGACCATTCGTCCACGCCGCCTTCTTCGGAATAATCCACGGGAGCGAAAGCCAGTTCGTTCAGCCAGGGCTTGATGTGGCCTTCCGGGTCCACGTAGCCGGCGGCTTCGGAAGTGCCCATGGCCACGCCCAGTACGGCGTTGTCATTCATGCCCATGGCTCCGGCAAGAGCGGTCACTTCACCGTCATTCACCACTTCAAAGGGAATGTTATTCCACTTTTCCTTCTGGAGGGTGCGGAATACCTTGCCGAGGGTTTTTTCAATGTCTTCCTGGCTGACGCCGCGGAACAGGGAAGAGGTGCGCACTTCGCTGTTGATGATCACGCCGGCGGAGGAACCGCCGATGGCGTCTACGCGGGGAAGATGGGCGGCGGCGCGCTCCAGGGAGTCCTGGATGCCTTCAATATGGTACTGGGGGTCCTTCTGGAAGTAGGGGTCCCAGACCACTTCTTCGGAATACACCACTTCTCCGTTCACCACAGCGGCGCACTTGCGGTCGGAACCGCCCAGGTCAAAGCCGATGCGGTAGCCGTCCAGATTGCGGCCCAGGGTCATGGAGCCGGAGTATTCCTCAGGCAGTTCTTCCACGGACACCTTCTTCACTTCAATCGGGGAGCCGTAAATCTTCTTGCCGATGAAGTCCCAGTCAAATTCGCGGGCGCCGCCCTTGCAGTAGCGGGAGGCCAGCATGTCCGCAATGGCGTCATCCCCGGCGACAAGGATGATATTGCCGCCCTTCTGCCACAGCAGGAATTTCACGATTCGTTCCACATAGGTCTCATTCAGGGCAACATTTTCCCCGGTATGGGGAAGAAGCTTGCCGGACCAGCGGAAGCAGGTCCCGTCATTGCGGGTCAGGGCGATGTCCACTTGATGGGAAGAGGGATCGGCGGCGGCTTTGGCTTCAAAGGCTTGATTCCAAAGAACGGCCGGCACGAAGCCGGGATCCAGTATAGGCGTGATTTTGGGTTGAATATTCATGGCAATAATCCGTTGGAAACGTAGCATGCCTGCCTTTCCTTGAAAAGTATTCATTCCCTCTCTCCATGATTTTTTTTGGCGCTCGCGGGCCGATATCTCACTTTCTGCTGGAAAATTACCGTGTTTTCACTAAAGAAGCAGGAGCCCTTTTTCCGGCGTGGCGATCCGGAAGAGCACCTTATTCCACGCATACATGTTCCATGAATGAATTAACGGACCAGCTGATTACCCTGTTCTCTTCCGCCCTGATTGCCGCCATGTTCACCGCCGTGGCAATAGGCATTTTCCGCCAGGCACACGCGCCGGATATCCGGCGCCCCGTCAAATGGCGCATTCCCGTGGACCATCTGGACATGCTGGACCTCGCCATGTGCGGCATCATCGTCCTGTACTTCAGCATGGGAGCCCTGATGGCGGCGGCCACGCCTCCCGGGGCTTCCGCCCCCCCCACTACCACCAACATGGAGCTGGACGGCTACAAGATTTTCAACGGCACCTGCCTGAATCTCATCCTGGCCTTTGTCCTGCTGGTGCGCATGTTCCATACGGGCAGGATGGAGGCCCTCCAGCTGAAAAAACATTCCCTGAAAGCCCTGCTTTACGCCCCTGCCGCGGGCTATCTGCTGGTGCTGGTCATCCACTTCCTCCTGGACAGGGCGGGCCTGTTCCAGTGGATTGAACAAATCACGCACGCCCCGGCGGAGCAATCCATCGTCTCCGTGCTGCGGCATTCCAGCGATCTTCCCCTGATTACGGTCATCTGCTTCAGCGCCGCCATCGCGGCCCCGCTGGTGGAGGAGCTTATCTTCCGCGGCTACCTGTATCCCATCATGAAAAAGTACACGGGAGCCTGGTTCGCCCTCATCACCACATCCCTGCTCTTCGGCATCATCCACGTCAGCCTCGTGCCGTTCATTCCCCTGGCGGTCTTCGGCGCCATGCTGGTGCTGCTGTACGAATACACGGGCACCATCTGGACGCCCATCATCGCCCACTGCATTTTTAACACCGCCACCCTTATCAACATCCTGTATCCCGGCGTTCTTCTCCCTTATGGCTCCTGATCCCACCATCCGGCAGACGGGGGAGGACGCACTGGTGGCGCGGCTCCGGCCCCTCATGCCCTCCAACGCCGCCCTGGTTACGGGACCGGGGGACGACTGCGCCGTGGCGCGGAGCTCCGGCAACCACCAGCTGCTCCTGAAAACGGACTGCGTGGTGGAAGGCCTGCACTTCCTGCCCGGCACGGACCCCGAATTGATCGGCAGAAAAGCCCTGGCGCGGGCCGTTTCCGACATAGGGGCCATGGGGGGCACGCCCCTCCACGCACTGGTAACCCTGCTGGTGCATGCAGACCGCCCCGTCTCCCAGGTGGAAGGAATTTACCGGGGCATGGGACGGCTGGCGCAGCAGTTCGGCATCAGCATCGCAGGCGGGGAAAGCTCCGGACTGCCTGAAGACGGCCTGATCATCAGCGTGGCCCTGACCGGGGAGGTTCCGGAAGGAAAAGCCATCCTGCGCAGCACGGCACGCCCGGGGGACCTGGTAGCCGTCACAGGCGTCCTTGGCGGGAGTTTCCCCACCGGGCACCACCTTTCCTTCATTCCCCGCGTCAGGGAAGGCGGCATTCTGGCCGCCTCCGGCCTGGTTACCGCCATGATGGACCTCTCCGACGGGCTGGGAACCGACCTTCCACGTCTGGCGTCCGCTTCCGGACTGGGATTCCGCATTCAAGAAGAACTCCTTCCCATACGGCAAGGATTCACTGCGGCGCAGGCAGTGGGAGACGGGGAGGATTACGAATTGCTGATGACCTTCCGCCCCGGTGACCGCGACCGGGTTGCACAACTGGCGGCGGAACATTTTCCGGAAACGCCTCTGACCGTCATCGGGGAAATGACTGCGGAAACCTCCTCCGCCCTTCCGGCGGGCTACAGGCATTTCAACTAGCCGGAGGCGGAAAACCGCGGGAGGGAATCCGGTAAAAGGCGCCTGCTGAATTATTTCTCCGCTTTCTCCGCCTCCCTCTCCTGCTGCATGTAAGGCAGAAGCTGTTCATACGTGTCCTTGCCCAGGTAGCGCTTGATGGAGCGTTCCGGAGATTTGAAAATATCCACCAGGATCAGGCAGTCCAGCACATCGCCAAAATGCTTGTCCACGCTGAAAGACAGGATTTTTCCGTTCAGCTTGAGGTACTGGCGCAAAAGCACGGGAATTCCCTTGCCGTCCTCTTCAATGTCCGCCACCAGCTGGGAAAGCCCCTGGGCGTCCGTCAGGCCGATGGGCAGGATGCAGGATTCCGACCTCTTCAGGTCCGCCTTGCGGGGCGGATTGTAAGCCTTCACCTCATGCACCAGCTCGCGGTCCATTTCATGCGCTTTCAGGTAGGAAACAATGAGGGCGCGGGAAAGATTGGTGTAATCGCGGGAAATGCTCACCGTTCCGAACAGGTAGCGGTAATGGTGGTTGCGGGCCATGAACTGGCCGATGCCCTCCCAGATGAACCCGAGGGCCAGCGGCCTTTTCTGGTACTCCGGCACGATGAAGGCGCGCCCCATTTCCAGCGAACGGTTCAGCACCCGCAGGGCGGCCGGGGTAAAGGAGAAATATTCCCCGTTATACAGTCCTTTCACACCGTAGCGGGCCAGGATCTTATCCGTCTCCCCCATGCGGTAGGCGCCCACAAGCTTCCGGTGGGTTCTGTCCCACAGGAACAGGTGCTTGTAATGGTTGTCATACACGTCCAGGTCGCACGCTTTGCCGGAGCCTTCCCCCACCTGGCGGAAGGTGTATTCCCGCAGGCGCCCTATTTCAATCAGGATATGGGGGATTTGCAGGGCGTCCGCCACGTACACGTCCCAGTCCCCGTTTTCCTGGCGAGCGTGCAGGCACTCCGGGGGCAGCGCGTCAATCTCCTCCTGCATGTCCTGCACGGACACGGGGGGGATCAATGCAGACATCTTCCCTTTCCGGTCTTTTTTATGCACATGGGGCCGGCGGCTCTTTTCATAACTCTTGCCCAGCAGGTAGGTGCGCAGGCGCAGATGGGAAACCAAGGCTTCGTCGGAATCATACTGCCCCAGCTGGCTGAACGGGATGGGCTTGCCCACCACGATGCGGTGCGTACGGCGGCCGTCCCGGCCTACTTCACGGGGGAGGAAGGCCACACGGGCCTTGCGGTTAATCAGGGAAACGCCCTGGAACAGCAGGCTGTTGCGTCCCGGGAAATGCACGGGAACCACCGTCGCCTTCGTCATGCGGATAATGGCGGCGATGTTCGTGTTCCAGGGATCGTCCGTCACCCTCTTGTGGGCCAGGGAAAAGCTGGAGGCCGTTCCGGCGGGGAAAATACCAAGCACGCCGCCTTTCCGCAGCCAGGCAATCATCTTGCGCAGACCGGAAAGATTCTTGCGCTTGGCATTCTCATCCTCGTACACGTCCACCTTGATCAGCCAGGGTTCCAGTTCCCGGCACAGAGAAAGCTGTTCGTTGGCCAGAATGCGGACGTCATCCCTCACGCGGGTAAGCAGTTCCCCGAACATAATGCCGTCCGACAAGCCATGCGGATGATTGGCGACCACAACCACCGGCCCCTTCTTGGGAATATTTTCCAAGTCCCCCGGGCGCAGCTGCAGCTTGAGATTCAAGTGCCTGGCGGCCAGCTGGAAGAAATTTTCCGGAGAGCCGGATTCCTTGTCCCGCACGATCTTGTCGTACGCCTTATTCAGGCGTTCCAGGCCCAGCAGCTTTTCAGCGGACGCCGCCACCAGCGAAGGCAGGCGCGTGTTTTCATCCAAAATGTCTCTGATATCCACCATCTTCGGGTGTTTGAGCTGGGCCATGTCCGGCTGTATAACGGATTTACAGGAAAAAGTGAATCTCTTTTTGCAGTGCCGTCCGGAACGCAGTCTTGATTTCCACGGGCCGCAAAGCTACAATTCAAGCGGCTTTAGCCTCCATTTCCAACACAGAAGACACTCATGCATCCAGCCATCGCCATTGACGGCCCCGCCGCATCCGGAAAATCCACTGTCGCCAGGCTCATCGCGGACCGCCTCGGCTACACGTTCATCAACACCGGAGCCATGTACCGGGCCGTGACCTGGTACATGCTGGAACAGGGCATTGACCCTGAAGACACGGCAGCCGTGCTGGAAGCCCTGCCCTCCGTTCCTCTCTCCTTCGGCAAGGACGGCAGCCGCTCCGTGGTCCTGTGCCGGGAACACGTGCTGGGAGAAGAGCTCACCCGCCAGCAGGTCAACGACCACGTCTCCACCATCGCGGCCATTCCGGAAGTCCGCTCCCTGCTGGTGGAACGGCAGCGGGAATACAACCGCCGGGAACCCGTAGTGATGGAAGGCAGGGACATTGGCACCGTGGTCTTTCCGGACACGCCGTTCAAGTACTTCGTCACCGCCTCCGAGGAAGTGAGGGCCGCCCGCCGCGCCGCGGAAGGCCTGACGGACTCCATCGCGGAGCGGGACCGCAAGGATTCCTCCCGCGCCACCGCCCCGCTGGCCCAGGCTCCGGACGCCCTGCTGGTGGATACGTCAGATATGACGATCGACCAGGTCGTCCGTTTCATCACCGATAACATTCAACAAAAACTCGCCGCCAGATGAACTCCTTCTACTGGGTTTTCTACACGCTCTTCAAAAGCATCTCCAAAGCGTTCTTCTCCTGGAAAGTCGTCAACCGGGAAAAGCTCATTGAAGACGGTCCCGTGCTGATCGTCAGCAACCACCAGAGCTTCCTGGACCCTCCCATGCTGGGCATCTCCTATGAAGAGGGCATCTATTTCTTCGCCCGCAAGACCCTGTTCCAGGGTATCTTCAAATGGGCCCTTCCCCTCTGCCAGGCCATCCCGATCGACCAGGAAAACCCGGACGCCGCCAGCCTCAAGCACGTTATCCGCCTGCTGAAATCCGGCAAGCGCGTGCTCGTGTTCCCGGAAGGCTCCCGTACGCCTGACGGTGAAATCCACGACGGCATGGGGGGCATCGGCCTTATTCTGAGCAAGACAAAAGTTCCCGTGCAGCCCCTGCGCATCAGCGGGGCCTATGAGGCCTTCCCCATCGGCGCCCGGTTCCCCAAGCTCCGTCCCGTCACGGTCACGGTCGGGGATCCCATTCCCTTCACCCCGGCGGAACTCAATGCCAGGGGAAAAGAGGCGTACCAGCATTTGACGGACAGGATCATGGACGCCATCCGCGCCCTGCCTGCCGAATAATTCCCTTTCTCCGGCCCCATGATCTCCAGGCTGAAATTAATGGACTTCCGCTGTTACGGAAGCTTCTCCTGGCAGATTCCTCAGCAGGGGGCCATCATCCTGGGAAACAATGCCCAGGGAAAAACCAGCCTGCTGGAGGCCGTCTGCTTCCTGCTGCGCCTGCAATCCCCGCGCACTGCACGCCCCGGGCCCCTGGCGGCCCATGGAAAACCGGCCTTCGGCATCCGCGGAGAGCTGCCGGGACAGGTCCGGCGCATCCTGTGGTCCCCGGACGCACCGGACCTCCGCGTCAACGGGGAACCGCGCAAGGACCAGCGCAGCTACCTGGCGGACAGCTATCCCGTGGTCTGGATGGGCAATGACGATCTTTCCCTGGTGCAGGCCGGAGCGGACGCGCGCCGGAAATACATGGACTTTCTAGGCAGCCAGTGGCACCCCGGCTACAGGCTGGCCCTGTTCAGCTACCGGAAAGCGCTGAAAACGCGTAATTACCTGCTCAAGCACCGGCACCGGGACAAGCTCCAGCTGGACGCCTACACCCGCCAGCTGGCCCTGCACGGAACGGAACTGAGGAACCTGCGCGCCAGCCTGCTGACGCTTCTGGCCCCCCATATCACCCTGGCCTACCGCAGCATCGGCGGACGGGATGAACAAGCCGCCATCACCTACCGCGCCTCGGAGGAAGGCGACCTGTATGAACGCCTGTCCGCCGCGGTAGACAGGGACATCAGATATGGCCAAACGCAGAACGGGCCCCACCGGGACGATCTGGACATCACGCTGAACGGCAGGAGCGCCGCACAGTTCGCCTCGGAAGGGCAGCAGCGCACCATCGCCATTTCCATGAAGCTGGCCCAGTCATCCCTGCTTACGGAAGAGACGGGGCATACGCCCATCCACCTGATTGACGACGTTTTCGGGGAGCTGGACCCTACGCGCCGCGTAGCCTTCCTGCGCGCGCTTCCGGCGGACGCCCAAAGCCTCATCACCACCACCCACCTGGATTGGCTGCACGATACCCCGTGCCCCCTCCCGGCCTTCCGGCTGGAAGATTCCACGCTCAAGCCGGTCTGAACACGGCTGAAGACAGCCCTGTCTGGACGGAACCTATCCCCGCGGCATTTCCCCGCGCGCTATTCCTTCACCCAGGCGTTCAGAATCTCCACAATGTACATTTTGTGGAAATCCGCCGCCGCGTACCATTCCGGCACAATGGTCTTGTCCAAAAAGGCCTCCGGACGGAGGGCTTCCGCGTACAGCTTGCGGCATTCCAGCACCAGCCGTGCTTCCATAAAACTCACGTTGCCGTTCTCCGTCACATAGGGGGTCAGCCCGGAGGCGGCCACCTTGTCCGTATCCCGGCCGCTCGTGGTGCCGCAAACAGTCAACGCCTTATGATATTCATGACCAAAGAAGGAAAGCGTGAATTCCTCCCCGGCCTCAATGAAGCCGAAGGTATGGCGCTGGGGCCGGATGACCACGAAGGCCACAGGCTTCTTCCACATAAAGCCCAGGCCTCCCCAGCTGGCCGTCATCATATTGAAATGCTCCGGCGTTCCCGCCGTCACCAGCATCCAGTCGTGCCCGATCAATTGCACGGCGTTATCACGAATCTCCTTTGGATCAATCTTTTTCATGGTGTTCCTCAACGTTTCTTCGTGAACCATCCTACACCTCTCCGGCCATATGTCAAAGCCGCTGCACGGCTGGAATGACGCGAGGAAGCCCGCCTCCTTTCTGCCGGAAACGACCTCCGTTTGGAGTTGATTTTCCAGCACGGCGGCCCTAGCATTTCCGGGATGAACTACACCGCGCTGGAAGACAAACTGGGGTACCGTTTCAAAAATCCGAACCTGCTTGTGCAAGCCCTCACCCATCCCAGCACGGACAGCAAGCCGGAAACGCGCCGGACGTATGAACGGCTGGAATTCCTGGGAGACGCCATCCTCCAGCTGGCCGTCACCCAATACCTCTACCACCACATGCCCCAGTCTCCGGAAGGGGAGCTGACGCAGTTGCGCGCCCGCACCGTCAGCCGCGCCAATCTGGGCAAATACGGCTTCATCCTGGGCCTGGATTTGTACATTTCCCTGGGAAAGGGGGAGGAAAAAGCCGGAGGAAGAAGCAAAAACTCCATCATTGCCAACACGTTTGAATCCGTCTTCGGGGCCATGTCCCTGGATTCCGACTATGAAACGGCCAAGGCCGTCGCCCTTCGCGTCCTGCACGAGGCGCTGGACTCCGCCGCCAGCCACCCCAAGGAAATCAATCCCAAAGGGGAACTCCAGGCCATTCTCCAGGACCTTCTGCCCGAAACTCCCTCCTATGAAACGGAGGAAAAAGGACAGAAGGATTCCGAGAACCGTTTTGAATCCCGCGTTTTCTGGCATGGGCAGGCCATCGGTTCCGGCCGCGGTTCCAGCAAACGGAAGGCGGAAGTAAGCGCCGCCGCGGATGCCCTGGAAGCCAGGGCATGGCTCCGCATTCCCTTGTAAAATCTTCCATGGGCGGCGTGGCTATTTTGTCACCCTTAAGCCTTGGACAGCCCTGTGGCTGGTTTGATAGACAGAACACGTCTCCGTGAGGAACCACTTCCCCGGAAGACCTTCTCACAGACAACACCAACCATAGAAAATATATGAAAACCTATACCCTCCCCGTCATCGGCATCATGACCCTCGGAGCCGCCGCCTTTGCCAGTACGACGCCCTCCACGGCCTCCACCGGAGACGTCCTGCTGCCCCGCGACAGTTTTTCCACCTGCAAGTGGCTCGGCGACCGCTTCAAGTGGTTCAATGCAGAACGGGACCATAAAAATCCCTACATCCAGGAATTCAACGTCTCCCTGCGCATGCAGTACGGCCTGGACTGGATTGACCCGAACGGCGAAGGGCGCGTGATGGGTGAAAAGGAAGGCAATGGCCGCCGCTTCAACGATGAATGGCGCCGCTTCCGCGCCGGGTTCAACATGAAGTTCCTGAACAACTTCAAACTCAACAACGTCTGGAACATCGGCGGCATGGACGGTCTGGAAAGCTACAACGCGAAGACCAACACCTGGGACACCTCCGACCTGACCTATTCCCTGTATGAATTGAATCTGGAATACAAGGGAGGCCCCGTCACCTACGCCCTCGGCAAGATAAAGCCGCGCATCACGGGGGAATACCGCACCTCCTCCTCCGCCATCCTGACCATTGAACGCTCCATGCTGGTCAACCAGCTCCGCTCGGAAACCAACTACGGCTTCCAGATGAACAATTCCGACAAGAACGACAAGCTTGGCTGGGCTGCGGGCATCTGGATGAACGGCAACGGAGGCACCGGAACCGGAACGTTCAACAACCGCATTGAACCCGCCTTCAACTCCCAGGACAACTGCTTTGTCACCGGCACGCTGAGCTATGATACGTCGAACGACGTTTTCCTGAAAAAAAGCCGTCTGTGGCTGGATTACGCCCACAACTTCACCAAGTGGGGGGACGACGCCCAGAACAAGGCGTATGAAAAGCTGCATGACTACGGCTTCAAGTCCAAGTACCAGGGCACGGGCGCCAAGGACGTGGTGGCCCTGACGTGGGAAGGATCCCAGGGGGACTTCTCCCTGATGACGGAAGTGATGGCGGGCTTCAACGTCATCGGCATGAAAGCCGGGGCTGAAAACGTCTTCGGCGTGACCGTCATGCCGTCCTATAAATTCACGCCCAACTGGGAAGGCGTCCTCCGCTACCAGATGGCGGCGGGCAGCAACGCCGTGAAGTGGGAAAAGCGCTACACGCAGAACTCCACCTATTCCGGCACGTCCGATTGCATGCAGGCCCTGTACCTGGGAGTCAATTACTACATTTTCGAATGCAACCCGAACATGGCCAAAATCATGGCGGGCATCGAATACGCCCACTCCAACGGTACGGACGCCAGCAAGCAGAAAGGCTTCACCGGCTGGAGCTACAACATCGCCTTCCGCACCAACTTCTAAACCACCGGAAGACACTATCCCGTCAATACATGGCCGTCCTAGTCAAGGATGGCCATTTTTTATGGAGGAAAAACTCATTTGACGGCCCCTCCGGAAAGCGACCACCGTCACTTCTGTGATGCCATCCCCATTCAATAAATCGGAAAAGGCGTATCCCATTTCCATTTGAAGTACATGGGAATTCCTGATGGAGTAATTGGCAGACGTATGCCTTAAAACATATCAGGGCCACTCCTTTTCTTCTCTGTCCCATCCGACTAGATATTTCACCGCTCTCCATTCTCCGGGCCAGTTCATGAAAAATACGAGCTCCTCCACAAACTTCATGGCCGCGACTCTTTCCAACTGGATTCCCAAAACCGGAATGATCGTTATGATGCCAATCCTTCTATCTTGCGGTCCCACCTTTTAAAGGGACCTTCTTCCGGAGATTGATCTGCCCCATATCCAGGTATTTCACCTCCTCCAAGAGAATACCCAATACTACATGAATCCTACTGTGATCAAACACAGCTCATTGGCATATTCCTCCGTCACCAACAACCGATACATTTCTCTCAAGAATAGCACAGACATGGTACTTTCCTTTAACCTCAGCGGCTCCACATACACCACCAGTTTTTCTTGTGCCAATTCCATTTCACGGCTGTCCTGAAAACGCCGCCTATACCAACTTCGCCTTACATCTCTGCAGACGAGTGGCAATGACTCTTTCAGCTAGCTCCGACATCCCTAGGCTATAATAAAGCGGACGGGTCTCTGAATGATTTCCGAACAACGCCTTAACAATCGCCGGGTTATATAATAAAAATCATCTTTGGTTGTTTTCTTCTGTCCTCCTAGAGCTTCCATGATCACATCCACTTCCTCTCTTGAACGTACCCGTCTTTCTTCTACAGCGGGATGTCTTTTCTCGCCTGTTTTTGCCTTTTACCACGCTTCCTGCTGGCCTGCAACAATTCTTGTACCCGCTGAACGGCCTCCACCACACCCAAAACTGTTTTTCTGAAAAATCGCCAGCACTGCATGATCCAGTGATAGAATTCCATCTTTCATTCCTCATTTTGCAATGAGATCCAAATCTTCCGTCCATTTTGCAAGATCATACTGAAAATAACATGCCTGGGCACTCTTATTTCATCAATTGCAGCTCCGAATTTAGAATCCGGAGTCAACGAAATTTTCTAACAGAGAACATTTTAAACACCTTAAAAGAACTTTGAAAAAGCACAACTTAAGGAAATATGGAGAAAGCAATCAACATTTAACCACATTATTGCCAGACAATTATATATATTTTTACCATTCCTGAAGAAATCTGTCGAATTCTAAATCCGCATAAATAACCCTATATGTTCACAAAACCCATCAGCACAGCATGCGCAGTCATCCTGACTCTTGTGTCAACATCCTGTCAGAAAAGTCCCACAGAGCAGTTCCTGGACACGCAGGAAGACATGATCACGGAAATGGAAAGCGTCAAGGACCAATCCAGCGCCAATAAAGCAGCAGCGAAGATTACCAAACTCCGAGCAGAATCAAAAAAACTTGAAGAATCTATGTCCCAAGAAGAGAAAAAGAAAATGTGGGATACAGAGAAGTATGGAAAACTTCTATTTAAAAAAGAACCCGTAAAAAGGCAGCTATTCCAGAAAGATTACTATGGTTCCTACGAACTAAGACAAGCGATGTTCGGAATGTAACCATTCGGAGGGAGACAATATTCGTAACAGGTCATATTATGTTCAGATTTCCCATTTCATTAAAACAGTGCTGCATTTTATCAGTTGCTACGGCTGCTCTGTTTTCGGTCTCCTGCTCTCCCATCGTGGCGGAATATACCTACCGGGGAACGGTCTCCGGCATAAGCGGCAGGCAGGCACGCGAATTGACCCTGAAAGAATATCAGGACGGAACTGTTTCAGGTAAATTGAGCATCCCATCATCCTCAATCATGGAACCGTCCTCCTGTGGAAGCATTGGCGGAAGAATCGACGGCAGGCGGATTGAGTTCCAGCTTACCTCACTGGGACAATCCTACCTAAGTGCCAAAATGGCCTCTATGAGTAATGCAGGTACTATCGTTGCCTATAGAGGGAATATTTCCGGAAATCGCCATAGTATCAGCGGTAAATGGCATGCAGCCAATGACCAGCGCTCCTATCTTCGGGGTGGCTCTTTTTCCTTTTATTTGACCAAGAAAAACGGTCGATCCGTCCACAAGAATGCTAAAACTGGAAAATCCAGTACAGTCAGTCCCGTTCCAGAGAACGACGGAATGCCAAGCTTCAGCGTGGAATCTGCAGGAAACAACAACTCTCCCAATATACAGCAACCTGTTGGTTTTACAGTAGAATAACAATTTCTTTCCAAGGAAAAATACTCTTCAACACCAAGAATTCTCAACCATTACTATTATCTCTTATGATGAAATCCATTGCATACCCATTCCTGACTCCTCTCCTGTTAGGAACCTTTCTCCTTACTTCATGCAGAAAGGACAAGGAAACCAAATTTGTGGAAGAAAAAATATCCATTCTTGAATCCGTTGTAGATGAGGAAAGCGCAGATGATGCAGCCTTAAAACTAATGGATGTCGACCTCAATAAAGCTAAATACGAAAAAGACAACTTCCAAACAAAAGTCAAATCCAGAAAACTCCTCAAAACGTTACAAGAAAAAAACTATTATAACTCCGAGAAATTAAAGGAAGCCCTTCAGAATTAACATATACTCCACCTCATAACCATCACGTGATGAAAAATAATATCTATATTATGGGAATAGGCATGGCGTCTCTTAGTGTCCTAATGACTTCCTGCGAACAAAAAGGCCCTAGAATGAAATTGCAGGAGGAAATCGTCAGTGCTCTGGAAAAAGTGGACGACAAATCCAGTGCGGATGAAGCCGCCCAAGACATTAATGAAGCTCTTAGAGAATATAAAAAAGAAAAGATCGACATGGATCAGAATGAAAAACGTCTCAGAGAGTTGCAGAAACAGATCTCTGAAAAAAAATACTATAACTCGGAAGCGTTAAAAATGGTTCTTTAGCAGATTAATCTCTTTTCCTGTCAAAATAGTCCTCATCCTGATGATCATTTTTAAGGACTTTTCTTTATTCCCAGCTGTGAAAGAGACGACAGAAAAATATAACCACAAGTCCTTTAAACAGATTGGATGGCTTAATAAATTTGAAATACCCAACAGGAAAAGGAAAGCAAACCATCTCAAAGAGGAACTTTGGGCCTACTGAAAAAACACTTCTGTACACTTATCAGCAACTATTAATCCATTATTCGAAATGTTCAGAAACAGCAACCAAGTTAGAAGAGGTCCAGCATATCCAGACTGTCTGCCGGAACACTACCATTACCTCCTACGACTCTCACTTAAAGAAAGAGAATGAACACAGGATGGAAGGCGGATGATACCTGTCAAACAGAACATCATACTCATTGACATGGCTGAAACGAACTGCCGGATTCAGAAAGAACTTTATACAATAATCGGGAATAACGCTCCTTACGTACCATAACCGCATCACTATGAATATTGATCCTTCCCAAACAGAACACCGGGGAGACCAACCCCAACAGGATTGGCAACAGGAGCCCCAGCAGGACTGGCAACAGCAGCCTCAGCAGGATTGGCAACAGCAGCC
>NZ_JAJBTT010000022.1:49641-51648 GCF_020860705.1 Akkermansia sp.
TGGCAACAGCAGCCTCAGCAGGATTGGCAACAGCAGCCTCAGCAGGATTGGCAACAGCAGCCTCAGCAGGACTGGCAACAGGAGCCTCAGCAGGTGATGTATCCCCCCTCTTCCTTACAGGAAACCTCCCATATGGTACAGAAAACAGGTGGTTTTCATAAAGGTCTGCTGATCTCCGCCTCCATTGCCGCATTTTTTCTGATAGCAGGCGCATTCCTCAGTTA
Source organism: Akkermansia sp. (assembly GCF_020860705.1). GTDB lineage: Bacteria > Verrucomicrobiota > Verrucomicrobiia > Verrucomicrobiales > Akkermansiaceae > Akkermansia. The sequence continues at coordinate 49,866 of NZ_JAJBTT010000022.1, forward strand.
CACCTTTTATGGCAAAGGAGAAAAACTCCTCAAACGAACCAATTCCCTGAAAAGCGACATCTATGCACTCACCGATGAAACAACCCTTCTCCGGAAAAAGTATGAACCGGTCAAACAAACGGCCGAAGCTCTTGCCCAGACATCCGAGAAAGTGAGGCAACTCCAGACTTCTCTTGAAGCCAAGGAAAAGGAAGTTGAAAAAATCAGGCAGGCACATTCCTCTACTCTGTCAAAACTGAAAAACACACAACAAGCCATTGCCTCTTTGGAACGAGAAAAGACCAGGAGAAAAATGCTGAACGAAAGAAAGAATAGTTCATCTCCACCAACCACTCCCCTACCCCAGAATTCTGTGGCTTCAACCGTCACCGATTCTGTCCAAACTGCTCTCCGGACTACGTCCTCGGATACATCTTCTTCCGATCTTCCTCCCGTAGGAGTAAACACAGTCCAAATTCCAAAGCCGCCTGTCGTAAATCCGACGCCTCAACTAGACAACCAGATGTTTCAGCAAGGAGTGGCCTACCTGAAGGCCCGGAAAACAGGAGACATTGCCTATCTCTCCAAAACCTTTGCACCCCGTAGCACTTACCTGTATGCGGACGGCAAGGAAGTATCCAACCAATTCATTATGGATGATATTCAAAAATTCTGGGACAAATGGCCTATCCGCGATTATCGGCTATTGAAAATAGCCTATTCCGGAAACGCTGTGGAACTGATCTATTTTTACGAATGTTCCAATCATTCGGGAAAAACCATCCGAGGATATACCAAGGAAATGTGGCAGACTTCACCATCCGGGCAAATCATCCAGTGGAATGAAGTCCTCAATAACAAAGAAGCTCCTGATTCCACGTCCGGCTACCGCACACTTAAACTGCACTATTAAAATTATCGTCATGAAAACTTTGATCATCATTACTAGCCTCCTTCTTTCTTTAGGTTCTTCCGGCTGGTTCATCTGGTCGTATTACGACCGGAATGCCAAATACCGACAAGCTGTGGAGGAGGAAAATTCCCTGTCCGACGAAAAAGCGGACTTGTCCAAAAAACTGGAAAACGGACGGCAAATTATTGAACAGTCGAACTCCCTAGAAAGCATACGTACTAAAGAGGAATACCTTCAGAAGCAGCTCTCACGCCTTGACGAAGAAAGCCGTTCCATTCTGGAAAGTGAAGGGGAACTGCGCCAGCTGGAAGACCGGCAGGCAGACCTCCGGCGGGAGCTGGACAAGTAGAATTATCCCGCACACGCCTCTCTCCATTCATCCCGGATCAGAAAAAATTGCGGGGCTCTTCCATCCCTCCACTTAACACCATCCAATATTATTTATGAATACACCACAGCAACAAAACCAGCCGGACCACGTTCCGGGAGAAGGAATTCCCCCCCATCCGCATCAGCCCATGCACGGGGAATCACGGCAAATGCCACAGGACATTCCACAGCAACATCCCATTCCTCCAAATAGCCAATCATCCCAACAACAGGTCAATATTCCCCAGGGAAGCATGCCACCCCATTCCCAGCCTCCTATCCAAGGGCAACCACGGCAAATGCCACAGAGCGCTCCTCAGCAGCCAACCCGCCCCATGTGCCCTCAACAAGGACAACTATCCCGGCCGCCCTATCCAGGACCCCAGCCATCCCAACAACAAGCCCGTCTTCCGCAAGGAGGCATGCCAGCCCAATCCCGGGCGGGCTGGGGGGGGGGGGGGGTGTGGGGGGGCGGGCGGCGCGGCTGTTCGGTTGTGTTGTCAAAGCTGAACAGTGAGTACT
>NZ_JAJBTT010000018.1:0-11360 GCF_020860705.1 Akkermansia sp.
GCGCGAAAGTCGGCGCACTGGTCAACTGGGAGCCGAGAAAGGAGGGGGAATGATGTACCAGACTGAATTCTTTGGCCGGGAACTCCTGGCGATTTGCAACTACTCCGGGGGCTTGCTCTCCTGGAAAGCTGCTCAACTGGCTGTCAAAAAATTTGGACAGAATCATACGGTCCTGCTCTATGCCGATACCGGTAATGAGGCCGCGGACAATTACCGCTTCATAGTCCAGGGAGCAGCCCTTTTAGGAGTGCCGCTGCATATTGTGCGTGCGCTTCCTGATTGGGCCGGGGGTCGTCTAATTACTCCCTATGACGTCGCTATGAATTCCGGATTCCTGCCGGACTTCAACGCCCCGGAATGTTCATCCGCCCTCAAGCGTAATCCGCTCAACAAGTGGATGACGGAACACGCTACGCCGGACACTCATATTGTAATTGGATTTAGCCACGAAGAAGTGGAGCGCGCGGACCGGATGAAGAAGCGATTCCCACAGAAACGTTATTACTTCCCCTTATTGGAAAAGCCCTATCATTTCCACTGCGAAATTGAGCGGGAACTGCGGTCTTTAGGTGTAGAGCCGCCGAAAGCCTACAAGCTGGGCTTTGGACATGCCAACTGCAATGACGCTTGCCTAATGGCTGGAAAAGGGCACTACGTCAATTTGTACATCAAAAAGCCGGACGTGTTTGCCAAGGCCGCGCGGTTTGAAAGCCGCTTCCGCCGCCGCTATGGCCGCACCATCTTTGACCAGACGGGCAAATACACCTTGTTTGACCTGATACGGGACTACAAGGCAGGAAAGCTTTCCCGCCTCACCCTAGAAAACAAGCATACCATGTGCGCCTGTGGCGTCATGTGGGAGGATTCAGACGACGGAAAGGAGGAGGAATGATGAAATACCTTTTTGACCTTCCTCCCCGTGACCTTGCACGGAAACCCTACGCTGTGGGATTGACTCCAGAAGTGGATGCCTGGGCCAAGGCCAACAAGCACCGCATCGGAACGTATCGGTCCTCGTGGTGCAAACCGCAGTATTCCGCTTTTGTGGGTACTGTGGATTTGATCGCAGAGTTGTGCACCTTGTATGATGACTGGGGTCTTATTGCCTACGGCAACACCAAGGGCGCCGCGGTTCAGCAACTTTACAACAATCTCCAAATGCAGAAAGCCACCGTGGAAAATGCCTTGCGGTTTTTGCTGGGCTATCTGCAAAACCCGAAAGAAGCCAAGAAATACGCCGAGGCTTTTGGGGTAGATATGGCGGACGGAAAGGAGGAAGCATGAACCTAATTAAACGATCTCTGGATTACATGGTGAGATGGTGGATGCGTAGACATTGCGCCCATATCATCCGATATACCCGTAAATCCAAATGGAAGGGCTGCCCGTATGTCCTGGGATTCTGGACGGGTGGAGCATGCCCTGCATGTAGCCATTACAAACCCCGAAGAAGAAAGGAGGAAGCATGAAACTCACCAGAAGACAAGCCTGGGCTCTTTATCACAAGAGAGACCGTGAACTAGAGAGGGTTGTAGGAGCCATCCATCCTTACGAAGTCATCGAGGATGAAATAGTAAAACCCGATGGATCAAAGTTCCCCACCTTTACCATCATGACATCTGATGACACCGCCGCCGTTATCATGAACTGCGACAAAAGTTCTGACTGGCTTATTCATTTATCCCCAATAGCTGTAGTTCGAGGGCATGCAATAGCTTTAGCCAAAGAATTGAGTGTACGTTATTACATGGAACACGGCGACGAGGACATGAGATGAACTACAACCCCCAACTGACGCTTTTTTGATTATGGCCGGAGACTGGATAAAAGTTGAAAAAGAGCTGCATGATAAGCCAGAAGTGCGTCGCATGGCCCGCGCTCTCCGTTTATCACGTTTCGACATTGTGGGACGCCTTGTTTCCGTATGGTCCTGGGCGGATTCTCATTCTTTCACGGGTTCCGGGATGGACATCTCGGAAGAGGACATTGACGACATTGCGGACCTGATCGGGTTCGCCGATGCGCTTCGCCAGGTGGGCTGGCTCAAGGGACGCGCTGCCTCTCTTGAGTTCCCCAACTTTGGACGGCACAACGGCCAATCCGCGAAACGCCGCGCAATGGAAGCAGAAAGAAAACGCTTAGAAAGAATGAATTGTAACGATGATGCGGACAAACGTCCGCAAATGAAGCAGACAAAATGCGGACAAAATGCGGACCAGAGAAGAGAAGAGAAGAATTTATCACCCTCTCTTCCCCCACCGTGTACCGTGGAGGAAGTCAAGGCCCATTTGCGGGCCGCGGTCTTCTCGGGGCGTGTGCGTTTGACTTCCGACCAGATACCGGACTGCGCCACGGCCTACTGGGGAAGCCGTGACGCCGTGAACTGGACTCGGAACGGCATCCCCGTGACCAAATGGCAGTCCGACGCGGTGAGCTTCGCGACCAGCTATGCCGTCAATCATCCAGCACAACCGGGAGCAGACAAAGACCCCTATTCGAGCCTTGAAGAACTTTAACAATCAACCTATTTCAAAACATGATCGACTCTCAAACGCTTATTGACGCTGAAAAACTGGTGCTTTCCCAAGCAATGGACGGCACCCAGACCTTTACGGACCTCCGGGACAAGGGCATCACCCGCCAAACATTTTGTGATCCTGTTCATCAACGGATTTGGGCCGCCTTGGAAACTATTGCCAAGACAGGCGGTACTGTAGATGCCCTGAATGTTATTGCCCACTTAGAGGCTCAAGACCTGCTTGACGCTGTAGGAGGGCATGCCGGGGTGGTAGAGATTGCCACCTATGGAGCTCTTGCCCGTTACAAAACCGGCGCCGCCCTGGAAATGGTCACAGAAGCCACAAAAAAGCGCGCTCTGCTCTCTTTTGCGTCCCGGATAGCGGAATGCGCCAGTGACCAATTCAAAAGCGCGGAAGATGCCTTGGATGAAGCTGAACGCAGCATGTCTTCACTTCGGGACCAATGTGGCGTTAAGCAAACCGAGACCATCCGCGGGGCGGTTGAAACCATCATTGAAAACCTGCAATGGCGGATGAAGAACCCCGGCGCCATCAAAGGGATCTCTTCGGGGTTCCGCCGCGTGGACTTGACCCTGGACGGGCTGCAGGACGGGGCCATGATCGTTATTGCCGCCAGGCCCGGCGTTGGTAAAACCGCCGCCCTGGTCAACATCCTGACCAACATCTGTATTGCCGGAACCCCCGTGGGGATGTTCAGCCTGGAAATGCCCCAGGCACAGCTTTTGGAACGCATCCTTTACGGCATGGCTGGCATCAACTCCGATGACATCCGCCGCGGAAAGCCCATGACCACCGGACAGCAGCAGTATTTCAAGGCTGCCGTGCGGAAAATTACGGATGCCCCGTTGCACATTGATGATGAAAGCGCCCTCACGATTGACAAAATCATGGCACGAGGGCGCCGCATGGTCCGGGAACATGGCGTCAAGTGCATCGGGGTAGACTACTTGCAGCTTGTCAGGTCCACATCCCAGCAGGCCCGCGGGAGCCGGGAACGGGAGGTTTCGGAAATCTCGGCCGGCCTAAAGGCTATGGCAAAAGAACTCAATATTCCCGTCCTGGTGCTGGCCCAGCTCAACCGAGACGTGGAAAAGCGTCAAGGCAAGTCCCAGGGAAAGCCACTGGTTTCCGACCTGCGAGACTCCGGCTCCATTGAACAGGACGCGGATCAGATCATCATGATTCACCGCCCCTGGATGTACAACCCGGACAAACACGCCCCCACGGAAGCGCAGTGGATCGTCGGGAAAAACCGCTTCGGACGGCTGGGCCGTATTCAGTTTAGATGGACTGCAGAGCTTACAAAATACGAAGAAGAACCGAACTACCCTACCGCCAGCAAATGAGAAGGAATCAAAACTTTGTAAAAGAACGAATTAACATGGCTCTATTTTACATGGAGCAAGGAAGATCCAAGCAAGATGCCTGTCTCTCTGCGGGGCTCACGGCAGAAAACCTTGCCTATTACACACGGCGTGACCCTGCATTAAAGAAGAAGGTTGATCAGGCAATGTCCAAGGGGGGATTTAGAGCCTCAAACGGATCTTTTTTCACACGTAAGGCCCCTCCTGACCGTAAGAGAGATATTAGTTTATCTGAAATACAAAGGAAATGTGACGAAAGGTTGTCAGAAGGATAATGAAACGCCGTCCCGTAAAAAGGACGGCGTTTCTCTTGACTTCGTGGAATGCTTGGGGTAACTACTCCGTAGAACGGTTTAGTCGCCGTTTTGTGTGTGGCGGCTTCCGGGGGCAGTTTGCTGCCGGGAGCCGTCATTGCACATCATTTGGCATGGGCCTGCTGAACCTCCTTTGTGGGAGTGTCACTATTCAGGCAGTCAAGCCATTCACTTTCTTTGCTGGCGCGTTTAAAGGCCCGGACCGTTTCCTTGTTTGAGTCGGCAATGATGATTGTTTCAATCCATTCTCCCTTCCCTACGCAGTTATCTCGTGCCGCTGCAATAGCATTTTCAATGGAAGATGCCGCGGAGGTTGAACTGTTGCCGTTGTTGCTTGTCGCAATCCAGATGTATTCGTTGTTCATTGTTTAGTCGTGTTTTGTGTTGATGTCGGAATTTCACATCCGGCATTGAAAGTATGTTTAACATGATAATTGACAACAAGCATTTTCTTCAAAATTCGTCATATTTATTCAAAATGTGACCCTTAATAATTTTTTGATTGCGCTCTATAGGCAGTTTCCTTTCAACATCAGTATGAAACGTCTTGATGTTGAAGAAAAGGCCCGGGTTATTTTATCAGGAGTGCCGGTATTCTGTCGCTACGATGAAATACGGAAAGTAGCTGACTTGAAGGAAAATCCGGATAATCCGAACCGTCATCCAGATACGCAGATTGAACGACTGGCTGAAGTTATCAGGCTGGCCGGATGGAGAGCTCCTATTACTATTTCTGACCTTTCCGGCATGATCGTCAAGGGGCATGGCCGCTTGGCGGCGGCCAAACTGGCCGGATTGGAAGAAGTGCCTGTAGAGATACAGCACTACGAAACGCCGGAACATGAACGGGCCGATTTGATTGCCGATAACCATATCGCCGAACTGGCAGATTTGGATGAAGATGCCTTGAAGCTTCTCATACGGCAAATGTCTGAATCAGGTGAATTCCCTCTTACGTTGACCGGTTTTTCCGACCGTGAAATTGATGATATGTTAAATGAGATCCCAGAGGACATTCCAGAAGATTTGAACCTTGAGCGTGATGAAGCCGGTTCCACATCTCAGAACTTTGTCAAGTTTGGAACAATCAAAATTATCTTGAGCGAAGAAGAGGCCAGACGCTTCAAGGAATTCTATGATCGTTACCTCAATGATAACGGTAATGTGATGGGGATATTCACAGAATTGTTGAACAAGGGAGACAAACGGTATGCGAATTGAGTTCATTGAACGCTATCCTATTGCGGCCTTGACTCCGGCTGATTACAACCCCCGGAAACTGGCCGAAGATAAATTCCTGAAATTGCAAGAGAGTATCCGGAGATTCGGAGTCATCAAACCTGTCATTGTGAATGGAGATAACGGTATTTTGACTGCCGGACACCAGCGTACACGTGCCATGATAGCCCTGGGCATGACGCATTGTCCCGCGGTCAGAATCAACGGTATTACCCAGGTTGACGAAATCAGGTTCAACCTGTTCCACAACAGCGTAGAAACCAATAAGAGCAAAGCTCGCGTGTGCGGAAACCTTTCTGCAGGACAATACCATATTGTACAGCCAGACCATCTTTCCTACGAAAAAAATGATAATGCGACCATCGTCTTTGAGATGGGCCGCCTTATCATGAAGTATGGGGAATGGGGTTCCATCGTGTGCAATACACGGGGGGATGTGCTGCTGAATAGTGACTATGCCGTTGCCTCCAAGCAACTGAAACGTGAGGTCATTTGCTACGTGATCCGTGATGAGGACGAACAGGACATGCTTGAACTGCTGGGGATTGAATACGGACAGTATTACTACGATTCCCTGGGCGTAAAGTCCTACAACCAGCTTCTGTGCCAGATGCACCGTCTCAACGGAGGGGGGAAACGTGACCTCAAGTCTACAACATATGAACGATATGTGATCCCCAGGTTACGGAAGGACATGCGGATTATTGATTTTGGGGCGGGCCGTTGTGCGTATGCTCAGATTTTGGCAGGAAAGGGATATCACATTTTACCTTATGAGCCACACTTCCAGAGGGAGGAAAAGCTTGATGTTCGTGAAGTAGTCCGTCAAATACGCCTCATTGAACGAGACATTGCCAGATCCGGACTATTTAATCTGGTTGTTTTGGATAGTGTTCTTAATTCAGTCGTCAATTCCAAGTTTGAGCATTACGTCTTGACTGCTTGTAATGCCTTGGCTTCCAAGAATGGCATGTTGATACTCGGCACGCGCAATAAAGGGTTTCTGGATAAGGCTTTAGACTACAAATACACGAACGCCCCAAGCCGGAACATTGAATTTCTTGATAAAGAAAACTTCTCTGCCACCTTCCGGGCCGGGGTATGGACCATTCAGCATTTCCACACCCACGCCACCTTGAGGAAGTTGCTTGAGGAATACTTTTACGACGTGGAAATCATTGGTGTAAGGTCTGCATCTCAGATTTATGCAATAGCCAAACGTCCGCGTAAGCTTGACGATGACAAAGTAAGGGAAGCTCTGGAAATCGAGTTCAACATGGAGTACCCGGGGGAATATCGCCATAACCAGCATAGGGGGCTGGTGGAGCTTATCATGAACCGTTTGGAAGGAGAGAGATAACATGAGAGCATTGGATTTTGGATTTGGATTGCTGAAAAACGTTTGGTCCATCAGGCCCGGGCAGAAAACCCCTTTGCTGGATATTCTCATTCTCGTCGCCATTCAGAAGGGGTGTGGGACCAGAAAGGCTATTCTGTCAGACGTGCCGGTCAATGAAGGATCATTCTTCGGATCCATCCGCTCTCTGTTGAGAAATGGCTTTATCACACGCAAAGAAGATGGCCGGCATCATGTCAATTACAGGTTGACTCCGAAAGGGGAATCCCTGATTGCCAAACTCTATACCGTTACCAAATAATGGAAATCAAGATAGATGCCAGCGATTTATTGAACCAGCTTGATATGCTGGATGAAAGAGCGCGCCAAGTGGATAATCTGACGGTAAGAGACATGAAACGTCGTGTTCCCGGCGCCGTCTCCGCTGCTACTGCCAGCGTGTACAGAATCAAAAAGAGTGAAGTGGCGTCATGTTCGGCTTACGCTTACGATTACACAGGGAGAGGGCGAAATGCTGGGAAGGCCCATGTCCGCACCAGTTTCCAAGGAACGACGATTGCCTCCTTTGCTGTAGTGTTCAAAGGTAAGAAGCATGCAGAGTGGAAGACTACCCCCAAGAGACGGCCCCGGACAAAGATAACGGTCCGTAAGAACGGAGTACGGCGTAGAGTACCCAAGCCCTACAAAGTGATGGTGGAAACGTTCAGGGGAAAGCCAGCAGTCATCAAGGGGAAAAACGGGAACAGGGTATTTGTCGTGGATGGCAGGAATCGGGCATTCGTGGTTGGCAAGAGTAACCGCCCAATGATTCATGCATCCACATCCGTTCCTCAGGCCATTACAAACAAGAAGGCCCAGGCTATATGGATGCCCAAGCTCAATCGAGATTTGGAGAGCCGGTTTTACCATCATTTCAACAGATTGATGCGGTGATGGGAATCGGAATGGTCAAGGTGCGGCAGTCGAGGGGCCAAGGTACTGTCCGGCAGCGTTGCTCCATGCGCTGGGCTCCACCCCAAATAAGGCGCATTTTTCAATTTTTTTTTCGTCGTTTGGTTCACCCCCCATGCGTCGATTTTCGTAAGAGAGGGGAAAAAGCATGAAATGCTGTTGAAACGGCATGAAACCGCTACAAAAGAGCATGAAAGAAGAGGCCACTAAATCCGAAGAAGCCGGGAAGGGTTACATTACGGCTGAGAAGCTTGCCAAGCTTCTTGACCTTTCCGTCCGCCGTGTTCAGGCATTGCGAGCGGACGGGGCGTTTGTGACCGAGGACACACCCATGGGAAAACGATATGTGTTCGGAGCATCCCTCGTTTCCTACATCAAGTACCTACAGAATCGCCAAGAGACTTCCTCTCTGGAACGGCAGCGCCTTGAAGCGGAAGTCCGCTGCAAGAAGGCCAAGGCGCGGATTGAGGAAATCAAGCTGGCCCTATTGCGTGGCGAAGTTCACAAGGCCGAACATGTTCGCACTCTCATGAATGGAATGGTCCAGGAGACGAAGGCTGCCTTCATGGCTATTCCTGGGCGCTGTGCGGTGGATTGCGCCGGGGCCTCACCGAATGAAGCGGCGATTATTCTGCGAAAAGCCATTTTCGGGGTATTTGAAGAGCTGGCCGCCCATACGTATGACCCCTCACGATTTTCAGACCTCATGAAAGAAGACGGGGACCAGATGTCCAACGGAGACGAAGAAGAGGAAGAATCATGAATTCCCGGGAGAAAAGACATCTTGCAGATCTATACAATGAAGCGGTGAGTCTGTGGCTGCCCCCGGAGGACCTCTCCGTTGACCAGTGGGCGGACAAGTACCGCCGTCTGGCTGGTGGATTATCTGCAGAAGCCGGTCAATGGAGGACGGACCGCACCCCCTACATGCGGGAACCGATGCGTGCCTTTTCAGATCCGAACATCGAGGAAATCGTTTTTGTGGCTCCTTCCCAGGTGGGGAAGTCGGAATTGGAATTGAATATCATTGCCTACATTATTGACCAGGACCCTGGAACCATTCTATACGTCCAACCGAGAAAGGAAGATGCCATGTCGTTTTCCCGTCTCCGCGTGGCTCCCATGCTGAAAGCATGTGATAAGATTCGTGATAAAGTGCGTGACGTGGAGAAGAAGGGGCGGGGAGCAACTTCCACCGTTTTGCAAAAGTCCTTTCCGGGAGGTATGCTGACCCTCGTTGGTTCCAATAGTGCGAGCGATTTGTCTTCCCAGCCGGTGCGCTACGTCATCGGTGACGAGCTTGACCGCTTTGCAATAAGCGCCGGCAGAGACGGGGATCCCTGGGAATTGGCAAAACGCCGTCAGAATACCTTTTACAACCGAAAGCGCGTTGCCGTTTCTACTCCCACCATCAAAGGGGCGTCTCAAATTGAATTCCTCTATACGCAGGGCACACGCGAACGGTGGAAGACGCGCTGCCCTCGGTGCGGAGAATATCATGAGGTGCGCTTTGATGATATCCAGTTCAAGGCCAAACCGAAACGGATAGCAGGAAAGGAATCATGGTATGTTGACGTTACTGGATGGAAATGCCCCGGATGCGGGGAAGTCAGCGAAGAACAGGAGGTCAAAAAATCAGATTCCCGCTGGGAAGCGGAGAATCCCGATGCCATTCGGAATAACCGTTGCCGGTCATTCTGGCTCGGAGGCTTTGCTTCACCTTGGCGCCCGTGGAAAGATATCATCCAGAATTTTTGCAAGGCCAAGAAAGATCCGGAACGGCTTAAAGTGTGGAAGAATACCGACGTGGGTGATTTGTGGGAAGAGAGGAATACCGTTGCTGATGAAACTGAATTGCTGAAACGGGCCGAGAAGTACCCAGAGAATGCAGACTTGCCGGGGGAACCTGGTTGCGGCCCTCTGATTTTGACTTGCGGCGTGGACTTCCAGCATAAATATGCCCAATATGAAATTGTCGGCTGGGGACACTATTATGAGAGCTGGGGGGTACAGTCCGGATATATTCCCGGATCTCCGGATTCCGATGATGTGTGGAAACAGTTGGACAGTCTCATTTCCCGGCCCTACAAGTTTGCCAACGGAAGGGCTTTGCGGGTTGTCATGACTTTTGCCGACTCCGGCGACGGTAAGTTCACAAATGAAATTGCGCGGAGATGCAAGGAAAGGCAAAAGGCCAATGTCTTTGCCGTGAAAGGGTGGGGTACTCATGGGCGGCCCTTTATCACACCTCCGAACCGTGTACCAATTGCGGGCAATAAGAATAACACCTACATTCTTTATAATCTCGGTGTGAACGCCGGCAAGTCTGCGATTATGTCCGCCGTCCAAGTGCAGGAACCGGGGCCGAATTACATGCACTTTCCCGACGAGTCGAGAGGGTACGACATGACCTATTTTACCGGGTTATTATCAGAAGTGGAAGTGGTAGAGGGAAATGTGATGAAATGGGTAAAACTTCCCGGACATGAAAGAAACGAGGCTCTTGACTGCCGGAATTACGCACGGGCGGCCGTGAAGGTCATCAACCCGGATTTTGATGCATGGGAACGTGCGCTTCGGGCCGCTCCGACCAAGACTGTCAAGGTTTCCACCCAACGCCGGCCGCGAAGGTCATCTTTCAAAGACAAGTTTTTTGATTAAAAAGAATGTCTTGGATATTAAGATGAAATTTGTTTTGCATATATATATTTAAATGAAAGTATGTTCTGAAATAATTTGCAATATATTCTTCAATATGAAAGTATATATTATCTAGAGCCTCTCTAGAATTACGTGGATGTGTGTATTCTTTAAATTTCGGGCCTTTTAGATTTACAAAATTTCTGAATTTAGAGTAAAGTGGTTCTGAGGATACCATGCTTATTTTTAATGTTTTATTACATTCTTCTTTTAATATATTTGAAATTGAATGAATTGTATCAGTATCTTGAATAATATTATATATGATATAAAATGTAAGTGGGGATCTGAAATCTTTTAAATATGTGTATTTGTTTTCATTTATTTCTGAGTTTTTAAAATATTTTAGATTTAAATCGTATTCTAGAATTTGTTGACAATAATATTCAGCATATGCGCTGATAGTCATTTTTTTGGTTTCCAAAGAAATTAAAAAAATGAAATTGTATAAACTCTGTATTACTTGTATTTCTTGTTCATTGTTTATTTTTAAGTCTGTTTTACAAAAATTGTCGATCTCTGAATACCTATCCACAGGATAATTTGAAAGGAGATTTATTTTCTCGTTATTATAATTGAAGAGATTATAAAAAACCAGACAAGATAAATGCAAGACTACATTTGTTTGTTTTAATTCTTCAGTTAGGTATGTTTTATTAATTTTTAATAAAGATTCAACATCATTAAATTTATTGTTTATTATAGAAATGTTTTGTTCTCTAGCAGCTTGTTCTCTAGCGGCTTGTTCTCTAGCGGCTTGTTCTCTAGCGGCTTGTTCTCTAGCGACTTGTTCTCTAGCGGCTTGTTCTCTAGCGACTTGTTCTCTAGCGGCTTGTTCTTTAGCGGCTTGTTCTCTAGCGGCTTGTTCTTTAGCGGCTTGTTCTGTAATAGAGAT
>NZ_JAJBTT010000018.1:11460-41376 GCF_020860705.1 Akkermansia sp.
TAGCGGCTTGTTCTCTAGCGGCTTGTTCTTTAGCGGCTTGTTCTGTAATAGAGATTATAATTGAAGAAAGTAACGGCAATATTATTGCTCCTAAAAGTGTAATTAAATTTGCATTTGGTAAAGTTTTACCCTTCTTTTTTTCAGTGAAACATATAATTAGATAATCTTTAATAGAAGTTGGGTCAAGAATTTTATATGAAATTAAGAATTCAAATGCCAGAACTGAAAGAATACAGATGAGCAATACAGTAGAAGATACCAGATGGAAGTAGGCTAATGAAATAAAAGCCACTGTGAGAGAAATATTGAATATTAGGATAAACAAAAATCGACGTTTCCCGTCGCTTCTTTTTTTGCGTAGATTAGGAATCTTCATGAGTTGATAAAAAATATAATGTAACACCATAAAAAATCAATGGCTATATTCATTTTCCGGTAGCCCTTCAGATAGTGGAATTGTGGTTGTTGGTTAACTGAGCCATATACACGTTGTTGTATTTTCCGGCGCCATCATGATTGCCGTAACGATGGCAACCACGCGCACCAGCAAACTCCGGGAACGCCTTGTTGAGTTGAATGAGGACAAGAGCGCCGTCAAACAGGCGATCAGGAATGTTTTGTCCGGCAAGGCTCAGAGCTACGGAATCGGTACACGCAACAAGGCGGCGTATAATATGTCCCTGGGGGAATTGCGGGTTTACCTCCGTGAAATTGAAACGGAGATAAGAGAGATTGAGCGTGAACTTTCCGGGGGCGGGCGCAGATGCATTGCATTTTTTGTGCCGAAAGATTGTTGAGCATATGGGAAAGAAATATACAGCGAAGGTTCGGAAGCAGTTCAGGAATTACGGCTACGGAGATGCCGGAGCTTCCAAGACGCGCCGCGCTTTCAAGAAATACCACGCTGTTTCCGGATCTCCCAAACAGGACATTGACCGTCACAATTCCGTACTCCGCAGTCGGGCGCGCTCCCTTTATATGTCGGCGCCACTGGCGACTTCCGCCATCAAGACCTTGAGGACGGCTATTGTCGGGCCGGGGCTTTACCTCCATGCACAGGTGGACGGCAAGATGCTTGGCATTTCAGAAGATGAAGCCAAGAAGCTGAACAAGCTTCTTGAAATGGAGTTTGAGTTGTGGGCGGCTGACCGCAGGTCTGCCTCCGTTTCCGGATTGAGCGATTTTTACGAACAGCAGCAAATTGCTCTGATGGCCTGGAAGACTTCGGGAGATACCTTCGCCCTGTTTGATGTAGGTGAGTCTGATATTTTGCATCCCTACAGCTTGCGCCTGAGGCTGATTGAGGCCGACCGTGTTTGCACTCCGAGCACCACCAATGTTTCTCCGCTGTCCACCTATGGAAAGAATACCGATACCGGTAATAAAATTTATGACGGAGTTGAGGTAAATGAGAAGGGGCGTGTCGTTGCATATCATATTCGCAATACTTTCCCGGGTGAATTGTCAACTGAAACGGTAAAATGGGCCAGGGTTGAGGCAATCGGTAAAAGAACCGGAATGCCGAATATTCTCCACATCATGGATGCCGAACGTCCTGAACAATACCGTGGTGTTACCAGCCTTGCACCCTGCATTGAGAATATCATGCAGTTGGGACGTTACCTGAACAGCGAAGAAGCCGCCGCCCTGCTGCAAACCTGCTTTACCATTTACGTTACAACAGAAACGGATGGTGACGGACCTGCCCTGAAACCTCAAGGTCTGTCTTCCGATGCCGACGAAGAAGGGACAGATGAAGATGACCGGAATCCTGAGGATTATGAGATGTCTCCCGGTGGTGTAGCCTTCCTGCGTCCGGGAGAAGATATCAAGAGTGTTGACCCTAAGCATCCCACGAATAGCTTTGACGGCTTTGTCAGGGCTGTTGCTACACAGATTGGCGCCGCTATGGAGGTTCCGGTTGACGTGTTGCTCAAGAGCTATAATACGTCTTACAGCGCGGCCCGGGCTGCATTGCAGGATTTTTGGAAGAAGGTTGTGATTGACCGGATAGAGTTTGCTTCCACCTTTTGCAAACCCGTTTATGAAGCATGGTTTTGTGAAGCTGTTGCCCGCGGTCGCATTTCCGCTCCCGGCTTTTTTACCGATCCTCTGAAACGCGCCGCCTATCTGGCTCATGAGTGGAACGGCCCGTCGATGCCTCACCTTGACCCGGTTAAGGAGGCTACCGCTATGGAGATCATGGTACGGAATGGCTGGAAGACGAATACCCAGGCAACGACGGAGTTGAACGGCGGAGATTTCAACAAAAATGTGGAACAGCTTCTTCAGGAAATGGATCAAATTGCGCCCCTTCTTGTGATGATTTCCGAGGCAGTTTCTATCAGAAAGAGCTTGTCAGCAGACAGCAGCAAAAAAGATACCGAACAAGAACAAGAAAATGAACACACCACCTAAATTCTGGAACGTGGTTGCGGATGAAAGGTCCGATACCGCGGAGATCGTGCTTTACGGCGATATTGTTTCCCAGCAGCCTGTGGACTTCTGGACCGGGCAGGCTATTGAGGGGAACTATATCACCCCGGAAGGCTTTTTGGACGATTTGTCCAAATGCAAGGGAAAGAGTAACCTGACCATACGTCTCAACAGTTGCGGAGGAGACCTGTTTACCGGCATTGCTATTCACAATGCCTTGAAAGGTTTCAATGGTAAAAAAACGGTCATTGTGGAAGGGATTGCCGCTTCGGCCGCCTCCGTCATTGCCTGTGCAGGTGACGAGGTTCAGGTTTATCCCGGCAGCATCACCATGATTCACGGCGTTTCTACGTTTGTGTTTGATGCCCTGAATTTAGCCGACATGAAGAAGATGGTCAAAGCCATGGATTCCATGGAAAATGCCATTGCCGCCATTTACTCCGCCAAGACCGGAAAGGAAGTAGGGGAGCTCCGCAATCTGATTACGCGTGAGACCTGGATGACCGGTCAGGAAGCCATTGACAATGGATTTGCGGATACCCTTATCGACGGAGAAGTGACGAACAAGCTACAGCTCGTCGCCTCCACTTCCGGAAAGTTTGTCTTACAAGCCGGTGGGCATGTTCTGTCTTCCGATTTTCGTGCAGCCATACCGGATCGGTTCCATGTCGCCGTCATCAATTCCGTCCAATCAGACAATACTGTCGAAGGAGAATCTACCGAGGATGACCTTCAGGCAAAGTTGTTGCAGGCAGAGCAGGAACTTGCCGCTGCGAAATCCGAATTGGCTGCCCTGCAGGAGAAGATGGCAACCAGTCAGGAGCCGGACACCAAGGCAAAGGAGGAAATTATTGCTCAGGCCATTGCTGAGGAACGCAAGCGCCTTTCCGACATTGAGGCCATTGCCAACGGCATTGACCCAGAGCTTTTACAGGAAGCCAAATTCGGAGAAACGCCTATGACCGCCCAGGAACTGGCATTCAAGGCCATGAGTTCAGGCAAGTTTTCCGGCGTCAGCTTCCTCGATTCCCGCGCTACGGATTTGCAGGAAAGCAATACCGGAAAAGTGACCATTGCTCCCACAGGAAACGAGTCCGGAGATAATTATACTTCCAGGCTGGCAGAGGCTATCAAGGCCGCCAACGAATCTACCAAACCCAAAAAATAAACCATAGAAAAACCATTAGTATGGACCCAAATGCAGTAACCACCATTGATCTCACAGATCCGCAGACCTTGATCGCCATGGTCCGCGGGTTGGAACCGGCGCCGAGCTTCCTGCTCGATACCTATTTCCCCTGTGACCCAGGCACAGATATTTTCCACAGTGACAAGGTGCTTGTGGACTATGATACCCAAAACAAAAAGCTGGCTCCTTTTATCAAGGTAGGCAGCGTCAATAGTGACCGGGATACGTTTTACACGGATGAATTTTCCCCGGCCCGTATCGCTCCTTCCCGGTTGTTGTCTGTCGATGACCTGAAGAAGAGAGGGTTCGGAGAATCCCTCTTTTCCGGTATGGCGCCAGACCAGCGCGAAGCGGCTATTGCCGGACGTGATTTCATCGACCTTAAAGACCGCATCCGCCGCAGAAAGGAGAAGATGGCCGCAGACTGCCTGATGGCGGACGGCTACGAATGCCAGTATATTGACAAGGATGGGAAGCCCACGGAGAAGAAGGCTGTGGCATTCCACGGAGATGTCAATGACTGCCTTTATACGCCAGGCAAACTATGGGACGCTGCTGACGCCAACCTTCTTGGTGACTTGAAAGCCATGAGCCGCGTGCTGACCTCCAAGGGCTGTGCCGCCGCTGACGTGATCGCCGGCGCGGATGCGGCCGAACTGATTCAGTCCAATTCCTACATTCAAAAACTGTTCGACAACCGCAGATTTGAGATGGGTAAAATTGAGCCGAAGCTTCAGGAGTCCGGCGCCCTCGTGTTGGGATTCATGAACGTGGACGGCGTTCTTCTGCGCGTTATCCAGTACATGAAGGAATACGAAGACGAGGATGGAACCATGACTCCCTTCATCGCCCCACACAAAGTCATCATGACTGCACCCAATGCCGGAAAGACCCTGTATGCCTCCGTCACTCAAATGGATGAGCCGGGCGGTCCGTTCAACACCTACGCTGAAAAGTACGTTCCGAAGTATGTTTCCGACCATGAAAACGATATTCGGAAGTTCATCCTGTCCAGCCGTCCGCTTCTTGTTCCCAAGAAGAAGGGATGCTGGGTGTGCGCCGACGTGCTGACGGCCTCCGCAGGTGCATAAGTCTCACAAATATTACCGGAAAGGAATAACAATTATGTTTATTATCAAGGTAAAAAGCAATTACGGGCAACATGAAGGAGGGCGTGTCATTCTCCGGCGCCCGCAGGATCCTCCCTTTGAAATTGATCCTGACAAGGGGCAGGAATTGATTGACCGCGGCATTGCCGTATTGGTGTCTTCCTCATCTTTTGGAGATGAGGAAGAGCAGGGGCCGGATCTGCGTAAGCTGAAAGTGGCCGAATTACGGGAATTGGCCACCAAGAGCGGCATTAAAAATGTGGAAACCATGAGGAAGGATGATCTGATTGCCGCGCTGGAAGCACTGGAAGCAGACATTCCGACCGTCAATCCCGAACACGGCATCGAATGAGCCTGAAAGCTGACATGAATGCCGATATCTCCGAAGTCTTCCTGAATCTGGAAGACTTCGGGGAACGGCATGTCGTGGATGGGAAAGAGATCATTGCCGTGTTCTATGATGAAGAGCTTACCCCGGGAAACCAGGATTATGGCCTTACTGTCAAAAAGTGGACCTTGCAGGCGGCCACGGCAGACATGCCACAGCCGCAGGAAGCAGGATCAACGCTTGAAGTTGACGACCGGGTGTACCTGGTCGCGGCATGGCGTGAAGAACTTGGGATGTCCGTGGTTTCACTCACGGAAAATATCTGACGATTATGACAATACAAAAAGCCCTCGATGACATTGCACAATGGCTGCGTGACAACGTGGTCAATGATCTTGAGTTCAAGGTTCCCCCGGAACTCAAATCAAGCAATGCGGCCAAGTATGCCTATAAAATGGGGCATCCGACCGTTTTCACGATTTTCACTCCGCCCGATCCATCCAAATCCGAGAAGAATGATTACAAGGCGCCGAGCATTATCGTGCAGCTTATCGAGGGGGAACATGATGCTGTCAAGAGGTCCGGGGCTCTGGATATCCGCCTGATTCTGCAGGTGTGGAATCCCGGCCAACATACACCGGGCAAGTTCACGCCCAACGCCGAGGGATGGCGGGACCTGATATCTTTCATCGACTTGACAAGGGACCGTCTTGAAAGAGCAGTCATCATCAACGGTCATCGTATCAGGACGGATACCCTGACTTTCGGCCCCATGCATGAAAACAGGGTACCGATAGACCATTATCCGTTCTTCGTTGGGCACATTTCTTTTTCCATCGACTTTCACAGTTCCTCTTCTGATTTTTTAACAAACTTATCATTATAATATTATGGCTACTACATACCTACACGGCGCGTATGGAGGCATTGGGGCGACCCAGGCCAAGAGCGCGATCCAGTCCGGGACGATTCCCGTTTATTTTGGGACCGCTCCCGTCAACCTCGTGAGGGGATATGCCGATTCCGGCATCATCAATACTCCCGTGAGGCTTACCAATTTCACGCAGGCCCAGGCGGTTTGCGGGTATTCGTCAACCTGGGCAGCCTACACGCTGTGCGAGGCTGTGAGTGCCCATTTCAACAATCCGCTGGGTAATTGCGGGCCTATTTACATCATCAATGTTCTTGATCCCGACAAGCACCGGAAAGCGGAACAAGTAGAGAAGGTTCTCACGTTCACGAACGGCCGGGCCGAGTTCATCAGTGACGAGATCATTCTGGATACATTCGCCTTGGCCGACATGGCCGAAGGAACGGATTACTCCCTCGATTACGATTTTACACGTTCTTGCGTGATTGTGACCGTGAAGGACCGCTCGAAGACGACGGTGAATGCCACTTATTACGTTGTGGACGGCTCTGCCGTTACGGCAGAAGATATCATCGGCGGCATGACGGCCGAAGGGGAGTATTCCGGAATTGGGGCTCTTCCCCTCCTGTATGCTCATGAGTTTCAGGTCGCGAATTTGCTGGCCGCTCCCGGGTGGTCCCATATGCCCGCCGTGTACAATGCCCTGATTACCGCCAGCCAGAAGATCAACGGTCATTGGATGGCTTTTGTGGCTGCTGATATTCCTGTGGAAGATGCAGGGACCATTGAAGCCGCCAAAGCCTGGAAGAAGGAAAACGGGTACACATCTGAATATTCCAAGGTGTTCTGGCCTCAGGCAAAGACCAGCACCGGAGAAGTTTACCATCTTTCCACACTGGCCGTTTGGGTGATGCAGATGGTGGATAATGACCACGATGGCGTTCCAGGCGAGACCTGTTCCAACAAGGCGGTGCCGGTCATTTGCCAGTATTTCGGCGATGGCGCCAAGAACCGCGGTTTCGACCAGGAGACAGGGAATGCACTCAACGAAAACGGCATTTCCACCGTGGCTCCATTCAACGGGAAATGGGTTCTTTGGGGCGGCCATACGGCAGCCTATGCGTTCGGGGTAACGTCCGATGCACTCCATATCTTTGACACGAATATCCGGATGCTGGAACACATCGTGAACAGCTTCCAGAAGGAGTGGGCACCAAGGGTTGACAAACCGATGACCATTCAGCTTCGGGACGAGATCATACACCGCGAAAATGACAAGCTGGCCGGGTATGTGGCCCAGGGATACCTTGTCGGGAATCCGGAGTGCATTTTCCTTCCGAGCGAGAATGCCGATTCTGACGTGATGAACGGAGATTTCCGCTGGAACCTGTCCGCCACGCCGACGCCGCAATTCAAGAGCGGCACCATTTCCGTTTCCTACACGGATTCCGGCCTGTCCGTTTATTCAGCATAACACCCAACATAGAAAGGATTATTATTCATGAAGTTTCAAGAGTTGAAAGGGGCTTGTATTGCTTCCTCCGTTTACGCGAAAGGGGAACAGATAGGGTACAATATCCCTATCAAGCTGCCTGAAGTTACCCCTGTTATAGTGGAAATACAGGCGGCAGGCGGCAAACTGGAATTGCCAGTCTGGCAGCAGGTAGAGGCCATGGAGGCATCTATTACCAAGACGGGCGTCAGCAAGGAATTCCTGGAATCCCTTACTCCGGAGCCGTTTGATCTGATTTCCAATGTTGCCCAGCAGAGCGTATCCGCTGACGGTACCAGTACCGCCCAGCATATCAAGGCGTTCATGCGCGTGATTCCCAAGTCGGCACCCGGAGTGGAGATTACCGCGGGAGAAGCCAGCGAAAACGAACTTCCGTTTACTGTCCTCTCCTACCAGCTTTACGTGGACGGCAACAAGTATCTGGACATTGATGTCGTCAAAGGCGTGTGCTGGATCAACGGCAAAGACTACTCTGAAAGCATCCGTAGCATGCTTTAATATCAACAATTAACCATCGATACACCATATTATGGAAAAAATAGAATTACAGTATCCGTTTCAGATCAACGGTCAGGATATCCGGGAAATTGAATATGATTTCGGGGAGTTCACGGCCAATGATTATTTCACCGCCATGAAGAACCGCCGTGGATATTCTCCCGAAGTCACTCCCGTGAATGACTACGGAATGAATTATTCGATTGGCGTGCAAGTCATCCTGGCGAGCAATAAGGGGAAGGGGTGGACCGTGGAAGACTTCGACCGCCTCCGGGGAAGTGACGTTTCAAAGGTCATGCTGGTTGGTCTGAATTTTTTTGGAGCCACGCCCGAGGAGCAAGCGAACGAGACCTCCGAAGGGCGATCCGAATTTACTCCGAGCGATTCCACGCAACCCGAAAAGAGCTGATGGAAATGCCTCTCGTCGATTTCTGGACGGAGTTTCAGGAAGCCGCAGAAGATGCCGAGAGGGAACGCCAGAAGGCGGAAAAACAGAATGCGCACCGACGCAAAAAAAGGAGATAGACCATTATGGCGCGGGAAAAGACCATGAAAGCAACCGTGAGCATCGGTGGGGTAGTTCACCCGTCGCTGCAACGGACACTTTCCCGTGTTCAAAAGAGTGTCGGATCTCTGGTGTCCAAGTACAAAGCCTTGGGCGCCATTACACTCACGGGGGCGGCTGTCGGTGTAGCCGCCCTCGGTGCGGTTACGGCAAAGTCCGTTGGTCAGGCCATCGAACTTCAAAAGGAGATGTCCAATGTGGCAACCCTTTTGGACGGTGATGTTCACAAAAGGGTTGGAGAGCTGCAGAAGGATGTTTTGGATCTTTCCGACACGACATCCGTTTTCACGAGCGACCTGACCAACGGACTTTATGAAACCATTTCCGCTTTTGGAGACAACGAAGAGACGATTAAACGGGTAGGCATTGCCGCGAAAGCCGCGAAGGCCGGGAATGCAACTACCACTGAGAGTATCAGTCTTTTATCAGCCATTACAAAGGGGTACGGTGATACCTCGGCCGCCGCCATGGAAAAGGCGGCCGATATGTCTTTCCAGATTGTCAAGCTGGGGCAGACCACCTTTCCGGATCTGGCGGCCAGTATGGGGCGTGTGGTTCCTATTGCCGCTGCGATGGACATTAAACTGGAAGAATTGTCCGGTGCGTATGCTACATTGACAGGGGTGACGGGTAAGGCTGCCGAAGTGTCTACCCAGCTTCGGGCCGTCATTCAGGGGTTTGTGAAACCGTCTAAGGAAATGGCGGAAGCCATTAAGCAATCTGGCTACAAGAGCGGTCAGGCCATGCTTCAAACACTGGGGCTTCACAAGTCCCTGCTCCTGCTCAAAAAAGGCTGCCGAGGAAATGCCCTTGCCCTGACCAGTTTGTTCAGTTCCGTTGAGTCAGGTACAGCAATTCTTGCCCTTGTTGGTGCCCAGTCGGACAACATGGCCGCCAAGACAAAGGCCATGTTTGAAGCTTCCGGAATTGCGGAGAAAGCCTATGCGGCGCAGATGGATAATTTCGCCTCCAAGTGGGGAAAGATCGTCAATATCGGAAAGAATTTCATGACCAAGGTAGGGGTCAAGGTTCTTCCTCTTTTGGAGCGCATGGCCGAAAAGGCTCTTCCACACGTCATCAACTTGTCGGAAAAGCTGGTCAAGGTTCTGGATTCGGCAGGAGAATCCATCACCAGGTACCTTGAAGGTGTTGATTTTGAGAAGGTCATTCAGGGACTTAAAGATACCTACAAATTTGTCGTCAAGAACTGGAAGTTTTTCGCAGGAGTATTTGGCGGTGCTCTTGTCGTGGCTATTGGTGCTGCCGTCGTCGCCATCGGTTGGATTCCATTCGCGATTGCTGGCGTAGTGGCTGCCGCTGCGTGGTTGTGGAATAGTTGGGATGATATCTGCGGCTGGATCAATGAGCGCATCAGCAGTGTTGTGAACTGGTTCCAGACAAATATGCCGGGGCTTGTCGGCGTCATGCAGCGAGTTTATGAGGGCATCAAGGAAGTGCTGTCCTGGTTGTATGAGCGTTTCCGCGTGGTGTTTGATTCCATGTTGGCCGTTGTGAAAGTGATTGGGCCGCCCATACTGGAGGTTGTCAAAACAACGTTGAGCGTCGTACTGCAACAGGTAGAGGTTTATATCAAAAAGGTCATTGCCTGGATTGAACAGATATGCACAACCTTCAACTGGGTGTACGATCAGCTTAAACCTCTTTTCCCAATCATTGGACAGATGCTGGAAACAGCATTTAAAAATTCCATTCAGCGGGTTATCGATATGCTGAAAGTGCTGATGAAATGGATACAGGACATGTTTGCCAAGATTAATTCCATGATCGAAAGTGTTGCTAATATACAGCAAAATGTCGTTGGAAAGGTGAAAGGTTGGTTCGGTTTTGGCGGAGAATCCATGCCGGCCAAAGCGGCTGGCGGTTTTACATCCGGACCGTCCATTTGCGGGGAAGCAGGAACAGAGGCCGTCATTTCCTTTGATCCACGTTACCGGGCGGCCAACCAGGGGTATTTGATGACTGCGGCGGAAATGCTGGGGATGGATGTTGCTGCCCCCGTGTCGGAATCCAGACAGAGCGTTGTGAATTACAACGTGGGAGGTATTACTTTTTCCCCCGTCATCAAGGCAGGGGAAGGAACCAGCAAGCACGATATTATCCGGCAACTCCGTGAAGTCATGCCCGATTTAATTGACATGATTGAAGATGGGTTGAATGAAAGGAGCAAGGGACGATATGCCTGACGATTATTCCATTTACACAGCCCGAGGCGGTGAAACTTGGGACAAAATAGCGTTTGATGCATGGACGGAAGAAGCTCTGATGCACGTGCTGATTGCCGCGAATCCGGATTTGTCCCATATCGTCATTTTTGAAGGCGGGGAGAAGGTGCGGATTCCCGTCATGGATGAACCTCAGAATACGGAGTCCCTGCCTCCGTGGAGAAAGGGGGAATGAAATGTTCGGAGCTCAAGTAACCTGGCAGCTTTTTCCTTTTGGCCCCATCCTGGGCCATTTTCTTCCAGTCTCAGATTTTGAGGCATCTGCGGGCATCAAGATTGAAGAGGATACTGAAAACGGTATGTCCCGTGTAACGGGGCGGGAATTACAAACGTGCGGTTTTTCCATCCATGTTTCCAAACTGACGGGAGGGAATCCCTGGTTGACGTTTGAAGCGTTGAAACGCCTGAAAGGAGTGAGTGCGCCCCTGTACCTGAGCAGTGGCGCCGCCTGGAGCTTGTCCAATTCCGTGCTTGATACGCTGCAGACGTCCGACTGGCGTCAGGCTCTTACATTGAACGGTGCGATCGGGTTGGCAAAAAGTCTGTTTCTCGGTACGTCTCTTGGAGGCGTTTCGTTCATGCTGACAGATGTTTCTTGGGAAATAGGAATGATCGGGAAGGATGGAGAGGTCATTGATTCCATGATTTACCTTTCTTTCACGGAAGATGCCGGAGAGCGACAATCAGGCGGTTTGCGCGTATTCATCAATGATGAAGATATTACGTCCAGCATTTCCGTCACAGGGTGTACTTATGAGATGCACGCCGAAGGTGAAGCTGATTCCCTCGAACTCCATTTTGCCGATACCAAACGCCGATGGGTAGGATGGAAACCGAGCAAGGAAGGGGATACCGTCAAGATTACAGACGGAGTGGTCAATTCCGGTGTGATGTTCATTGAATCTCTCAAGCCTTCTTCCGGGGAATACACTCTGCGGGCTTTCAGCGTTCCTAAGTCGGCGACCAACAAAAAGAGCCGGAGCTTTGAAAATATGTCCCTTCCTCAGTTGGCAGCTACCGTGGCCCGTGACAACAAACTTTCCGTTAAGAATTACGGCGTGAGCGATATCAAATATCCGTATGTGCAACAGCGCGGGAGATCTGATTTGGCTTTCCTGCATGAGCGGTGCAAGCTTGCCGGCGCCTCATTCCTTGTCTATGACAAAACGCTGTGCTTGTATGATGAAAAGACTATGGAGAACCGGGAATGTGCCAAGATTTTGACATTGGGACCGACCGTAGAAACCAAGTTTACGGATGACGCCCATACGGCCTACAGTTCTGCCAAGGTACGGAATTCCTCTTTTACCGGAACCGGCACAGATGGAGATGTGAAAACGGGCAAGGAACTTGTCATGACCATTTCCGAACTGGCTTCTACTCAGGCGGTGGCAAACCGGATATCACAGGCTATTCTTCGGGACGCCAACAAGAAGAGCCGTTGTGGGGAAGTATGCATGAACACTCAACGTGAGTTGGCAGCTGGAAGTGTGGTTCAGATTATTGCCAACGGATGGATGGGACCAGCCTTTATTTACCGCTGCCGCCACGACCTGAAAGCCAAGAAGACGCGTTTCTGGATCAGGAAACCGCTCTCATATTGACGACCATGAACGTACAGAAGGGAAAAATCCACAGTATTATTGATGGAGGCAGGAAGGCCCGTTGCGTTCCTGATAATGATCCTGGCATTGTGACTCATGAACTGGTGATTCCGTTTTACTGGCGGGAGACGATGGGGAATATCCGCGTTGGAGAATCCGTCTATTATCTGGAAGATGAATCCATGGGAGGATTCGTCATAGGAAGATGTGACGGCGAATGGGATGGAACCATCCGGGGAAGTCTGACGGTGACGGAGGATGTAACCGGAAAAGGTGTCAGTCTGGCCGGACATACGCATACGGATTCTCAAAACGGAGAAACGACGTCTCCCAAATGACCTGAGCCATATACACGTTGTTGTTCCGCTATGATGGATTCAGGCTTGGGACAATGATTGGGTTTTGGGGGACACATGTTTTTGAAGTTTCAGCAGGGGGAAATCGCCCGTTGCTGGACGGCATGAGGCTTGATTCCAGTCTGGAAGTAGAACAGCAGGAATCCACAGAAGCTCAAAATCCTCTTGATGTGAAAGGCGGCGACCAGCCTCAAAGTTTCGTCGTATCTACCATGAGCAGCATTCATGCCGGTGGTTTGCCTCCGATTACGGAGTATAATTCATGGGTACGTGACCTGGGAAAGTCCATGCCATTTATCCTTGGAAACAGGATTTACGGTCCTGTCCGGTCTATCCTCATGAAGGTGGATATTACTAATGCCGTATTTGGACCAACGGGGGAAATGATGTCATGTGATTTATCCTTGGAATTTATGGAGGACAAGCCCCTTTCCGTAACCGGGAAAGACGTCAAGGAAGGCAGGAAAGGCCCCTCCAAGGGGGAAAAGAAGGCCAAGAAAGGAAGCATGTCTTTCGCCTTTACAGATGCGGACAGAGCTGAGGCGAAGAAATTACAGAAGGAGGCCGGAATCAAATGAAGAGTTCAGGAAATGGATTGCCTCAGCTCTGCCTTGTCAACTTGTTCAGGCTGACGCGTGGCGAAGTGCGTTTTGACGTATTACGAGGCATGGACAGTTCAATTACGGACAAGCCTGAAACTGCCGCCCGTCCGTTGCTGATTGCGGAAGGGTACTGGCTGGCCGCCCAGTATGAACCTCGGATATCGTTCAACGGAATTGATGTGGACGGTATGCCCGAATTGGGGAATTACGATTTAACGGCAAACGGAACCATCTAATAATATGCAGGAGGACTCCATCAATTTTACCGATATCGACGCCGGGAAACTCAAAGATAACTTGTTGGCACAGATGGAAAATGCCACGGGTGAATTGCTTTATCCCGGAGACGAACGGAGGATTTTTGCGGAGGGGATGGCTTATGCTCTGGCTGTCCTTGTATCCAGCATGAACGAATCATGCAAGTCACGCTTGTTGGCCTATGCCAGGGGGAAGGTTTTGGATGCTCTCGGTGAACGTGTCGGGTGCAGCCGGTTATCTCCAACGCCGGCCAGAACAATTCTCAAGTTTTCGCTGGCCGCAGAAAGAACGGTTCCAACGATTGTTCCTGCTGGGACACGGTGCACGGCGGATAACACGGTATATTTTGCCACGGAATCAGCAGTTATGATACCTGCCGGGGCTATGACCGTGGAAGTGGCGGCCACCGCTACGGAGGGTGGGATAAAGACAAACGGCATACCTGCAGGGGGAGTTCAGACGTTTGCTGATGATGTACCGTTCGTGGCCGGGGTTGTCAACATTACAGAGAGCGCCGGAGGGGATGACGGGGAGCCTTACCCGTCTGCCATTGATCCGGTGAACGGAGATGATGGAACCGGTGATGACCACTACCGGGAACGTATCAGACTTGCGCCATCAGGATTCACTACGGCAGGTACATCCGGGGCTTATTCGTATTTTGCGAAATCTGCAAGTGCCAACGTGGCTGACGTGAAAGTGATTTCCGATCAGGAAGCGGGAACTGTGTTGCTTGTCATTTGTGAGGCCCATGGTGCAGATCCGTCCGAAGCAACTCTTCAGGAAGTACTCGCTGCCGTGACTGCCGATGATGTCAAACCCTTGGGTGACAAGGTAAGCGTGTCCGGTCCGGTTCCCGTGGAATACGGCATTGAATTGACCTATTACTGTTCCAAAGCTGCCGAATCAGAGACTGTCCAGGCCATTGAAGGGGAAGGGGGAGCCATTGAAAAGTACCGTGAATGGCAGAATAGCGTGATAGGGCGCGATATCAACCCGGACCGGTTGAGAGCCTACCTGCTGGATACCTGTATTCGCGTGGACGTGAAAGCTCCTGTTTTTACGTCCGTTTCCGATTTGCAGATTCCCCGCTGGAATGGGCGAATCAATGTGTCCCATGTAACCATTGAAGAATGAATCTGGAAAACATAGATATCAAGAAACTCCTTCCGCTGTTCATGCGAGCGGGAGAGGATAATTGCGCTCTGGCTGATGGATTGTCTGAAGTGTTGCAGCCGCTTGCTCAGCAAGTCAAAAGGCTTTCCACCTGGGACCAGTTAGGCATGCTGGGGAACGCTGAACTTGACGCTCTGGCAGCCGAGCTGAATATCTTCTGGTACAATTCCGATTACTCCCTTGAGAAAAAACGAGCCACGATTCTCAATTCCGACAAAATTTACATGAAGCTCGGCACCGTAGGGGCCGTGGCTGATGTGGTGAATGATATCTTCGGAGGCGCGCGCGTTGAAGAATGGTTCAATTACGGCGGCCAGCCCCATTATTTCCGCATTATTGTAGATAATCCAAGCTCCATGTCCAAAGAGAATGAAGCGAAGTTTTTGCAGATCCTTGAGCGTGTGAAACGAAAATCCCAATGGCTGGAAAATGTAGTCAATGAGATTTTGGCGGGCATCCCGATGTATATTGGGGCAACCGTGGCCGTCCATAAATCATTGAGCGTGCGGGTGGACGTATGGCAGGACCACACGCCGGACATTGGAATCAATGCAGGATTGGCTTTTTCTACACGTCAAGCCGGTTCCGAATCTCCTAAAATTTCTATTCAGTAAAATCATTATCAAAATATTATGGCATCTTTTCAAAATATGGTAATCACCACCGCAGGATTAGAATTGCTCCAGGATTTGATCCTTGAAGGCGGGACGCCATTGACTTTTTCCGGAGTAGGCGTTGGAGATGGTTTGTTGGAGGATGGCGATATTACGACTCAAACTTCCCTTGTCCATGAAATTCACCGTCTTCCCATTGAAAAAATAGAAAAACAGGAAGGAGGGCATATAAGGGTTTTTGCGCGATTGGCTACTGATATCATTACCACTGATTTTTGCCACAGGGAATTGGGGGTATTTGCCAAGCACGGCGAGCAAGAGATTTTGTTTGCATATGGGAATGCCGGTGATGATTACGATTTTGTCCCGGCGACGGGAAACAATGCCTCCATTTGTAAAACCATTGTGACGGAATTCACGGTAGGGAGTATGAAAGCTGTTTTTCTTCCGCTGGATTCAAGTGACCTTGTAACACATTCTTCATTAAATGAAAGGATTGAACAAATTAAGTCAGGCGATAATACATGGGACGGTAAACAAACATTTGAGGGGGCGGTTATGTGTGCGGATGGCCTTTCCATACCTGGTGGTAAAAAAATTACATTGAGCAATGGCGGCGCAATAATACATGCAAATGAAAATAATTCCACGGTTCACGTTTCTTCTTTGGCATCCTCCGGAGGTGTTTCTGGAAATGTTGTTAATTGCAACAGAGTGAATTCTGCCGCTCTTGCGATAACTGGGACATCAACGTTTTCCGCAGGTGTCACGATGGCGCAATCTTTGAATGTGTCAGGGAATGCAACATTTGAAGGTTTGGTAAGTATGCAGCGCGTCTCTGAATTACATGTGTCTGACGGGTTGAATAATTTCTTCAATGTCCATCTTGACAGTGGAGGTGTGAATTTGGAACGGTCAAATGTTGATCCTGCATATACCCTGTATGATGGCGATACCACTATTTACAACCGCCATGATAATGATGCCCGATATGGCAGAATTGGAACAAGTAATACATGGAACGGGAATCAAACTATCAATGGAGCATTCAGTGTTGGATCTGGGAAAGATTTAAATCTATATATCCATGCTTCAGGCGGAATATCGGCATCTTTATTCATCGCGGAAATGCGGATTTACCGGGGAAACAATGACGGTAATTTTTATGTAGATACCGGCATTGGAAATACTCTCTTTTTCGACCGTGGCGTGTATTTCTACGATGCTGTAAATTTCGCATCTGGCGTCACGATGTCCCAAAGTCTGAATGTGGTTGGGGGACTTACGGCTACGGATGAGACGACCACTCTTGGGAATGTCATCACAGCTAATATCTCTGTTCAACGTGTTAATGTGCAAGGTCCGGCGTCTTTTGATTACGGCGTCACAATGGCGCAATCCCTAATGGTAGAGGGACGAACCATTATCAAAACTGGCCTGAACGTTGGTGAAGATTTATGTCTTTATGGTTCTGACGGTCTTCCAGGCGGTAGCCTGCTGGGGTATTACGAATCTCCGGATGAATCTACCATTATTATCAAGGATGCCGGAGCGATGGAATACATGGGGATAAGTTACAACTCTAATATCTCCCAGGCGTCTTTGAATTTGAGAGGCAATGCTGCGTATTTGGCCCTGCCGGAAAACTTGGTGGGGCCTGCCAAGTTCTATACTCCGGAACATGATTATATTCTTTTTGGTATAAATTATGATCATGCGACAGGGTATAGCGTGGGAACGGATTTTCCTTTTTTCGCATATGGGGGGATGGATGTTGCTTCCGGGGTTGTTTTCCATTCTGGGGTCACGATGGACCAAAGCTTGAATTTGTCCGGGAAAGCCACCCTGAACAACGGCTGCGATATAGGTCCATCCAATCAACTCAAAATCTATGCGTCCGGTCCTACGGGTTATATTTCCTCAACTTACGGGGAATTGGTGTTCAGGAGCGATACAGATGCCTACAGTGTATATTTCAGGGGTATGACATCGGCGGCGACGGTAGATATCATTAAACCGCATGCCACTGCGTTAAATGATGAATCCATTTTAAACCGTGCAGAAGGTGATGCCCGGTGGGTTAAGTTCAACAATACGTTGACCGCCGCTCAATATGCCGCTCTGGCAGTCAAAGACCAGACAACCATCTACATTACTTCCGACACCGGGGAAATCTACCTTGGGAGTTACGCTCTTAACTAACCTAACTCAATATAATACATTATGTTAATACACATTATTTATGATGCTCCAAAAGAGTCAGGAGCCAAGTTCAACCCGCAAGCGGGTGTTATCAGGTTTGTCGGGTCTAAACCCGATGGATGGAGCCACGGCGAGCAGATGCTTCTTACAGAATTACCGGATGAGCAGGCTCCGGTTTATCTTGCACTTGCTTCCACCATTCAAGATAAGGGCGAGGATTGGTCCGCAACCCAGGTATGGGCGCGGATGGTGGGCCAGGATAAGGTTTCTCTCCAAGTGGAGGCCCGACAGGATGGAACCGGAGCAATCCGCACGTTTACGTCTGAGG
Source organism: Akkermansia sp. (assembly GCF_020860705.1). Lineage (GTDB taxonomy): Bacteria > Verrucomicrobiota > Verrucomicrobiia > Verrucomicrobiales > Akkermansiaceae > Akkermansia. The sequence goes on from NZ_JAJBTT010000018.1 coordinate 29,353, forward strand.
ATGATCCTTCACTGCTTGTCGAGGATCCCGCTGCCGTGGAGTTTTTCAAACATTTTACCGAGTAAATATATGACTGATAATAAGAATAAAGTAAGTTGGTTGACCGGTATTCTGACCGGTTGGGGAATCAAGGAATCTTGGGCCAAAATTATTGCCGGCGCTATCATAGGCGCTTTGGCCGCTGCTGGCCTGTTCACGATGACTGGTTGCAGTACTGCTGCCAACCTCAGCTTGTCATCTGATCAAGGCATGTTGTCCATTTCCCGTGCTCCGGATGGTTCGCTGGTTGTGTCTGCTGCGCCTCCCATCCATCAAGTAATTCCATCCAAAAAATAATCTGCCGTGAACAGTTTGGGTATGCTGATTCCGATAGGGGTATCGTTGGCCGCGGCAAGCGGTGCCCTTACATCCATTGACCCAGCTTTGTCAGACGTGGCTGGCATGGGGAGCCTGGGAGTTATGGGGTGGGTAGTTACAATGGTATTAAAAATGCGTCGTGAAGACCAGCAGCGTCACCAAGAGCAACTGATGGCGAAGGATGCCAAGATTGACGCCCTGATGACTCAACTGATCAATAAATGTCCGAGCTGCGAACTGGCACAAGCCGCGAATAAATCTCTTATCGAAGAAGATTGAACTGTTTCCATAGCGGAAACAGTTGATCATTTTTCAAATTTCAAAAAACAAATAAAATTAACGCTTTATGACGATTAGGGAATACGATGAATACAAGCCTGTACAACGGGCATTGGGATTAAAGGCGGATGGGATGCCGGGGCCAAAGACGCTTGCCGCTGTAGCTTTGCGTTTGCGATGTCATGAAATATGGTCCGCTGTACAAGCTACCGTTGGGGTGAAGGTTGACGGTATTCCCGGCCCAAAAACGGCGAGAGCTATCGCCGAAAAGCTTAATATTGTAATGCCTCACATGTGGCCTACGCAGGAAGATGTGTGGAGTGGAAAATCAATTTTTGGGAGAAGGGGAACTGGCTTGGTTACTGTGGATTTACCATATCCTCTTCGTTTGGCCTGGGATCCGGAAACAACCGTGCGGCGACTGACCTGCCATCATGCTGTGGCGGATTCATTGGTGAGGATATTTCAGCGCACACTGGAATATTACGGCATTGACCATCTTCAGGCATTAGGTCTGGACCTGTATGGAGGATGCTATAATGACCGGGCCATTGTTGGCGGCAGCAAGCCCTCTATGCACTCATGGGGCATAGCGGTTGATATGGACCCTGATCGAAACGGGCTGAAGGTTCACAAGCCTCGAGCGCGGTTCTCCGGTGCAGAGTACGAACCATTCTGGAAAATCGTAGAAGAAGAAGGAGGCGTTTCCTTGGGGCGGCAACGTGATTATGACTGGATGCACTTCCAGTTTGCCAGACTGTAAATTTTACCTTTCATCTTATGGCTAAATTCTCCAACGTCACAATAACGCGTGCTGGGCGATCTCATTTCGCTGCCGCTATGTCGGCTGGTTCCAGCATTGAATTTTCACACATTGAAATAGGTAATGGGATGCCTCCGGCCGCGCCGGAAGATCTGACTTCATTGGTTGGGCCTCTTTCCCGGGTGGGTATTTCAAAAACTGACCATGTGGATGGCGTAGTAACGGTTCGTGGGGCATTTGTCGCATCCGGCGTCACAGGAGATTTTTACCTGCGCGAAATTGGAGTTTTCGTCAAACCGTTTCAGAATGGCGGAGATCCCGTGTTGTTTGCCTATGCCAATGCCGGCGAATTGGCTGATTATTTTCCGGATGCCGGAAGTAACACCGTCATGGAAGAGGTGTTGACCGTCTCTGTTGTTACGGGTAATGCTTCAGTCATATTTCAGGCTTTTGATCCTAATGCCCGAGCTACACTGAAAGACGTGGCTGAAATGGAGAAGAAGCTTGATATTGAAACGATAAAAACAAATATCGAAGAGTTAGGTAAAGAGACGGAGAATATTTCCAAGGCCATTGAGGAAGCAAAAGCAGGATTTGTCTCTAAAACTGGGGATAAGATGACCGGAAATTTGGAGGCACCGAATTTCGTCGGTCATTTAAATGGTTCAGCAGACCAGTTTTGCGGGTGGAGGTTCTTTACTGGACTTGAAGAGTTGAATGCCTATGCGAAAAGTGATTTACAGGAATCATCTCTGACTATTCCAGGCATCATTGAAAAGATGCCGGAACTGTCTCGTTTGATTCATGTTGTATCTCAGGAGAATCAGAGTTTACCTGCTGGAACTGGAATTCTGGAAATTCAGAAATTAAGGGGAAACCTTGTTCAGGCCATGTTTACCGGATACGATGGCAGAATGTGGCGCGGCGGTATGTATTCGGGTACATGGACAGGGTGGGGCGGAACTGATGGAGTTCCGGCAGGCAGCCTTTCTTATTACGCTGGTCCTGTTGCTCCTGTTGGATGGATATTCTGCCAAGGCCAGGCAATAAGCAGAGAGATTTATGCCGGGCTTTTTGCGCTTATTGGTACTTCCTGTGGAGATGGAGATGGTAGTACGACATTCAACTTACCCGATTGTCGAGGCCGTTTCATTCGCGGCCTTGATGATGGCGCGGGAATTGATACGGGCAGGGTTATTGGAAGCTTACAGGAAGACTCTGCACCGAATATCAAAGGTACGGTTTCAGCGTTCACGAATGGTCATACTAGTGATTTGAATGTTGCTACAGGACCCTTTTACACATCCTATAATAGCAACAGAATCAATTCTGGTGGCGGTGGCGCGTGGGATCTGACCAACTTGATTATGGATGCATCCCGTTCGAGTAAGGTTTATGGGGCTGCCAATGAGGTTCGCCCCAAAAATATTGCCTTTCCAGTAATGATTAAATATTAGCTCCCATCGGGGCAAGAGGATTTATTTTCCAGTAGCGTTCTGCATCTTGTTTCGTAACGGCCGCGCGATAATGCTTGAAGAGAACGTCGGAATTCTTCGTGTGTCCAAGATTTTCCTTCAGTTTGTGGATATTTGGATCTACAGCAAGGGAGTATGAGGCAAAAGAATGTCTTGCTGCATCAGGGCGATTTTGAAGACCGGCAGCCTTTCGGACAATGGCTGATTTGCGTTTCCAGTTTGTGGGTATGAGTTTGCCTGCTCGTTTGGCTTCGGGAATCGTAGAAAGATAAGCCTTCAAATTACCGTGGAGTTCAATGTTCCGAACTTGGTTCGTCTTTGCGATTGATGGTGGTACAGAAATGATTCCTTTATCGAGGTGGATGAGGTCCCAGGTCATCTTTTCCAGTTCTTCGGGACGGATTCCTGAGAAAAGCAAGAGGGAAAACGGAAGAAGTGTATCTCGGCAGTCCAATTTGAAAAGAGCGGGGACTGTTCCATCATCCGCAGCCATAGGATGTGATGGATTTGCCGTTTTATACGATTTACAGCAACACAGGAGGCGTTTTACTTCGTCTATGGTAAAGATATCCACTCCATCACTTTTAACTACTTTACGGCGCTCTATCAGATCAAATGGAGAACGTTTGAGCATTTCTTGTTTGACGGCCCAGGTAAATGCCGGGGCGATGACGGATAACGCGGAGTTGAAATAAGTTGCGCTTGGGAAGTTTTTTGAAAACCATTGTCGCAGTTCCGGAGCCTGAATATCGGCAATGTTCTTTTCTCCAAAATAGCTATCGAATTTTGTGGAATAGAACCGCCAGTTGGCAAGGTGCTTGGCTGTCCAATGGCGCACTTCCGATACTGCTTCCTTGTACTTTGTGAGTAAATCCTTGGTGGGAATACCTATCATTCGGGCCTTACGTTGCTCTATCGCCAGACTGGCAGCTTCCACGAGGGAAATCTCTGAACCATTGTCTTTAATCAGTTCAAGGGCTTGAAAGGCATCCTTGAACTGGTCCGGATTCAGTGAAACAATAGCTCTGGCAGCATTAAGCAGTGAGGTATTCAACTTATGTTCCGCCAATAATTCCAGGGCCTGTTGGGCGTCTTTGACTTGTCCTGGTCCCAGTATGGTACCTAAAGTCAGTTCTCCATTGGCAAACTTTTCTCTGAGCAGGGCTTGTTCTTCTTCTGCCTCAGCTCTTGTTTTGTAGTACAAGTCGGTTTTTTTCCCTGATGCTGCAAATCTGGCCGGTATTCTGATCCTGTAGAGAATTTTGCCTCCACGCTGCATCTTGAAGATGGTAAATCTGAGAGGTTTGCTCATATGATTTTGTACCCTTTATACCCTTTAAGGGGTCAAATTCAATCAGTATGACACCATTTATTCACCTTAGTGAACGATATTCACATTAGTGCATGATAACGGCAAAACGGAGTTTTTAATGTGGGAAATTGATTGATATTCAATATTTAGCCAATAAAAAAGCCGCCCAAAGGCGGCTTGAAAAGTGGTCGAGCTGACAGGATTCGAACCTGCGACCTCTTCGTCCCGAACGAAGCGCGCTACCAGCCTGCGCTACAGCTCGTTGTTGTGGTGCGGCGAAGTCTAAGGGTGAAAGGATGGTTTGTCCAGTTTTTTTTATTCGCCGCAGCACTTAGTTGTGGTACGTTGCCGGGGTGATGATGGATATGCTGGTACGGCTGTATGATTTGCCGGATATTGAAGAAGAACTGCGGAAGCTGGGAAAGGAAGGCATTGTAATCCGGCGTCCGGGGGCCTATGAACGCCATCTGGTGGCTGACTGGGTAGAGCGCCATTTTTCTCCCAAATGGGTAAGTGAAACAAAGACGGCATTCAGCCGCCAGCCCATTTCCTGTTATATTGCCACGCGGGAAAAGAAGATTCTCGGCTTTGCCTGCTATGACGTAACGGCCCGCGGTTTTCTGGGGCCCATGGGAGTGGCGGAAGAGGCACGCAAAAGCGGCGTGGGTACCGTGCTGCTGGTCTCCGCCCTGCGCGGTCTGCGGGAGCTGGGGCATGCATACGGTATTATCGGAGGCGTGGGCCCGGCCGATTTTTATGCCCGCACCGTTGGAGCGACGCCCATTGAAGGGAGTTCCCCCGGCATTTACGTGGATATTCTGCCGGAACCCTGATCCCGTCTGTTGCGGAATTCCCGCCCGGTTCCGGATGGCCCCTTTTCCGGACCATCCGGAGGATGGAACCGGGAGTGGTTATTTTTTATACCCTACCGGATGGCAGAGCATGGGCGTTTGGGGGGAGGCCAGTTTCAGGGCTTTTGCCAGGGCATCCTTGTTCATGCTGGCCCGTGGGTAGGTGGCCAGTCCCGTCCCGGAGCAGAACAGGGAGATGTTCTGGGAGACGATGCCGGCATCCATGGCTGCCCAGGGTTCCGCCGTGTCCGTTACAAGAATCAGGCATACGGGAGCGTCCGCCGGGCGGGCGTCTCCGTCGCTTACGGGAACCATGGTGTGGTTCTTATGGTCGTAGAGGTAGGAGGCGTCCTTGGTGCATACGTAGATTTTAACGTCCTGGCGGTTCATGGCGGAAGGAGCGGTCCGTTTGCCGGATTCCGGCCGGTTGACGCCGTTGGCGGCCCAAAGCAGGTCCGAAAGGTCTTTCTGGGAGAGCATTTTTTCAGAAAAGCTCCGGATGGACTGGCGGTCGGACAGGGCTTTCATGACGGGAGCTCCCCTCTCCAGGTCCGGCTGGTCCAGTTTGACCGCGTCCGCGGCATGGAGGAGGGCTGTTCCGGATAGTCCGGCGGCAATCAGGGATAGGATGATTTTTTTCATGGTTTTGCAACAGGGATGGTTGATGAATGCGGGTATTCCGCCTTTTCCCATTAACCGGAATTTAGCATGGAAGGGGAGAGCCACAAGGTTTTTGTGCGCTCGTTTTTGCCGCCGTTCGGCAGGGCTCCGCAGGTCCTGGGAAATAACGGGAAGAGTTTTTCAAGAAAAGCCTTGAGTTTTTGCATGAAACTGGTATTGAAGGCAACCGATTTTTCGCCCGGCGGGGGAAGGCGCCCCGATTGCCCGCCGGCCAATAAGGGGCCATGAGAAAAATCGGCAATACTAACTCATCAACCATTTAAATGAGCACAACTGAACTGGCGGAACTTATTGACAGCAAGTTCCGCGAATTGCGTGAAGGTTCCATCGTTACCGGAACCATCCAGGAAATCCGTCCCCAAGTCGTTTTGGTGGACATCGGCTACAAGTCCGAAGGCGCTATTTCCATTTCCGAGTTTGAAGACGAGGAAATCGAAGTGGGGGACCAGATCGAGGTCCTTCTGGAACGCCTCGAAAACGACGAAGGCATCGTCGTCCTTTCCAAGGAAAAGGCCGCCCATAAGCAGAACTGGGATAAGATCGTGGGCGTGTACCGCGATGGCGGCCTGGTCAAGGGTAAAGTGAAGAGCGTCGTCAAGGGTGGCCTCATGGTCAACGTTGGCGTGGAAGCCTTCCTTCCCGGTTCCCAGGTGGACATCATTCCTCCGCGCGACCTGAACGAATACGTAGGCAAGGTTTACGAGTTCAAGATCGTCAAGGTGAATGACGACCGCAAGAACATCGTCCTTTCCCGCCGCGAAGTGATTGAAGCCGAACGCGCCGACCAGCGCCAGCGCTTCCTTGAAACCGTCAAGGAAGGCGACAAGGTGGAAGGCCTCGTGAAGAACATCACGGACTTCGGCGCTTTTGTCGACCTCCGCGGCATGGACGGCCTGCTTCATATCACGGATATGAGCTGGGGCCGCGTGAACCACCCGAGCGAAATGCTCCACATCGGCCAGTCCCTGGAAGTCGTGATTCTGGAAGTGGACCGCGAAAAGGAACGCGTTTCCCTGGGCCTGAAGCAGATGACGGACAATCCCTGGGCGGACATCGAACGCAAGTATCCGATCAATTCCCATGTCAAGGGCCGCGTAACCAAGCTCCTGCCTTACGGCGCCTTCGTGGAACTGGAAAAGGGCGTGGAAGGCCTGGTGCACGTTTCCGAACTGTCCTGGGTCAAGAGAATCACCCGTCCGAGCGACGTGCTGAAGCTGGACCAGGAAATCGAAGCCGTGGTGCTTTCCATTTCCGTGAAGGAACAGAAGATCTCCCTCGGCGTTCGCCAGCTGGAAGACAATCCCTGGGCGGATATCGAATCCCGCTTCCCGATCGGCACCGTTATCAAGGGCCAGGTCCGCAACCTTACTCCCTACGGCGCTTTTGTGGGCCTGGAAGAAGGCATCGACGGCATGATCCACGTGTCCGACATGAGCTGGACCCGCAAGATCAACCACCCCTCCGAAGTCCTCAAGAAGGGCGACGAAGTGGAAGCCATTGTTCTGGAAATCAAGAAGGAAGACCAGCGCGTCTCCCTTGGCATCAAGCAGCTTGAGTCCGATCCGTGGGAATCCATCAACGACCGCTTCAAGGTGGGTGACATGGTGACTGGCCAGGTGGCCAAGATCGCCAGCTTCGGAGCCTTCGTGAACCTGAACGGCGATATCGACGGCCTGATCCACATTTCCCAGCTGAGCGAAGACCACGTGGAACGCGTGAAGGACGTGATCAAGGTGGGTGATGAAATCACTGCCCGCGTGATCAAGGTGGACAGCATCGAACGCCGTATCGGCCTTTCCATCAAGGCCGTTAATTACGACACCGAACAGCTCCGCCGTGAAACCGCCTCCTTTGAAGCTCTCCGCCCGAGCAGCGACATGGTGGGTCTGGAACACGCCTTCAACCTGGCTACCCGTGAAAATGAGGAATGGAGCCCTTCTGAAGAGAAGTAAGCTTGAATCCGTAGTTCACTGATTGATTTAGCCGCCGCGAATGTCTTCATTCGCGGCGGTTTTTTTTATCATTCCAAATAAGGTGGAAAAAATCTTGAGTTAGTCTCAACTAATGGGTTAACTGTTCCTTTACACCATGTTGGAGCTGACCAAGAGCAATGAGGATTATCTGGAAGCCATCGGACTGCTTTCTGAAAAAAGCGGGATGGCCCAGGTGCGGGATATTGCAGAGATGCTTAAGGTAAAGATGCCTTCCGTCACGTCCGCCGTCAAGCAGCTGGCGGACATGGGCCTGGTGGAATATACACAGTACGCTCCCGTCAAGCTGACTCCCCAGGGCCGCAGAATCGCCGGGAAAATCATCGTCAGCCACGGCATTTTGTTTGATTTCCTGCGGGAGGAACTTGCCCTTCCGGAAGAACGCGCCAATGAGGTTGCCTGCCAGATTGAGCATATCATGACTTTTGAGGAGATTGAAAAGCTCAAGTCCTGCCGAATCCGCCCTTTTGAAGGTGAAGGGAACAGCTCTGCCAAGTAAGTTTTAGTTCCGTGAGCTCCGGTGGAGGAGGGATTCGGATGAAGCCTCTGCTGTGCTTCGGATGCTGGTTATGTATGAAGGCCAGGAGGCCTTCATTCCCAGGTTCCGGGATTTGTTCAGGCCGTGGTGCATGTCTTTTCTTCTGTGCCTTCTGATGGCCGCGCTGCCGGGAACAAGAGTCTCCATTCCCAGCTCCCCGTGAATTTTGTTCAAGTCGCGGGATATTTCCTTTCTCGTGCGTCTTCTGATGGCCGCGCGACTGGGAACAAGGGCCTCCCGGCCCTTGCAAGAACCTTGCAGAACATCTCCATGAGAAATTTTCTCCATGAAAAACGAATGACCTGGAGAATCGGCATTTTGCCCTTTTCCGTTTAGTTGATTCGTGATAGGTTCCCGCGCATGGATCCCCATATCGCTGCAGATCTCTCGGCGCTCGACACGGCTGTTTTGCACAGCCGTCTTTCCGAGCTCGGGAGCTATCTTTGACCTGGACGGCATTCAACAACGAGTGGCCGAGTTGGACGAACGCATGAGCGCTCCGGATTTCTGGGATGACCAGAATGCCGCGCGGGCGCTGATGGCGGAAGTGAACCCCTTAAAACACAGGATGGAAGCGTTTTCCGCGTTGAAATCCCGCCTGGAGGATATTGACGCCACCATTGAACTGGCCCAGGAGGCGGATGACGACGACCTGGGGCGCGAGGCGGTGGAGGAGTTTGCCAAGTGGCAGAAGTCCTTGGCGGATTTTGAGCTTCTGACTTTGTTGAACAGCCCGCAGGACCAGGCTTCCTGTTATGTGACCATTCACGCCGGGGCCGGCGGCACGGAAGCCTGCGACTGGGCGTCCATGCTGCTGCGCATGTATATCCGCTGGTGCGAACGCCGCGGCTTTTCCGTGACTTATCTGGAAAGCACGGACGGGGATGACGCCGGTATCCGTTCCGTGACCGTGAAGGTGGACGGAGAGTACGCCTACGGTTATTTGAAGAATGAGCGCGGCATCCACCGCCTGGTGCGCATTTCCCCCTTTGATTCCGCCGGGAAGAGGCATACTTCCTTCGCCTCCCTGGACGCTACGCCGGAAGTTTCCGATTCCATCAATATCGAGATTCTGGACAAGGACTTGAAGGTGGATACCTACCGTTCCGGCGGCAAGGGCGGCCAGAATGTGAACAAGGTGGAAACGGCCGTGCGCATCACGCACATCCCCTCCGGGGTGATCGTGGCCTGCCAGAATGAACGCAGCCAGCTCCGCAACAAGGAGGAGGCCATGAACATGCTGCGCGCCAAGCTGTACCAGATTGAAGAAGACAAGAAGCAGGCTGAAGCGGACCGCCAGTACAGTGAGAAGGGGGACATCGGCTGGGGCAACCAGATCCGTTCCTATGTCTTCCAGCCTTACCAGATGGTGAAGGATTTGCGCACGGGCGTGGAGTCCGGCAATATTCAGGACGTGATGGACGGCAACCTGGACCCCTTTATTGAGGCCATGTTGCGCGGCCACAAGCGCGAACGTTGATGTTTCCCTTCCTCGTATGGCCGCTGAGCTGGTTATTGACGTCTTGTCCCTGTTCCCGGAGATGGTGGAAGCCCCCCTGGGCGGCAGCATCCTGGGAAAGGCCCGTGAAAAAGGCCTGGTGGAGGTGCACTGCCATAACATCCGTGACTGGACGGTGGACAAGCACCGCAAGACGGACGACTATCTCTGCGGAGGCGGCCAGGGCATGCTGCTGAAGCCGGAGCCCATTTTTGCTGCCGTGGAGGAACTCCGCAGGCCGGAAACGCGCGTGGTGCTGATGACGCCGCAGGGCCGCACTTTCAACCAGTCCCTGGCCGGGGAATTGGCCGCCTCCGGTGGCCATCTCATTATCCTCTGCGGGCATTATGAGGGGGTGGACCACCGCGTGGTGGAGGAACTGGTGGATGTGGAGCTATCCATCGGGGATTACATCCTGACGAACGGAGCCATTGCCGCCGTGGTCGTCATTGACGCCGTGGCCCGCCTGATTCCCGGCGTGCTGGGGGATGAACGCTCTTCCGTGGAGGAGTCTTTTTCCAACGGCCTGCTGGAGGCTCCCGCCTACACCAAGCCGAACGTGTTCCGCGGACTGGCCGTCCCGGACATTCTGCTGGGGGGCAACCATCCAGCCATTGAAAAGTGGAAGCATGAGAAGGCGCTGGAGCGTACGCGCCTGAACCGGCCGGATTTATGGCGGGAGTGGCTGAGAACACATCCGGAGGACGCCGCGGAATGAGATATTTGACCGCTCTGTCAAATTTCTCTTGCCAAGACCGGGGCCTTCCGTTATAAAACCCCGCCTGCCACCGCAAGGGTGGTGTAAAGCACCTTTCTGAACCTTTTACAAAACACAAGATCATGTCCAAGCATTCCAGCCTCAAAGCAACCGGTACCGTAGGTGGCAAGCGTTCCGTCCTGAAGCGTTTTGAACGCGTCAAGCTTCTCAAGGAACGCGGCGAATGGAAGAAGGGCCAAAGCCCCCTCGGCCTGCCGAAGACCAAGCATGAAGCTTAAGCCTGCTATGATACCCTCCGGAAAGTTTCCCGGCGGAGTTATGCACGGCAAGTCATTTTCCTAATACAGGAAGCCTCTCGGATGTCTATGAACCGAGAGGCTTTTTTCTTCCGGCAAAAGAAGGCTTTCCCTCTTCTGGGGACGCATCAATCGCCGTAATACAAACAATAAAAAACCATCCGCTGAGATAGCGGACATTATACCAATATGAGTGAAGAACAACATGGCTCCGAAGAAAACGGAGGTATCCGCATTAATAAATTCCTTGCATCCTGCGGCATTGATTCCCGCAGGGTAGCTGACAGGCTGATTGCGGAAGGACGTGTGGAAGTGAACGGGAAGGTTATTGATACGCCCGGAATGAGGGTGACGGACAAGGATTTCGTGAAGGTGGACGGCCGCCACATGACCCCCATGGAGGAGGTCGTGGTGCTGTTGAACAAGCCCCGCGGGTACGTATGCAGCCGTGAAGCCCAGGGGGCTATAGGCACGGTTTACGACCTGCTGCCGCCGCGCCTGCGCCATTTGAATTACGTGGGACGGCTGGATGCCGATTCCGAAGGCCTCCTGATCATGACGAACAAGGGGGAACTGACCCAGACTCTTTCCCACCCCACCGGCGGCATTGAGAAGGAATACTGGGTGACGGTGGATCAGAATTTTGACAATTCCGTGCTGATGCAGTTCCTGCGCGGAGTCCGCATTCCGGAAGGCAATGCCAAGGCCAAGTACGTCTGCCGGGCTTCCGCCCGCCGCGCCTGCATTGTCCTGGAGCAGGGGCTGAAGCGCCAGGTGCGCCAGATGTTCCAGTGCCTGGGTCTCCGGGTCCGCAAGCTGGTGCGCGTGCGCATCGGTTCTCTTTGGGGGGGCGACCTGGAACCCGGAAGCTGGAAATTCATGGACGAGGCGGAGGTAGCCCTGCTGCTGAAGAATCCTCCCCGCCAGCGCAAGTACCTGGGTGCTTCCCAGCTCGTTACGGGAACTGCCGCCAAGGGTGAACAGGGAGGGAAGGATGCTGATTCCGATGAAGGTTATGTATTTAACCCGGACGATTTTGAGGCTGGAGATTCTTATGAACCTTCTCCTGAAATGAAGACCCGCTTTGCGGATACGGAGGATGAGGATGAAATAGGAGAGGGAGAAGTCCAGCAGGATGATTCCGGATTCCGCTCCCGCGAACGCCGGGGAGATTTTAATCGCCGGGATAATGGTTTCCGTGGACGCCGCGAAGGCGGCTTTGGCGGGGACCGCCGCGAAGGAGGCTTCCAGCGCCGCGAAGGCGG
>NZ_JAJBTT010000018.1:41476-56654 GCF_020860705.1 Akkermansia sp.
CGCGAAGGAGGCTTCCAGCGCCGCGAAGGCGGGTTTGGAGGAGATCGCCGCGAGGGTGGATTCCAGCGCCGTGAAGGCGGCTTTGGCGGAGACCGTCGCGAGGGTGGATTCAAACGCCGCGAAGGAGGTTTCGGCGGAGATCGTCGCGAAGGAGGCTTTCAGCGCCGTGAAGGCGGCTTCCGCAAGCCTGGTTTTGGGGGCAGGTCCTCCGGTGGATTTTCCCGCGGAAACAGAGGCCGTTAATGATTGACTTGTTCCGGTATGAAGAAACATTGCACATGGTTGATCCTTGCCGGAGTGTGGGGGCTGTGCCTCATTCAGCCCCCACTTCATGCGTCTCAGAATGCTCCCTCCCCGGCATCCGCCGGTGAGGGGGATTTTGGGGCGTATTTGTCCAGCCTCCGGGAAAAAGCCCTGAATGGGGATAAGACCGCCGCCCGGGAGCTGGCTGTTCATTATGATGTGGCGGGGAATGTTCCGGAAACGTCCAGGTGGATGGCGGAATACGTTTCCCTGGCGGAGAAGGGCGCCAATGAAGGGGATGTGGATTCCATGCTGGATTTGGGCAAGCTGTTTTATACTGGCAGCCGCCTGTATCCCAAAAACCTGGAAAAAGCCCTGTTCTGGTTCACCCGCGCCGCTGACAGCGGCAATGCCGCCGCCCAGTACCAGGTGGCGGCGATGGCTTCCAAGGGCATCGGCGGCCCCAAGGATGAAGGAATGGCGGCCCGGTATTATGAAAAAGCCCTTCAAACGTGGAAGAAAGAGGCGGATTCCGGCGATTCCAAGGCGGCGTTGTGGACGGCCCTTCTGTATGAACGGAAGCTGGTGCCGGATAGCTCTTCGGAGAAGTCCGTTCCCTATCTCATTCATGCGGCGGAAAGCGGCAACCTGACGGCTCAGGGCCTGCTGGCGTTTAAATACCGGGACGGCCTGGGCGTGCCCCAGGATGCGGCCAAGGCCGTGGAATGGTTTGAAAAGGCGGCCAGCCAGAAGGATCTGGGCGCCGTGATGGAGCTGGGCATCATGTACCGTGACGGAAAGTATATGCCTCCTGACCGGGAAAAAGCCCTCAGCTGGTTTGAAAAAGGAGCGGAATGGAAAGATCCGTACAGCATGGCCGCTCTGGCGGATATGCTGATGGAAGGCAATCCTTCCGGTGAACAGGCGGCGCGGGCGCTGGCCCTGTACCGTGAAGCCGCAGCCATCGGCTATCCTCCCGCCGCTCTGAAGGCCGCAGAACTGCTGCAGAACGGGAAGGGCGGGGAACTGGACGCAGATGAAGCCTACAGGCTGCTGCGCCGTGCGGCAGACGCCACCGGGGATCCCAAGGCCATGTACATGCTGGCGCAGGTGTATTACACGCGGGGGGATGATGCCCAGGGGGATTCCCTGATGAAAGCGTCCGCCCAGGCGGCCTATCTGCCGGCCATGAACCGCATGGCGCGTCTCCATCTTTTGCCGGGCAACTCCGTATCCTGGAATCCGGTGCTGTCCTATTACTATTGGAACCAGGCCGGGGAACTGGGGGATGAAGGGGCGGCTTCCGCGGCTTTCTGGCTGCTGTGGGGCAGCATGGCCGGCCTTTCCCTGGTGATCTTCCTGGTCGTTTGGCGGTTCCACCGTTTTGCCGTCAGAAGGCTTGCGGAACAGCAAAAACAGGAACGGGAATCTTCCGATGACGCATGAAGCGCATTATGAAGTATCCGGCATGAAACAAATCTGTTATAAGCACCGTAGCACTCCATGATGAACACACTAGCTATTTTTGGTCTGGGAACGCCGGAGATTATCGCCATTCTGGTGATTGTCTTCCTGTTGTTCGGCGCTAAGAAACTTCCGGAATTCGCCCGCGGCCTGGGCAAGAGCCTGGGAGAATTCAAGAAGGCCAAGGCCGAGTTTGAAGAAGAATTGTTGAAAACGGAGAAGGAAGCCATGAGCGATGTTCCCGCCTCCAAGCCGGAATCCCGTCCCTCCCCCGAGCTTTCCCAGCCCATTGACGTGGAAGTGGAAAAGCCGGCAGAGACCAAGCCGGAGGAAAAGTAGGTTTTCCTTCATCGGAACATTTGAGCAGGCGGGATTTTTCCCGCCTTTTTTGTCGGCTTTTTCCTGTCGCCCCGGCAGGATTGAAAAGAAAGGGGCAAAGGGGGGCAGGGTGTTTTTTTGAGCGTTGGCAAGCAGCCCGGGCAAGATGAAATCACCTTGTCTTGTCCGCTTTCATGGATCATGGCCTTGTTTTTGTTCGGAACAGGCGGGGAAGTCCGTTTTTACGGGTTCTTCCCTTTGTCATGGTTCCTGCTCCTGGCCTTTCCTGAAGAGCAAAGAGTATGAACAGGTTGCCCTTTTCTCATGAGGAAACGTTTTTTTGTTTTTCCCAAGTCCGGAAAGTCATCCTCTGCATGGTGTGAATTTTAGGGGAATACGCGTCGTACGCATGAGGAACCGTGATGAATGAATATCCATGCAAGGAACTAAAATAGAAGGAATGGCCCTGTGAAAATCATGATCCCGGAGCCTATTGATTTCTTGCGTTGAACGGCAGCATGTTGTACAAATGCATCAATGAACATTCGTTTTTGTGGAGCGGCAGGTACGACGACAGGGTCCCAGCATTTGCTGGAGGTGAATGGAAGCCGGATTCTTCTGGATTGCGGCATGTACCAGGGGCGGCGTGAGGAGGCTTGGCATATCAACAAGGATTTTCCCTATTTTTCTCCGGCGGATATTGACGTGGTGATTCTTTCCCACGCGCACATCGACCATTCCGGCAACCTTCCCAATCTGGTGAAGAAGGGTTTCCAGGGCAACGTATACAGCACGTACGCCACCCGCGACCTCTGCCAGATCATGCTGGCGGACGCCGCCCGCATCCAGGCGCACGACTGCGCATTCATCAATAAGATGAACAAGCGCCGGGGCATTCACCAGCCGGACGTTTACCCCACGTATTCCGAGCAGGACGCGGAACAGTGCATGCGCCAGTTCATCAACATCGGGTATGGGCGTCCCATTCCCGTGGCTCCGGGCGTGACGCTCACGTTTTACGACGCAGGCCATATCCTGGGGGCCGCCCAGGTATGCCTGGATATTGAGGACCGGGAAGACGGGCGGAAAAAACGCTTCCTGTTTTCCGGGGATGTGGGGCGGGGGGACAATGAACTCCTTCGTGATCCCGTGCCCGTGCCGGACGTGGACATCCTGCTGATGGAAAGCACCTACGGCGGCCGTTTCCATGAAGCCCCCTCCCGGGATGACGAGACATTCTGCCAGGCGATCCGGGAGGCCCTGGACCTGGGCGGCCGCATTTACATCCCCGCCTTTGCGGTGGAGCGCACGCAGCAGCTTCTCTATCTGCTGAACAGGGCGTACCATGAGGGCAGGCTCCCCCTCCTGAATGTGTATGTGGACAGTCCCATGGCCGTGAGCGCTACGGAGATTTTCCGCATTCACCCGGAATGCTTCAACAAGGAGGTGTACGATTTCCTGTTCATGGAGAAGGAGCCGTTCTGCTTTGAGCAGCTGCGGCTCATCCGCTCCGTGGGAGAATCCCAGGCCCTGAACAAGATGAGCGAGCAGGCCATTATCATTTCCGCCTCCGGCATGTGTGAAGCCGGGCGCATCCTGCACCATCTGGCGAACAACATCGGCAATCCGAAGAACACGGTTCTTTTTGTAGGCTATTGTGCGGAACATACGCTGGGCCGCAAGATCATGGACGGGTGGAAGGAGGTTCCCATCCTGGGCAAGCAGTATGCCGTACGCGCTAAAATACGGGAGATGGATTCCTTCTCCGGCCATGCGGATCATGGCGAATTGCTGGAGTACTTTGACAAGACCGGAGGCCCCAAGAAGAACATTATTCTGGTGCACGGGGAGGAACAGGCTTCCCTGGCTCTGGCGGAAGCGCTCCGGGAGAGACAGCCCAACCCCGTTTCCATCGCTCAGCTGGGCAGCGCCATGGTGCTTTAGAGGGGGCGGCGGCAGATGCCGCCCTGATACAACTGCACGCCGTCCGGTTTTTCCTGCAGCCTGGTTCCTTTTCCATGGCCGCCACATCCGGCGCGTTCCAATCAAGTCATGCGGGCAGGATGGCTGTGCTGGCCGCTTGACCCGGTGTGTTTGCGGGGCTAGCGTGCAGGTATGTCTTCCTTGTTTATTGAATATCCCAAGTGTTCCACCTGCCAGAAAGCCAAAAAATGGCTTGATGAACAGGGCGTTTCCTATGAGGACCGCCACATCGTGGAGCAGAACCCCACAGCGGAGGAGCTCCGGACGTGGATGCATGAGAGCGGCTTGCCTTCCAAAAGGTTCTTCAATACCAGCGGATTGTTGTACAAGAGCATGAATTTGAAAGACAAGCTTCCCGGCATGAGCCTGGATGACCAGGTGGCTCTGCTGGCCAGCAACGGCATGCTGGTGAAACGCCCTATCTTCATCACCAACGGAAAAATCTGCGTCGGCTTCAAGGCTGACGAATGGAGCTCCGCCCTGCATTTCTGATTTCCGTCATGCCCCTGATTACCCGCACCAAGCAAGGAGCAGCCAATTTCGGCCCCTGGGAGAACGTCGTCCGGGTGCTGATTCTGGTATGGTTCATCCTGTACACGCTGAACGCCATTCCGGATGTCCATCCGCTGGTGGGCCGCATTGCGGCCAAGGTGAATTACTGGATCAGCTATTTCTTCGTGTTTGAGTATATCCTGCGGGTGTTGTGCGCCAAGCCGCGGAAGACCTATATCTTCAGCGGCATGGGCATTCTGGATTTCATTGTCTGCGTGCCGTTCCTGGGCATGTTTTTCGGGTTGGACTGGCAGCTTCTTTATTCCCTGAGGATTGTCCGCGTGCTGGCTATTTTCAAGCTGGCCCGGTTTAATGAAACCGCGGCCAGTTTTAAAAAGGCCTTCTACCTGATCCGGGATGAGTTTTTCCTGTTCTTCTCCGTGATCCTGTTCATGCTGTACGTAACTTCCCTGGGCATTTACATCGCGGAGCACGAGGCCCAGCCGGAAAAATTCCGGTCCTTTTTTGACGCCCTCTGGTTTGCCGTGGAGACCCTGAGTACGGTAGGATACGGCGACCTGGTGCCGATTACGCCCATGGGGCGCATTTTTACCGGAGTCATCATGTTTATTGCCGTGTCCATCATTGCCATTTCCACGGGGCTCATTACTTCCGCCTTCTCCCGCGTATGGCAGCAGGAAAACGTCTTTGCGCATCGCCGCAAGCGCCCGGCGGACAAGATTGCGGCTGACGGAGGCGGTGAAAAGGGGGCCAAATAGCCTCCGTCTTCTTGGGGACGGGCAGCTCCGTTCCATGGATTGATTAAAACAGGCTTCAACAGAAACGGCCGCCCTTCCAGGAAGAAGGGCGGCCGTCGCATAAAAGCGGGGAAGGAGTTTTCCTAGCTGTTGTACATCTCCGTGTAGTACTGGTCCGCCATGCGGTCGGAGTCGAATTCGGGATAGATATCGGTCATCGCATTGAAGACGATATCCATCCACTTGTCGTTGTGATCGTAGTAGAGCGGCAGAATCTTGTCGTCCAGGATGTTGTAGAAGTTGTCGCGGTCGGAGCGGTCGCGGGCTTCCGGGGAGAGATGGGGGGCCGCTTCCGGAATGACAAAGCAGTTTTCTCCGTCCTTGGCGAATTCGCAGATCCAGCCGTCATTGGTGGAGACGGAGATGGAGCCGTTCATGGCGGCGGACATGCCAGAGGTGCCGGAAGCTTCACGGGTGACCACGGGGTTGTTGAGCCACACGTCGGAGCCGTTCTTCAGGTAGCGGCTCAGGCCCAGTTCATAGCCGGTGAGTACGGCGGAACGGGGGTATTTGGCCGTCATGTCGTTCAGGCGGTTGAAGATTTCAATGGCGCCATGGTCCATCGGGTAGGGCTTGCCGGCCCAGATGAATTGCACCGGATAGTTCGTGCGCTGAAGCATGCGTTCAAACATGGTGGGATTGCCGGTGACCAGGTCCGGACGCTTGTAGGCCGCAAAGCGGCGCGCCCACACGATGGTGAGGCAGTTCGGGTCAAAGACGCGGCCGGTCTGTTCCCCCACCATGCGGAAGAGGGCTTTTTTCAGGGCGCGCTTGCGGCGGATGAAGGCTTCCTTGTTGCGGGCCTGAAAGGCTTCCGCCAGTTCCGGATCCTGCCAGTATTTCTGGTTCTGGGCGTTCGTGATGTGGATGATGGGGCACACGCCCTCATAGTCCTTCCACATCTGGCGGGAAACTTCCCCGTGAAGCTTGGAAACGCCATTGGCTATGTGGGAAAGGCGCAGGGCGGCCAGCGTATAGTTGAACGTGTTGTCCGTCAGGCCCACGGCGGCGCGCACCTGTTCCATGGAGAGCCCGTCGAAGAAGGAGAACGTATTCATGGTGTTCACGTCCATCTTTTCATTGCCGGCTTCCTCCGGAGTGTGTGTGGTGAAGACGAAGCGCTTGCGCACTTCCTCCACGCTGCCGGTCTTGGCAAGCACGTGGAAGGCGGCGGCCAGGCCGTGGGCTTCATTCAGGTGGTAGATTTCCGGTTCAATGCCCAGCTCGTCAAAGAGGCGTGCGCCGCCTTTGCCGAGCAGCACGTACTGGGCGATGCGGGTGAAGCCGTTGGCGTCATACAGGCGGCGGGAGATGTTGCGGCTTTCCTCGTCGTTTTCCTCCAGGTCCGTGGAAAGGAAGAACATGGGAGCGGTGCCGAAGGTTTCCGGATTCAGGAAGTAGGCCTTCACCCAGACGGGCGCTCCACAGACGTGGATGAGGAACTTGATGTTGTGGTCTTCCAGGAACGGATAGTTCTTGCGCATGTACTGCGTAGCCATGGAACCGTCTTCCGCCCGGATCTGGTTGTAGTAGCCGTAGCTCCACAGAATGCCCACGCCCACGAGATTCTGGCGCAGGTCATGCGCGCTGCGCATGTGGGAACCGGACAGGTAGCCCAGGCCCCCGGAATAAATTTTGAATGAATTGTCAATGGCGTATTCCATGGAGAAGTACGCTACACTTTTTCCGTATTTGGGGTCGATTTCATACGGATGCTCGAAAATGGTGGGTAAAAATGATTTCGCCATGGTTCTGTAAGTGGAGTAAAGCGTTCAACGGGTGAACCTGTATGTCTTGGTATCATGGTTCGGCTATATTGGAAAGGGCAAATTGCGTGTGTGTTTGAATTGTCGATTGAACAGGAACGCCTTTCCGGATCTGCTCTTCCACGGTTTTCCCGTGTGGGAGCGTAGGGGAGGCGGAAGAGGGCGGCGAGCGGCTCCGGAAGCTGTTTTCCTGTGCGCCGGAAATGAATTTTGAGCTTGCCGCCGGAGGGGAAAAAGAGCATGAATGACGGGCATGAAAGCTCTTGTAAAAACGCAGGCAGGCCCCGGTTTGGAACTGATGGACGTTCCCATGCCGGAAGTCGGCCCGAACGATGTTCTGATTAAAATTCATAAGACAGCCATTTGCGGCACGGACCTTCATATCTGGAACTGGGACAAGTGGGCCCAGCAGACCATTCCCGTGGGCATGCACGTAGGCCATGAGTTTTGCGGCGTGATTGAATCCGTGGGCTCCTCCGTCACGGAGTACAAGCCCGGGGAGATCGTTTCCGGGGAAGGCCACATCGTCTGCGGCCATTGCCGCAGCTGCCGTTCCGGCCAAAAGCACCTGTGCCCGAATACGAAGGGCGTGGGCGTGAACAGGCCCGGCTGCTTTGCGGAATATCTTTCCATTCCCCAGGACAACGTGGTGCGCATCCACAAGAGCATTCCGATGGAAATCGCCTCCATTTTCGACCCCCTGGGCAATGCCGTCCATACGGCCCTGTCCTGGGATCTAGTGGGTGAAGACGTCCTGATTACGGGGGCGGGCGTCATCGGCTGCATGGCCGCCGCCGTTTGCAAGAAGGCGGGAGCCAAGACGGTGGTCATTACGGACATCAATGATTTCCGCCTGAGCCTGGCCAGGACGCTGGGAGCGGACCGCACCGTGAACGTGACCCGTGAAAAACTGGAGGACGTGATGAAGGAATTGGAAATGACGGAAGGATTCGACGTGTGCCTGGAAATGAGCGGTGCACCGTCCTGCCTGAAAGACATCATTGACAGTTCCCGCAACGGAGCCAGCATTTCCCTGCTGGGCATCCAGCCGGACGGCTCCAGCATCGAATGGAACAAGTTCATCTGGAAGGGGCTGAAGATGAAGGGCATTTATGGCCGTGAAATCTTTGAAACCTGGCACAAGATGGATTCCATGATCCGCAGCGGCCTGAATGTGGCTCCCATCATCACGCACCGCCTCCCCTATACGGAATTCAAGGAAGGCTTTGAAGCCATGAATTCCGGCAAGTCCGGCAAGGTGGTTCTGGACTGGATTGTCTGATCCGTGCGTACTTTTTTACCGTATTGACGAATGCCCCGGCTTTCCAAAAGGAAGCCGGGGCATTTTTATGTGAAGAAGAGGGCCGGAAGGAACGGTTGCTCCCGCGGAGCGTCAGGCCGTTTTTCTGGGCGGCGCGGGCGTCTGCGCTGCCTGCGCCCGGGCGCGGCGTTCCTCCTTCATGCGGCGTGCGTAGCTGTCGTCGTCTTCCTCAAAGGCGTTCGGATGGGTCAGTCTGAGCCTCCGCACCACCTTGTCATGGTCCTGGGGGGAGACCAGGTCCGTGAACAGTCCGCCGTGAAGATGGTCCACCTCGTGCTGCAGGCAGCGCGCCAGCAGTCCGTTGCATTTGATGGTCATGGTGCGTCCGTCCATCAGGGTCAGAACGGCTTTCACGCAGGAGCGGCGCATCACGTCCGCATAAACCTTGGTGATGCTCAGGCATCCTTCCCGGTACGGTATTTTTTTGCCGAAGGGATGCAGGACGGGATTGATGAAATTCAAGGGCATGATTTGCGCCAGTTCGGCCGGGCGTCCGTCCACTTCCAGCCAGGTGGTGGTGGCGTCCGTGGGGGGAATGTTGATGGTCACCATCTGGATGGGCTTCCCCACCTGGGGCGCGGCCAGGCCTATGCCTCCCTGGGCCAGGGTTTCCTGCATGTCGTCCAGGAAGGAAAGAAGGTCGCTGCTGATATGGACTACGGGGCTGCATTCCTCCCGCAGAAGGGGGTGGCCGTATTGAAGAATGTTAAGAATCACGGCAGGTATGATGGATTGGGTAACAGGGTGGACTCCTCCTTTCAGGAGAGTGTTCAACATATCAAAAAATATTCCCGTGCATCAAGCCCGGAGGAATGTTTTTTCCGGATGGAATGAAAAGGCCTTGAACTTTGGGACCGCTTTCTTACGGTAACCGTGTGCCTGGTGCGGAGGAGACATCCTCCTCCCGGTGCAACTTTCTCATGAAGCTCTGCTGCCGTTTTTCCCTGTTTCTGAATTTGCCGCTGGTCGTGGGGGCGTGCCTGCTGGTGCTGTGCTCCTGCGGGGATAAGGAGGATGAGCCCAAATCTGCGGAAGAAGACGGTTCCGGAAATTTATCTCCGCTGGAGTCTTATGAAGAACTTCTTTCCCTCCGCCTGAAGGAGGTGGAGCAGATGACGGATCTGGTCGCTTCCATTCATGACTGCGCGTCGGGAGAGGCCGTGATGGAGGAACTGGGGCGCCTGACGGAAAGGCTGAAGCTTTATGATATGAACTGCGGGAACCTGATGAGCCTGAATCCGCACGTTCAGGAAGAGTCCCGGCAGAAGCACCCCGCCTTCCACTCCATTCTCCGGGAACGGGTGGAAAAGGCGCGCGACCGGATGATGGAGGGGATAGTAAAGATTCATAAACTCAGGTATTACGATTCCTCCGTCATCAGGAATGATCTGGAAAAGTACGGGCTTTGCCTGACGGATGAACGGATGGCCCGGTACTTGAATGACCGGATCCTGCCGTTTCTGAGAGCTTATCTGGACCAGTATACCACCATGGTGGACATGCTGGAAGGAATTGACAACAAGGTGGCGGCGGAAGCTTATGCCGTGTCTGTAGCCCTCCAGGGGCGCATGGTCAAGGAACAGGTGTACAACATCCTCCGGATGGAGCAGGAATACAGGGAGTGGCTCCCGGGGTTTGAGCGGTATTTCCATGACGGCCTGGAGAAAATGAGGAAGAAGGCGGAAGAGGAGCGCAAACGCGCTTTCCGGGCCCTGCTGAGGCTGGCGGCTGCCAGGATGTATGATTGCCCGTCCATGCAGAAAGCGGTGGGGGGACTTGATATGGAACAGCCCCGGCTGATAGATTTTCAGGAGTTCTGGAGCGATCCGGTGATGACCATGGAGGAGTTCTGCCTGTGCCTGGAAAGAATTCAGCACCTCCTGGGCGACATTGAGAATTCCGGAACGGCGGACCAGCGTGCCATGGAGGTGGTGGAAGTGGTGGCCAGGCTGAAAAGGCTGCGCTACGTGGTGGATAATTTTCAGAAATCTGGCCGGATGAACCTGGTGAAAACCAAGGATATGGAAAGGATCAGCCGCCGGGCGGAGGATGCGGAAATGGCCGTTTCCAGCACCATGGCGCATCTCATTGTGGAGACGGACGTCATGACCCGTTCTCCGCTTCTTTCCCGCGCCATGAATTTTTACCGCTATGTGATGTATACGCATTGAGGGCGGTATGGCGGAAAGGTCCTATTGACATCCTGCGCGGGAGCGGGACAATCAGTTCATGATGGATATTGATTTTTCCGGCAGCGTTGTAGTGGTGACGGGTGCAGCTTCCGGCATTGGCCGCGCCATTGCGGAGGCGTATGCCGCAGCGGGCGCCCGGCTGGCGGTGCTGGACGTCAAGCATGAGGAAACGGCCGCGCTGCTGGAAGAACTGCCGGGAGAAGGCCATCTCTGCGTGACGGGGGATGCGGCCGTGGAAGAGGACGTGCGGTTTTTTGCGGAAAAGGTGCTGGAGCACTTCGGCCGCGTGGACGTGCTGGTGAATAATGCGTGCATCACGCGCCGCGGCATTCTTTCCGGCTGTTCCTATGAGGAATTCAATGAAGTGCTGCGCGTGGGCGTCTCCGCCCCCTACCTGCTCAGCCTTCTGTTCCGCGACCATTTTTCCCGCGGGGCTTCCATTGTCAACATCGCCTCCACCCGCGCTTTCATGTCCCAGAAGGATACGGAAAGCTACAGTGCGGCCAAGGGAGCCCTCGTTTCCCTGACCCATGCGCTTGCCATGAGCCTGGCTCCCTTCGGCGTGCGGGTGAACAGCATCAGCCCCGGCTGGATTGACACGGGGGCCTTCGGCGCCCTGTCCGTGGAGGACGGCCTCCAGCATTCTGCCGGGCGCGTTGGAACGCCGGATGATGTCGTTCAGGCCGTCTTCTTTCTTTGCCGTTCCGGCTTCGTCAATGCGGAAAACCTGGTCATTGACGGAGGGATGACCCGCATGATGGTGTATCACGGGGATGAAGGCTGGACGTTCCGGCCGGAGCCGCAGGACGGAGTTCCCTCCTGACGGCGCGTCAGGGCTGCGGCACGCCTTCCATCACGATTACTTCAAACGGTTCCAGCGTAATCCGGACGATTTCCCCGGCCCGGAAGCCGGAGAAGGGAAGCTTCTTTCCGTTGGGGGAGGTGACTGCGTAGCTGCGGGGGGCTTCCGGAGGCAGTTCAAAAACGGCCCCGGGTTCAAAGCTCCAGATGCGGCGTTCCGCGGAAGGGTTGCGCACCGTGAGGATGCCTTTGGCCGGGGACCACGCCGCCCAGCCGTATACCTGCAGGTCCATGGGGCTGCCTCCCGCCCAGTGCACGTCCACCAGCGTGTCGTTGTTTTCCCTGGCCCAGATGGCCGCTTTGGCCAGTGTGTCCCACTGGGCTGAAGTAAGCATCCGGGGCGTTATGTAGATTTCCTGCATCTGGGTGCCGGAGCCGAAGGCGGACCAGATTTCATCTTCCAGGTCCGTTCCTTCCACGGTGTCCAGCCCCCGCGCCTTCTGCGTGTAAATGATGCCGTGGTTCATCAGGGAATTGATGGGGAAGAGCGGGGAAACGGCCACGTTGTTGTTGAAAATGCGGGAATCCCGGAAGGTCATCCATTTCTGGCGCATGGTTCCTTCACCGATGAATTCGTGGTCCCAGCCGCCGCGCCATACGGAGTCCGCAATGCCGAACCAGAACGGTGAGGCCCAGGTGCCCGTGGTCAGGTTGATGAACAGGTCCGGGCGTTCCTCCCTCAGTTCCCCCAGCAGGTGGATGACCGCTTCAAAGTCACTGGCAAACCGGCTGCCGGGCAGCTGCGTTTCTTCTCCGGACGTGCCGTCCAGCTTGAAATGGTTTACGCCGTTGTCACGGATCATGTGCAGGCACATTTCCTTGAAATGGTCGTAATACTTCGGGCCGCTCAGCGCGAAGCCCCTCTCGTTCGTTTCAAAGCGGTCTCCGGCGGCGTCCAGGCGGTTCTGCTTGGGCTTTCCGTAACCTCCCCACGGGGACAGCCATACGCCCGGACCGCTTCCGTAGGAAGCCGCCAGCCTGTTGACGTTCCGGAACTCGTCCCGGAACCCTGCGTTGAATTCCCAGAGTGTTTCCGGATTGTCCCAGCCGTCGTCAAACAAAATGGAGTCCAGCACGGCGCCGCGTTTGCGGACCAGTTCCTCCCCGTACAGGCGCACGGCTTCACTGGCAAAGGCCTCATCATAGCGGTCAAAGAGGGTGTCGTACCACGTATTGTAATTCAGGAAGGCACCGTAGGGCCGGGCGCGCTCCTCGTTCACGTAGCCCAGCTGGAAGGTGCGGCGCAGCTGTCCGGGGGCGGCGATGCCCAGCACGGCGGAAACGTTTAAATGGGTGCGGGAGGGAATGTCCGTCTTGCGGGAAATCTGGGCTACCAGCCTGCCTTCCTCCTCCCCGTTGTGGGAAAGAGGGCTTTCCACGCCCGCAAACAGCCTGCCGCCGGATGCCGTGGCGGGCGCGCCCCTGACGCTGCCCCGGGTCTGGATGTCCGGCGCGGAAAATTCCAGCACGCGCACCATGCGGATGGGGGAAGCCCACTGCATCGGGCAGATGTCCAGCAGGATGCGGGCGTAAGGCTGTCCTTCCCGCAATTCCGCGGACCAGGTGACCGCCAGCCCTTCCGTCTCCCAGGCAAAGGGAACGGTGATGCGCACGCCGGCGCGGCGTTCCGCCAGCCTTCTGGCTCCGGGCCGGGCGGGAATTTGTTCTTCCACCGGGCGTTCCGCCAGCAGGTTGGCCGCTGAGATTTTCCGGGGCCTGGGGCGGGGAGCGTCGTCCGTGACGCCGTCCTCCTTGATTCCGTAATCCAGGTGGATGCTGAATATGTCGTCCCCCAGGCGGTAGGTGCAGCCGTTCAGCCTGTCCGTCAAGGTTACTTCCGCCAAACGCCGTCCCGCCGTGCGGACGGCAAGTTCAATCCATTCATTCGCGGCGGCAAGCATGCCGGGGGCTTCCCGGGTCACGGAACATATATTCATGCGGGAAAATTATGCCTGCCTGCGGATGAAGTAAAGGCGGGAATGGCCGCCGCCGCCCGTTTCCCCCCCCCGCTCATGCCCCTTCTCCCGTGCACAGATGGTATAAGCCCTGGTAGGTGGTGCCTATGATTCCGATTGGAATGAGAAGGATATTGGCCACTACCGTTCCGGGCACGTCGACCAGGCAGGTCTGGAATCCGGCTGCGATCTTCCGTCCTGTGGAGGGGGCTTGAAGGATCTCTTGTTTCATCCTGCTCCCGGGATCCGTCCTTTTAATCGTGGGGATTGCCGGGCGGATCTTGATTTTGCGGGCTCCGGAGGGATTGAATTGTTCCGCTACGGCGGTTTCCCCGGAGTTCATGAACGCGACGGGGGATACGGAGGAGGGCTGGTTTTTTTCTTCTTTCCAGGGGGATTGAAGAAAGACGGTTTTTTCCGTTCCCGGAATGCTCTTCATGGCCGAGCCGTCTCCCACCTGGGTCATGGGAGATCCTATGACCGGCGTATCCTTGTGCTGGTCGCACTGCGTGGCTTTCATGAAGACGAAGCCGTTTTTCAGGTAGGCTTCCGGGTGTTCATCCAGCTGCCAGGTTCGGTAAACGGTTCCGGCGTCCAGCGTTTGGGCGGCGGTATTGACGGAGATGCAGGAGCCTGGCAGCAAAAGCGCCGCCGGCATGAGCAGGAAACGATTCATAGGGTATGCTGTCACGGATAGCAGTACCCTGCCTGTCAGTCAATGCCAAACATTAAAGCCGCCCCGGAACGGAACGGCTTTAACATCCTTAACAGTTGAAAAGGGATGAGGAAATCAACGGATGGTGACGCGGGGGTCATTGGCCAGAACATCTGCCAGTTCATCCCAGCCGTCTTCCGTCTGGAGCTGGAACATTTGAAGGTACACGGACGCTACGCCGGGAGAATATTTTTCAAACAATTCGTCCACGGCCTTGGAGAGTTTTTCCTTGTCCAGCGTTTCCGGCAGTTCGTTCACGATGCCGTTGCCGTCATGGGGAATGCCCAGCGTGTTCAGGAAGGTAATCAGCATATCCTGGTGCTTGCGCAGGAGCCAGACCTGGAGCAGGTGGTCCCCGATTTCATTGCTGGGCTTCCATGCCAGCATTTTCTGGATGAAGGAGAATTGTTCCTTGAGGGGCTTGCGCTGGATGAATTCCGGGCGCAGCTTCTTCAGGGCGCCCAGTTCACGCACGGCGGCGCGGTAAATGGCCCGTTCCTGGTTGCGCATCCAGTCCAGAATGTCGCTGATGGTCTGTTCGTCTGCCTGCTGGAAAATGTAATATGCCTTCATGATAAATAATGAAAGAAAAGCTTGTTGAGGAGACGAACTCCATCATGTTTCCTCTTCTTATGCAAGCTCTTCTACTGTCACCTGCCGCGCTTGGCCCCGATTCCGGATTCCAGGCGTGAAAAAACGGCCTTGTTGCAAAAAAGACTTGCTAAAAGGGGGCTGTTATGATTACTTGCTTCCGCGCTTCTCGCGATGCCACTGTAGCTCAGGGGTAGAGCAACGCATTCGTAATGCGTGGGTCGTCGGTTCAATTCCGACCAGTGGCTCCATCTTCAGGGTTGGAGCATATCGTGGGGAACTGCCGGATACATGCCTCGTTAGCTCAGTTGGTAGAGCAGCTGACTCTTAATCAGTTTGTCCACGGTTCGAGCCCGTGACGGGGTACCATCCGGTCGTTCTTTCAAGGAACGCCACCATTCCAGTGCCTCGTTAGCTCAGTTGGTAGAGCAGCTGACTCTTAATCAGTTTGTCCACGGT
>NZ_JAJBTT010000018.1:56754-144995 GCF_020860705.1 Akkermansia sp.
GCAGCTGACTCTTAATCAGTTTGTCCACGGTTCGAGCCCGTGACGGGGTACCATCTCTTTTTTAAGTCCGGCTTGCTGATAGCAAAGCCGGGCTTTTGGTTGATAGGAATGTTGAAAAAACGATTTGTTCTTGCCAATTCTCATTTATCCTGCCAGACCTTTTTCCCGGAGGTGCAAGCATACACGATAATATGGAGAGGCCGTTGTTTAAAATCAGGTGTTGAAATCTCTTGAGAATTACATTTCGTTTTTAATAACAGCAACATAAAGAATTCCATGCGAATGCCGTTCTTATTGATTTTCTCCATACATGGGGAAAGGATCGTTTTCGTCCACGCATGACATTTCAAGAAAATATTGCTTGGAATACGGTTCTTTGAAAACATGTCCACTGTAATAAGTGGAGATGGCAAACATATCCGTCAATACTGTGCCTTTTTTAACGAATCTCCCGGGAAGTCCCCATTGCCTGGAATCGTTCAAAGAACGCAGATATCCCTTATATCCCCGGTAAATGACATGATCGTTATTATAAATGATTATTCTGTCCGTATCTCCAATATCATTTTTTGCTAGAAAATCCCGGATGTTGTCGGAATCAAAATTTAAAAAATACGGATTTTGATTAAATGATACATCATCGGAAAAAACAATATCTCCGGATTCTGATTTTATTTGAATATGGGCACAATTGTTTTTTGTAAATAAAATAATTGCTGAAATGATTAAAATAACCAATGTAATCAGGAAAGATATTTTTAATACATTTTTTTTCATATTGCCTATGATTCTAAAGCTGTTTGGTATTCGTCGGGGCTGTAAACATCGCCTTGAGAATACATGGTACTGTCACATTTTCCAGAGTAATAGAAAAACAGGACGTCAGGGATACCTGTAACCGCAGTGCCCTCCCTTCATGATTTTATGAATGATTTCTGAAACATATACATTCGCCGCCTTCCTGTGCAGGGTTCCTGGCATAATGATATATTTTTGACGCTATACAGGTTTTATTGTTGCAAGAGCTGCGGATGCTCCCCGGATGATTTCAGGAGACTGCGACTGCCTTTCCCTGCGGGAAGCATGCATGGAATGTTAAGGAAAAACGTCCCGGACAGAAATATAGTGAGGGAGGCATCCGAGGCAATTTCTGCTTTTGATTGCGTGGGCCGGTCTGGTAGTGTACGAATACGGTAGTGAAGGAGCGGAGCGTTCAGGATTGTTTCATGGCCCGGTGTTTTGTCCCGGAGCGGGGAAGGGGGAGCCATTCCGAAGCATGGGGGCGGTTGAAAGAGGCTTTGATGAACAATTTGCTGGAACGGCAGGCGGACCATGCATGCCGCCTGCCGGAAGGATTCTTTTTTTCCCTGAGGGAAGAGGATGCTCACCGGGCTGTTACTCCTTCCGTGCTGGAGGGGATGCAGGAACGCTCTCTGACGGATGCCCGCCGTTCCGGAACCGTGTATACTCCCGGCTTCCTGGTCCGCTGGATGGTCCGGGAGGCGGTATCCTTCTGGCTGGCATCCAGATTGCCTGTTCCCAGGAATGGTGATGAGGAAGCCAGGTTGCTGAAAAATATCCGGGTGCTGGATTTATCCGCCGGGGCCGGGGCTTTCACTATGGGAATGCTTCGGGAACTTGTCGCCCGCAGAAAGCGTCTGGAGCCGAAATATACGGAGGCCGATTTAGTTCGTACCATTCAGGAAGAGAATATTTACGGGGTGGATGTTTGTGCGGAGGCGCTGGAGGTGGCGCGTTTCCGTTTTCACTGTGCATGGCTCGCTGCCGGAGGAAAAGGGTATTGCCGGGACCACCTGCTGTGCGGGGATGGCCTGGACATGTCTGAGGATGGCGTCTGGCAGCGGGGCCTTTCAGCGGTGATGGCGGACGGAGGCTTTGACCTGGTAATCGGGAATCCCCCTTTTGTCGGGGAAAAAGGGAACAAGGAACTGTTTGACCGCCTGAAGTCTTCTCCGTTGGCTTCCTACTGTTCTTCACGCATGGATTACTGGTACGTGTTCGCCTGCGTGGGGCTGGACGCCCTGAAGCCGGGCGGCGTGATGCATCTGGTCGTGCCCAACAAGTGGATGGCGAATGCCGGGGCGGCCCCCCTGCGCCGGAAGCTTCTGGCGGAATGTGCGCACCTGCATTTGTCGGACTTTGGCGCCTGCCGGGTTTTTGAGGGAGCGCGGGTGCATACCATGACCCTGCTGGCGGAAAAAGGGGCGGAGTCCGGGTGCGCGGCCGTGGAATACCGCCGTTTTTCCGGCTCCCCGGAAGCCGTGGAAGAAGTGCGGGATTTTCTGGACCATGCCCCCTATGAGGCGCATCCCTTGCCGGAAGACCGGAAGGCTGCGGCGCTGCATGGCCTGTTTTTCTGTTCCGCGGCGGAACAAGCTCTTCTGGACAGGATGGAGTCACGCAGGGATTTGGAGCTGGACGCTGCAAGTGAGATCGCCCAGGGAATCGTGCCCAATCCGGATGTGGTTTCCGCCCGCGCCCTGGGAACGCTGGGTGCCGGGGAGGCGCGAAAGAGGGGCATCCGGCGCGGGGAAGGCGTGTTTGTGGTGCCGGAGCGTCAATTCCATGACGTGCCGGAGCAGGAGCGGCGGTTTCTCAAACCCCTGTATGAACCCCACCTGGTGCAGCGCTACGGAGTACGGGAACCGGAAAAAGTGCTGCTGTACCTTACGCCTTCCAACGGGGCGGACCGGGCCGTTACGCTCATCCGCCATCTGGAAAAATTCCGCCCCCTGATGGAAGCCCGGCGGGAAACACGCATGGGCCGCATGAAGTACTACCACGTGCACTGGCCCCGGAAGGAACGGTTCTTCCTTCCCGGTCCCAAGATTCTGGCGGTACGCAAGTGCGCCCGGCCCACCTTTGCCTATACGGAGAAGGAGGCGTATGTGATGATGGCGTTCAACGTGATACGCACGGAGCGCATAAGCATGAAGTACCTGGCCGCCCTGTTCAATTCCCGCCTCATGCAGTTCTGGTTTCTCCGCCGGGGGAAAATGCAGGGGGATTTTTTCCAGATGGATACGGCCCCCATCCTGCGCGTTCCCATCCGGGTGCCCGGCCTTTCCCGGCTGCGGGAGGTAGAGGCGCTGGCGGATGCCCTTGCGGTCCGTTATTGCCCGGAGGCAGATGAACGGATGAACAGGCTGGTGGAAGAGATTTACGGACTGTCCCCGGAGGAGCGGGAGATGGTTATTCAGGCGTGTTCTCCTCCGCAGGCCGGGAGGGGAAGCATGCCAGAATGATCAGCAGCAGCCAGTAGGCGGAGGAAAGGACGCCCAGGAACTGGGTGATGGAGCCTCCTTCGTATTGGAAGCGGTCCAGCACGGCCCAGTTGATAATACTGATGACGGCCAGCGCAATGTAGCCGTACCCCCATGCCGTACTGAACCCCGCGTCCCTGAGCCTTCTGATGGTAACGCCCCAGATGGGCAGATAGAAGACCATGGTGACGATTTGCACGATGAGGATGAAGGGCGCCATGTGGGAAGAGATGATCGTCTGGACTTGTTCCGGGTCCTGCATTCCCGACAGTTCCCCCCACGGCAGCCCCAACGCAAAGATGACCCCGCCGGCCATGCCGAAGACGAAGGAAAAGATAAACAGGAAGAGGTAGAATCCCCAGAACTCCCGCCGCGAGGCCGTCCCCGAGAACGTAGCGTAATTTTTCGTGAGGCACAGGATAAAGTATCTCCAGAGGGAAGGGCGTGCTGGCGTGTTCATATCTGTCCGTTTTTATAACACGGCCACCCGGAAACCTGCAATGGCAAAAGGAACATCCGGACTTGATTTTCAGGGGTGTCCCCGTAAGGTGTGCGTCCTGCAACTTGTTCGTTAATCCTATGATGAAGCCTGTTTTTCTGCGGAATTGCCTGTCTGCCGTCTGCTGGTGCGCTGTTTTCCACGCGGCGGGGGACGGCGCGGGGATGGCGCAGGCCCGTCCGGCATCCGCGGGCTCCCTTCCTTCCCTGTGCAGCGTGCTGGACCGCGGCCCCGTTCTCTACCGGAATGATTCCTCCTGGATCAGGAAGGTGAAGCTGACTCTGATCGGCCAGTACCAGGCTGCCGCCGTCAGCCCCAATGGAGCCAACAAGTTCTGCCCTTCTTCCGGCGGCCATAACAGCGAGTGGCGGCGGGCCTACCTGGGCGGCGACATTCTGATGGGAGACGGCTCCTGGCGCCTGTCCAACCTGACGAATGTGGGGGACCTGGAAGGCCGCCACCGTGAAGTGCGCGGGGAATGGACCGGCAGCCGCACGGAATGGTCCCTGTATGAGCTTTATCTGGAAAAGACCATGCCCGGCGTCAAGTTCAGGGCGGGGAAGCTGACGCCGCAACTCACGTCCGAATACTGCCTGGCTTCCTCCCGGATCAAGACGGTGGAAAGGTCCGCCCTGTGCAATGAATTGATTCCCATTTCCAACTGGGGGCTGGAGGCCAATTTCCAGAAGGACGCCAAAAGCCTGTACCATTCCTACGGCATTTACCTGAACGCGAACGGCACGGATCTGAAGGATGAAATCCAGTTCCATTCCGCGGACAATCTTTTTGCCCTGAACGCCATGAAGTGGAAGGTGGCCTCCCCCATGTGGGACAGCCAGACCTTGGGGTACCAGTACGCCCATAATTTTACGGAGTGGCGCGGAAGGAAGATTCCTTCCACTTCCGATTACTGCGGAACGGGGGCGCAGGACGTTGTTTCCCTGAGCTGGGACGCCAGCCGTGGCGCCTTTTCCGTGATGGGGAACCTGCTGGCGGGGGTGGGGATTGTCGGGCAGCCGGGCGCCAAGAATGTGTATGGCCTGGTTCTTCAGCCCGTTTACCGGATTTCCCCCCATTTGGAAGGCGTCTTCCAGTACCAGTGTTCCTTCGGCAACCGTTCCGTGAAGCTGAACACCCGGTATGCGCCCAGCGTCACCCATTACCCCGCATGGGTGGACAGCATGCATTCCTTTTACCTGGGGCTGAACTGCTACCTGTGCCCGGAAGCCGTGAATGCGGTCAAACTGATGCTGGCGGTGGAATACATCACCAGCCGCGTGGATTCAACAACGGCCAGGGCGTTCAACGGATGGAGCGTTTTCGGAGCCGTCCGGTTCAAGTTCTGATCCACCACCTCCGTTATTGTAATTTTCTCAGTACGGTGGGCTGGTAGGCCGGGAGCGCCGGAATGGGGACGTACCCGGGGGGAAGCTGGTCCCACACGGGATGCATGGGCCGGGAGTCCGCTTCAAAAATGGTCCCGTTGAAGGATTTGATGATGGTGCGGAAGGCCCCGGACGGAGCCGGCTGGATGACGAAAGGTTTCGGCTCCGATTCCGGTAGATTCATGTGCAGATTGACTTCCGCCTCGTTCCAGGCGGGCCAGACGTCGGAGGGCGAGGAAATCTCACGGATCTCCGTATTGGTGGCGGAAGGGGGCGTATGGAAAAAAGGGCTGTCCGGGTCGCCGTCGTTCAGCCAGACCTCGTCATCCGGTTTTTCCGTGGTGATGACCAGCTCTTCCTTGCTGGCCGGATGGTAGAATTCGTAGCCTGACAGGGCTTGCCTGTCCGTTTCCACCCTGTCTTCATTCATGTGGATGCTGATGGCGGGCTTGTTTTTGGGCGCGGCGCGCTCCATCTGGGACTGGAAGAGGGCAGCCTGCTGTTTCAGGGCTTCCGGAGAGGTGCCGCGCGCGTATTTGGGGAAGAAAACGCTTTTGGTATCTATTTTCCCCGGGCGGACTTTCACCGGTTCGTCCGACAGTTCAAAAATGTATTTTACGGGAGGTTCCGCAGCAGAAATCCGGCAGCAGACTCCCCCCATGGACACCAGGACCAGGCACGTCAGGAGATACAGGCGCGGTACAAATTTCATCAGCGGTTGAACTGGTTCCAGTAGAACAAAAAGAGGAAAATATTCAATGATAAAAGAGAAAATCCCTCTTCCGCGGTTCAAGAGGCGTCCGGGATGTCCCCCAGGCGCGGGCGGCTGCGGCATTTCCGTCATTTCTCTTCTTGGCAGGTCCGCGCGGCTGTCCTATGGTAATGGACATGATGAGAAAAGTTGCCGCCGGATGCCTGGCTGTCTCCGTATCCCTTTTCTGGTGCGGGTGCGACCGCAAACCCGCAGCCGGGAAAGATCAGCCTTCCCCTTCCGGGGAGAGGGAAGCGCCTGCCGCAGAAAAGGGGGAGGCAGGAAAATGGCAGGAACGCCTTGCCGCCGCATCCGCCAGGGCCGCCCGTGAGAAGGGGAATGACAAGGAGCATGTGAAGGCGCTCAATGACGTGGCCGCCCTGTATGCGGAGGGATTGCAGAACGGCTGGGCCCATCCGCTGGATGTGCGTTCCTGGTGTGACTCCGTGGCGGAGGCCGGCGCCGGGTATTCCGGGGAAACGGTCATCGGCGCCATGTTCCTGTACGGAACCGGCGTCAAGCGTGATGCGGCAGCGGCCAGGGAATGGTTTGAGTACGGCCTCGCGCGGCCCGGCAGTCAGCGGGGTAACGCCCTGTACATGCTGGGCATGATGTATTTCAAGGGGGATGGAGTGAACCAGGACGGGAACAAGGCTCTGGAACTGTGGCAGAAGGCGGCGGATGAGGAACATCCGGCGGCCATGGGACTGCTGGGCCGGGCCTACATGGAAGGGAAAATGGGCTTTGACCGGGATGCGGCCTCCGGACTGGTTTTGCTGGAAAAAGCCGCCAACGGGGGGAATACGGCTTCCTCCGTCTATCTGGGGAATATTTATGCGAAGGGGACGGGCGTGGAGCAGGATATGGAGCGTGCGATGAAATGGTATGAGCAGGCGGCTTCCGCCGGGGACGCCCATGCCCAGTACATCGCGGGGCTGGCGTATCTGGAAGGCTCCGGCGTGCCCGTGGATGAGGGCAAGGCGTTCAACTGGCTCCGGCTGGCCGCCGGGCAGGACCACGTCAACGCCATGCTGATGCTTTCCGTCTGCTACAGCACCGGAAAGGGAACCAGGCAGGATGCGGACATGGCGGAAGTCTGGAAAAAGAAGGCCCTCCAGCTGAATGCAGAGCGGGAAGGCGGCCGTGCGCCGCAGACGGAAGAACGTTAGCCTTCCCGGATTTCCCGGTTCAGGAATTCCAGGGCCTGCTTCCGTTCCAGAACGATGTTTCCCCGGGCGTCCGGAATGACCAGCAGGCCGTCCCGGTGTTCCAGAATGGCGTGGATCATGGCGAAAACGTGGCCCAGGGCGCATTCATCCTCCAGGATGAAACGCAGCATTTTGGTACGGTTTCCTATTTGCCGGAGGGCGGAGGCGTCCCTCTTGAATGCCTGGCGCGCGTCGTCCCTCTCCATCACCCAGAACACGTCCAGCTGGGATTCCCCTTCTTCATCCAGGTATTCCCCTTCCAGCACGTGGTCCGGCGCGTTTTCCGGCGCGCCGGAAAGGTTCAGCCGGAAGCACGGGTCCAGGCGGAACATGTTTTTTTGCAATTCCTCAGCCGTGGGCAGGGGCGCAGGCTGGATGAAAAGCCAGAATTCCTGATCGTCCGGGGCAGGGTTGGTCATGGGCGGATTGTGGCATTCCCTCGGCGTTTTCCCACCCGGATGTGTGACATTGAGGCGGTGCGTGCGGATTTTGGGATGTTCAAGACCGTCCCTGCCGATTAAAAACAGGGGCATGAGCATTCCCGTAATGATGACGATTGCCGGTTCCGACTGTTCCGCGGGGGCCGGGCTTCAGGCGGATATGAAGGCGGCCCTGGCCATGGGAGCGTTTGCGCTGACGGCCGTCACCTGCGTCGTGTCCGAGGTGCCGGGGCTCGTGCGCGGCATTCAGGAGGTGGACCCTGCGCTGGTGGCGGACCAGGTCAGAATCAATCTGGAACATTTTCCCGTGGGCGCCGTGAAGACGGGCATGCTGTATTCTCCGGCCATTGTCCGGGCGGTGCATGAAGTGCTGGCGGATGCGGATATTCCCGTAGTGGTGGACCCCGTGATGATCGCCACGGCGGGCGATCGGCTGATGCGGGAGGAGGCGGTAGCCGTTTATGAAGAACTGCTGCTGCCGGGCGCGGCCCTGCTGACGCCCAATCTGGATGAGGCCGCCGTGCTGCTCCGCTCTTCCTCCAATCCCGGAAGGGATGAACTGCCGGAGGCCGCCGCACGGCTGGCCCTGAAGTACGGATGCCCGGTTCTTCTGAAGGGCGGTCATCTGGAAGGGGACTGCCGGGACGTGCTGGCGGGGCAGGACGGCCGCATTCTGGGGGAATGGAACCGCCCGCGCGTGCAGGGGGTGAGCACGCATGGAACGGGCTGTTCCCTGTCCGCCGCCATTGCGGCGCGCCTGGCCGCCGGGGACGGACTGGTCACGGCGGTGGAGCGCGGCCTGGAATTCATTGCCGCCGCCATCCGTGACCACCTGCGCTGGGAACGCCCGGTCCGGGTGGATGCGCTGAAATTGTGGTAGAACCGCCTCCGCTCCGTTCCTTTTTCCCGTCGTCCGGTTGGGAAAAAAGGGGGCTGCCGTCCCCTTTCTGTGCCTTAATAACGCTTTGTGCTTGCGTATGGGATGCGGGGTTGGTAGTTGTATCCACGCCCATGTGCCACATGGAGCTTTTAAGAATTAGTAAATATCATAGCAATTATCACTATGGGACAGCAAATCCGCAAAGTCACCAAGCGCCGCAGACGTGCCGAATACAACAAGCGTAAGAAGGAACAGGCCAAGTTGAATTCCAATACGCCTATCCGTCTGGCCGTTCCCGTTGCCAAGGACGCCAAGCCTGCCGCCAAGGAAGCTCCCGCCAAAAAGACCGCGGCCAAGGCCCCCGCCAAGAAGGCTGAAACCAAGGCTCCTGCCAAGAAGGCCCCCGCCAAAAAGCCGGCTGCCAAGAAGGCTGCCGAACCTGCCGCTGAATAATTGCCCGGGCGCAGGGTTCCCCCCTTCGCGCGTCAATCAAACAGTTTTTACAAGCCGCCCCGCATGTGCCGGGCGGCTTTTTGCATGTCTGGACTTCTCTCGTTTTCAAAAGGGGGAGGGATGGTCCGCACGGGTTTCCTGCGCCTGTGCCGGGGAGGCCGTATCCAGAGTCCGCACTCCGGACTCCTTCCTTGTTCTTGATGCAGGTGGGGGAGCTTCTCCCGGCATCTTCCGGAATGAAGTTGACTCTATTTCCCGGAAGCGTACAAAAGGAAATAACACCATTTTTTAACCATGCGCCATCGTACGACAGATTCCGCCAAGGGGCACCGCAATTACATCATCATTGCGTGTGACGTGCTTCTTTTCCTGGCGATGCTCAAGTGGCTCCCCGTGGACCCGGAGGTAGCCAGAGGGCTGGCCGTTCTCACCTTCATTGGCGTTCTGTGGCTGACGGAGGCGCTGCATGTGACCGTGACCGCCCTGCTGGTGCCGGTGCTCGCCATGTTCATGGGCATTCTTCCGGGAGCGAAGGCGCTGGCAGGCTTTGCCGATCCCACCATTTTCCTGTTCTTCGGCGGCTTTGCCATGGCCGGCGCCCTTCATGAACAGAAGATAGACACCTGGCTCGCGGGAAAAATTCTCAAAATGGCCCGCGGAAGCCTGGGCATGGCGCTGGTGCTGATCTTTCTGGCGACGGCCTTTCTCTCCATGTGGATGTCCAACACGGCCACGGCGGCCATGATGCTCCCCCTGGTTATCGGACTGCTGGACCGCATTCCGGCGGAAAAGATCGGGACAACGGCCCCCTTTGCCGTGCTGGGAGTGGCGTACAGCGCCTCCATCGGCGGCATGGGAACGCTGGTGGGTTCCCCTCCCAATGCCATTGCGGCGCATGAGCTCGGCATGGGGTTTGCGGAATGGTTCCGGATCGCCATGCCCATTGTGCTGGTATTCGGGGTAATTGTCTTTTGCCTGATGTACCTGTTTTTACGCCCACGGCTGGGTCTGCATGTGGATATGTCCCCGGCAGAAGGGGATGAGACGGAATCCCGCCTGAACGCCAGGCAGGTGCGCGTGCTGGTTCTGTTTGTGCTGGTGGCCGGCAGCTGGATGTGCAGCAGCTTCCTTTCCTCCGCGCTGGGGGGCATCCCGTCCATGGATACGCTCATTGCGCTGTGCGCCGCGGTGCTGCTGCCCCTGTGCGGGGTCATCAACTGGAGCGGCATTGCCAAAAATACGGACTGGGGCGTTCTGCTGCTGTTTGGGGGAGGCATCACGCTCAGCAGCATTCTGGTGCAGACGGGGGCCGCGGGATTTCTGGCGGACCGGGTGTCTTCCCTGGCCATGGGCCAGAGTCCCCTGGTCATCCTGCTCATCATCAGCGTTTTCATTACGTCCCTGACGGAATTCTGCTCCAATACGGCCAGCGCGGCCCTGGTGGCCCCCCTGATGGTTACGGTGGCCTCCGCCATGGGCATGTCCGCCCTGCCGCTGGTGCTTCTGGTGGGTATCGGCGCTTCCTGCGCCTTCATGCTTCCGGTATCCACGCCGCCGAATGCCCTGGCCTTCGCCACGGGGAAATTCCCTCAAATGACCATGATCAAGGTGGGGCTGCTGATCAATGTGGTGCTCGTCCTTGTCAAGGCCTTCTGGGCCTGGATATTCTGGATGTAGGGAAAAAGCGTGTAGAGAAAAAGCGTCTATTGCCGTCCGCAGGGTTTTCCGTTCCGGGCGCGGGCATTGCTCATTTTACCGGAGCGGGCGCTCCCTGCGCCTTTTCCTGAAGCTGGCGGGCCACTTTCTTGTCCAGCCTGGCAAGTTTGGCAACCAGATAGAAGAAGGAGGGGATGAAGAACACCCCGATGAAGACGGCCGTAATCATGCCGCCGATCACCCCTATGCCGACCACCTGCCGCGCCGCCGCTCCCGCGCCCGTGGCCAGGGCCAGGGGAAGACAGCCCATGATGAAGGCGATGCTGGTCATCAGGATGGGGCGCAAACGGATTCTGGCCGCATCCAGCGTGGAGGTGAGCAGGTCTTTCCCCTGTTTCAGTTCCAGCACGGCGAATTCCACGATGAGGATGGCGTTTTTCGCCGCCAGCGCAATCAGCACGATGAGTCCGATTTCCGAGTAAATGTTCAACTGCTGGCCGAAAATCCACAGTGCCAGGAAAGCGCCCAGAATGGCGATGGGAGCGGTCATGAAGACAGCGACGGGTAGCGACCAGCTTTCATACAGGGAGGCCAGGATCAGGAAAACGAAGATGGCGGAGGCCGCAAAAATCATGCCGATGGTGATGCCGTGCTGCGCCTGTTTTTCCTGGTAGCTCATGCCGGAATAATCATACCCCATGCCGGAGGGCATCGTCTGGGCGAAGACTTCCTCCAGGGCATTCATGACCTGCCCGGAGGAATAGCCCGGAGCCGGGGTGACGTTGAGCTGGGAGCTGTTGAACATGTTCTGGCGGATCAGGAATTCCGGCGCCCAGCCGTGCGTGACGTTGATGACGGAATCCAGCGGAACCGGGTCCCCGGCATTGTTGCGCACGTAGAACATGGAAAGCTTGTCGATGCTGTTCCGGTAGGGGGCGTCCGCCTGCATGTACACCTGCCATTCCTGCCCGTAAATATTGAAATTATTCAGGAAGGTGCTGCCCATGTACGCCTGGATGGTGGCGTAAATCTCATCCACGTTCATGTTCTGGAGGGTGGCCTGCTCCGTGTTCACATTCAGATTGTACTGAAGGTTGGACGGAGACATGAAATTGCTGATGCCTGCGATTTCAGGCCGTTTCGTGGCGGCCTCGATGAACTTGGCCGTGTTGGCGGCCAGGAATTTCTCCCCGATGCCCTGGCGGTCTTCCAGCAGGAAGGTGACGTCCCCGGACGTGCCGACGCCCGGCAGGGGAGGCGGCGGAACCACATACGCCATGCCGGAGGAAATTTCCGCGTTCAGCTTGCTTTTCAGCCTGGCGGCGATGCCGTCCGCCGTCATGCCCGGGGCGGTCCGCTCCGACCACGGTTTCAGGGAAATGAAGAAAAAGGAGTTGGAGGAGCTTTGGACGGAGCTGATGAGGTTGAAGCCGTTCACGGTGGTGACCACTTCCACGCCGGGATCTTCCCGGATGATCCGTTCAATCTGCGCGGCTGTGGCCGCCGTGACGTTCAGGGAAGTATTGTCCGGCATTTCCACCCCTCCGAACAGGTAGCCCTGGTCTTCATTGGGGAGGAACCCGGTGGGGATGAGTTTGGCAAGGGGGAAGAGAAGGACGGTCATGGCGGCCAGCAGAAGGATGGAAAGCCACATGTGCCGGATGAGTTTGGCGCAGGTTTCCACGTACCAGTCCCGTGTCTTGTTGAAGCCCTTGTTGAATAAATTGAAGAAAGGCCCCAGCAGTGGAATGGAATCCGCCTTTCCGGCTTTCAGCAGTCCGGCGGACAGGGTGGGGCTGAGGGACAGGGCGCAAAAGGCGGAGATGATGATGGACACGCCGATGGTCACGGCGAATTGTTCAAACAGCTTGCCCGTAACGCCGGGCAGCAGCAGGGTGGGCACAAACACGCAGGAAATGACCAGCGCCGTACTCACGATGGGGCCGGATACCTCCTTCATGGCCGCCATGGTGGCCTGCATGGGCTTCTCCCCGTTGGAGATATGGTTTTTTACCGCTTCCACCACGACGATGGCGTCATCCACCACCAGGCCGATGGCCAGCACCAGCCCCATCAGGCAGATCGTATTGATGGAAAAGCCGAAGAACGGAAAGGCGATGAAGGCGCCCACGATGGAAACCGGCACGGCGAAGGCCGGAATCAGCGTGCCGCGCCAGCCCTGGAGGAAGATGAAAACCACCAGCACCACCAGGCCCAGGGCGATCACCAGCGTGCTGACGATGTCATTAATCCCGGCACGGACGGCCAGGGTGGAATCCAGGGAAACGAGGTAATCCATGCCGGGGGGCATGTTGGTATCTTTCAGCAGGGCCTTGATATTGTCCACCAGCTGGATGGCGTTTCCTCCGGGCGCCTCATAAATGCCGATGGAGGCGGCAGGCATGCCGTTTACGGAAGAACTGAGGCTGTAAGTCTCCGAACCCAGTTCCACGCGGGCGACGTCACTCACCCGCACGATGGAGCTGCCCTGTCCGCGCACGACGATGTTTTCAAATTCCTTCACGCTGGTCAGGCGCCCAGGGGCCTTCACGGTAAAGGAAAGCTGCTGGTCCGGCGGAGCGGGCTGCGCGCCGATCTTGCCCGCCGGATTCACGGCGTTCTGGGCCTGCACGGCCAGCATCACGTCACGGGCCGTAATGTTCAGGGCGGCCATCTTTTCCGGATTCAGCCAGATGCGCATGGCATAGCGGCCGGAGCCGAATACCTGCACGTCGCCTACGCCGGGGACGCGCTTGATGGCGTCCACCATGTTGATATAGGCGTAATTCGCCAGCCAGAGGCCGTCATAGGTGCCCTGCGGGGAATAGAGGCTGACCACCAGGGCGGGCAGCCCGCTGGTCTTGCGCAGGGAGACGCCCAGTTCGCTGACTTCCGGCGGAAGCTGGGAGGTGGCCTGCCCGTAGCGCAGGTAGGAAAGCACCTGGTCCATGTTCGCCTCCGTGCCGGTTTCAAAAAGGATCATCATGCTCATCTGCCCGTTGTTGGTATTGACGGAAGTCATGTAGGACATGCCGTCTACGCCGGACATCTGCTGTTCAATGGGGGAGGCGATGGATTTGACCACCGTCTCGCAGTCCGCCCCGGGATAGGTGGCCGTCACCTGGATGGAGGGGGGGATGATATCCGGGTACTCGGATATGGGAAGGCGCAGAATGGAGAAGACCCCCAGCAGAACGATGATGATGGAGAGGCAGATGGAAAGGATGGGGCGCTTGATGAAGAAATCAGCCATGGGGAGAAGGGCTTATTGGTTGCTGGCGGGGACTGCTTTCATGCGTGCAGCCGGGTTTCTGGAAGCCATTTCCGCCTGGAGAAGGCCGTCCACGACCACCTTGCTCTGCGGGGTGAGGGAATCCGGTTTCAGCGGAATAACCTGCTGCCGGTCGCCCTGCTGCGTTCCTGCCTGCACGGGAATGATGGAGGGGTGGTCGTTCCCGTCCAGCGCGATGACGAAGAAGCGGCCCTGGGTGGAAAGAAGGGCCTTTGACGGAACGGTCAGCGCATTTTTGACGGTGGCCAGCCGGGCCGTGGCGAGGATGAACATGCCGGGACGCAGCAGGTAGTCGGCATTGGGAAGATTGGCCTGCACGCGGATGGTGCCCGTCTGGGGATTGAACGCCCGGTCAATGGCCACCACCGTGGCTTGTTCCGGGTATTTGGTGCCGTCCTTCAGCGTGATGTCCAGCTTGCTGCCTTTCTGGACGCCTTCATTTCCGTTCTTGCCGGCCTGCTGGATCCATTCCTGCTGGGTGACGGCAAAATTGACGCGGATGGGGTTGACGGAGGAGACGATGGCGAGGGGGCCGCTTTCCGGGCTGACCAGGTCGCCGATGTTTGTTTTGGAAATGCCGGCAATTCCGTCAAAGGGAGCGTACAGCACCGTATAGGAGAGATTCTTTTCAGCCAGGGCCAAGGCCGCCGTGGCCTGCTGCACCTGCGCTTCCGCCGCAATGGCGGACAGGCGCGTGTCCTCGTACTTCTGCTTGGAAATGGCGTTCTCCGCGGCCAGGGGCTTGTAAATCTCCGTATCGTAATTCAACTGCTGAAGCTGGGCCTGCGCCTGCGCCAGCGTAGCTTTGGCCCTGGTTACCTGGTCCTTGAAGGTGGAATCGTCAATGCGGAAGAGCGCCTCTCCCTTCTTCACAATGGCCCCGTTGGCGTAATTCTGCGTTTGCAGGTAGCCCGTGATCTGGGGCACGATGGAGGAGTTGTCCACGCCGTCCAGATGGCCCACCCAGCTCCCCATGACCGGAATGTCCATGACAACGGGCTGTTCATAGATAATCGTGGGCGTTTCATGAGGAGCCTGTTCTGTCTTTTTACACCCGGAAAACAGGAGGGGAAGCAGGAAAAGGAGAACGGCGGAACCGGAAATAGAGCCCGTCAGGCGTGTCAAGTCCATGCTGTGAATGACACGCCTGCGGCCTCCTTTGTTGAAAGAAGGCTTTCCGGGCGGCAACGCCGTCCGTGTCATGCAGGGGTGGTTTCCGCCGCATCAGGCGGCTGGACGTGCTTACGGATGCCGGGGAGATGGGGACGGGGTGAAGGCCCTCGCCAGTTCCCCGATCCACAGGACGATGGAGGTGCCGGCAAAGATGAGGCCCCAGTCCGTCCAGCTCAGGGGCACCACGTTGAACATCTTGCCGCCGAAGGTGACAATGATGTATTGCCCGGCCAGGATGAGCAGCGCCACCAGGCCGAAGCCCCCGATACTGGCGCCCATGCGGGCGAAGGCGCTCTGGTGTGTGTTGAATGCCTTGGCATTGAACATGTTCCAGAATTGGAGAAATACGAAGATGGTGAAGAACAGGGACAGTTCATATCCGGTCAGTTCGTGTTCCGGAGAAGAAAAATCCAGGTAGCTGCGGAAGTAGCCGCTGAGGCTGAACTGCGTCAGGCTGGTGATGTCCGCATGCTTGAAGTATTGCAGCAGGCCGAACAGGAAGGCCACGAACAGGATGCCCACGCCCAGGATGTTCCGGCCCATGGGGCGGGTGATGATGTGGTCCGTGGTTTTGCGCGGCGGGTCCTGCATCACGCGTTCGTCCGGCGGCAGGGAGGCCAGGGCCAGGGCGGCGAAGGTGTCCATGATGAGGTTCACCCAGAGCATCTGCGTGACCGTGAGGGGAGATTCCGCGCCCAGGAACGCGCCGATGAGCACAATGAGGCAGGCCGCCACGTTGATGGTCATCTGGAAGACGATGAAGCGCTGGATGTTCCTGTACAGGGAGCGCCCCCACATGACGGCGCGGGAAATGCTCATGAAGGAGTTGTCCAGAATGGTGATGGCGCTGGCCTCCTTCGCCACGGTGGTGCCGTCCCCCATGGAAAGGCCCACCTGGGCGGCGTTCAGGGCAGGGGCGTCATTGGTGCCGTCCCCCGTCACGG
Organism: Akkermansia sp.; assembly: GCF_020860705.1. Lineage (GTDB taxonomy): Bacteria > Verrucomicrobiota > Verrucomicrobiia > Verrucomicrobiales > Akkermansiaceae > Akkermansia. The sequence continues at coordinate 72,720 of NZ_JAJBTT010000018.1, forward strand.
CCACCACCTGGTCCTTCTTTTGGAGCAGTTTCACCAGGCGTTCCTTGTCCATGGGCCTGGCGCGGCACATGATTTTCAGGTCCATGACGCGGTTAAGCAATTCCTCATCCGGAGTCTGCTCAAACTCCACGCCCGTCATCAGGCGGTCCGGCGTGTCCGCCTCCGTCCACAGGCCGATCTGGCGGCCGATTTCCCGCGCGGTGCCGGGCGTGTCTCCCGTGACGATCTTGATATTGATGCCTGCATCCATGCAGTCCTTCACGGCCTGGGGGACATCGTCCCGGACGGGGTCGGAAATGGCGGCGATGCCCAGATAAACCAGGTCTTTGCGGATGACGCGGCCATCCTCGAATACCGGGGCGTCATCATCCAATATCCGGTAAGCAAAGCCCAGCGTGCGCATGGCCTGGTTCTGGTAGGCCAGCAGCTGCTCCTCAATCGCGGGGCGCATGTCTGCGGCAGGCACATGGCCTTCCGGAGTCAGGACGGTGGAGCAGAGGCCCAGCACGATTTCCGGCGCTCCCTTCACGTACAGGATTTTTTTCCCCAGCAGGGGGGATTCCACCACGGTTGCCATGTACTTGCGCTCCGTGGAGAAGGTGAGCTGTTCCAGCACGCGGGCGTTTTCCCTCAGGTCCAGGTAATTCACTCCCAGCCCGTGCAGCCACAGGAGAAGCGCCCCTTCCGTGGGGTTGCCCAGGGCCTTGATGTGTTCCGGATTCTCATAGTCCAGGAAGGCGGTGGAGTTCACGGCGATTCCCTCCCGGATCAGGTTGCCCAGCTCGTTGTCCGCCGGGGAGGCGTTCCCCAGGCCGTAAAAGTCCGCCTTGTACACGTTCATCTGGTTGCGCGTCAGGGTGCCCGTCTTGTCCGTGCAGATGACGGTGGCGGCCCCCATGGTTTCACAGGCGTGCATTTTACGCACCAGGTTGTTGTTGGCGAGCATGCTCTTCATGCTCAGGGCCAGGCTCAGGGTGACGCTCATGGGCAGGCCTTCCGGCACCGTGACCACGATGACGGTTACGGCGATCATGACGGTGTTCAGAATGTAGGTTCCCGCGCCCAGCCATTCCACGGGGCCGTCCAGATGGGAGAAGTACAGAGTAAGGCGGCCGATGATGATGAGGGCGGCAATGGCGTAGCTGGCCCAGGTGATGAGGTCGCCCAGCCTGGAAAGCTGGCGGTTGAGGGGAGTCTGCACCTTGTTGTCAATCTGGGAGCCTTCGTAAACCTTGCCGTATTCCGTCTTGTCCCCCACGGACGTCACTTCCATGATCCCGTGGCCGTCCACCACCGTGGTTCCTTTCAGAACATGGTTGGAGGGGTAGGTGGCGTCCTTGTTGAACTCCGCTTCCACCGTGGTTTTGCTGATGAGGGGTTCCCCGGTCAGCGTGGATTCATTGACCTGGAGGGAAACGGCTTCCAGCAGAACTCCGTCCGCAGGGACTTCCTCCCCGGTGTTCAGGATGACGACGTCCCCCGCCACCACGTCACGGCGGGGCAGTTCGCAGACGTTGCCCCCGCGGATGACCTGGACCATGGTGTCGTCATTGACCTGGTTCAGGATTTCAAATTTCTTGTTGGCGCTTACCTCAAAGGCGAAGCCCACGCAGGTAGCCAGCAGGATGGCTACCAGAATGCCCACGGGTTCCAGAAAGACGCTGGCCGGTTCCGCTCCGGTAAAAAACTGGTAGCAGGCCACGCCTACGGACAGGAGCAGGGCCACCAGCAGGATCTTGATGATAGGGTCTGAGAATTTCTCCAGGAATTGCTTCCACAGGGGTTCCTTTTCCGGCGGCGTCAGGATATTGACGCCGTATTTGGTCCGGCTTTCCAGAACCTGCTGTTCCGTGAGTCCCTGATGGTGTGCTGCGCTCTTCATGGTCGAGATGTTTCTTTACCTGATTGGAGTGCATGAGGAAAGGACGGAGGAAGATTTGCGGAAATGATGACGGGAGTTTTTGAGGAAGAGGCGGCGCAGTTTTTCCTTCCGTGCCGTGAAGACCAGCATTGTTGCCTTGACTTTGATGGAGTTCTGGAGATTCTGAATTACCTATGTGGAGTGATCTTTCTCATGGCTTTTCCGTGCTGGCGGAGGCTCTTTCCTTCCTCTCCCGTTCCTGGGGCTTCTGGCTTTGCGTGGGCAGCGTGGCGGGACTGGCCGCCGTTTATGCCTGGTGGAGAAAGAGGCTGGCCCTGTGGGCGTTTTTGCTGGCGTTCCTTTCCCTGCTGGCCGTGGTGGGCCTGGCATGCCACCGGGTGATGCATAAAAATACCTTCCTGTGGATTCAGGAGCCGGCGCTTCAGGCCCTGTCCGGAAAGTATGAGGTGGAATCCACTCCCAGGGAGCGGTGGTTTTTCCGGCCTCCGGAGCTGAAACGCTTTTTCCAGGTCAGTTCTTCCACGATTTTCCTTCATGAAGACGGAACGTGTGAGATTTCCTCCTTCCCTCGTCCGGAGGCGTGGGGCTGGTGGATTTCCCATCCGGAGGAAAGGGACGACCTCTCCGTGCTGGAAGAGGATCTTGTTTCCTCCTGCCGGGGAACCTGGTCCCTGGTGAAAAAGGGCGGGTATTACGGCGTATCCATCGTTTATTCCCCGGGCAGCAGCCTGACGCTGTACCTGGGCGGAGAGAATGCGGAATGCCTGGTGTTGCCGGTCAACCCCGCCGATCCGCTGGAAGCGGTGACGTTTGAGAAGATGCTCTGATCTCCGTGCGGGCCGCCGGTCCGTGGGAGGAATGCATCCACGGGAGGCCGCGTTGCCGGCTTCCGCCCACGGAGTTGTTTTAACCGTCCGTCCTGCATTGCCGGTGCATGCTCCCGGATGACGGAGGGTTTTATTTGGCCTTGCCCCCTTCGTACACCAGCACTTCAAAGGGTTTTAACGTAAAGGTCAGCTCTTTGTCGATGTCCAGGGGCTTGCCGGTGAAGCCGTCCAGAGCCCTCTGGTCGTCATAGGAATCCTTGAAGGTGATGGCCCCCTTGACGTCTGCGGGGATGTCCAGAAGGCTGCGCAGGGTGCCGGTCAGGCTTTTCTCCTGATCGGAGGAGTTGCGGAGCGCCAGGGTTGCCTTGTTTTTATTCCAGGCGGCCCACCCGTACACGGCTCCTTCATTGGTATCCTTGTTCCACGGGTTGCCGCCCACCCAGTGCACATCGTCCAGCACGTCCGCATTGCGGCGTATCCATTTGATGCTCTTGGCCAGCTCGTCCCACAGCAGGCCGTTTTGGGCGTTCATCAGGTCCCGGTCCACATAGAGTTCCTGGAGGGAGGTCCCGCAGGCCATGGCGCAGCGGAGTTCCTTCTTCACGTTTTCAGGATCGCGGGGCATGCACGCGGGCGGCCCGAACTTGGTGACGATCACACCGTGGGTCATCATGGAGTTGATGGGCATCAGCGGAGAGCCCTGCACAAAGACTTCATGCACCAGGCGGTCGCGGTAGGTGATCCACTTGTCGCGGTTGTCGCCCACGCCGATGGTGCCGAAGTCGTTTTCCTGCCTCCAGACGGAGTCCGCGTAACGGAACCAGAAGGGGGAGGCCCAGGTTCCCACCGTGCAGTTGATGTAAAGATCTCCCTTCTTTTTGCGCAGGGCGGTCAGCACGCGGATGATGCCTTCCGCATCCTCTTCATTGCCGGGGCCCTTGGCGTGGAAGTGGGTGCTGATGCCGTCGAATTTGAAGTACTTCATGTTGTAGTCCTTCACCATCTGGGAGCAGCGGCCCACAAAGGCGTCAAAGTATTCCTTGTTGGAAAGCTGGAAGTTGCCGATCTTGTTGTCCGGGTGCTTGACGTTCCAGTGGGCGAGGCGCTTGCCCTTGGAGGCTCCATAGCCGCCCACCGGGCCCAGCCACGCGCCGATGCCCGCCTTTTGCCTGCCGGCGGCGGCGTCCACGCGCTTGAATCCCTGCGGGAACATCTTGTGGAAGTCCCACAGGCTGTTGAACTCGTCCCATCCGTCATCCCAGACGAAGGCGTCAATAGACATGCCGCGTTTCTGGAAAAACTGTTCCTGCCAGTCCTTCAGCACGGCCAGGCACTGCTCTTCCGTCATGCGCTTGGCGGGATCGGAATCATTGTTCCGGTTGATATTCAGTTCATACCAGGAATTGTAATGGATGAAAGGGCGGTAGGGCATCACGCGCTCCCGCTCTATATAGGCCAGGAAGGAGCGGCGCTGCTGGCCGGGGGCAAAGATGCCGAGGACGGAGGATACTTCCCACACTTCCCTGGGCTGCATGGTGGTTTTACGGCTCCAGAGGCCCTGGGCCATCCGGGAATCGTCCGTTTGGGCAGCCTCTTTTTTATCCAGCGTGCGCACGGGGAGGGAGAAGATGATTTCCCCCTTGCTGGCAATCGGTTCAGTCTTGGTCTGGACCCAGTAGCGCAGCATGTAGTCCCCCTTGGCGGGAACTTTTACGGTATAGGTGTTGTTGGCATTGGCATTCCCGGTGCTGCCGGCGTGGAAATCCGAGTCCAGAACGGCTCCCTTCGTGGAAAGGAGCTGCACGCCGACCGTGTTCAGCTTGTTATTCCCCTTGTCGCCTCCCTTGTACTGGAAAGTGACGGTGCAGGGCCCTTTGCCGTCAATGGTAACGGGGCCTTCCGCAGAGGCCAGCTTGTCCCCGTACTGCTTGTTCAGTTCCTTCGGGATGTTGAAATTGCCCGTCCATGAAGCCGTGGACCATGCGTTGGCTTTCCAGGTTGCGGAGTCCCCGCTTTCCGCATTTCCGGTTCCTCCCACGGTATTGATGCCCATGGGCGTTTCCAGGGCGGTGAAAGCCAGGTCATTGACGATGAGGGCGCCTCTGGCGTTGCCGGAGACGGAGGCGGCCCCGGCTTTTCCTTCCACCAGGTCATATTGCATGGCTACGATGTTTTTCATCTGGACGGGCTGCGTACTGACCAGGCGGAGTTCCTGCCGCAGGTAATGGGAATGGTCCCTGAGCACGGCGCGCCAGGAGATGTGCAGGGAACCGTTCAGCGCCTGGAAGGAGGCCGTGACGGCTTTTCCGGGGAAGCGGTCGGCCAGTTTGAACGCCTTGGGATTGGGCTGGAGGGTGACGAGTTTGACGTTTTCCGCCTTCAAGTCGGAGGATTTGATGCTCCGGCCGTCCTGGAGGTTGATGATGAACAGTTCCTCTCCGGCCTTGGCTACGGGGCCCAGTTTGGACGTCATTCCTCCAAAGGAAAGTTTGCCGCCGCGGTTGAGGAATTTGGCCGTCAGAAGGTTGTTGGAGAGGGTATAGCCGGAGGAGGCCTGCTCCGCATTGGCCGCACCGGGGGTGGACCCCGGAAAGACAACTGCTGCGGAAGCGGTTGCAAGACTTCCGGAGACGGTGGCCAGCAAGAAAGCTTTAGTAAGAAAATTCATGGTGGGATATAAAAACGGAGCTAGGATGCTAAGATAGCTCCCGGCGCGGTTTCTTCAAGGAAAAAGCCTTCCGGCGGGGAAGACGGCCTCTTGAAAATCCGTCATCGTTTTACGTGCGGAAAGGGTGCCCGGATTCCATGACACGCAAGCATTGATTTTTTTCACCCCGTTTTGGTCTAATCTACATGTATACGGTAGCCGAGCAGCTTGTTGAGATTCTGGAAAAAGCGGGGGTAAAGCGCATTTACGGCATTGTGGGAGACAGCCTGAACCCCATCACGGACGCCCTCCGCCGGAAGAGAACCATTGAATGGATTCACATGAGGCATGAGGAGGTGGGCGCTTTCGCCGCCAGTGCGGAAGCCCAGTTGAGCGGCAACCTGGCCGTGTGCTGCGGAAGCAGCGGCCCCGGCAATCTTCATTTGATCAATGGCCTCTATGATGCCCACAGGAGCAGGGCCCGCGTGCTGGCCATCGCTTCCCATATTCCCCAGAGCCAGGTGGGGGTGGATTATTTCCAGGTGACTCATCCGGAACAATTGTTCAAGGAATGCAGCAGTTATGCGGAGCTGGCGTCCACCCCGGTACAGGCGCCACGCGTGCTGATGTCCGCCATCCAGCACGCCTATTCCCTGCATGACGTGGGCGTCATCGTGCTGCCGGGAGACGTAGCGGACGCTCCCGCGGAATCCAGGGCGCTGATGCACCCTCCCGCCTACACCAGGGAAACCGTGGTGCCGGATCATGAATCCGTGGCACGGCTGGCCCAGATGCTTGCCGCGCACGACCGCATCACCTTCTTCTGCGGGGGAGGATGCGCCGGAGCGGAAAACAAGGTGGTGCAGCTGGCCGCGAGGGTGAAAGCTCCGATTGCCTACACCTGGCGCGGCAAGGAGTATTTTGAGCATGACAACCCCATGGGCGTGGGCATGACCGGCCTGCTGGGTTGGGGGGATGCCTACAAGGCCATGCATGAGAGTGACCTGATCGTGATGTGGGGAACGGATTTCCCCTACTTCAATTTCCTTCCTGTCAAGCCGACCATCGTCCAGATTGACTGTCGCGGGGAAGTGCTGGGGCGGCGCTGCCGCCTGGATTTGGGAATTTGCGGGGATGTGGGTGCTACGGCGGACGCCCTGCTGGAAATGGTGGAAGAGAAAAAAGATTCCGAACATCTGGATGCCTCCCTGAAACGCCATGCCAAAGACGTGAAGGACATGAACGCTTATATGGAAGGGAACGACAAGGAGTCTCCCATCCGTCCGGAACAGGTGACCACCGCCCTGAACCAGTACGCGGCTCCGGATGCCGTGTTCACCGTGGATACGGGCACCCCCTGCATCTGGAGCGCGCGGTTTCTTTGCTCCACGCTGGGCAGAAAGACGCTGGCGTCCTTCAATCACGGTTCCATGGCCAATGCCATGCCGATGGCCATCGGAGCGCAAAAGGCATACCCGAACCGCCAGGTGATCGCCCTGTGCGGGGACGGCGGCCTTTCCATGCTGCTGGGGGACCTGATTACGATTGTGCAGTACAGGCTTCCGGTGAAACTGGTGGTGTATAATAACGGCTGCCTGGATTTCATTCAGTTGGAAATGCAGGCCGCGGGCCTGATTCCCTGGCAGATTGACCTGGACAATCCCTCCTTTGCCGCCGTGGCGGATGCCGTGGGCATCAAGGGGTTTGTGCTGGACAAGTCCAGCCAGGTGGATGAGATGGTGCAGGATTTTCTGAAATATCCGGGCGCGGCGCTGCTGGATGCCCGTGTGGACCGTGACGCCCTGGCCCTGCCTCCCTACATCAGCCTGGGGCAGGCGGCGGATTTCTCCCTATCCATGGTCAAGCAGACCTTCTCCGGAGAAGTGAAGCAGGTGTGGAATACCCTGTCCGGGAACAGGAAGCTGTTCAAGCCCTGATGACTTGAACAAAAATACTAAATATGAAAGACCAACTACTAAATCTCGTGCTGGGAAATATTTAGTCTTTCACCTTTAATAGTTGGTCACTGCGCTGACAGCGCTTTCTTCAGAGCTTCCGTCACGATCTTCGGATTGGCCTTGCCTTTGGCGGCTTTCATGACCTGGCCGGTGAGCCAGTTGAGCAGCTTGTCGTTTCCGGCCTGGATTTCCGCCACCTTGTCCGGGTTGGCGGAGATGACTTCCTGCACGATGCCGTCCAGGAAGGAGGAATCCGCTTTTTCAAAGCCAAGCATCTTGGCGGCCTGCGCCGCAGTGAGGGACGGTTCCTCCCACATTTTGGAGAAGACGTCCTTGGCCTGGTTGTTGGAAACGGTGCCGTCGTCAATGATGGCGATCAGGTCCCGGATGGCTCCTGGCTTCACCGGGCATTCGGACGGCCGCATGCCCTTTTCATTCAGCACGGCGGAAATGTTGTTGATGACCCAGTTGGCGATCTTCTTGCCGTTTGCGGTTCCCTGCGCGGCCTCTTCAAAGAAGCGGGCCAGCTCCAGGTCTCCCACCAGCACGTTGGCGTCATATTCGCTCAGGCCGTACTCCTCCATGAACCGCTTCTGGCGTTCCTGGGGCAGTTCCGGAATCTCGCTGCGTACCTTGTCCACCAGCGGGACCGTATGCACGGGCACCAGGTCCGGGCAGGGAAAATAGCGGTAATCGTGCGCATCTTCCTTGGTGCGCATGACGACGCTTTCCCCGCGTTCGTCGTCCCAGCGGCGGGTGGACTGGATCTGCAGAATACCCATGTCCAGTTCTTCCGCCTGGCGCTGGATTTCATAATGGAGGGCCCTGCGGACGGCGGACATGGAGTTCAGGTTTTTCATTTCCACCTTTGCGCCCAGTTCCTTCTGGCCGTGGGGACGCAGGGAAATGTTCACGTCGCAGCGCATCTGCCCCTTCTCCATGTCAGCGTCGGAAATATCCCCGTAATTCAGGATCTGCTGGAGGGATTTGAGGTAGGCGTAGGCTTCCTCCGGGGTGTCGATATCCGGGTCGGAGACGATCTCCATCAGGGCGGACCCGGCGCGGTTGTAGTCGATCAGGGAATAATTGGCGTGGTGGGTGATCTTCGCTGCGTCTTCCTCCAGGTGAATGCGGGTCAGCTTCACCGTGCGGAAAGGGGGTACGCCGGCCTTGATCACGTCATTCGGGTAGGACCAGGGGTACAGGGGCACCTCGCCGCCCAGGCACAGGGGAAGGTCCAGCTGGGAGGTCTGGTAGTTCTTCGCCATGTCCGGGTAGAAATAATTCTTGCGGTCCCATTGGGAAACCTCCGGGCTGGAGCATCCCAGCATCAGGCCGGTCAGCAGCGTGCGTTCAATGGCAAACTCATTCAGCACGGGCAGGGCGCCCGGAAGCCCCAGGCAGGTGGGGCATACGCGCGTATTGGGTTCAAAGCCAAAGCCGGTCTCGCAGGAGCAGAACATTTTGCTCTTCGTCTTGATCTGGCAGTGGACTTCCAGGCCAATGGTCACGATGTAATCTGAAATTGCCATAAAATTCGGAACGTTTGAATATCGCGGAAACTGTACGGGAGCGCTTTATCCGTGTCAAGGTACACCTCCGATTCCTGACTGGAAATTATGTGCCGTATGATATTTCACTTCTCCGGCCATGTATGGCGTTCGCAGAGGAAATAGTAAATCAGGAATGGCATGTCTACGGAAGTCGGGAACCGTCGGTCACTAGGGAAGAGGGAGAACGATGCCGTGCCTCTTTTGTAAAAACTTTGGTATTGTTCCCGGGATACGGTATGGATGAAGGCCGGGAGGCCTTCATTCCCAGGTGCGGTTTTTGTTCAAGAGAGGCTGTTTTGCTCAGCCCTCGATTTTTCGTTCAAATCACGCTGTTCTGTTTAACCAGGAGTGTTCTATTTATCTCACGGTGTTTTTGTTCAAACCACGGGCTTCGTTCAAGAATCCCGGTGTTCCGGTTAAACCATGGGGATGCAGTCCTCTCACCGTGTCAGATAATGGCGGCTTATTGGGAGCAAGGGCCTCCCGGCCCTTGTAAAAACCGTGGAGAAAGGCAGTCCCTTTTATGTCCATTCATTTCTCCACTCTTTTTATAAAATGCCCAGTTCCTTAAGTTGCTGGATGGGGCGTTCCGGCCAGAGTTTGTTGGCAATGGGGCTGGCGGGGCTGGGGTGGAGCAGGGTGCCGATGGTGAAGCTTTTCTCCGGCAGGCGTGCGGCGGCGTCCCTCAGTTTCTGCGTGGCGTATGCCCCTACTCCCACCAGGGTATGCGGGTTCAGGATGGTGATGAGGGAAACCAGGTGATCCATGCACACTTCATCCACGGCGGCGCGCTGTTCCACGGGCAATTTGTCCGGCGTGATGTTGGCTCCGGTGGCGCCCATCCAGATCAGAGGGCAGTAGTTGGCCACGTAATTGTGCCGGAAGAAGTTTTCCGCAGTGCCGAAAGTCTCTGCAAACAGCCCCCAGAGGCGGCGTCCGCTGACTTCCGACCGTGGGCAGTTGAAGCCGTCCACGGGACGTTTGGGATGGGTATGCTCCGGTTTGCCGACTTCTCCGCTGATTTTCAGCCAGTTGACGACCGCATCCACTTCGCCGAAGGGAACGCCCGTCTGGGCCATGCCGAAGGGGCCCGGATTCATGCCCAGGAAGAAATGGCTCTTTTCCCCGTTCCCGTAGGTGCGCACGTATTGCTCATGCGGCGCCCACGCATAGGTGAGCGGGTTGTAGGTAAAATGGACCGGGTCTCCGAACCGGAGCCGGTCCGTGCCGTCCCGGAGGGCGGCCGTGGCGTTCAGAATGGCTGCTGCGGTGTCGTTCATGTCTTCTCATCATGAAGCGTTGCCCTTTATTGCGCCAGCAAAAACTCCGCGCTTGCATTATTTGTCCGGCCCGGTAACATTTCCCCCCGGACAAGTTAATCTTATTACTTATGAGTGGAATAGCCATTATGACATCAGGCGGTGACGCCGCCGGAATGAATCCGGCGATCAGGGCGGCTGTGGATCATGCCCGCCAGCTTGGAATGAACCCGTACGTTGTCTATGACGGCCTGGAAGGCCTGATCGATGGAAAAATCAAGGAAGCCACCCGGGAACTGACCAGCGACATGATTTACAGGGGTGGAACTCTCCTCCGTTCCTCACGGTCCAAGCGCTTTTTCGATTACGAATTCCGAAAGCAGGCCTATGAACACCTGAAGTCCCGCAATATCGACAAGCTGGTCATCATGGGCGGCGACGGCTCCTTCCGCGCTCTGAACGACTTTTTCAACGATTTTGAAGTGCCCTTTGCCGGTATTCCTGCTACGATTGACAACGACATCGCCGGCACGGACTACTGCCTGGGCGTGGACACGGCCCAGAACGTGATTCTGGACTGCATCGACTCCGTCCGCGATACCGCCCGCTCCCATCACCGCGCATTCGTGATTGAGACGATGGGCAGGGAGTGCGGCTACCTGGCGATGACCACCGCCCTTTGCAGCGCGGCGGACATCTGCATTGTTCCTGAAATTCCGTACGACCTGGAATCCATTTACAAGCGCCTGCAGCCCGTCATCAATGAAGAAGGCAGCTGCATCATCGCCGTGGTGGCGGAAGGCACCCGCGTGGCGCAGTACCTGACCCGCTGGCTGACGGAACGCGCCGGCATGGACACGCGCCTGACCGTGCTGGGCCATGTACAGCGCGGCGGCTCTCCTTCCGCCCGCGACCGCCTGATGGGCACCCGCTTTGCCACCCGTGCCGTGGAAGCCCTGAACAACGGTGACATCAACCAGATCATGGTCTACCATGACGGCCAGTACGGCTATGCCTCCCTGGACTCCGTGGCCGGGCAGCAGTATTCCGTGAATCCGGATATTATCAACCTCTGCCGGGAACTGAGCTGTTAAGCTGGTTCCACGGCTCCGAGCACCGCTTTTTCACGCCCATGCCTTCCCGTTCCGGCGGCATGGGCGGATTTGTTTTGAAAAACCATGCCTCTTCTGTATGATGGCACCGTATCTTTTCCTGAAGACAGTATGATGAAAGTTATCGTTACGGGGGGCGCCGGCTTCATCGGTTCCAATCTGGTCAGGCTGCTGCTTGAGCACGGCCATGAAGTCCTGAATATTGACGCCCTGACCTATGCCGGCAATATCCATTCTTTAGATGACGCGGCAGGTTCCCCTGCCTACCAGTTCCTGCACGCCGACGTGCGGAATGCCGACCTGATGCGGCGCACCCTGCGGGAGTACGGCCCTGACTGGGTGATGCACCTGGCGGCGGAGTCCCACGTGGACCGTTCCATTGACGATCCGGGGGATTTCATGACGACCAACGTGATGGGCACCTTTTCCATGCTCCAGGCGGCCCTGGAGTATTACCGTTCCCTGGAAGGGGGGAAGAAGGAGTGCTTCCGCTTTCACCACATTTCCACGGACGAGGTATACGGTTCCCTGGGGAAGGACGGCCTGTTTACGGAGTCCACGCCGTACCGCCCCCATTCCCCGTATTCCGCCAGCAAGGCGTCCAGCGACCATCTGGTGCGCGCCTGGCATGATACGTACGGCCTGCCCGTGCTGATTACCAACTGTTCCAACAATTACGGCCCCTTCCAGTTTCCTGAAAAGCTGATCCCCGTGGTCATCCTGAAGGCGCTGGCCGGGGAGCCCATCCCCGTGTACGGCAGGGGAGAGAACGTGCGGGACTGGCTGTATGTGGTGGACCACTGCGAAGCCCTGCTGACGGTCGTCTCTTCCGGAAAACCCGGCGAGACGTACAACATCGGCGGCAATAACGAGAAAACGAATCTGGAACTGGTGGAGCTGCTGTGCTCCCATCTGGATGAGTTGCGGCCCCGTGCGGACGGCCGGAGCTACCGGGAGCAAATCACCTTTGTGCAGGACAGGCCGGGGCATGACCTGCGTTACGCGATTGACGCGTCCAAAATACGGAGGGAGCTGGGCTGGGCTCCGCGCCAGGATCATTCTTCCGGGTTCAGAAAAACCATCCAGTGGTATCTGGACCATGAGGACTGGTGGCGCGGCATCCTGTCCGGGGAATACCGCCTGGAACGTCTGGGAACCAATGGTTAGGAGATTGATATGAAAGGTATTGTTCTGGCCGGGGGGAGCGGCACCCGTCTGCATCCCGTTACGCTTTCCATCAGCAAGCAATTGCTGCCCATTTACGACAAGCCGATGGTGTATTACCCCATTTCCGTACTGATGCTGGCCGGGATACGGGAGATCCTCATCATTTCCACCCCACGGGACCTGCCCCTGTACCGGGAGCTGCTGGGGGACGGAAGCAGGTTCGGCGTATCCTTTGAATACCGGGAACAGCCCAGGCCGGAGGGGCTGGCGCAGGCCTTCCTCATCGGGGAGGAATTCATCGGCGGCGATACAGTGGCCCTGGTGCTGGGGGACAATATTTTTTACGGGCGCGGCCTGACGGAGAAACTGAGGCGCGCCGCCAGGCTGACGCGCGGAGCGACCATCTTCGGCTACCAGGTGCACGACCCCCAGCGTTTCGGCGTGGTGGAGTTCGATGAGGAGGGAAAGGCGGTTTCCATTGAGGAAAAACCGCTCAAGCCCAAGTCGGACATGGCCGTGACCGGCCTATATTTTTACGACAACCAGGTAGTGGAAATCGCCAGAAAGGTACCCAAGTCCGCCCGCGGCGAACTGGAAATCACGTCCGTGAACCAGGAGTACCTCAAGCAGGGGCTTCTGCATGTGGAAAAGCTGGCGCGCGGTTATACGTGGCTGGACACGGGCACGCACGACACCCTTCTGGAGGCTTCCATGTTCGTCCGCACTCTGGAGAACCACCAGGGGTTCAAGGTGGCGTGTCTGGAGGAAATCGCCTTCAACAACGGCTGGATTTCCCGGGAGATGCTGCGGACCCAGGCCGGAGCCATGAAGAATAACGGCTACGGCTGTTATCTGGATGAATTGGCGAAGTAGCGGCTGATGCCTGTACGGCGGACGCGTTTTTTGCCTTATTCCCGGCGTCCGCGTATTTCCGGATCCTGAAGGTCCGGGAGGGAGGCTATTCCCATCACGTTCCGGTACAGGGACCATGCCAGGAGGGCGGAGAGAACGGCCAGGGCCGCATCCAGCCCGCAGGAAAGCAGGAACACCGCATAAGGAAGGGCCGCCGCCAGGGGGGCGCACAGCCCGGACAGCATTCCCCACAGGAGAAAGAACAGGAAAAACAGGAGGCTTTGCAGCCCGTTGCAGGCGGCCAGAATGCCCCAGGCCAAGAACAGTTTTCTAGAGGGGGCCGGATAGCCGCGGGTATAGGGAAAGGCAAAAAAGGCAGTGACGGCGACCAGAAGCAGGAACATCTCCCAGGTTCTCCCCATCTCTGCATACTGGAACGTCACGGGCTGCGCCGTGAACGGAATGAGGAGGGCGTACAAGGCGGGCAGGATCGCCAGGGAGCTCAGAATGCGCGTGACATGATTGCCGCGGGCCGCGAGCAGAACCCGGCTTCCCCACAGGATGATGCATGCCAGGGAAAGGATGCCCAGCAGGGTCGCCCAGGTTCCGGCGAGCATGTACCCGGTTGCCTGCTCCGGAGAATGGAACAGGGCGGGTATAAGTATATGAAGGATTGCCACCAGGATGGATCCCGCGCCGAAAACGGCGGAGCAGGCGCGGATAAATGCCTTGACGGCGGGATAAATCATCCAGTCCATGGAGGGGAAGAGGGAAGGCAATTGCAGGTTGGAAAAAGACCGCTCCGTGTGCGGGAGCGGTCCTGTGAGTTTAACGTAAAGTCATGGGTGCCAATGCAAATGACGGCAGGCGGGAGTTACTGGTACTGGGCCCAGTCAACGTTTTTCATGTCTCCGCTCCTGGCCAGCTCGGCATGCATGCCCAAAGCGGCCCGGATGGACTGCGGAGTCTGGGCCTTGTCGCCGGACAGTTTCAGGTAATCCCAAAGGATGTTCTTGTAATCCGGATGGACGCAGTTTTCAATAATGGTCTGGGCCCTTTCTTTCGGACTCTTGCCGCGGAGGTCGGCAACACCCTGTTCGGTAATGATGATGTTGACGTCATGTTCCGTATGGTCATGGTGGGAGACCATGGGGACGATGGCGCTGATCTTGCCGTCCTTGGCAACGGACGGGCAGGTGAAGATGGAAATGTAAGCGTTGCGCGTGAAGTCGCCGGACCCGCCGATACCGTTCATCATCTTCGTGCCGCCGATGTGCGTGGAGTTGACGTTCCCGTAGAGGTCGGCTTCAATGGCGGTATTGATGGAGATGACGCCGAGGCGGCGGATTACTTCCGGGCTGTTGGATATTTCCGAGGGGCGGAGCACCAGCTTGTCACGGAAGAAGTCCATGTCCCTGTAAATGCCTTCCAGGCAGTCGTTCGTCACGGTCAGGGAACAGGCACTGCCGAATTTCACGCGGCCTTCCCGGATCAGTCCGATGACGGAGTTCTGGATGACTTCCGTGTACATTTCAAAGGCGGGAATGGTCTTGTCACGGCCCAGGGCCCCCAGCACGGCGTTTGCGATGTTGCCTACGCCGGACTGAAGCGGCAGGAAGGTGGAGGGGATAATGCCCCGTTTCATGTCGGCGGCCAGGAAATCCGCCACGTTCTGCCCGATTTTATCGGTCAGGGGGTCTGCCGCGGCAAAGGAGCGGGCTTCGTCCGGCCAGTTGGTTTCCACGATGCCTACGATCTTCTTCGGATCAACCTGGATGTAGGGTTTCCCGATGCGGTCGCTGGCTTTGTAAATGGGAATTTCACGGCGGTTGGGGGGATCCAGGGGTTCGTAAACGTCGTGCAGTCCCATGGCATTCTTGCTGTGGGCGGCGTTCAATTCCACGATGATCTTGTCGGCAAGGCGGCAAATGGTGGGAGCGATTCCGCCGGCGGCCGTCAGATAAATTTTACCGTCCGCCGTGACTTCGCAGGCTTCGATGATGGCAACGTCTACTTTGCCCATGAACCCGTAACGGACTTCCTGGGCCATCTGGGATAAATGGATGTCGTTGTAAGCGATTTCCCCGTTGTTCACCGCCTTGCGGAAATCCGCATTGGTGGTGTAAGGGGCGCGGTAGCGAATGGCCTTGGCGCGGGAAAGAACCCCGTCGCAGGAATCGCCCGTGGAAGCGCCGGTGAAGACGCTCACCTGGAAGGGGTTTCCCTTCGCGTGTTCCGCTTCCGCAATTTTTGCCAATTCAGCCGTAACAGCCTTGGCCGTCCCTGCGGGAGTGAACCCGCTCAGGCCAATGTGGTGGCCATGTTTAATCAGGCTTGCTGCTTCTTCTGGTGTTAGTTCCTTGTAACTCATGTCAGTGATTTTTGTTGGATGAAAAAGAAAGAAACTCCGTGTCAACGGAGCGGGCAGGCTCATTCTTCAATAAGCCTGTTGATCAGGTGCGCCGGAACGGTCCGGATGGCGCCGGCCGGAAGGGATAACACAGGATTGCCCTGATCGTCAATCCCTGTAAAAATTCCCCGGATGGTTTCGTCATCCGTGAGAATGGAAACCGGCCTTTGCCCGTCCCATGCACGTGCCAGTCCCTTCTGAAGAGCAGGGATGCCGCCATGGGAAAAGGTAGAGAGAATCCGGTCCAAATGACTGCTGAGGGAAACCATGACGGCGTGCAAAGAGGGGCAGTCCCGAACAAGATCCGCCAGTCTTGCGGGAGGGTCCTTGATTTCTCCAGCCAGGGAGGCCACGTCATTGAAGACATTGATGCCGATGCCGATGACGGCCATGTTTTCTGCGGGGCGTTCCACCAAGATGCCCGCCAGTTTGGATTTGCCTGCAAGCACGTCGTTGGGCCAGCGCAGGCGGGCGCAGGTAATGCCCATGCCGTGGAGCATGTTGAGCAGGGCCAGCCCTGCAACCAGGGGAAGATGGCCCCAGTACACCTGGGCCGCAGCGTCTGCGGGAGTATCCAGGGGAATGGTGAAGGAGGCCCACAGGCCGCCTTCCTCCCCTATCCATTTGCGGTTGAACCTGCCGCGTCCGCCTGTCTGCACACGGCAGACGGCAATGTGCCTTGGGGGCAGGGAGCGGGCCAGGTCGTTGGTGGAAAAAGCCTCGGCCCATTCATGATAGGTCCAGTCGCCGCATGGTCCTTCCTCCTCTGCAGGAGTGGAAAATGAGGCTGTGGAATTCATGGGAGGGGCCGAGGCCTGGAATAGGTTCTGTTCAGGTTATCTCGCCAAAGTGGCGATGTAATAGCCCGCGAT
Organism: Akkermansia sp.; assembly: GCF_020860705.1. Taxonomy (GTDB): domain Bacteria; phylum Verrucomicrobiota; class Verrucomicrobiia; order Verrucomicrobiales; family Akkermansiaceae; genus Akkermansia. The sequence continues at coordinate 89,259 of NZ_JAJBTT010000018.1, forward strand.
AACCGCGGTGCCGATCACGCCCGCAACGTTCGGTCCCATGGCGTGCATGAGAAGGTAGTTGGAGGGATCGTACTTCTGGCCCACATTGTGGGAGACGCGGGCCGCCATCGGGACGGCGGAAACGCCTGCGGAACCGATCAGGGGGTTGACCGGATTCTTGCGCCAGATGAGGTTCATGATCTTGGCGGCGATCACGCCGCCCGCGGTGGCTACGCCGAAGGCGACGATGCCCAGCAGAATGATCAGCAGCGTTTCCTTTTGCAGGAAGCGGTCCCCCTGCATCGTGAGGCCCACGGAGGTCCCCAGGAAGATGGTGACGATGTTGATGATTTCATTCTGAGAGGCCTGCACCAGGCGTTCCGTTACCTTGCATTCGCGCAGGAAGTTGCCCAGCATCAGCATGCCGATCAGCGGAGAAGCGTCCGGAATCAGCAGGATGGTGACAATGGTGACCAGCACGGCGAAGAATAGTTTTTCACTCTTGCTGACCGTTCGCAAGGATTTCATGCGGATGACGCGCTCCTTCTTCGTGGTCAGCAGCGCCATGATGGGCGGCTGTATCAGCGGCACCAGGGCCATGTACGTGTACGCGGCCACGGCCACGGCGCCCAGCAGGTGCGGGGCCAGCTTCATCGTCAGGAAGATGGAGGTGGGACCGTCAGCACCGCCGATGATGCCGATGGAGGCGGCTTCATTCGGGTTGAAGCCCATGAACAGGGCCATGAAGAACGTGGCGGCCACGCCCACCTGGGCCGCGGCGCCCAGAAGAAGGGTGCGCGGTGCGGCAAGCAGCGGGCCGAAGTCCGTCAGGGCTCCCACGCCCAGGAAGATGATGGGCGGGAAAATTTCAGCCTTGATGCCCAGCCCGATCCAGTCGTACAGGCCGCCATGGATGGAGGTGACCAGTAGTTCCTGGGTGTGCTGGCCCACAGCCACGTATTTGCCCGCGGCGGAAACCACCAGGGGTTCCAGCTTCTGCGTTTTCAGGTCCACCGGAACCTGGTTGCCTTCCGTGTCAAAGTAATTGACGCCCTGCTGGCGGATAACGGTGGTGGTGCCTCCGCCGGTGAGCAGGTAGACCGGATCGTTGCCGTTGGCTTCCGTCACGTTCTGGAAATCCTTCAGGTTGGGATCCACCGTCAGGCTGTCGTCACCCAGAAGGGCGGCGTCCGCCTTGGCTTTTTCCTGGGATTCCCGCACGGACTTGATCTGGGAAACGGTCAGCGGGCTGCCGGGGTAAACCTGCATGGGCTGCTGCATGTTTTCCAGATACTGGGCGCGGGCTTCAGGCGTGGTCAGGTTGGCCGGCACCTTGACAGGCGCCTGCTGAAGCGGAGCCACATGAACGCGCAGGTAGCCCACGTTGTTCAGGGACGTGGCGGTTACTTCCCCCTTTTCATTGGAGGAAATGACCTGCTGGTTCAGCTGGGTGATGAGCATTCCGTTGTCCGGAATGTTGGCGATGAGGGCGCCAAAGGCAATCGGAACCATCAGGAGCGGTTCATATTGCTTGGCCACACCCAGATACAGGAGCAGGATGGCAATACCCCACATCCCTACCATTTGCCATGATAGGGAGAAGACGCCCATGCCCTGTAAAAAGGTGATTAATGAATCAAGAAGACCCATATGGAATTATTCTTGTAGCGGTTTGTAGTCTGAGCCGGAGTCCGGAACCGTTGCCGGTACCGGGCTGCTGCCGCCGGGATTAACCGATCTTGGCCAGCGCCTGTCCTTCCTGAACCGTGTCGCCCGCGTTCACGCAGAAGGCGGTGAGCGTACCGGAGGCGGGAGCGTAGATGATGGTGTTCATCTTCATGGCTTCCAGGGTCAGGATCTGGTCTCCGGCCTTCACGGGGGTGCCTGCGGCCACGTCCAGGGAAACGACCTTGCCGGCAAGCGGGCTGGGGACGTCGCCTGCGCCGGCGGCGGCAGGTGCGGGAGCCGGGGCAGGAGCGGGCGCCGGAGCGGCAACGGGGGCGGAAGCCGCAGGAGCAGGGGCCGGGGCAGGAACAGGAGCGGGCGCGGGAGCCGCCGTGGTGGAGGATACCTGGTCCAGGAGTTCTACGGATACGTCAAATACCTTGCCGTCAACGGTGATGCGAAGTTTCTTCATAATAATGTATGGTATGGAATGTTAAGTTAAATGGTTCCCGCCGGAAGGGCGGGGGATAAGGGTGAATAGTACAAGTGGCTCAATGGGTAGGCCGGATGCGGTGGGAGGCGAAGATTTCCGCCCTTCCCGCTGCCGCATAGCCGGAGCCCGGGGATTGCTTGATTTCCACGATGCGGTGGCTCAGGCCGTCCAGGCCCGCGTCCACGGCGGCGGAGATGACGGCCACCATTTCCGGCGTAAGCTCCGTCATGGCGGAGTCCACGGCGGCGGAGAGGATGGCGAGCATTTCCGGAGTCATTCCCGGCTTTCCCGCTGCCGCGGAAGCGGCGGCAGGAGCAGGTACGGGAGTGGAAACGGGTGCGGCGGCCCTGGCTTTGGCCTTGTTCTGAATGGAGGCGGCAATGGAGCCGCTGATGGTCAGAATGACGGCCAGGCCACCCAGGCACATCATGACCACCATGATGCCGACAAGCTGGTAGTCCAGATTGTCCATGATGTTGGCCATGCCCTGTGCAAAGGCGAGTGCTGTGAGTAACATATGAATCCGTTAAGATGGATGTTAAAGCGGAATGTTGCCGTGCTTCTTGGCGGGACGCACTTCCTTCTTGTTCAGCAGGGTGCGCAGGGCAAAGGCGATCTTGGCGCGGGTTTCTTCCGGATTGATGACTTCCGTGATCTGGCCCATGCCGGCCGCAACGTACGGGTTGTAGAAGGCTTCCCGGTATTCTTCCAGAAGCTCTCCCTGGCGCTTGGCCTTTTCCGCCGGGTCTTCCACCGCTTTCAGTTCACGGCCGTAAAGCACCGGAACGGCGCCTTCCGCCCCCATCACGGCGATTTCCGCACCGGGCCAGGCGAAGACGGCGTCCGCGCCCAGGTCCTTGCAGCACATGGCGATGTAGGCGCCGCCGTAGGCCTTGCGCATGATCAGGGTGACCTTGGGCACCGTGGCCTGGGAGTAGGCGAAGATGAGCTTGGCGCCGTGGCGGATGATGCCACCGCGTTCCTGGTTCTTGCCGGGCAGGAAGCCGGGCACGTCCACCAGGTTCACCAACGGAATGTTGAAAGCGTTGCAGAAACGGATGAAGCGGGCGGCCTTGTCGGAAGAGTCGATGTCCAGGCAGCCGGCCTTTACGTTGGGCTGGTTGGCGATGATGCCGACCACTACGCCGCAGACGCGGCCGAAGCCGACGACGACGTTCTTGGCAAAGTCCTTGTGCACTTCCAGGAAGTCCCCGTTATCCACCAGGCGGGAGATGATGGGCTGCACGTCCAGAGGCGTGCGGTTGTCCCCGGGAATGAGGTCGCTCATGCCTTCGTCCGCGCTCAGGTCAAGCGGGGTGTCCAGCTTGTGGGGCGGTTCTTCCGTGTTGTTGGAAGGAAGGAAGGAAAGGAGCCTCTTCAGGATGTCCATGGCGTGCGCGTCGCTGTCCGCCACAAAGTGGACGTTTCCGGAAACGGAAGCATGGATGGCCGCGGAGCCGATGTCGTCCATCGTGCACTTTTCATACGTGACCTGTTCAATCACCTTGGGACCGGTGATGTACATGCCGGCGTTGCCGGAATTGCGCATGATGATGAAGTCCGTCAGGGCGGGGGAATAGGCTGCGCCGCCTGCGCAGGGCCCCAGGATCATGGAGATCTGCGGAACCACGCCGGAAGCCAGCACGTTGTTGTAGAACACCTGGGCATAGCCGGACAGGGCCGCCACGCCTTCCTGCAGGCGCGCGCCGCCGGAGTCGTTCACCGTCACCATCGGGATGCCGGCCTTCAGGGCGTACTTCTGGGCATCCGCGATTTTCATGGCGTGCATGTAGCCGAGGGAGCCGCCCTGGGCCAGGAAGTCGGAAGCGGCGCAGGCGACCGGACGGCCGTTCACCAAGCCGAAGCCGGAAACGACGCCGTCACCGGGGATTTCCTTCTTGCCCATGCCGAAGTTGTGGCAGTTGTGGCGCACATGCATGCCGATTTCCGAGAAGGTGCCTTCTTCAAAAAGGTACCCCATGCGGTCACGGGCGGTCATTTCGCCCTTTTCGTGTCTCTTGTCGATCTTTTCCTGACCGCCGCTGAGGATAACCTTCCTGCGGCGGTTGTTCAGATCGTCAATCAATTTGGGATCAATAGCCATTGGTATAGTGGTATGGTGGATTCGGAGAATGTTACTTGCCGCATCCGCAGCTGCCGGGGTGCTGGCAGAATTCAGTCAGTACGCCGAAGGTGCATTTGGGGTGCAGGAAGGTGACCTGCGTATTGTGCGCGCCGGGAACGGGCGGATCGTTCAGCACGGTCAGGCCTGCGTTCTTGGCCTGGGAGATGTTGTCAGCAATATCGTTGGTCTTGAAAGCGATGTGGTTGATGCCTTCCCCTTTTTTCTCAATAGCCTTGGCGATGGCGCTTTCCGGAGAGGTGGGTTCGAGCAGTTCGATATGGACTCCGGCAACGTCAAACATGGCGACGCGCACCTTTTGCGTGGGCACTTCCTCAATGTGGGGCTCTCCGAGGCCGAGTGCGTCACGATAATAGGGAATGGTGGCGTCAAGGCTCTTGACGGCGATGCCGATATGGTCAATTTGTTGAATCATATGCGTATGATGGTTGTAGGGAATGCAGGTGGAAGCCTGCAATACATCAGGAGCCATTAAAGCGGATTTTTTTTAGATGTGAAGCGAAAAGCGGAAAAATGGCGAAATCGCGGCCGCTCCGTTTCACCTGCTTGATTGCCCCGGAAGATCAGGTATGGTAGGGGCATGTTCAAGAGGGGATTATCTGTGTTATTCTTTCTGGCGGCGTGGCTTTCCGCTGCTCCGGCTTATGAGTTGCAGCCCGCGCATGTGGCCGTGGTTTACAATGGGAAGTCGGAGCTGAGCCGCCGCATGGCCAGGGAGTATGCGCAGGCGCGCGGCGTACCGGAAGAGAACCTGGTTGCCCTGGACTGTCCCACGGCCAATGAGATTTCCCGGAAGGAATATGAGGACCTTGTCCGCGCCCCCCTGCTGCGGACGGCACGGGAGCAGCGGTGGTGGACGCCTTCCGGCATTGCCTCCGCCCCCATGATGGACCGGAAGATTTTTGCGCTGGTGCTGATGGCGGACCTGCCGATGAAGATAAGGCATGAAACGCCCGTGCCCCCTCCCGGGAAGGATATCAACCAGATGCAGACGGACCGCGCCGCCGTGGATTCCGAGCTGGCGCTGCTGGCCGTGGACGGCTATGAGAAAAAGTCCTGGTTGAGGAACCCTTATTTTGACAAAAAGGAGGATTTTGTGGGGGCCGGTTTTCCCACGTTTCTGGTGTGCCGCCTGGACGGCCTGACGGCGGATACCTGCATGCGGCTGGTCAGGGAACCCGCCGCCGTGGAGAAGAATGGCCTGTGGGGCTGGGCCGTGGTGGACCGGGGCGGTCCCTACGCCCAGGGAGACCAGTGGCTGGACGCGGTGTTCCGGCGCGTGCGGGAGGCGGGCATTCCCGCTTACCTGGACGATTGGCCCCAGACCCTGCCGGAGAAATTCCCGCTGAGCCGGGACACCGCGCTTTACTGCGGCTGGTACACGGGAAATGCGAACGGTCCGTTCACGGATCCCTCCTTCCGCTTCCGGCCCGGAGCGGTAGCCATGCACCTGCATTCCTACAGCGCCTCCGATTTCAAGGTTCCCGGCAGGGGGTGGAGTTCCGCGCTGCTGGAGAAGGGGGCGGACGTGACGGTGGGGAACGTATATGAGCCGTTCCTGGGCGCCTGCCACCGCTTTGACATTTTTGTGGACCGGCTGCTGGACGGCTATACCGTGGCGGAAGCTTCCTGGATGAGCATGCCGGTGCTGTCCTGGCAGGGGGTAGTGTTCGGGGATCCCCTGTACCGTCCGTACGCCCGCATGAAGGACATGGACGTGAAACCGACGGAGGAGGACCGCTATTTCCAGGGCTGGTGGGCTTCCCTCGTGCAGTTCGGAGACCGCTGGCAGGACCGTTCCGCGCGCCTGGCGGAGTCCGCCCGGAAGGCCCCCTCCTCCTGCCTTTATGAAGCGCTGGCCCTGGAATACCTGTACCGGAAGGATCCGGGACAGGCCGGCAAGCTGGTTTCCACGGCGCTGGCCGGAGCTTCCGACGACCGCACCCGCAGCCGTCTTCTGCTGGAATCCCTGCTGGTGGACCGCGTCCAGGGCGGGGACAAGGCGTGCCTGCTGCGGATGGACGGTGTCCGCGCCCTCATGTCTTCCTCCGCCTTCCTTCCGGCGCTGGAGGAATGGCGCCGCAGGCTGTCCCCTCCGCCGGCCCCTCCGAAAAAATAAAATTGAGGCCGTACGGCAAATTTGGATTGCCTTTTAGGGGATTATGGCCCATATTCTGCGTCCCGTAAGTTTTCCTTTTACTGATATTCACCAGCAATAGATAACACAAGATGAACATTATCAACAAAATCGAGCAAGAGCAACTCAAGGCGGATGTGACCCCATTTAACGTAGGTGATACCATCAAGGTTCACACTCGTGTTATTGAAGGCGGCAAGGAACGTATCCAGATTTTCCAGGGCATCGTGATCGCCAAGCGCGGTTCCGGCATCAATGAAGCTTTCACGGTCCGCAAGATTTCCTACGGTGAAGGCGTGGAACGCGTGTTCCCCCTGCACACCCCCCGCATCGCCAAGATTGAAGTCGTGAACCGCGGCAAGGTCCGCCGTGCCAAGCTTCACTACCTCCGCGGCCGTATCGGCAAGGATGCCATGATCGTGAAGTCCGCCAACCGGTAATCGGAAAAATTGCTATTTTTGCTGGCCCGGCCCGCCGTGAGGCGAGGCCGGGTTTTTATATTCCTGTGGCGTGGATGTTTCAGGGGAAGAAGGGCGGGATGATTCCTTTTTTCCTAGGGAAGTAAAGGGAAGAGGGAGCTCCGTCCGTCACTTTTTCCTGACGGCGGCTTGTTGATCTATTTTGCCGCCAGCGGCAGCATTTTTCTGCTGCGGAAATCAAGATAAAACACCATCAAGGTGGAAAACAGGATGCCCAACATCAGGACGATGCCGTTATAAATAAAGGTATCCTTCACGGACAGGACAATGGACTGGAAGCCTTCCTGAATGCTTTCCAGACTCAGGGAATCCTTTTCCTCGTTCCATTCCTGGAACACGTTCATGAAAGTCATGAGAGGGAGGAAAAAGGTACCGAGGAATGTCAACAGGGTGACTGGCACGCTAACAGCCCAGGCTGTCCAGATGAGAACGGCCCCTCCAGTCCGGCTACTACCCGTGGAAAGAACGGAATTGATGTTAAGCAGGGCTTCCAAGGGTCTCCACAGGTTGACAATGGGAAGGAAGAAGGAAAGGATGCATTCTCCCGGACTCATGCGCATGAGAGTTCCTCCGACGCGCCGGGCATCCGCGGCCAGACGGTAAATCATCAAAAACCAGCAGACCAAGCATCCCAGGGAGGCCAGGGAAAGCAAGTACGCCAGATTGGCGTTCCATGCCGGGGAATAGGAAACATATTCCGGTTGTCCCCCTGTTTGCCCGGAAACTGCGTCGGAAATGAGCTGGTTGATCATTTCCCTGAGGGTGTCCTGTATCTGTGAGACCTGGAAGAAAATGACGTGGGCTGTTCCGGCAATGAGGACCAGGGAAAATATTCCCAGAAGAATAGGCAGCGCTTTTCCTGACCTGAAAAGAAGACGCTGTTGATGGACGGAAGATGCCATGGATATTATTCCATTTCTTCCGGAGCAGCGGCGGCTTCCGGTGGTGCCTGTTCTTCAGGGCCGTAGGCTTCCACCTCCGTCAGAGCCAGCGGATGGGCCGGATTGGTGGATTCCACGCGCAGGGCGCGCGCCTTGACCGGAGCGTCCAGTTTCCAGGTGGTGACATTGGTGGATTTTTCCGAAGGAGTGGTGGTGAAGGTTTTTTCCGCAAGCACCTTCTTGTCATTGTCGTACAGCAGCACCTTGAATTCCTCCATGGTGCCCAGCAGGGTCAGGTTGGCCGGCGTGTAAATGACTATTTTTTCCACAGTGCGGTTGGTTTCCGGGCCAAAGTCAATGCCGAACCAGGCAGTTTTTCCTTCTACGACGCCGGTGGCGCTGATGGAAACGTCGGAAAGTTCGGAGCTGGTGTTGCCGTCAATGGCCTTTTCCGGACCATAGGCACTCAGCATATTGCGGTTGGAGCTCTGGCGGGCCTTGACGCCGGGTTGAAGGCTCCAGTTCACTTTTCCGGGTTCTGCGGAAGGTTTGGGAGCCGCCGGCACGGCTGCCGGACGCGGGGACGGAGCAGGCGCGAGGGCTGAGGGTTCGGCAATAGCCGGGGCGACGGGTGCGGGAACTGCCGGAGCATGGCGGCGGATTTCCCTGTTTGCCTTTCTCGCTGCATCCGCCTTGGCGTTGTTCTCCTTCTGCACCTGCTCATTATAATCAGTGCGCATTCTGGCTACATCCTTCTTGTACAGGATGCAGGTGTAAGTCAGCACGATGCCTATGATCAGGGTCGGGATGAGATAGTAATAAATATTGGATTGTCCTTTTTGCGTGTTCAGGACGGGAACCGCCTGGGAGGAAGGCTTTGCAGGGATGGCGGCTGCGTTTCTTCCCACAGGGTTGGCAATGGCCTTGTCCAGGTCCGTGATGAAATCCCCCATGTTCCGGTAGCGTTCCCGTGTGTCCGGATTGATGGCGCGGGAGACTACGGCGTCCACGGCGTCACTGCACTTGATCAGGGTGGACGGCATGGCGAAGCCCGCTTCCATCGGCGTCTTGCGGGTCAGCAGAATGTAAAGCGTCAATCCCAGCGCGTAAATGTCCATGCCCGGCGTGAAAGCGGCTTCCGCCCCGGTGACCCATTCCGGAGAGGCAAAATCCCCCATGTCCACCGGGGGCTGGGCTGGATAAATGTTGATGGGGAGCAGCAGGGCGTCTCCGCCGTCCGCACGCAGGGAAATCAGCTTGGGCGTGATGCCCCCGTGAAAAATGCCTTTCCGGTGCAGCGTCAGCAGGCCTTCCGCCATGTTGCGGACCATGTTGAGCGCCGCCTGGGGAGGAATCTGGGGCACGGCTTCCATGTCCGCCAGGCGCGGGTAGGGGGCATGTTCGGAAATGATGAAGGTGAACGGACCTGCCTGCCCCACTTCATAAACGCGCAGAAGACCCTGGTGTGCCTGTTCCACGATGGTGAGGGAACGGACGATGAATTCCGGATCCCAGCCGAAAACGCTGGCCTCTTCCGTGGGGACCAGCCGCAGCATGACGGGAGCGAAGTTGGATTTCAGGGTTGCTGTGAAAATCTGCTGGGGACCTTTGGTCCCGGTAAGCCGGATGTTTTCCAGCTGGGGGAAGAGCTCGGAGATTTGGTCCATGGGAAGGGAGTCGTTGGCGGGCATGGAAGAGGAATGTAGAATAGTATTGGGCGGCAGTCTACCTTAAATCCCCCGCCGGAAGCAACTCTATAAGCGGGCATATTTTGTTGGCGGGATGCCCTGACGCTGAACGGAAATCAATTATACCGGGCCGGAATGAACCTTTCCGGGCGGGACAGACTCTTTTCTTGAAAAAAGGGGCTGCCAAGGGAACGTTTCTTTCCTGTCCATGCGGGTGACAGACCTGTTTCTTCCGTTGACCGGATATTTTTTCCGGGAACGTTGGTGGAAGAAGCCTGGCCCCTCTCCATTTTCGGGAATGGTTGGTCCCGTTTTGTTCTGTGACCGGGAAATGGCCTTTTTTCTCACATGCTGATTACCATAAAGAAGGCAAAATCCGGAAGGCTGAACAAACCAGTCCTGAGCAAGCCGCAATCAGCAGGAAAAATTTCAGTTGCTTCAGGCGCCTGGGAGGCATTCCTGCCCGATTGGCCATGGCGATGTAAAATCATGTTCATCCCAATCCTTGCGGATGCGGCAAAGCAGGTGGATAACTGTGGCGGTGATTAAAGCCACCGTGTACAGGGAGCCCAGGAAAAGAGTCATTTCCGGATATCCGCTTGACTGGAAAACGGCGGATGCGAACAACAAGCATAACAGAATGAGGAATAAAGAGCCGGCAAACTCAACAGGGAGTTTGTATTGGTTAACGGCTTCCTGAACCTCCTTCTTGCCGGAAAAACGTTCCTCCTTCCTTGTCCTGAGCATCATCCATCCGGTCAGCAGGGACGTCAGGAACAGCCATAGGATGCCATGCATGGGGCTGAACGGGGGAATTTCGGGAAATAAGCGCGGGCATTACCGCCTTTTCTGCATGATAGGGGACCCGGTCGCCCCAGTACATCGTAAATCTGGGCGTGAAAGATAAGGCTTCAATTTTTGCAGCCTCAAGTCAATCTTATCATGGAACGCCTCAGAAACTCTTCGGTAGCCGGAGTAGCGCCAAAGAGACCTTGAAGGAGAAGGGCTCGAACTTCCATTGATTGTTTTCCCGTTTCAGAACATGCGGGGGCATGCCGGATGGATGAAGAGGAGAAGCTTGTTTACTCGCTTCCTGTGCAGAGCCTTCTCCTCCCCAACTTCCGCGTCAAATTGGGCTAATTCCTCGCGGAGTCGGAAGAGAAGACGCGCAGGGCTTTCCTTGAAATTTCAATGAGAAAGCGTTCGTTGCCGGAGTTGGAGTAGATGTAGGAGGCGAGGCGAAAGCGTTTCCATGCCTCCGCGACTGCGGATGCCCGATCCCGAGGGGAGGGGCAGGTCATGCAGGGTATGTAAGGAAATGTTATGGAGAAATTGGATGTCCCCAGGCACTGGAGCCGTTGATTTCTTTCTTGATGAGTATTTTTTGCCTATCACGAAGAATCATACATTTTAACGTTGTCGATAATTCTTGTATAAACTTGCCTATTGCCTGATCAAAAACATCAAATACGATGTACGATTCATAGACATCGTTTCAACTCTGAAGTAGAAAGAAACAATGGAAATGAATTCAAGAGGAAGGGGAAGAGAACTGGCAATGTAAGCTTGACTTGTCTGCGTTAAACGATGTCTATGAATCGCACAAATAAAATTTCAATACTCCTTGAGCGATATATAGCAATAAAAACGGTTATGAAACAGCTACCGATTCAAGTCAAATTAGCTTATCTAACATACCAATTAAATATTGATCATCCAGATTATTATTCATTGCTCCTTCTTTTGAAAAGAACAAAACTCCCTGCCTATCTTTAATAAAATCTTCCAATATTTTATCTGCAAACAACAAAGCTGTTTTTAAGGACAAAAGCTGTGTGGTATTATGTATTGAAACTTTTCCACATAAAGAAAAATTACCATATGTAATTTCAACTTGGGATTTCCACTTCATCTTTTCTTCCTCCACCGGATATAGTATATTTATCGTGACATCTGATATATTTCCGGCGGAGTCCTTTAAAAAAACAATTTCTTTTATCATCTTGTTATCTTGTAGCACGATTACATTCTTGTATGCAAGAAGCACAATCCTCAGCAGCTCGTTCGTAACATAAGGCATGAGAACGTGCTGACAAAAGCAAACCACAAGAAACAGCTTGTATATCATAAGCCAAATGACATCCTTCTATACAAGCCCGACGTAATGTTTCTTTTGTAAGTTTCACAATCAATTCACGACAAGCCGGTGTAGCTAAACACGCGCAGACACTAAGCCCCATCATATTTGCTGCAGTATACGTAGAAGCTCCTACAGCAACTCCGCCACAGACGACCACTGGTGCAGCCAGTCCCTTTTCGTCATAGAATGTTATTGTATTATTTTCAAGCATCTCATATAAATTCCACCCGCCCTGTTCAGCGATAGGATCTCTATTGATCCACCTGCCGTCTACGGGATTATAGCAACGGTAATTGTAATAGACCAAGGCTAGTTCTTCGTCGTTCATCTCGCCGGACCACTGCACAGGCTGATCAAGGTTGCCCGTTTTCGCGACTGTCCCATAGGGTGAGTAGTCATAAGCTGCCGCGATAGCTCCCTGCCCATCGAACACTTCCGTCACATTCTTGTTGAAGTCTGTTCCATAGCAGTAGAGGGCAACGTTCTGCACCAGGGCCAGGGGGCGCGTAGCCACCGGTTCCAGAGGATCCCACAGCAGCGTGCGGAGCACGTTCCGATTGTTGAGCATGTCCAACGCTGCTATTTGCAAATAGGAACGGTACAGGTAGCGTTCATGGCTGGTGACCGTCCCGTTTACAGTTACCTTCTTCATGTAGCGGCGCCCCTGGTAGTCATAGCCGCATTCCACCACCGTATTACCGTCCTGGCTGGTGAAGCTCACCGAGCGGTTGGCCGCGTTGTACGTAACTGCCCACACACCTGTTGCGGTCTTGATCAATGTCTGGTTGCCGTTGGCGTCATATTGCGGCACGAAAGGCGTTTCCCCGCTTTCTTCAATTCGGGTGTACTGGTTGAGCTGGTTGGCCGTGTAGTCCAGTTCCTCCGCCAGTTCCTGCGCCGTCTTACGGTTGCCGATGTTGTCGTAGCTGTAATCGTAGGCATCACTCCCCAATATGGCTCCGGTGAGTTCGCTTCTACAATTATAGGTGAAGCTGTCATTGCGGGCTGGTTCCGTTCCTCGTTGCCGGGTGCGGGTGGTTGGGCGGCCCAATGTATCATAGCTTTGGGTGCGGGAAGCAAGTACGGTTTCTCCCTGACGGCAAACGATACCCGTGACCAGATTACGGTGTTCTTCATAGGCAAGTTCCCTGATGATACCGTTGGGCATCGCAAGGCTGGCGGGAAGACTGCTTCCTGCCAGATAGCCGTAGGCGAAGCTTTGCTCCGTTCCCTCGTGCATTATTCCGGCGCTGGCAAGTCGTCCGTTGTCTTCATAGCCCTGGCTGACTTCCTGGAGGACGTTCGTTCCCTGCTTCAGGGTATAGCCGGAGGATCTGCCGTAAATGTCGTAGTTTTCCTGAAGCTGATAAGAGTTTCCTCCTATGGTGATGGTATCGGTGTCCGGTTCGTTGTACGGGGTGTAGGCGATGGTGCGTGAGCCGGAGGCGTCCGTGACCAGGGTCAACTGGTTGAGGTAGTTGTAGGCGTACTGGATGCCGGGCGTGGAGTCGCTGTAGGAGACGGAGTTGTTGACCCCTTTTTTGAGGTTGTAGCCCCAGGTGGTGACGATGCCGCGGGCATCGGTCAGGGTGGATTTCAGGTTCAGGGCATTGTAGGCGGTGTCTTCATGCGTTCCGTCTGCGTAGGTTTTACGGGCGAGCAACCCCGTGGCTTCATCGTAGCTCCAGGTGGTGACGTCCCCGTCCGTGCGTCCCGTGGGATCAGTGGTGATGTCCCCCGCATCTTCCCGGAACGTGGTGAGGCTGACCATTCTGTCTGCCTCGTCGTAACCGAAGAGCAGAGGCTGGGTGGCCGTGCCGTATTCGGCTGTTTTGCGGCCCCGGATGTCGTAGCTGTAGCACGTCGTTTTCCCGAGGGCGTTGGTGACGACGGAAGGCCGGTCGAAGAAGGGATCGTAGGCTGTGGTCGTCGTATTGCCTGCTGCATCGCTAACCGAAACGGTGCGCCCGACGAGGTCGGTCTTCGTTGTGGTCGTGTTGCCACGGCCGTCCGTGCCGGCGTAGGTGATTCCGGTTGCCGCATAGGCACGGGTCTGTGTGGAAGTAAGACCCGCGTAGTCCGTCTGCGTGGTGATGAAGCTATCGATGACCGTAGTTGTGGTCGTGATGTTGGATGTGGGGATGCTGCTCTTTTGCGTCCGTAGGGCGCCCGCGCCGTATTCGCTCCATTGGGTGGAAATATTTCCTCTGGGATCAATGGAAACGACTTTGTTTTCCAGCGTAGAGGAGAGGCTGGAGACGAGCGTTTTCTGCGTTTCGCTATAGGTTGTGCCCTGGCCGTTGTTTTTGGTCGTCGTGACGATACGATACACGCCATCTTCCGCCTGTTCCGCTCCGTAGCTCCACGTGGTGATGCGTGAGTTGGACACGGTGGCCGGATCGGCTAGTTTCCAGGTTTCTTTCATCCTGTTGCCGAAGGCGTCGTATTCCCACAGGGTCGGGGCCATGGTCGTAGCCGCATTGCCCGCATCCGTCTGTTCTTTGGTCATCTGCCCTTTGGCGTTGTAAGTGCGCCTTGTATAAATGACGCCACCGGTGGTGTTGGGTCGGCCCGTGCGCAGGGTTTCTCCAACGCCATTGACGATGCTGCGCTGCAGTTCGGTTTCCGTTTCACCGGACACGGCTTTCATGAAGGTCCGCACACCGTCGTTGACCAAGTCAATGGAGTAGACCAGATGTCGCTGTCCCGTGCCGGATTCTTCCATGACCGTTCCATCCGGGGCACTCCGCGTGATGAACGTAGCCCCGGAGGGGATGTTTTGTGTTGCCGTCAAGCCGTTTTCGCTGTAAGCGTACGCAGTCACTCGGTCCAGAACGTCCGTTGCGGAGACGATCCTGCCAAGAAGGTCGTAGGATGACGTTTGCACGGTTTGCATAGCCCCGGCATAGATCGTCGTGGCGAGAGCTCGTCCCGCTGCGTCCCGCGTGTAGGAGGTGATGGTTTCAGGCGTGACGACGGTTTCCCCGTCCATCACGGCGGAGCGCGTGGCTTCCACCAATTGCCGTGCCGTGTCATAGGCATAGTCCATTCTCACGCCGTTTTCATTAATTTCCCACAGCAGGCGCCCGTCACACATCAGCTCGCGTTGTGTTATCCGGCCGTTGCCTGAAGTCTTCTTCACCCATCGGTTCTGCGTGTCAAATTCATAGGCGGCGCTCTCCGTGAGAGCCCATTCCCCGCTGGTGAGAAGAAGGTAGTTTTCCTCCCTCACACGCTGTCCTTCCGCCGTGATCCAGGTAATGATGCGCGTGCTTTGTCCCGGCACGGTTTCTCCGTTGATGCGCGTTTCAACCGTTTCCGTGTAGAGGGCGCCGTGCTCCGTCGTTGCCGCATAGTCGTGCCAGGTTTGCACGCCGTCAATTTCCCGCGTCATCCGCATGCGTCCGCGGGCGTAGACGTCGGGGGCGCTGGCCAGCCATTGTTCCGTAGCCGTGAGGCGCGTACCCGTGACCCCCAGCCCGGTGACCCGTTTTTCCGTCCTCTTGACATGGTTGGCCGTCGTGTAGTTGTAGGCGGTGGACGTCAACGTTTTGATGTGCCCTTCCAGTGGAAGCAGGTCCACCGTTTCCGTGGCGGGTTCGTCATTGAAGTTGGTTTCTCCCGAATGCGCATACGTGTAGCGCGTGATGCGCCTTCCGCTTTCCGCCCACGGTTCATCGCGGGAGAGCAGGCGCCCGTAGAGGTCATACGTGTAATGAGTCTGGCTGCCGCCGGGAGCCGTTTCCGTCTTCAGCCTTCCGCACTGGTCATAGATATACTGCGTGGTTTGGGCTTCCGGGCTTCCATAGCCATCCACCTGGGTGAGCAGCAGGTCGCCTACGTCCGTCGTCTGGTAGATTCCGCAACTGCGCAATGCAGTCACTCCTCCCTTGGAGATTTCCGTCACCAGCTGCCACACCGAGTCTTCCGGTTCCAGCTCCGTGCGGGTGCGCATGGTCGTGACGGCGTCTTCCCCCGTACCCCTCCGCATGTTCCACGCCAGGCCGTTTTTCCACCAGGTGACGGCGTAGGCCTGCCTGCCCGGCGTTTGTTCCGTGATGGTGAATTGGCCTTCCGTGGAAAGGAAGAGGCTGAATGTTTTGAAGGGAGTGCCCGTAACCGTGTAGAATCCCTGTTCGTCCGTTCCCGTGATTTGGCCGGGGGTATAGAGAGCGATGGTGTACCCCGTGGAGGTGACGGATTCCACTTGGAGCAGTCCGTCCCACAGGTTCCAGATTTGCCTCAGCGACCCGTCTTGCGCATGCTTGACGTCCAGGTAGGCGGAGGCATTGGAAATGACTTGCTTGTCCGCCGTCGTGTAGGAGAGGAGTTGGCCCGTTTCCGACGAGAAGAGGTACTCGCTGCCATCCATGACCTTCCATTGCAGGCAGGATTGTCCTTCCACCGTGACCAGTGCCGCCCGGCCACCGCCCGACGTGTCCACCCCTACCGGACGCACGTCCACGCCATTGGAGGCGCAGCGCATCGCGATCACCCGATCTCCCTGTACCAGGTCAAAACGAACCCCGGCCGCCAAGCCGCCCTCCGGCACCTCCAGATGGCTGTTCAACGGATGATTGTAGGCCAGGGAAGAGGGATTTTCCAGGCCGGAGACATGTTCCTCAGCCCTCAGTTCCACCCTTCCGGCGGGAAGGCCCCCCAGTCCCCGGAACGCTCCGAAATTGCAGGCCCAGTACATCAGGGTGGCCGTGCTTTCCGCCGCCACGCTGCAGCCGGCCGAAGAATAGTTTCCTAATGCTCCGCTTCTCACCGCGGAACCCGACCGGGCCAGGGACGGGGAAGGCGGGGTTCCGCCGCTCCCGTCGTACGTATCCCCCTCGCAAGGGCAGGGATCGGGCTTCTCCTTGCCTCCCGGTTCCGTCGGCACGACGTCGATGCTGTAGTTGCAGATGGAGACGTTGTCGTCTTCCGGATCGTAGTCGATGTTGGTCTGGTTGACTTCCCAGCTGTAGGTGCCGGAGGGAAGCTGTGCACCGCCAGTGGATGAGTGGTATTTATGGCCCCCCTGGTCTCCCGCCTCCTGTGAGTTTTCCTTCAAGTCCACCTGTGCCACCACGTTGCCGCCGGAGTCCTTGACCTCCAGGCTTCCCCAGTCGTCCACGCCCAGGAAGAGCGAACAGGTGCCGTAAAGCTTTTTACCCTCCTCCCCTTCCGGAATGGTGAACGAGCCATAGGCGCTGTGTCCGTCCGCCGACGTACTCGGCGGTCCCACGGTTATTTCATCATGTTCGTGGATTTCTTCAAACGGTAGCGGATCGGGCTCCGGAGCGGAGCGCATGCCCTGCGGCGCGGGTTTTGCCGTAGAGCCAAAGTACCACTTGTGATAAGAGGGAATGGAAGAATATTTGCCGTTAAAGGATTGGTCAGACGTACTCATAAGATATGGAAGGTTGGGGATTGATCAAGAAAGCTCTAAAGGGGGACAGTCCCCAATAGTCATCTTCTTGCTAGCGTTATCCAGATTCCATGTCAATAGAATTTTATTTGAATATTTCTGCTATCCTTAAAAACATAACAAATATTTTCCATTTAAAAAGAATAATATGATTTTACAATCAATACCTTCTTCCTATAGACGTAATTATTTTCTATTTGTTAGAAAAAAATTTCACAGTAGGATGAAAGATGATATATGTTTTTCTTAAAATTTGCCTGTATAGTCCGGTTTAAGTTTGCCGGCACGGGCAAGGGGAGGAACTGTGTGGAATGAAGAAATCCTTTTCCCCGGAGACAAAGGGTACGGACGATTCTTTGGAAGAGCAGCTCCGGTTTCTGTTACGGCCTTTTCAGGATGATGGGCGGTGCGGGATTGGTCTGCCATACCGGAGTGGCGGCCCGTGCGTCCGCTTCCTCCAGGGCTTGGCGGCCCTTGACCTTGGCCAGGTGCTCCCGGAGGATGCGCCGCAGTTCCACGGCAGTGGCCGGATCATCCTGCACGCTGTGCCCGGACGGAACGATTTTTTCACTTACGCTCCAGTCCAGATGGGAAGAGCGGTACTTGACCACGCCGTCGGAGGAGTTGGGAGTGTCATTCCTGCCCCTGTCCCCAATGATGGAGTGAACCGGAACGGAGGGGGAACAGCGCAGCTCCGACATATACCTGACCAGGGATGAGTTCGGGGAGAGCTGGCGGATGCTGGTGAGCTCGTCCTTCAATTGCAGAGGATTGAGCAGGAACATGCCGCGGCTGAGGGTGGCGATGCGGGTGACTTCTTCCAGCATGTCGGACGGGAGGTCGATCAGGCGCTGGCCCAGGCGCCCTATCCAGTTATCCGCAAAGGTGGAGCCGCGGTGCGGAGTGGCCATGTACACGATGCGCGTGACGCCCCTGGCCGGGGAGAAGATGAAATTGTTCTGGAGCTGTTCCAGCGTGTGCTCGTCACAGTGCAGGGGTTCCAGGCCCGTCTTCCAATTTTCCAGCGTCATTCCCGTAAAGGTTTCCGGCGGGAGCTCAAACAGGCCTTTCATCAGCGTCCAGGGCTTGGTGGAGTTGTTGAACCGGGTGATGAGCCCGCCCATGGAGTGGCCCACCATGACGATGTTGTTCATTTCCCGGGAAGTCCCGTGGGGATTGTATTCCTGCATCAGTTCCGCCAGGGCCTTCCGCTGCCTGCTGGCCGGGATGGTCCACGCCAGGCCGGACGGATAGCCGAAGAACCAGAACTGGTAGTTTTCCCGGATGACGGGGTCCACCAGGAGGCGGTTGGTCAGGTTGGCGAAGGTGGCGGGGCCGGACATCAGGCCGTGGGTGAAGAGCACGGGTATTTTCCGGGGGTCATAGGGTTCGGAAAAATAGAGGCCCATGGTATTGATGGCCTTTTTAGGGCGGAAGGCTCCCAGCAGTTCCGTTCCGTCCGCGTCGGAAAGCTTCCAGAAGAGGGCGATGGGAACGGAGAAGTTGGCTGCCAGAGGCTGCCGCACCTTGTTCCTGCCGATGAAGATGTGTTCATTCATCAGGCGCGGAATGGTGCGCAGCACCGGTTTTCCGTCCACCATGCGGTCAAAATCCAGGATGGCCGTCAGCGTGTGGACGTTGCCGTTGTCCTTGAGTACGTCGGCATGGGGCCGGGAGGTCCCCTGGGGCGCCAGGCCCGCCAGGGGAATGCCCATTCCCTCCACGGTCACGCTTTCGCGCAGGCGGAAGGTGGGGTCCACTTCGTCAGACATGAAGATGGCTTCGTAGAACCAGGGGTTGCTGTCCTGGGCGTAGGGAGCTTTTCCAATGGTGAAGGGGAGGCGCTGGAACGTCTCCTCATTCATGCCTCCTTCGCGCCTGGTCTCTTTCAGGTGGGAGGCCAGTTCCCGGATGCATGCATTGTATTTTTTCCTGGCTTCCGGCCATTCCCTGCTGCGGCGGGGGGAGGAGAGGATGAGCCATGCGGCGCGGGCTTCACTGATGGCCACGGAGTCGTCCTGGTAATGGGCGTACACCATTTCCTGCTGCTGGTGCAGGGAGGAACAGCCGGAGAGGCCCAGGACCAGGGCCGAAAGAATGGCGTAAGCCGTTTTCATGGTGAAAAAGGAAGAAGGCCCGGGAGATCAGGAGAGCATGTCCAGAGCCCTGTCCATGGATTTGAGGAAGGTCTGCACTTCCTCTTCCGTATTGTACAGGGCGAAGGAGGCCCGTGTGGTTCCGGTAGTGCCCAGGGCGCACATGAGCGGCTGGCAGCAGTGGTGCCCGGTGCGCACGGCGATGCCCATTTGGTCCAGCAGGGTGCCCAGGTCGTAGTGGTGGATGCCGTCCGCCAGGAAGGAGACCACGGCGCTGTGCGGCACGTCCGGCGCCAGCACGGTCAGGCGGGGCATGGCCTTGAGGCTTTCCACGGCCATGTCCGTCAGTTTCCGTTCATGGGCGGCAATGTTGTCCAGCCCCAGCCCGGAGACGTAGCGGATGGCGGCCGCCAGCCCCACGGCTCCTTCAATGTTGGGCGTTCCCGCCTCATATTTGAAGGGGATGTCGTTGTAAACGGTTTTTTCAAAGGCGACTTCCTTGATCATCTCCCCGCCGCCCATCCACGGCGGCAGTTTTTCCAGCAGCTCCCTTTTCCCCCACAGGACGCCGATGCCGGTGGGGGCGTACAGCTTGTGGCCGGAGAAGGCATACAGGTCGCAGCCCAGATCCTGCACGTCCACGTTCATGTGGGAGACGGCCTGCGCGCCGTCAATCAGCACGATGGTATCCGGCCTGTTCTGTTTGGCGAGTGCGGTGATTTCCTGAACGGGGTTGACCGTTCCCAGGGTATTGGAGACGTGCCCCACGGCCACGATGCGGGTGCGGGGGGAAAGCAGTTTCCGGTAAGCTTCCATGTCCAGCGTCTGACCCGGCATCAGGGGAATGACCTTGAGGACCGCGCCCGTGCGTTCGCAGAGCATCTGCCAGGGGACGATGTTGGAATGGTGCTCGGAGGCGGACAGGATGACTTCATCCCCCGGCCGGATCATGCCGGATCTGGCGATGGTGTCCGCCGCCAGGTTGATGCTCATCGTGCAGCCGGAGGTGAACAGGACTTCCGCGGTTTCCGGCGCGTTGATGAACCGGGCTGCCGTTTCCCGGGATTCCTCATGCGCTTCCGTAGCCAGCTGGCTCAGGTAGTGGGAACCGCGGTGGACGTTGGCGTTCTGCGTTTCGTAATAATTCCGGATGGCGTCCAGGACGGCCAGGGGCTTTTGAGTGGTGGCCGCATTGTCCAGGTAAATGAGAGGTTTGCCGTGCACGCTGGTTTCCAGAATGGGAAACTGCGGGCGGATGATTGCTGTGTCAAGCATGGCTATGGTACGAGTGAGGGTTCTTTGCGCAGTTCGTCCCAGCCCCCTTCCAGAATGAAGATGGGCGCGCAGATGCCGTATTCCGGCTTTTTCAGTTCATTGGCTACGGCTGCGCTGGAGGTGCAGTCCCTGCTGCAAAAGATGACGATGCAGTATCCCTTGTCTTCCGCCGTCATCAGGGCCTCCATGGCGCCGGCCAGAAGTTCTTGGTAATTGGCATCCGCCGGGCGGATGGGGTAAACTGGGGCCTGCGTGACGGTGTGGCGTTCAAAGTCGTCCTGCTTTCTGGCGTCTATCCAGATGATTTTTCCCGGCCATTCCTTCATCACCTGGGACAGGCACACATGCCCTTCCTCCAGCATGTCCGGATTACAGGGCGGCGTGCGGAACGGCTGGATGACGCGCAGGTCCAGCGCAGCGATACCCACGGCCAGCAGGAATACAACCAGCAGGAGCTTCAGAGCGGTGGAAAGGGCGTCTCTCATGGCGGGGCGGGGTGGGCGTCAGTCTTCCTTGATGGTCAGGAATCCCATCTGGCGCTTGTAACGCGGCACGGTGGAGTCCGTGCGCACCCAGATGGTGTTGAAGGCCGGCTTGTCCGTGGACTTGGGCGTGACGATGATTTTGTATTCCCTGCCTTTCCGGACGGTGACGGGTTCATAGTCGAAGGCGTCCCCGGTCAGGTCCACCGTGGTCAGGTTGACGGGCAGTTCTTTGGAAATAGTGATTTTGATGGTCTTTGGAGTGGGAGGCTCTCCCTTGTTCCATTCCAGCTTGCGGGGCTCCATTCGGATGATGTCCGGGATTTGCGCCCTGATTACCAGCTTGTAGGCGGAGCCGTTGGCATGTACCGTCATGTCCTTGTCCACCGTGCCGGAAAAGTTGCCGGTTTTCATAACGGCGCTGATGACGCCTGATTCCCCCGGAGCGTACGTCAGCTTGTTATCCTTGACTCCGGCAGTGGTGCAGTCGCAGGAGACGTTGATCTTGCTGATGGTGACAGGGGCGCCGGAGGTGTTGGTGAAGGGGAAGGAGGCGGTGACGCTGTCCTGGTCCGGAGCCACTTTCACCGGAACCACCGTTTCTTTAAAGGACAGTTCGTCCCTGCCGGAGGCGATGCCTCCGCACAGCAGCAGTCCTGACAGGATGACGGTCCGGATGGTCATGGTCGTTTCAAGATGTTTTTTCCTCTTTTTTCCTGGCGGCGAAGATACTGGCGATGAAGAAGATGATCGCCGCGATGAAGATGCAGGAGTCCGCCACGTTGAAGGCGGGCCAGCGGTAGTTGAAGAGGGGGATGGTGACGTCAATGAAGTCCACTACGTAGCCGTTCATGAGCTTCGTGAAAAAGCCGTGCGTCTGTTCGTAAGGGATCAGGAAGCCCTGCATCAGGCGGTCCGTCAGGTTGCCCGCCACGCCTGCCAGCAGCAGCACGTAGGCCAGTTTGAGCCATACCGTATGGAAGAAGTTTTTCCGGTAAAGCACGATCAGGGCCACGATGGCGAGTATGGGAATGGCCAGGAACAGGTAGCTGGACCATTCCGTTCCATTCCCCAGCCCGAAGGCCACGCCCGTGTTATGCACGCGGGTGATGTTCACGGTCCCGTCCAGGAAGGAAATGGGTTCCAGATCCCTCAGCTTGGTCAGGGCGTCCACCGTGTTCGGGTTCAGGTCCTGGAACTTCGCCAGGTCCGCCGCCGGTACGTGCGCGTTCGTGGCGAAATCAAGCGTGCCGTCCGCATTGATGTGGTAGAATCCCGGAAAATCCGGCAGGTAGGCGTATTTCTGGGCTTTCTCGTTCAGGTAGTTCAGCGGGAAGCGGTGGATGATCCACAATTTGCTGACCTGGTCCAGCACATAAAGCCCCACGCCCAGCAGGCTCCACCAGAGCCAGCCGGGAAGTTTGTTCGCATGGGGCCGGGATTCCTTTTCCGTCTGGGTGTCCATAAAAGGTCGGAGAATGGGAGGTTGCGGTTCAGGAAAGGACTTCCGAGCAGCGTTCGCACACGTCGCCGCCGTCCGCCGCGGGTTCGTACCGCCGGCAGCGCGGGCACATGGCGTGTTCCGTCTTGGCGGCGGAGGCCGCCAGCTCCGGCCCGGTCTTTACGTCCAGGTCTGCAATGATGAAGAATTCCGTGGCAAAGGCCCGGTCTTCCAGCAGAGCCACCACGTCCTCGCTTTCATTCGCCGGGACGGAGAGGGAGATGGAAGCCTCGTTGTTCTTGGAGAATGCCTTGGCCTTCACCTGTTCTTCAATGGCTACCTGGATGACAGATTTGATTTCCTGAAGGCGGGACACGGCGGAGGACGCCTCCTGCGTGTCGTATTCCGGCATCGGGGCGGGGAAGTCCTGTTCATGCACGCTGCCTTCATAGCCGGCGTACTCCCAGGCTTCGTCCGCCGTGAAGGCCAGGATGGGGGCCAGCAGGCGGCACAGCGCGCGGAAGATGATGGTCATGGCCGTCTGCGTGGCGCGGCGGCGCACGGAGGTGACGGAATCGCAGTACAGGCGGTCCTTCGTGGTATCCACGTACAGGGCGGAGAGGTCGCTCGTACAGAACTGGTTGATGACGCTGAACGCCTTGCGGAAGTCATAGGCTTCATAGGCTTTCAAGGTTTCCTTGATGACGGCGTTCAGGCGTTCCAGGATCCAGCGGTCCAGGATGGGCATGTGTTCCGGAGAGACGGCCTGCGTGGCAAAGTCAAACCCGCTGATGTTGCCCAGCAGGATGCGCAGGGTATTGCGCAGGCGGCGGTAGGGTTCCGTGACCTGCTTGAAAAGGTCTTCCCCGAAGGGGACTTCATTCTGCCAGTCCACGGAGGCGGCCCACAGGCGCACGATGTCCGCGCCGTATTTGTCGTAATAGTAAGCCGCGTCAATAGGCTTGCCGCTCTTGGCGTCGGATTTGGAAGTCTTTTTCCCGGTGTCCTTGTCCACTACGAAGCCGTGGGTCATCACGGCCTTGTACGGCGCCTTTCCGCGCCAGGCGACGGAGAGCATCAGGGAACTCTGGAACCAGCCGCGGTGCTGGTCCGTGGCTTCCAGGTACAGGTCCGCCGGAGCATTCAGGCCGGAGCGGGAATCCATGACGGCCATATGGGAGCTGCCGGAATCGATCCAGACGTCCAGCGTGTCCTTGCCCTTCTTCCAGGTTTTGGGCAGGCCGAGGCGTTCGCACAGGTCTTCGTCGGAAAGTTCAAACCAGATATTGGAGCCGTGGGCTTCCACCATGTCCGCGATCTTGCGGACCAGGGCGGCGTCCAGAACGGCCTTGCCGTTGTCGTCAAAAAAAACGGGCAGCGGCACGCCCCACGTGCGCTGGCGGGAGATGCACCAGTCCGGGCGCGCCTCCACGGTGCCGTAAATGCGGTTGCGGCCCCAGGCAGGCAGCCACTGCACCTTGTCGATCTCTTCCAGGGCCTGCGGGCGCAGTTTGTCCATGGAGATGAAGAACTGTTCCACGGCGCGGAAGATGATGGGCGTCTTGGAACGCCAGCAATGCGGGTACTGGTGGCGGTATTCCTCCACGCCAAAGAGGTTGTTGTCCTGTTCCAGCATGGCGATGATGTCCTTGTTGGCGTCAAAGACGTGCTTGCCCACCAGGGCGGGAACACCCACTTCCTCCGTGTACTTGCCGTCGTCGTCCACGGGGGAGAGGACGGGCAGTCCGTACTGGCGGCCCACGTTATAGTCGTCCGCGCCATGGCCGGGAGCGATGTGGACGGCGCCGGTGCCGGTGTCCGTGGTCACGAAGTCCGCCAGGATGATTTTTGACGTGCGGGGAAGGAAGGGGTGCTGCGCCTCGCAGTTTTCTAGGTCGGCCCCCTTGAATTCACGGATGGTTTCCGCAAGGGCCCAGCCCGTCTTCTGCGCAAAGGCGTCCAGCAGGTCTTTCAGGATGATGAGCGTTTCCGTCTGGCCGTCCTTCATGAACTTGCCGGCCACGTACGTAAAGCGGGGATGGAGGGCAATGCCCACGTTGGCGGGCAGCGTCCAAGGAGTGGTGGTCCAGATCACCATGGAGGCTTTCAGGCCCAGCGGATTGTCCAGCAGCGGAAAACGCACGAACACGGAAGAACTGACCTTTTCCTTGTAGTCGATCTCCGCTTCCGCCAGCGCCGTGTAGGCTCCGTAGGACCACTGGACGGGCTTGCGGCTCTGGTACACGGCTCCGTCTTCCACCAGCTTGGCGAATACGCGCAGGATGTTGGCTTCATACGCCGGCTTCATGGTCAGGTACGGGTGCTCCCAATCGCCGAAAACGCCCAGGCGGCGGAAGGAAGTCCGTTGGATGTCAATAAAGCCCTCCGCAAATTCCGCGCAGCGGCGGCGGATTTCAGCTGCGTCCAGGTCGCGGGCCTTCTGCACCACCTTGAATTCGATGGGCAGCCCGTGGCAGTCCCAGCCGGGAACGTACGGGGCGGCATAACCGGCCATGGTCTTGGACTTGAGGACCAGGTCTTTCAGAATCTTGTTCAGGGCAGTCCCCATATGCACGTCGCCATTGGCGAAGGGAGGGCCGTCGTGGAGCAGGAACCGGGGTGCGCCCTGTTCTATCCTGCGGGACAAAATTCGTTCGTACAGCCCGGTGTCTTCCCACTTTTTCAGGCGTACGGGTTCGTTTTTCGTCAGGTCCCCTCTCATGGGGAAGACTGTCTCCGGCAACAGGATGGTGTCTTTGTAATTTTTTTCGGGCGCACTCATGCGCGTGAAAAGTTAGCATCCGTCTTGACAGAGGTCAATACCCCGGTATGGCACATTCAGGTGCTGGGGTTGGCGAAAACGATCTCAGAAAAGGAACAATGCTACAAGAAAGAAAATGATTGAGAGGACCATTTTGCGAATAGATATAGGAACCGGAACACATTTTTAATTTTTTGGGCAATATCCTGTAAATGATTTGGAAGTCGATGCAATTTCCTTCAGCGTTTTTATACTTGAGGTACAGTAGTACTCTAATGAGTTACTCTAGGATTCGAAAATTTGAAAGTAAATGAATTTTACAATATCAGCATCTGAGATAAAAACATATCTATGCCGCATAGAACATATTTTATAAAATTCAACGAGAGACATGAATTTTTATGGTTATGGAAAAAGTAGAGTGAATTTTCTCTCATAGAAGATATTACGGCGAAAAATTAGGGATCTACACATTTGAAACAGTATTTTCCATCGTCATTCTTAACAAAAAATTGAATTTCTTGAGATGTCCATTTTATTTGAATAGCATTTTCAGTGAAATGCAAAATATCTCCTTCTTGTCCATTTCCAAGTAAATAAGCTTTCCCTGAAAAAATCCTCATTGTGTCATCCCAGTAAGGATGATGAATTTCCAAGAGATATTCATTTTTGTCTATATCGGTACAGACAGAATGATTCTTATTTCTAAAATGTTGTTCTAGAAATTGCCCTCGTGTTACAGAGATGTTTGATTTTTGACATATAATATGATTTCTTATATTGTTTTCTTTTAAAAATTTATAGATATTCCGACATCCAATGTCCTGCATGATAAGAAACATGAGATGATCTTCTCCAAATCCTATTTCTGAGCAGCCCCTCTCTATCGTGCAGCGTTTTATCATGGTGCTCATGTAGGAGGGATCGGATTCGCAACGAAACAATTGTTCAATCACTGCCGGACTCATCGAGAAAGCCGCACCGAAAGATGCGTTGGGGCATTCCATCAGACAAGGGAAATTCTGGCGGGAAAAAAGAACAGTACCTTCACCTGCTAGACAATAACTTGAAAAGTTTTTGGGAAGGAGTTGATGAAATTGATTGATGGTTTTTATATAATCATGGCTATAGAAATCATCATCATCAATCTTTAAAAATAAATCATAATCCATTTTTTTTATAGTTCTTATTGTATCTAGAAAATTGGATAATTGGTTCTTATTAGGAAATATTCCTAATGTTATTTTTTTTTGATTGATGAATTGCTTGAAATGAGGCTCAATCAGAGTTTTTACGCAATATTCTGTTAATCCTTTAATTGCAACAAATAAATGTACATCACTGTAGGATTGATGGAGTATTGTAAAAATTTGCCGTATTAAGTCACTTGGACGTTTATATGAACTTAAGCAGGCGGCTATTTTTAAATGTTTCTCCATATAATATTCTGAGAATATATTTATTGCATATTAAGTGATGTATGAACATAAACGCCTATGGCATTTTTTTCAAATTCTTCTTTTCCCTTTTCTCCCCAGTCAATGATGAGTTTTTTATCGTTGAAAAGAATAACATCTGCCTTCTCATTAGGTATATGAAGTCGATATGCATGAGATTGGAAAATCCGTATAGCGTAATGGGATTTCGAGCATTCTATTTCAACAATATGTTCTTCCAAATCTTCTTTTGAATGAATATTGGTATTCTGCTCTCGAAAACAGCGTTCGAGGAACCCTCCTCGTGTAACGGAATTATTTCCTTTTTGGATAATTAAATAAGGAGAAATTTTTTGTCTCTTTACAAAATCATAGATATTACAACTTCCTTTCTTCATCATAATACTGTGAAACAATGAGTCTTCTCGAAATCCGAAATCATGAATATTTGCCGATGAATCTATAAATTCTTGTATTAAATCAGGATTTTGTTCACAATTTATAATTGTGTTCATGCATTCTTTAGTTAAGACAAGAGAACTTCCAAACATTTCAAGTTCTTCTTCTTCAAGGCATGGAAATCCTTTATATAAGTGGCACGTTAAAGCGCTCCCACAATAATAACTTCCACAATTTTGTGGGATGATAGTATGAAAGTTATTTATTGTTTCAAGATAAGACGGGCCATAAAAATCATCATCATCTATTTTTGCAAATAAATCGTATGAAGAAATATCGATATTTCTGACTGTATCAATGAAATTAGATAATTGATTCTTATTTGGATATAGACGTAGAGTAAGCCTTCCTTCCTGCTGATAGGTTTTACACTCAGGTATAAGTATTTTTTTAAAAAAGTATTCACTAATTCCCTTGACGGCAACAAATAAGTGAAAAGAAGTATAGGATTGATGCATGAAGGAATGTATTTGACGCAACAAATCTCCGATTCTCTTGTAGGAGGAGAGGCATAAAGCAATTTTTCGTTTTCGCAAACTATATGAATTTTCAGAGTAATGTAGGTTTTTTCTTGGCTTTTGATAAAAACAATCAAAACTACTAATCATAATTTTTATTTTTCCCCGTGAATGAGCAAATTCTAAGGCAGTATCGGTGGGTAATGTATAAGTCAGGAATATATTTGCAATTTTTTTGCGACTTTTTGAAGGAATAACCATTGCGTGAGTGCCCCATACGTAAGGAGAATTTCTACTCCAATATTTTGTTTGGAATGGAATAAAATTTACTTCTTTAAATGGCGTCGATGGTGTTGTTTTATGAGAATAAAAAAGTCTAAAAATATCGGTATCTGGATATTCCGCAATATATTTTTCTAAAGCAGTTTTTAGTAAATGTGCCGAAACAACAGGAGTTGCATCACTTTCTCCAAAAATGATTAGGTCGTCATTTTTAAATTTTGGATCCAAAAGCATCTTAACGAAAGAGATTCTTAATGATCGTATGCATGGTTTATTGCAATCTTGGGGATCGGATCCTAAAAATTCAAAGAAATCTTTATATTCATAATTTGTATCTTTTAATTCATGCACAGCTTGGCTTGTAGAATAGGGTATGACGTCATAGCCCAATTCCAGCATTTCTTCAATGCCTTCCAGGGCTTCTCCTGGAGATTGGAGTAGAATACATTTCATGCAACTAGTCTGCTTCATGTGTTTTTAATGTCAGATAATCATTTCTATATTGTTTACCTTGTTTATTTAAAATATCAGAAGACCATGAAAACCAATCTAATTTTAACGAATCAGCAAAAAAATGATAAATTCCAGCGCATCCTGTGCTGATTCTCCGGAAGAAGTTTCGAGGATATAATTGTATGATATCTGGTTGGCTCCAGTTTAAATGTTCTGCTGTATATGTAATCAACGGATCAGAGTGATTGAATAAGTGGATGGCACGAAGATTATCGGGACTACACCAGTGAGCGCTGGCTAGATTATTATCTGGCATTGGATATGGAATGCAAGTCATGCACAATCTTTCGCTAGAGTAAATAATTCCTCCCAAATGTTGGCAAAGTTTGCCATAGATTACATCTTCGAATCCTTTAGAAGGAATATTGTCAAAGCTGACTATTTTCTCTATCATGGAACGTGAAAGGAAATATCCGGCTCCTCCGCTGGGATATCCTTGAGTCTGCAAAGATGTGTTTCCTATAAGATCCGCTTCTGGCTGAAGCAAGGAATGAAGCCGTTCCGTTTTTACATACGTATCATCATCACATTTGAAAAACCACTCAAAATCATAATTCAGCAGTGCATATTTAAAAAATGCCAGGATTTTTTTCGGCAAGTGTTCGTAATTATCGCAAACTGGAAGATAAACAACGTGCTCTTTTTCAAATGCATATAGATAGTCCCCTCCTACGAATATTTTGCATTGTATATTCCAAGGTAAATTCTTCATCCAGGTTTCTCGTACAGCCTGTTGACGTTCATTGGCGTGTAGACAGGAACAAATACCGATTAAGATGCGAGAACATGGTTCACGAATGAATTTTACATTCTCCATTTCATCTAAATGTCCATATTATTGAGGACAGTAAAAATTTCTTTCCAGCTTTCCAAGGAAGATTCTTTATTACTGAGCAAAAGACCTCGTTCTCGTGCGGCTGCCGCCATATCGTATCTTTGGTTAGGTTCATAAGCCATTTTGCTTGCATAATAGA
Source organism: Akkermansia sp. (assembly GCF_020860705.1). Lineage (GTDB taxonomy): Bacteria > Verrucomicrobiota > Verrucomicrobiia > Verrucomicrobiales > Akkermansiaceae > Akkermansia. The sequence goes on from NZ_JAJBTT010000018.1 coordinate 118,457, forward strand.
TAAAATCTCTTTCATTGTTGCATAACCATCCTGTTTTACCATGTTCAATCATTTGTTGCCATCCTCCTGCGTTATCTACGATCAATACGCTCCCACTGGACATGGCTTCAAAACCTATACGCGGCCAATTTTCAACTGTATTGCTTGGTTGTAAGATAATCTCACAATGCTGATAAAATTCCTGTTGTGATACTTCTTCTTGATTAAGAGCTGTCCGTATCCACGGCGGGGGAGGACCTGTTTTTTCTTCGCTTCTTTTTCCGAATCCGAGAAAGAGTCCCCGTTTGGGAATTGGGGATACAAAAGACTCATAAATGAAGAGAGTATCTTTAGCAAATTTATCGGCTTCCTGTCGAGAAATCCGCCCACATCCAAAATATTCGTTCCTACGTTTTTCGATAAAGGGAAAATCTTCACGATGAAAATATGGAATGAATTTTTTAAATTGTATTTTAGGATTCTTGTTAAAAGCTTTTAACTTGATTTTGTTTTCCTGCATAACTCTTTCGTTTTGATAAAGAAACATGGCAATCTCACCTTTTCTCATAGCCTCTTTTTCTTGAGGGAAAAGCCAACTCATACAATTTACAAAAACAGTTTTCTTAGTGTAAGTGCGTATCTGAGGAAGCAGTTCTAAAAATTCCCCATTGCAGAAGCTAAAAATAGGATCTTCTTCTGTTAAGGAAGAATAGTCATTAACCGGATGTATATGCACTCCACGGGCAAGCATTTCTGGATAAAGTGGATTTCTTTCTACTCTCCATGGAGGGATTAAGTGAACCTCCATTCCCATGAATTGCCAGATCAGGATCTGATGATATAACTCAGTTCCGGCGCCTCCGTAAAGTTCTGGAAATCCAAAAACAAATAAACGTTGCATTTGTATGTTAGCTGTCCCCCAATGTGTGAAAGTAATACTCAAGGGGGTTATAATACACTGCGTTATGTCGGTGATGTTTGGAAGTCTCCGAGAATAATAGAAACAAAAAATATTAGTATATTCTAAAATAATACGGTATAAGTTTTGAGATTTTTTCAATCTCTTCTTTGTCAGAAGGATGTCCCGTTATGATAACCAATTGATTATTATATATGCTTCCTTTCATGATTATAGGTGGTCCTTTTCCTGCATCTGCGTTCGTCCAATCGTTCTCTTGAAGTTTCTCCTGAATTTTTTGTGCATCTATATTATTTAGTTTAGCGATTATTACAGTATATTTCGAATTATACTTTGATTTTTCTGGAGGACGATAGGAAATGCGAAAACAGATAATATGAGTTTTTCTTTCGATAAGTATTTTTTTTGATTTTTTAAAATAATCAAATTGTTTTAACCCAAATTCTTTAATTGTTCCAATGTTTTCTAAAATTAATTGTGATACTACTTGGGGTTCATTGATGCAATTAATTTTGGTGTTCGTAATTGAATGGTTAAAAGAATTAGTCCAAAATGATCCAATACTTGTTGCAAAAAGTATTGTTATAATATCCATGATTTTAAAACTTCTATTTAAAATATTGATTAAAATGTACCAGCAGGATACCCAGGAGGAGGAGCAACAGGCGTAACGGGGGGTTTGACTGCTGCTTCAATACTGAGTTTGATATATCCATCTTCTGCTAAACGAGTTAGTACTTCATCTGTTGTCCCCCCAGCCTGAGCTCCGCATAAATTGATGATAGTTAACACAAAAGATGCAAAATCAAATACTTCGATACATCCAAGCCCTCCCATTGCATAATGAGTGAATTGTGATGGTCCTGCATGTACAAGAAAATTACCATAAATCAAAAATGCTCCATTTTCAAGATTTTGCATACTATGAGGATTATAATTTGGGTCGTAAGTGGTCAGTACATAATTTTGTGCGTCTGCGAGACCTGACATAAATACATTTTCATTTGCTGTGGTTTTGGACGGCATGAATCTTAATGCATAAAATATAGAATCAACACCGGGAAATTTTGTGCTAGTTAGCACCACTTTGTAGATAGGAACTTCGTATGCGAATCCTGTCTTTATAGGATAGCATTTAGCTAAATATTTGAATTCTACTCCTTCTGATTCATATTTTGTTGAGGTTACTTTGATAGTAACAGTTCCCAACCCAGAACCACTTGGATTCGGATTGAATGTTCTGGAATTTGAAGAATTGATAACAGGATGGAATTTTGTTAATTCACACATAATATATTGATGTTTTACGTTATAAATGAATATGGGTAGAGCTTTTCCCCTACTATTTGAAACGATAACGAAATGTAAATATAAAAGTCAAGAAAAAATAATGATTTGTCGGAAATTTTTCATTTTCTCTACTCTATACATGTATGGTTAATCTTCTTGCCGAATGATTAAAAACCTATTAACAAGAAGCAAATGAAAGCGGAAACCAAACACAAATAATCTTTGCATCTATTAGTAAGCTGAATCGTTATTTGTGAAAAAGATGTAATATATTTCCCGGATGCGTTCGAAAGTATCCGCAGGAATATTGTAAATGGGAAATTAATCCGTTTTAATATAATCCGGGATTATATCCATTGTTTTTCTCATTATTGATTCATCTTCAATTTTTCCATACATTAGAATAAGAGTGTTAGAAATGACTTTGGCAAGATAACGACTGCTTGCTTTTGTATCTGTTCGTATTCCTGTGTCTTGTTTTTTGATTTTGTCAGATATGATTTTTCTTTCCTGTGGGTTTAATTCCATGATTATTGCAAAAATAGAATGACTGTTTTTAGAAAGAGGATCTTGATGAGATATCATAAAACGGACTAAAGGAACTTGTGATTTAACAGGTAAATTATTTTTTTTAATAAAATAATTAATGCAATCCAAGGTATAATCTTTTCTTTCCTGTAATGGACTTAAGATAAGTTTTCCATTTTGGATGCAAGACGTTATACAATTTTCTTTTGAAGATACAGAAGGATGTTGGGAAGATGATGCCCAAAGACTTCCTGTTCCTATTCCTATACAAAGTAATATTGCTGATGGTTTTTTCATGACGGCCAGTATTGTAAAGTGGAATGGTAGTATTAAAAAGCGCCATCAGGATATCCAGGAGGTGGGGCAACAGGAGTAACTGCTGGCTTGACGGCTGCTTCAATAATGAGTTTGATGTATCCGTCTTCGGCCAATCGGGTTAAGACATCATCCACCGCTTCTCCGGATTGGTCGCCGCACATATCAATGATTTTCTCTTTAAAGGATTGGAAATTGAATACTTCGATACATCCAAGACCTCCCATGCCATAGTCTGTGAATTCCGCCGGTCCTGCATGTACTAGAAAGTTGCCATAAATTAAAAATGCTCCGTTATCAAGCCCCGGAACGCTATGGGGGCTATACTTACGATCATAAGTGGTCAATACATAATTTTGAGCATCTGCAAGTCCTGACATACCTATATTTTCCTGTTCTGTACGTTTGTAAGGCATAAACCTTAAAGCATAGAAGAGGGATTCAAGACCAGGAAATTTTGTGCTGGTAAGCACAATGTTATAAACAGGAACTTCATAAGCAAATCCTGTTAATATAGGGTAGCATTTGGCTAAATATTTAAACTCCTTTCCTTCTGGTTTGTATTTTGCTGAGGTTACTTTGATTGTCACGGTCCCCAAACCGGAACCACTGGGATTTGGATTAAATGTTCTCCCTTTTGAAGAAGTGTCGAATACTTTTTGGATGTTCATGATGGATTGTTTTTTTAAGGTTATGGAAAAATGCAGGCGTGAGCTTTTCTCCATTATTTTCCAATGGAAGAGAATTTTTTATAAAAGTCAAGAAAAATTATTATATCTCAGTGCATTTTTGCGTATTGCTCTAAAACAAAACACACTGGAATAAAAATCATAGATGTAGCTCAATATGAACAAGATAGCTATATGTGAATATGAGAAAAAGATATAATGATATTTGTTATAAGTAATTAATATAAAAATTATTATGGGAGTAATTGGTGTGATTGAAAACAGATCATATGCCTTCCTTGACTCAACGAACAAGATATGTAAGTCATCAAGAACATCCGGTTTGCTTTGAAACGACTCTGGGGGAAAAAATTCTATATCCTGTGACCAACATGGGCTCTGTATTAATATGACATTCTTCACTCCTCCCTGGCGGTGAATCCGGGGAAATATGAGAAATAAAATTTCACTGTTACCTCAAGTAACTCTTTTGAAGTAAAGCAAAAACTGAAAAGTTACTTACATTATTTCCATCAATGGAAAGAGAAATATGGAAAGAGGAGAGGGGAAAAATGAAATTGCAAATGTATTCCCTATCCTTCACTATTTGAGTGTGTTCTATTTTGAGGCAAGACAGCCCTATATATTTAGAACTCTCGAGATGAATGGTATAGTTTCCAGTACATGAATTTTAGCTTGTCTTGAAAAGGAAAAGATTACTCCTATCATTTTTTATGAATTCCGTTATTTCTATTCTCCTTGACCTTGGTGAATTTATTTATAAGCCTAATCCTGGTAATATTGGAGATGCATTGATTGCCGTAGCAACTAAAAAATTGTTTTTGGAATATAATTTACCTTTCATCCCCGCTCATTCTGTAAGCCCAAATACTCTTTCATATAACTTTGTTTATGGTGGAGGGGGAGCCTGTATTCCTGATTGGGGGTGCATTCCCACTCTTATACAGCTTTTTTCTTCCCCACAAATGGATCGCGTTGTCATTCTTCCCAGTAGTTTTTATGGTTGTGAAGCTTTGCTTGAGGTTTTCGATGAACGTTTTACTGTTTTTTGTCGGGATGAAATTAGTTTTAACTATTGCACTTGCAGGAATCGAAAAGCACGGTTCTTACTAGCCAATGATATGGCCTTTGGGTTGAATGTTCGTATGTTCCTTAGTGAAGAAATATGGAAGACGGCTATTTCGAATTCAAATGTATTTCTTTTGACTGAGGAATGGATTAGAAAATCTATGTATACTTTACAGGATGGGAGGAAAGTACTTTTGTTTTTACGAAATGACAGAGAAAGCCGTCTTGGAATAAGTCATTCTATTCGTTATAAATATAGGACAGTGGATTTATCTGCCGTTCACTGTGACGACTGGTGCGACGCAAATTTGGCATCTACTTGGAGTTATTTATTTCTGACTTGTTTGGATAATGCAGATGTTATTTTGACTGATCGGCTTCATGCAGCTATTGGTGGTCATTTATTAGGCAAGGAAGTTCACATTTTGGACAACACTTATCGTAAACTTTCCAGCGTTTATTATTATTCTCTATATAGAAGTCCCAATGTAAAACTATTGTCCTCTCTGGAGGAATTTCCTTATTGGCATGCTTTGGTTTGAATAGATATGAGGGCTAAAAAATGATTATTTCTGAGTCCCCGTTGTATATATGCTATGGTTTGCTACTTGTTCTTCTTTTTATAGAGAGCAAGTTTGGCGGACGAATTCGAACTGTTCGGGAGGAAGCAGGAATAGCTTAATGAGAAAGTTCGTCAAATATTCCCTCTACGTGTCGGGTAGTATAGACCATGAGGCATGAGGGAAACTGTAAAGTACGAGTCAGAGGACACTGTTTTCATGTTCCCTTGTTTCGGCTGTAGAATCCGGCTGGGAGCACTTTTGGGAGAGGGGCGAAGACAGTAAACCCCGTTCCGCCAGCCATTGTTCGGCGGCAAGAGGCCATGCGTCCGTAGGATTGCCGCGCTTCTCCATGCCGTAGCCGTGCCCTCCCTTGGAATAAAGGCGCAGGGTTACGGGAACGCCGTTATTCCGGCAAGCCTTCTCCATGAGCTGGCTGTTGGCGCAGGATACGCCGTCATCCTGCGCGTGGACGAGAAACACGGGCGGCGTGTGCGGTGTGACCTGTTGTTCCGGGGAGCACAGTTGTTCCATGGCCGGGTCCGGTTTTGGCCCTATGATCTTGTTGCGCGAACCATGGTGGACGGCTTTGGGAGTCATCGTGATGACGGGATAAATCAGCATGGAGAAGTCTGGCCGGGCGGAAACGGAGTTGAGGGGATTGCCCTCTTCCACCAGGAGCGTCTTATCCCACAAGGTCGCAGTCATGGCAGCCAGATGACCGCCTGCGGAAAAGCCCATGACGCCGATTTTCCGGGGATTGACGCCGAGTTCCCCGGCGTGCTTGCGCGTCAGGCGCACTGCCTGCCGGGCGTCCAGCAGGGGGCCGGGAAATTTGCCGATGGCATCATTCTCCTGGGAAACGCGGTATTTGACGGCAATGCCCACCATCCCACCTTCCGCCGCCCATTGGGCGATCCGGGTGCCTTCCTTTTCAATGGCCAGGAGCGTGTAGCCTCCGCCCGGAAAGATGCACAGAGCCGGGCGTTTGTCCTGCGGCTTCCATCCGGCGGGGAAATGAAACTGCATCTGCGCTTCACCCACCTCCGTAATGTGGCCCGGGGCAACCTGTTTTTCCTGCCTGTCTGCGGCTTTGAGGCCCAGCGGAATCCAGCCGGTGGAAAAGGAGGCCTCCCCGGATTCCGCGGGCAGTTTTTTAATGGCTGCAGAAAAGGAATCCTCCCCGGATGAAGCGGGAACGAGGATAAGCGCGGCGGCACAAAAAAAGGACGGAATGTTCATGGCTTGTTGGAAAGGGAGATGATGAGTTTGGCGAGTCCCTGCACGACTTCCGCGAACTGGGGATAGTCCAGCTTTTCCGCCGTATCGCTGGTTTCATGGTAGTCGTCACAGCGGAGGAAGGCCGTATCCGTGGCGGCGAAGGAAGGAATGCCTTCCTTCATGTACCCCCAGTCGTCAGACCAGGAGACGCCCCTGGCGTAATAGGGGAATACGGCGGAGCGCACCGGGAAGCGGTTCAGGGCGGAAAATTCTTTCGCGCAGGAGCGGGCCAGCTTCCGGCCCGTGTTGGTGGACATGAAGGCCACGTAGTCGCAGCGGTCCGGCAGTCCCGCCAGTCCGGCGGCTACGGCGGAGCTGCGCTTTTTATTCACCCGCGGGGAATAGCAGCCCAGCGTCTCCAGAGCGATCATGCCCGTGATACGTTCCCTGCCTGGGCCGGCGACTATGGACTTGGCATGCACCACGCTTCCCATGGAGGGCGTCTGGTAGAAGGGCGGCTCTTCGTTGGCGTATGCCACCAGGCAGACGTCGTGAAGGGTGGGTATAGCTGCCAGAGCCCTGGCTATTTCCAGCAGGGCGGCTACGCCGGAGGCATTGTCATTGGCACCCGGCGTTCCGGTGCGGGCCGGCCTGGCGGGACCGTGGCCGTGCCAGTTGTCCATGCCCACCCTGGTATCGTAATGGGCACCTACGATGAGCATTTTAGGCTGGGGGGAAGTTCCTTTTTTGACGGCAATCACGTTATATACCGTCCGGTCCTTCACCGCGCCGAATTCCGTGGAAGGCGGAATGTCCACAGCCTGGCGCGTGACGGTGTAACCCATGTCCGCCAGCGCTTTTTCAATGTAGCGGGCGGAACGCTCCATGGTGCCCGGTTGATAGGCGTTGCGCTCCCCGATGGTGTCCGCCAGATGGAACACGTGTGCTTTCAGGAGCGTTTCCGTCTGGTCCGTTTCCGGAATTTCTCCGTTTCCGCAAGGGGAGAAAAGCTTGGTACAGGAGCCCGTGAGGATGCAGGCCGCCGCAAGCAGCCCTAATTTGAGAGGCATGAAAGAGAAGTTCATGGCAGGTATTGGAGGTATGGTGGATGCTAATGGGGAAGCGGCTGGAAATCAAGCTGCGCCGTTTCCCCTTTTTTCATGACCAGGTCTTTTTTCCGGCCCTGGTGCATGAACCGGAATTTGCCGGGGCGGCTGGCCGTGGCGGTAGCCCGTACCCGGCCGTTTTCCCAGGACAGGTCCACTTTCAGGCCGGCCCGCGTGTGCAGTCCCGTGGCGGAGCCTTTCTTCCAATGGTCCGCCAGAGCCGGGGCCAGCAGGATGACCTGGAAGCCGTCCTGCATGATCTGGCTCTGGATCAGGCACTGGACCACCCCGGAGGTAAAGCCGAAGTTGCCGTCAATCTGGAAGGGGGGATGCAGGTCAAAAAGATTGGGATTGATGTAATGTTTCAGCATAATGTACATCCTGTCCTCCGCGGCGTTTCCGTCGCCCAGCGTGGCGTAAAGGTTGATGAGCCACGCCGTGCTCCATCCGGTTCTGATGCCGTTGTTTCCCATGTCCGCGTATTTGCGCCGGAAGTCGGCGGATTTACGGACGGCCTCGGCATATTGCGGCGTGTTCAGCACGTCCCATTCCGTGCCGGGAAACAGGCCGTAAAGATGGCTGATGTGGCGGTGCCCTTTCTGCATTTCTTCAAAGGGCTTCTGCCATTCCTGCACCCGCCCGTCAGGGCCTATGGCCGGCTGGGGAATGTTCCGGAGAAATTGCGCGGCTTTCGCCAGAGTCGGGGTACGGACGCCCAGTTCCCGGCAGGCGTAGATGTAATTGCGGAGCGCCTCCCGGCCAAGAAGCTGGTCATGGGACGTACCGTTGGAAACGTAGGAAAGCACGTTGGGGCCGGTGCCGTCAGGCGCATGGAATCCGGTTTCCGGGGAGACTCCGGGACCGGAAAGAAAACGGCCCTGGCCGTCGTCTTCAAACCAGGACATGATGAAGCGCGCGCTGGATTCCAGGATGGGAAGGGATTTTTTCAGGTCTTCCCTGTCTCCGGTGAAGCGGTAGTTGTCCACCAGGTGGGCGCAGGCCCAGGCCCCGTTCATGAGGCTGGCGGCGAATTCCGGGCTGTTGCCTGAAAAATAGGTGTGTTTCCAGCAATCCGTATAATGGCCGAAGCAGAAGCCGTCCCGCTGGAGGAAGCGGGCGAATTCTTCCCCGTAGGGACGCAGGCTCCGGACAAATTCAAGGTAGGGGCGCTGGAATTCTCCCAGTCCGGTGACATGGGACGGCCACTGGTTCATCTGGCTGTTGATGTTCAGGAAATAGCAGCCCATCCACGCCGCCCTCATTTCAGGATTCCACAATCCCTGCAATCCGCATGGAAGCTGGCCCGGCCTGGTATGGACGATCGTGCAGAAACGGCCGAACTGGAAAAGCTGTTCCAGAAGGTCCGGGTCCGTTTCTCCCTGCCTGACCCGTTCCAGCCTTTGGGAAGTGGTCATGGCGGAGACCTGGGGCGGGGAATCCCCCAGATCCACCTGGCAGCGCATCATGAGCCGGGAAAAATAGTCTTCCGTTTCCTCCTCCAGTTTCTTCCAGCCTTTCTTCCGGGCCTTCTCCAGAATTTGCGTGTTTTTATCCGCCAGATGGTGAGTCAGGGGCGATTCCGGTTTCCGGATGTTGTAATCCGTGGACGTGGAAGAAAGCACGAGCACTTCTTTAGCGGAATCCAGAATGACCGTTTTCCCCTGGCGGGCCACGGAAGCTCCGGGAGCCAGGACAAGCACTGTGTTTTCAAACCGGGTTCCTCCGTTGCTGCCCTGTCCCGTCAGAACCCAGCCGTTTGGCCGTGCGGTAATTTGGGCCGATGGGTCCGGATGCTGCAAGTCCAGGGCGATGCGGCACCCGGACGGAAGAGTGCAGGAGATGTGGTACGCGGCGCAGTCGCTGACCGGAGCCGCCAGAATTTCCGTGGACAGTTCCCCCGTGCCGAATTGCACGCGCGTGGAGGCCTTTCCCCGTTGCATGTCCAGCGTGCGCCGGTAGGAGGTCTGGGAGGGCAGTCCCTGGAATTCCACCTGGAGAAGCCCTCCCTGCTGGTAGTCTCCCGCAATGGTGCCGACCAGGATATCCCTCTGGAACACCTGGTCCGCGCTCCGGTATTTTCCTTCACTGCAAAGCCGGCGCGCCTTGTCCAGGGCTTCTGCGGCGCCTTCTTTCATGCGGAAATCCTTTTTCGCAAAGATGCTCCCTTCATTGAGGACGATGGTTTCCTTCGGAAAAACGCCGAAGGAAAGTATGCCCAGTCTCCCGTTGCCCGTGCCGTATCCCTCTGTCCATTTCCGTGCAGGTTCAGTAGATGTGACCTGCATGGGCGCGGGAGCGGCCTGGAGAGGGGCGGAGGCTAGAAGAAGGCAGAAGAGGGGGATGCGTTTTACGGTTTTGGATACAGCCATGAGAGAGGTTGAACGTTTTATCAAAAGAAAAAAGAAGTGGGATGAAAAGCCGCTATTTCCTGAACCGGTTGCCGGTGCCGGCGTAAATGACGGCAAACGCCACGCTGCCTACCAGAAAGCACAGGGCCGCCGACAGGATGATGGAGTTCTGGAGGAGGATGCTTGCGAGCCAGAGCAGCATGCCGAAAGCGAGGCAGTACATGATTTTACCCATGAACCGGCACAGGGCGTGTTCATCGTATTGCTTTTTCTGTTCCTTGCTCATGGTATTGTAGCCTGCGATCAGGAAGGAACATTTTCCCATGGAAAGAATGACTCCAAGAATGATGAAGCCTGCCATCATGGCGATAGGTATCAGAATAGGTGCATCCATAAGCCGGAAAAATGAGGGGAAATCTGCGGCTGGTCCGCCGGATAAAAGTGTAGAGTGCTCTTTAACGGTATACGTTAGGGAAATGGATTTTTTTCAAAGGAAGAAAAGTGTCTGTTTTTCCGCCGGGGGATCCCGCCGGGCGGAAAGAATGGGTCCGTTTTAATCAGAACAGGAAGTAGCAGGAGCAAAACCAGGCGATGATGAGCAGGCCGCAGGTAAATTCCAGCAGCAGCCCGGTGAGCATTCCCAGAGCCGCTCCGGAACCGGCCTTGAAGGCGGCCATGATGTCTTTTCTGGCAAAGATGAGTTCCGCCAGGAGCGCCCCCAGGAATGGCATGAACAGGAGGCCGACGATGGGGGTGAAGAGGATGCCTCCCGCGATGGCGCCGAGGATGGCCCCCCAGATGCCCGCGGCAGTGCTGCCGAATTTTTTTGCGCCCATGCCTCCGGAGAGCTTGTCAATCACCAGGCCGCCCGCCACTAGGAGCGCCAGTACCGCCCATTCCCACCACGCCAGGTGTCTGGCTCCCATCACCCCTTGCCAGATGCACCCGGCCGCAATGATAATGATGCCGGGAAGCATGGGAATGAGCGTGCCGATCAGCCCCATGCCGAACAGAAGCAGGGTGACACACCAGACGAGGGTTTCCGAAAGGATAGGGAGCATGGTTCCGTTTTTATCAGGAAGCGAAGCGGGAGGCAAGGCTTCTGCCCGGCTTGCGATGACGGAAAAAAAGGGGGCAGTGAATGGATTGCTGTTGCGGTTTTTGCAGGTCCGGTATGCAATGATCCCCCATGATTTTTCCCGGTTCTTTTCTGCGCGGTTTCCTGGCGTGCTCCTGCGTTCTGTCCCTGGGGATTTTACCCGTTCCGGCCGCGGCTCCTGCGGTTGATTCCGCCGCCGTGGAGAAGCTGGCGCATTCCCTGAAAGCCCAGGTGGGCATGGCCGCGGTGATGCTGGACACGGGGGAAACCGTGGCGATTGGAGATGAGACGGCCTATCCCATGCAGAGCGTCTTCAAATTTGTGCTGGCCCTGTCCGTGCTGAAGCGGGTGGACCAGGGAGCCTTGAATCTGGACCAGATGATCCATATCAGCCCGGAACAGTTGGTAAAAGATACGTGGAGCCCCCTGCGGGAACGCTTTCCGCAGGGAGGTGATTTTTCTTTAAGGGAACTGCTGCGCGTGACCGTTCAGGAGAGCGACAACAACACCTGCGACCTTCTGTTTTCCCTCATCGGCGGAACGGGGGCCGTGCAGAAGGATTTGAAGGAATGGGGCATCAGCGGCATCAACGTCCGGTTTACGGAAAACGAGATGCTGCGGAATCATGACTTGCAGTATGTCAATTCCAGCCGTCCGTCAGCCATGAATGCCCTGCTGCGCGCGTTTGACGAGGGTAAAATCCTGAAAAAAGACACGCAGCGCTTTCTCTGGGATATGATGGCCGGCTGCGCCACGGGAGCCACGCGCCTGAAGGGGAGGCTGCCGCAGGATTATGTGGTGGCCCACAAAACCGGATCGGGCTTCACCTCTCCGGAGGGCGTGATCACCGCCGTCAATGACGTCGGCATCATCGTTCTTCCCAACGGCAGAAAAATGGCGGTCTCCGTCTTCGTGATGGACTCAAGCGATTCTGCTGCCGCCTGTGACCGGGTGATCGCTTCCATGGCACAGTGGCTGTGCACGGAATGGCAGGGTGCCAAAGGAAGTAAGTAAACCGTCCCGCTCCGGAACATGTTTTAGGCTTGGAAAGGGGGCCGGGATCAGGCAAGGTGTGCCGCGTTATTCATGAAGAACCTATTGAGCCGGTACATCAGCCTGAGCCTGGCGCTGCGGTATCTGAACCCGCTGCGGACTTTCTTTTCCATCATCACCCTGATCTGCCTGCTGGGCGTTTCCCTGGGGGTGATGGTGCTCATCGTCGTGCTGTCCGTCATGGGCGGCCTCCAGAAGGAAATCCAGGGGAATCTGTTTGCGCATTCCCCGCATGTGCAGGTGTGCTACCGGAATGATTTCGGCGTGCGGGAGGTGATTCCGGACTGGGTGGACCTGAGTGAAAAGCTCCGGCACGTTCCCGGCGTCCAGTCCACCTACGCCCTGATTGAGGATTACGCTCTGGTGGATGTGCAGGGACGGCAGAGGCCCTGTTTTTTCCGGGCCATTGATACGGAAAATACGGCCCAGCTGGAAGATTTGAAGCACCTGGTGGAGGCCGGAAATGCGGATCTGGACATGGGGGAAAAGGCGGTGGTTTCCTCCATTGTGGCGGAGAACATGGGGCTGAACGTGGGGGATATGGTCCGGGTGTACACTACCCGCAATTTCCAGGAAATTTCCCACGCCTACCAGCAGACGGAACTGCCGGTGCTGGCGGAAAAGAACGCCCGGGAGCTCCATGATTTGAAGGAATGGGGAAAATCCCTGAAAACGGTGAAGGAGCGTGAAGTGGCTGGAAAGGCCTCCGTGGACAAGGTGTTCAACCTGCTCAACGGACTGCTGTCCGTCCCCCGCAGGGATGCGGAACGCTCCAGCCTGATGGATCTGCTGGCTGTGCTGAATGACGGGGAAGCCGTGGATGGCGGCAGCGTGGCCTTCCCGGAAGGCACGCGTAAGGAATGGGAAACGATTCTGGGCGGCTTCAAGGCCGGACAGAGGAATGAGGCGGACATGGAATGCTTCCGGAAGATCAAGGAGCTGGTCATGCCGAAGGATCTGGAGGTGATCGGCATTTACCGGGCCTCCCAGCATACGCCCAGCCCTGATCTGTTCATTCCGCTGGTCATCGGTCAGGAACTGCTGGGGTATGAGGATGACGTGGTGCAGGCCGTGGCCCTGCGTGTGGACGATCCCTACCATGTGGAAACCATGCTGGCGCCCGTGATGCAGGCCCTGGAGAAGGAAAAGCCGTCTTCCGCGTGGACGCTGGAAACCTGGCATGACCGTTTTAACGCATGGTTTGAACTGATGCAGAAGGAGCGCATGATGATGAGTTTTGTGCTGTCCTTCATCTCCCTGATTTCCGCCTTCTGCATTATGGCGGTGATGTTTACTGTCTCCATCCAGCGGAAAAGGGAGATCGCCGTGATGAAAGCCCTGGGGGCGACTCCGTTCCAAGTGGTGCGCGTCTTCCTGTGGCAGGGGGTCATCATCGGCTTTGCAGGGGCTCTTCTGGGCGTGGGCCTGGGGCTGCTGGTATTGGAATACCGCATGCAGATCCAGGGTTTTCTGGCGGGGATAGGCTTTGACCCGTTCCCGGTGGCGTTCCACGGTACGGAGAGTATCCCGGTGGTGATTGACTGGGGAGAACTGGCGTGGCAGGCGGTGAAGGCTTTCGTCATGGTCGTGGTAGCTTCCATTATTCCGGCCCTGATTACGGCGCGTCAGGACCCGGCACGCTCCCTGCGCAGCATGTAACAGGAATTTTCCATGGATATTTACTGGATTCAGGATCATGAAAAGAAGGGGCCTCTTCCGGAGGTGGAGGTGATCTCCATGCTGGAGGCGGGCCTTATTCCGGAAAACGTCCGGGCGTGGCATGCCGGATGCGCGGAATGGGTGCGCATCCATGACCTGCCGGTGCTGAAGGAAATGTTCGCCATCCGGAAGGAAAAAGAGGAACGGCGGAAGGCGGAGGAAGAGGCGCCGGAGGATGAAGCGGCGGAACTCTCCGTAGCGGATCCCGTGGAGGCCGGGACTGTCCCGGAAGAAGCGGAGACGGCTGAAGACGAGGGCGTCGTGCTGGTGGTTCCCTACCCGTACGTCCGTTTTCTGGGAAGAATGGCGGACGTGCTGATGCACATGACGCTGTATCTGGCCGTGCTCAGGATCCTGGGCGTGGCTTTCACTCCCGACTTTCTTCCCGGTTCCTATGAAGCGCTGCTTTACCTCTGCCTGCCGATGGTGCTCATTGAAGCCGCCTTTGTAGGGACGCTGGGCACGACGCCGGGAAAAGCCATGCTGGGCGTTTCCGTAAGGGACTACCAGGGAAACCGCCTTTCCTTCTCCACGGCGTTCAGGCGCTCCCTCTTCGTCATGGTGCTGGGCCTGGGGTGTTTTGCCCCCTCCCTGATGGCGCTGGCCCTGTTCTTCTCCTGGTGGTGGGTGCGCCGCTTCGGCTTTACCCCCTGGGACAGGAAGCTGGGCACTACGGATGTTCTGAATGAATCCCTTACCCTCCGCAAGGTAGTAATGACGCTGGTGCTGATCATCCTCTGCCTCCAGATCATGTATGTGCTGCTGATCCCCTGGCTACCGGAGATAGAAGCTTCTATGGCAGCCTCCGGGCAAATGTGACAAAAAGGACTCCTGTGCAGGATTTAGCCTTTTAATCACCTGAATTTGTTTCATACTTACGGCAGCCATGCCAGAAATACACCCAACGGCAGTAGTGCATCCTACTGCGGAGATCGCGGATGATGTTAAAATCGGTCCCTTTTGCGTTGTCGGAGAACATGTAAAGCTGGGCCCCGGCTGCGTGCTGTACAGCCATGTGGTCATTGACGGCCCTTCCTCCTTCGGCAGCGGCAACGAATTTTTCCCGTTTTCCGTTGTCGGCCTGAAAAGCCAGGATTTGAAATACCAGGGGGAACCGACCTATCTGGAAGTGGGAGATAACAACGTCTTCCGTGAAAACGCCACCATCAACCGGGCTACGGACATCGGCGGGACGACGCGGATAGGCAGCAACAACCTTTTCTTGGTGTCCTGCCACGCCGGGCATGACTGCCAGATTGGCAATCATGTGATTTTCTCCGGCTTTGCCACTGCCGCCGGGCATGTTACGGTGGGGGATTACGCCATTCTGGCCGGATGCTGCGCCGTGCACCAGTTCGTCAGCATCGGGGAGCACTCCATGGTGGGGGCCATGGCCCGCGTGAGCCAGGACGTGCTGCCGTATACCATTGTGGAAGGCCACCCGGCCGTGACGCGTTCCGTCAACTCCATCGGCATGCAGAGGCGCGGATTTTCCGAGGAAGACCTGCGGGCTGTCCGGATGTGCTACAAAAAGCTTTTCGTCAACAAGAAGCTGTCCGTCCATGAAGCCCTGGAAGAGCTTCGGAACTCGGACTATGCGGAGAATGCCTGCCTGAAAAGGATCGTCAAGTCCGTGGAAACTTCCGAACGTGGATTTTGCCACTGAGTCCATGAAAACAGGTTTTGTCTTTGATCTGGACGGAACGCTGGTGGACTCCATCCCCGGCATCGCCCGCGGTCTGAACCTGGCCTTGAAATCCCTGGGGTATCCGGAGCATTCCGTGGATGCCATCCGGGGAATGGTGGGCAGGGGAGCGCGGGAACTCTGTCTGGCTTCCCTGAGGGAATACTTCAACGGGGACGTGCCGGAAAAAGCCTTTGAAGCGGTGCACCAGGGATTCATGCGGGAATATCCCCATACTTGGCAGGACGGCACGGAGTCGTACCCCGGCATCCGTGAAATGCTGTTGGAGCTGGCCGCAGAAGGGCATCCCCTGGGCGTTCTGTCCAACAAGCCCCATGTAGTCACGGGGCCGCTGGTTCGCCATATCCTTCCCGATGTTCCTTTTCAGGTGGTAATGGGTTTTTCCGAACGTTTCCCCCGCAAGCCGGAGCCTGATTCCCTGCTGTCCATTGTCCGGGCTTGGGACAGGGAGCCGGGGCAGGTATGCATGGTGGGGGATTCCGCCCACGATGGCAATACGGCCGTCAATGCCGGAACGCGCCTGGTTCTGGTAGGGTGGGGTTACAGTTCCCGCGCCGCGCTGGACGCCTTCCAGGTGCCTGTTTGTGAGTCCGTTGCTGCGTTGAAAGACCTCCTTTTTAGATTATAGTCGTTTTCTATTCCAATTACTTATGGACAGTTTCTATGGTTCGAGGATAAGGAGAGCCGTCGGAAGATTGGCGGGTGCCTGGCTGCATGTACTATGTTTCGTGGGATGTCTGTTATGGGCGGTTTCCTGCTATTTGCTGACTTTCCCAGGATACATGGGATATGATCCTTCCGAGTCTTTGCAGACTTTTCTTGTTCCTCCTTTGGCGGATTGGCATCCTCCTTTATATGGGGCATTAATGGGAGGGATCTATCTTCTGGGAATTTATCCTCCTATAATATTGAATGGAATTTCCCTATTGATGACTTCCGGCGGAGTGTGGTGCTTGTACTGGATATTGAGCAAAAGATATCGACTGGCATGGTTGATAATTCTTCTTCTTCCTGCTCTGACTCTGATGAGGTTTGGAACGGTGCACGGCAAGGATGATTTGATGATGGGGTTTCTTTTGATTTCTCTTGCATGCGTATTTGCCATTCATTCTTCTATGGACAGGAGAAAATTGGCATGGTTGTTATCATGCGAAACCCTATGCTGCATGGCTGTCATTGCTCTGAGGCACAATGGAGTTTTACTAGCGTTTGCATTGATTTTCACAACCATGTTACGACTGTACAAGTCTGGGAATTGGTGGAAGCCATTGCTGGTTTCTATAACGGTTCCATTTTTAATGCTTGTCGGAATTCATCTAGGTACGAAAGCTTTTATTGAAGTACGGCAAGCGCATCCTCTAACGCAGCAAATGATCCGTGATATCGTTGCTATAGAGAGATTGAAGGGAACAGACAGCAATTTTCTTGCTGAATTACCAGACATGAATTCTCGTACTGTTCAGCTTTTTGCCCATGGTTGCGAAAGGGAGGCTAATGAGGGACATTTTGGGTGCTTGATGGATCATTTGGTTCAAGGAATAGGTCTAATGCCGATGACAGATCGACAGGCTGATACTTTGACGCAAATATGGTTGGAGCGGATAAAAAGTCATCCTTTGGAATTTAGTGTGGCCCGCGGCATTTTCATGATGCAACACTGCTTGCAGGCAGAAGTCATTCCTGAACCGATCAGAAATTGGATTCAAGGAATGTTTCCTCGTTGCCGGATTACTGAAAGCGTGTGGTCCGGCTGGGTGTGGTCCATCGTGTTTGGGGGTATGCTGCTAGTATCTTTCTTTTTTTTCCTGGTTGCCCTTATTAAGCTGTTGCGAGATCCTGTTCGGGCTGACCGTGAGCGCTGGATAAATATTTTAACGGCATCCTTGCTGGTATTTGCCAATTTTACAGCTTATATGATTGTTCCTCAAGGAATTGTCACTCGATATATGTGGCCATCCGAGGTGGGAATGTTTTTGTTGCTTGTCGTGGCAGGGCCTGTCGTAATAAGTTCAAACCCTTTTCGTATGTCGTGTGGGAAAAGTTTTCTGAAGAGTTTGGTGCTTTTTACCTTGGCATTTGTCTTGTCTGCTGTGTGCATTTGGGTTCACTACAGGAACATTATTTTTCCCTCTCCGAGACAGGGAATGACTGTGTTAGAGGCACCTCCGGGTAGTTGTTTGATGCTGGAAAAAAATGTGTTGCGTGTATGCGATGCTCCGTTTGGGAGATTTGGTTATTATGGATTGGATCCTCTTATTCAGCATGCGTATTCTGCCTATTCCATCAAAAGATTTTCCGGGGAAGGGAATGTTTTTTTGGCTGAATCTCATGATTTAGCGTTTTGTCCACAGATGCCTCTTTCTTTTCTTAGGAAATTAGGATTGAAAGGAACTTATTACGGCAATTATAGCGGAATTGTTCCATTCCAGGAAATAGGGAAGGAGGATATTCTACTTGTAGAACGCCGTTCCATGGAAATTCATTATACGCAACTATTCAAATATGAAATGAGGGAAAGGCTTGATTATATGTGGAAAGCTCCACAGGAAAAGGTTAGGCAGGTAATTCTTCCTTTGTGTGGAGGAAGCCTTTCTGGAAAAGTATCTCTTTTGAAATCCCCAGAAGATGAATATACCTGGTACGTAGGTTTTGTCCTGGAGGAAAACGGGGAAGGGAATGAACGAGAGTGGTGCCGAAACAGGTATGTGCTCCATTTGAAAGGAGATAATGGTAGCGAAGGGATTTGTGAAATGCAGCACTCTTGGTGTAATGATCCGGGCATGATCCATTGGCAGAAACCTGGAACGCTTTATTTAAGCGGAAGAACGGAAATTCGAGGAAATTGCCCCACAATAGAAAGTATGGAGGTCTATGATGAAAAAAATGTCTTGCTTTACCGGGTTAAAGGGGATGTTGGCATCGACAGGGAATGACAAAAGAAGATTTGGTCTTATGTTGTTTGTGGGTAGTTATTGATATGAAGCAGGCGTTTTCATTCAAACCGAAGAAATGAAAAGAAGCCATCTACTGAATTTTAAGGCATGCAATTTAAATGTTTGTTTCTGTACAATCATCTATGGAAGAACTTTTTGCCTGGAGGGTGATGTCCTCCAGAGAACCGGGCAGGTCCTTGGTGGACGTAACGCCCAGGTGTTTCAACTTTTGCGCGCGCGGAATGAACCGGTGTTCAAAGGAGGAGACGGTTTTATTATACTGGGTGACAGCCTGGTTCAGACTTCTGCCCAGAGAAGAGAAATGACCGGTAAGAATGGCGCAGGTATCAAATAGGTCTGCTCCGGCTTCCGAGATTTTCTTGGCGTTGTCCGCCAGTTGCTCCTGCTTCCAGCCGTAGGCGACGGTTTTCAGCAGAGCGATCAGGGTGGAAGGCGTGGAGAGGATGACCTTGTTCTCCGCGCCGAATTCAATCAAGGATGGGTCCGCTTCCAGAGCCGCCTGGAAAAAGGCTTCCCCCGGCAGGAACATGATGACGAATTCGGGGCAGGGGGAGAACTGGGCAAAGTAATTTTTAGCGCTCAGCTGCTGGAGGTGCCTCTTCACGTCTGCGGCGTGGCGGCTCATCCACTGGCTGCGTTCTTCCTGTCTGTCCGTCTGTCCGGCATTCAGGTAGGAGGACATGGGAGCTTTCGCGTCAATGATGATGGAACGGCCTCCCGGCAGGTGGATGACCATGTCCGGGCGTACACGTTCCTCTTCCCTGGAACGGGTTTCTTGTGTTGTAAAATCACAGTATTCCACCATTCCCGCCAGTTCCACCACGCGGCGCAGCTGAAGTTCCCCCCACTGGCCGCGGGCGCTGTTGTGGTGCAGGGCCTGGGAAAGCCTGGCAGTCTCATTCTTCAGGGCTTCATTCCCGGAAAGGATATAGCGGATCTGCGTTTTCAGGTCCGTATACGCGCCCACGCGGTCCTTCTCTATTTCTCCCAGCCGGGACTGGACGAGTTTCAAGGATTCGCTCACTGGCTTAAGCATGGACTCAATGGCCTGTTTGCGGGACTCCAGCTCATGAGTGGCCTGCTGGCGCTGGTTCTGGAGCCGCGTTTCAGCCAGGTTCAGGAATTGTTTTTCCGAATTCCGGAGGACTTCCGCGCTGATGCCGGCGAAGGAATCCTTCAGCACCTCTTCCGCACGGTGGAGCATCTGGGTCCTGTCCTCCGCCCGTTCCTGCCAGGAGCGGGCTTCCGCTTCCAGACGGACGGAGCGGTCCCGGTAGCGCAGCAGGAAAACGAGCAGCACTACACAGGCAACCAGCAATAGAAGGGAGAGGCTCCAGGGAATCAGGGGGGGAATCATGGCAAGGAGGAAGGTGGTCAGATGGGGGTGGCGTAGGGGATGCCGTCCGGGTCTTCCACGGGTTCGGCCAGAGGAATATTGTCGTCGCTGCCGTCGAGCGGCTCTGCGTAGGGGATATTCTCTTCCGTATCCGGCTCCGCCATGGGGATGTGCTTTTCACACATCTTGGTGGGGGCCTGGTAGCCGGCGGAAGTTTCAAAATACGCCGTTTTGGCATACTGGCAGCCGGAATGGGCCAGTTGGTTGGATTCCCGGCAGACGAGCACGGCCTGGCCTTCCGAACCTGGACGGGTGCGGATGGCGTTGGCTGGGTAGCCTTCCTTCTGCGCGGCAAGCATGATGTCCACCCAGACGGGCAGGGCCAGCGTGCCGCCGTATCCCTTTTCCAGGATCTTGGTGGAGGTGTCAAATCCCACCCAGACGCTGCAGGTGAGGTTGGAGGTGTACCCGGCGAACCACGCGTTCGTGTAATTGTTCGTGGTCCCGGTCTTGCCGCCGCAGGGGGCCTTGAAGCCCAGTGTGGTGATTCTGCCCGCCGTGCCTCCCGGCTTGCAGACCTGCTGGAGGATGGAGGAGGTGATGTTGGCCGCGCGCTGGGAATATACGGTGCGCTTGCTCTTGGTGATGGCGAAGCGCGGCTGCCCCTTGGAATCCGTGATGTGGTCAATGATATACGGTGTGGGACGCACGCCGCCGTTGGCGAAGACGCTGTAGGCGCTGGCGATGTCCAGCGGGGAGGCCTCCCAGGTGCCCAGGTAAAGGGCCGGGGTGCGGGAAATGTTCCCGTGGAAGCCGGCCAGCTGCGCAGCCTGGATGACGTTGGAAAGTCCGGCCCTGTTGCCGATGCGCACGGACATGGTGTTGCGGGAAAGGATGAGGCCGAAGGACGCCGGTTTCATGCCACGGTACGTGCCGTCCGAGTTGCGGGGGGACCAGTTGGCGGCGCCGCGTATTTCCCCGTAGGCAATCCGGTCATCGGAAATGCGGGTATCCGCGGAATTGCCCTGCTGGAAAAAGGTGGCGTAAATAAACGGCTTGAACAGGGAACCCGTCTGCCTCCTGGACTGAATGGCGCGGTTCAGCTTGGATTCCTCCGCATCACGGCCGCCGACGACGGCGAGGAGCGCGCCTGTGGCGTTGTCCATGACCACGGCGGCGGACTGGATATAATTGGGCATGGGAGGCTTCCTTCCTTCCTTCCGCTCTGCGGGGAGGGCCTTCCAGGCGGCCAGGGCGGCCTGATATTCCGCCTTGGTGGTCAATTTGTTTTTGAGGATGCCTTTCTTCTCCCTTCCGGCTTGCAGGGAGGCCAAGTGCTTTTTAAAATCCTTGCGCTCTTCCAGGGCGCCCATGTGCTTGTTGATAGCGTCCAGCGTGGCGTTTTGCAGGTCCAGGTCCAGCGTGGTGTGGACCACCAGGCCGCCCAGGCGGATATCTTCTTCCTCCAGAATGGCGTCCAGCTCCCGGCGTACAAGGTCCATGGCGTAATTTTCCTCCGACCGGGACTGGGGCGTCCGGGTGACGATGGGTTCCGCCAGGGCCGCCTCATACTGCACCTGCGTGATCTTGCCCTCGTTTTTCAGCAGGCCCAGGACGATGTCGCGTACTTTTTTGGCTTCCTCCGGATGCTTGATGGGGGAGAAATCATTCGGGCCGTAAATGATGCCGGCCAGCGTGGCGCATTCCGCCAGGGACAGATCCCGCGGCTCCTTGTCGTAATAGCCCCGTGCCGCCGCCGCAATTCCCAGGAAGGTGTGCCCCCAGAAAATGCGGTTGATATAGGTCTCCAGAATCTCGTCTTTCGTGTAGGTGGCTTCAATGCGTTTGGCCAGAGCCACTTCCGTCAGTTTGGAATGAAGATTGCGTTCCCGGTGGTTGTACGTGATTTTGGCGAGCTGCATGGTCAGGGTGGAAGCCCCCTGGGTGGCCCTCTTGTGCTTCAGCACCTGGGCGAAGGCACGGCCTACGCCTATCCAGTCCACGCCGCCGTGGTGGTAAAAGCGGTTGTCTTCACGAAGAATCAGCGCGTCAATGAAAATGGGGGGGACTTCCTGGAGGGAGACGCGCTTGCGGTTTTCCCCGTGCAGGGTTCCGATGGTCCGGTTCTTGCGGTCCAGAATGACCGTGCGTTCAGGAATGTTGCTTTTGACCTCGGAGATGTCATAGCGGTTGGAAATGGTGCCGTAAAGGAACACCAGGATGGAGCCGATCACGATCCCTACGAAACAGCAGCCCAGCAGGATGCGCAGTGGCCAGCTGATAAACCACCGGATGTTCCGTGTCAGGGAGCCGATGAAGCGGAAGGGCATCAGCAGGACGAACAGCAGGGCGCCGAAAATCGTAAAGCGCGGCTTGCGCGGTCTTCCTGCGCGTGGCGCGCGGGAATCCTCCCCTGGTTCGGGATACTCTTCTTCTGGGGTCGGACGGGAGGCTCGCCGCGGGCGTGGAGGCGGTGTGTCATACCGGGAAGAACCGCCGCGGGAATTGCCCGCTCTGCGGGTGGGGCCTGGAATGACGGCCGGACCGGGATCCTCCTGCGGCAGACCGGGATAGGACGGACGGGGCGCAGGCCTTTTCCTGCGTTGCGTTTGGGAACGGGAAGCCGTTTCTTCGTCCTGGATGCGTTCTCGCCAGGAGCCGGCATTTCGTTTCCGTGATTTGTCGTTTAAACCCATCCGTAGGGGAATTCTATCACAAACAAACGGAATGGTCTAAGCAAAAGATGGTGCGCCATGTCGCAATCTGTAGACAAAATCGTGTCGGTTTGAGCGTTTTTATAGTAGGATATGATCTATCATTCGATTATCGGTAATTTCATGATATCAGCAATAAGGATGGCGAGTTTTTATTACTTGGTCGTTGGGGGGATGATGTCCCTGTTTTTTGGAGGAATGAGTCTTGCCGGAAATGTCTCTTCCATGGCGGACTTGCAGAAACATGTCCATGAGGTGGCTTCCAAGGTTACTGCTGCTACGGTGGCGCTGGTTTCCGATGGGGGAGAGACGGGGAGCGGCGTGATTGTCTCACCGCAGGGACTCATTTTAACGGCAGCCCATGTGGTGGGGGGCGATGAAGTCATGCGCGTGGTCTTTGCGGATGGGCGCGTGGTCAAAGGCCGTGTGCTGGGGGCCAATTTTACGCGGGACGCCGCCATGGTGCAAATCATGGAAGGCGGTGATTACCCCTATGTGGAACTGGGGGAATCCGATGGGCTGCATGTGGGGGATTTTGTGGTGGCCCTGGGCCATTCCAAGGGGTTTGACCCGGAACGACGCGCGCCTATTCGCCTGGGGCGGCTCTGCACGGATGGAAAGCAGCGCTTTCTTATTTCGGAATGCACGCTCATCGGCGGGGATTCCGGCGGCCCTCTCTTTGATTTGTCCGGAAAACTGGTGGGCATTCATTCTTCCATCGGCCCCATGTTGAAAATTAACAACCATGTTCCCGTTTCCGTTTTCCGGAGTGACTGGGACAAACTGCTTTCCGGGCGGCATTGGGGCCAGCTTGGCCTCCATCCCATGGCTGACCCGGAATCTCCCGTGCTGGGATTCGCCATGATGGACGTGCTGGGCGTGGATGGTGTGGTGGTGGAAGACGTAGTGGTGAATTCTCCGGCGGATACGGCGGGAATCAAGCCAGGGGACGTCATTACCCATATGGACAGCCGGACCCTGCGTTCCGTGCGGGATATGCTCCGTGAGCTGGGCAGGCACCGTCCCGGGGAAACCGTTCCGGTAGTGGTGGTGAGGAAAGGGACTGCCTACAAGGCGGATCTTACATTCGGCAGGCGCGGAGATCTGATGTCCGGCCTGAAACATCAGGAAGAAACTCAAGGATGATGATAAAATACTTATGGGCGGCATTCGCGGCGGCCACCGCCTGTGCCCAGGATATAGAATCCCCTCTTCCTCCGGACCAGATGATTGCGCCGGAGGACAAGATGGTGCTGGACAGCCAGGCCAAGGAAATCTTTCAGGAATGGGACAAGGTGGCTGTTCCGGTGGGGCAATCCGTCGTGGCTCTGGTGGCCGGCAACTCGCAGGTAGCGTTGGGAACGGTAGTAGGCAAGGGGAAAGTTTTGACCAAGCTCAGTGATCTCCAGAAGGAACGGCGTCCGGTCATGCTGGTGGATTCTTCCGGGCGGGTTTATGACGCCAAGGTGCTCTTTGCCCTTCCGGAACATGATCTGCTGATGATGGATGTGCCGGGGCTGCCCGCTCCCCCCATTGACCTGAACTCCTATGTACAGGCGCAGGAAGGGGATGTGATTGCGGCCGTGTCTCCCACCGGGCATGTCAGTGACTTTGGGGTGGTTTCCGTGGCGCAGCGCAGCTTGCGGGCGGATGACCAGCCTTATCTGGGCATCGTCTCCGATCCTCGCTGGGATGGGGAAGGCGTCATGATCGGCGGTGTGGAGGCCGGAAGCGGCGCGCACCGCAGTGGCCTGCTGGCTGGTGACGTGCTGATGAAGCTGAACGGAAAGCCGGTGGACGGCATGTATTCCATCCGTGCCGCCATGGTTGGAGTGCATCCCGGTGAAACGGTCCCCGTGGAAGTGAGAAGGCAGAACCAGGTGATTGAAGGAAAACTGCTCACCGGCCCGAGGCCCAGGGTGATGAAATTCCCCCAGAAACGTCTGGACATGATGAACTCCATGGGTAACCGGATGAGCTTGAAAAGGGATGAATTCCCTCTGGTCATCCAGTCCGACATGACGCTGTATCCGGAGCGGGCCGGATGTCCGGTCATTGACATCAACGGAAAATTTGTGGGGCTGGCCCTGAGCCGTGCAGGACGGACGGAAACCTACATCCTTCCTTCCTGGATCTGCCGGGAACTGGTGGAAGGGGTGCTTCCGAAGGTGCAGCAGTACCAGGCTGGACGGGGAGAGAATATTCCGGAGGCCCAGCCTGTGGATGATTCCTATGACGCCCGGCGTCTGGAGGAAAACCGCCGCAAGGTGGAGGACAAGATGAGCCGTCAGGGCCTGGTGCCGAAGGTCTATTAAAGCTGTTCGGATTCCCGGAAGATTCACTCCGGGAATCCGAGGCTTTATGGACTCTTTCTGCCGTCTGATTTCCGCTGGGAGAAAGCTTTTTCCCTCGCCGTTCCTGTCGTCTCTTGTGGGAATCGTGCCGTTTTTTACGGAAGGAGGAATTGCCGCGCGGCTTTTCCGAAAATGCGGCTTCCGTTTTTTCTGTCGGGAAGCTCCGGATTTTTTATCCGGCAGCTATGGCGGAAGGGTTGGATGAAGGTATAAAAAAACGGGTATCGCTACCCGTTTTTGAATGATTGATGCTGGTATGGGAAAAACTTACTTGCCTGCAGAGGCTGTTGCCGGTTTTTCCTTGAAGATCATCAGCTCCGTCAGAACGACGGTGCGTCCGGAAGAATCCGGGGAAATGATCATGACCACTTTTCGTCCGGGGTAGGTGGTCAGCATCATGCCCCTGTCCTTGACCTTGACAACTTTACCGTTCTTCAAACGGGTCATGTATGTCAAATTGGCGGGAGTGGTGCGGGAGACGTTAGAATCTATAGCATCCTTGCCGAAAATATAAGTAGACTTGCTGGGCAGCTCAATGACGCTTTTTTCACCGGTGGGAGGCTTCGGAAGTTCAAGAGTGAAGGTGCGTCCGGTCAGGTTCTGGATATAGACGCAGTTCATCGGCAGTTCCGCCTCATTGATGAAATCCAGAGTAATCTCTCCGCTGCTGTTCTTGCCTACCAGCGCCAGGGTTTTGGGACCGAGATCTGTCGGCAGGGGCTTGCTGACGAGCTTGTTGGTTGGCATGCCCTTTTGGTCTAGGCCACCGAACAGGGTAATGATCTTGCTTTTGGGATACACGCTTCGGCGTCCTGGAAGGGCGGCTCGGATTTCCACTTTTTCCAGCCTTTTGGAATCAATGGGCATGTAAATGGGGGAAGGAAGAGCCATGGGTGCCTTAAGGACGAACCGGATGCCATTGACGGAGGCGGGGGAGAGGGATTTGTCCACCGTATCAGCCGCCGGAGCGTTCGTTTCCGGTTTGGGGGCTTCCGGGTTGGCGGTAGTGCGGCTTTGTCCATGGACGAAAGGCACGCTTCCAAGAAGGCAGGTAATGACCAGGATGGGTAAAATGCGCATATATTCTGGGGTGTGAAAAGTAAGAGGAAAGGGACTGGTGATCTGTTGAATGGACCCTTGATGGACAGCTGTGCAAGTAGAAATGCGGCAGGCTGACTCCATCGGGCCATACGGCATGGACCAGATGCGGACCTTGGCGGGTCTTATATCCCTTGTGAAGTACATGAATGAGGAGGGCCGTGCAAGCTCAAAGTGGGGATGTTGGGGATAAAAAACTGATAAGAACGTTCTGGGAGTAGAAGGGATTTGGTCAAATCATCTATCTTCTCCTTGCGGTGGATGCAGGGGAAGGAAATCCCTTGTTGTTTTCCTATTCCTTCTCTGTTTATAAAAGCGCGTTCTTCCATGCTTGGGAAAAAGAGAGTAGCACTTTTTCTGATATCCTGCTTCTTACTTGGGAAGAAAAGAAGAAATAGGGAATATGGGGGTAATGGGGATTATAGGGGTAATAGGGACTGCCCTATCCACCCTATTCTTCTTGTCCCCTATCTTCCCCTCTAAT
>NZ_JAJBTT010000023.1 GCF_020860705.1 Akkermansia sp.
CGCGTTGCCCGCTCCCTGAATGGTCTGCACGCTTCCGTTGCCGGATTTGACGTTGAGCGTGCCGGAAGCGCCGTCCAGGGTTCCCGTAAAGGTGT
Organism: Akkermansia sp.; assembly: GCF_020860705.1. Classification (GTDB taxonomy): domain Bacteria; phylum Verrucomicrobiota; class Verrucomicrobiia; order Verrucomicrobiales; family Akkermansiaceae; genus Akkermansia. The sequence goes on from NZ_JAJBTT010000023.1 coordinate 96, forward strand.
GGGATGCACTGGAATTGACCGTCATTTCCGCACCGGACAGCTTCAGCGCACCGCCGCCTGCCAGACCGGAAACATTGTTCGTGGAGCCGGCAGCCGTTGAAAGGGCGGATCCCTCGCGGATGTCCAGCAGGACCCCGTCCAGGGAAGAACCGTTCCCCAGCGTCAGGGAGGAGGCCAGGCCTTCACCGCCCAGGGTCAGCGTACCGTCCCCGGAGATGGTGACGTCCGTCACATGGCTTCCCGCCGCCTGGGCGGTGACCACCAGCTGGGATCCGCGGCCCAGGTCCAGCGTTCCGCCGCCCGTTCCGGAAGACAGGGTTTCCACCGTCGTGGTGCGGGTGGCGCCGTCATTCCGGCCGCCCAGCGTGATGTCTCCTCCGGCCAGGTCCAGCGTGGACAGGCTGTTGGCCGCGCCGTTCAGCACGATTTTCCCTTCCGTGGAACTCAGCACGGAACCGTTCCCCGTGAAATTGCCCTCCACGGTCAGCGTTTCCGCTCCCTTCTTGATGAAGTCCACGTGGTCCCCGCTGATGGTGCCTCCGTAGCTGTTGCTTCCCGCGTCAATGTTCTGGACCAGGTCCACCACGGCGTGGTTTTCCGCGGCGTTGGCTGCCGTATTCGTCACCACCAGGGCGGCGTTGCTGCCTACCAGGTTACTGACTTTCAGGCCGTCCCCGTTCCGGGAGGCGTCCGGCGCACCGTTCAGGCTCACCTCGAGCGTGGCGCCGTTGATGCCTACGGCCTTGTAGGGGTCCAGCGTGGCGTAATTGTCGATGTAGGGGCTGTCCGAAGTGGGCGTGGTATCCACCAGATAAGTCAGGTCCGTATTGCCGCTGACCATCAGCGTTCCGTCCGCTCCCAGCACTTCCGTGACGGCATAGCCCAGGGAGGCCAGCAGGGGGGAGAAGGATATCTGCCTGTAGTTGTCCACGGACAGGGTTCCCGTAGTCAGCACCAGCCCTACCCCGTCCAGGGAGGCCCGGTTGGCGGCAAGCAGGTCCAGGACGGCCTGGTTGCTCAGGTTGATCGTCGTCGTGGCCGCGGAAAGCGTGAGGCTGTCCGCGTCAATGACGCCCGCCCCCGTACTGCCGCCCGCCGTCAGGCTGCCGCTGTCCAGCTTCAGGGTGACGGTCTTTCCGGTCATGTCCAGAGGTCCGTTGATTCCTGTCAGGCGCGTGAAATCCTCCATGACGATGGACTGCACCAGGCTGCCGGACAAGCCGCCCAGGCTGATGGTGTTTAACGAACCCTCTGTTCCGGCGGAAGCGGCTATTTCCACATTCCCGGTGGTTTTGCTCCCGGCATTCAGAAGATTGCCCTTCGTGACCAGGATGGCGTTGGCCGCATTCTGGGAAGCCAGGTCCAGCGTGCCGTTGTTGACGGTTACCTTTCCGGATCCCAGGGAACTGGCGTCCGTCAGGGTCACGGTGCCCGTGCCGGAAAGCGTCGTTGATCCGGAGAAGCCTGTATTGCCCCCGGCCAGTGTCACGTTCCCCGTGGTGTCGATCACCAGGGAGCCCGCGCCGGAGATGGCCCCGGCCCATGTACCGCCGTCCCCCAGGCGCGCCGTGGCTCCGCCCGCAATGGACAGGGCGCCCAGGAAAGTATTCGTCCCCGTGAGTTCCAATGTTCCACTATTGACGGCCAGCGTACTGCCCGCCGTTCCGCTGATCACTCCCGCATAGGAGAAGTCGCGTGCGAAGGCGAGTGTGGAATTGTTCTGGATGTCGATGCTGTCCCCCAGCTTCGTCACCGCAGTGCTGTTTACCGTCACCGTGCCGCGGTGCACCTTGAGCTGGCCGTCCAGATTGACGCCGCCCGTCAGCGTGATATTGCCCGCGCCCTGCGTGGAAAACGCCGTTCCACTCAAATCGCCGCTCAGGGTGACATCCCTGGTGGCAAATACCTGGTTGCCCGTAAACACGATGTCGTTGGCGAAGGTGCCTCCGGCCGTGCCGTTCCATTCCGTCCGGACATTGGAGTCCGCCAGATTCAGCACGGCATCAGCTCCCATGGTTACATTGTTGAGCTGGAAGTAGCCCGCCGTGACTGCCAGCGTACCCTGGAATGCCTCACTCATGTTCAGCACATTCGCGCCATAGCTCGTCCCCAGCCCCACGGAAACGGTACCCGTGCCGGACGCGTTCAGCGCCAGGGCCGTGTTATTATTCGTTCCGCTGACGGTCAGCACGGAACCTGCCGCCAGCTCCACGGTTTTTTCATGGGCCAGTTCCTTGGCAACGGTCGCCGTTACGTCATCCCCCAGCATCAGGGTGCCTCCCGTCCATTCCATGGAGGATGCCGTGAAGGCGGTGGCAAAGTTGCCGGAGGCCAGGTTCAGGGCTCCGCTCTGGAGGGAAATCATCCCCATGCCAGTCTGGACATCCGCCGTCGCCAGCGTCAGCGTGCCTCCGGCAATGGTGATGTCTCCGGCACCCAGGGAATGGGCGACCTGCGCCACCACTTCCCCCTGCTGGATGGAAATGGCTCCCGTCCAGCCCGTATTGTCCAGGTTCATGGTCAGGGTGCCTTCGCCGCGCTTGGTCAAGGTGCCGGCCGCAATCTTCCCGGTGCCGTCGGAGACGAATTCATAATCGCTCCCGGCGGCGTTGCTCACGGTGATGGAAGCCGGAGTCACCGGACCGGAGATCGTCACAGTCCCCGCCCCGGTATTGTTGAAGACGAGGTTCTTTCCTGCGGCCGTTTCCGAAGACCCGGAAATCCCCCACTGTTCCCCGGTGGTGGAATCGCTCCAATCCACTCCGGAGGTCCCCTGCCAGATCCAGACGTCTCCGGCCGAGGTCACCACCAGTTTCAGGGAGGTCCCCGTCTGCTGGAGCGTGTAAATCAGCGTTTCATCCCCGGTGTAGCCAGCCCAGTTGAAGATGGCGCTGCCGGAGTCAAGACCGCTCCCGGCTGTAATCAGCGTGTATTCCCCGGCATCCGTGATTCCCTCCAGCCCGTTCAGGGTCAGGGTGAAGGTTCCGGCTCCGAACGCGCCCGCCGCCGTGATGGCGGAGCTGATGTCCAGAGTCAGGGTGGAACCGGTCGTCACGTTCAGGGCGCCTGCGGTGCTCATCCTGGCGTTTGCGGCCATGGTTATATTGCCAAGGGACACGGCGCCTGCCCCCGTGAAGGCCAGCGTACCGCCCTGGATATTGGTGAGGCCCGTATAGCTGACCGCCCCGCCCAGCGTCAGCGTACCGTCGCTGACCTTGGTCAGGGAAAGCACCCCGTTCTGGTCATAGGAAACGGCAGTAGCCCCGTAGGCAATGGCGACCCCCTTGTCCGCAAGGGCGCCGTTGTACGTGCCGGAGCCCACCGTAAGCGTACGGGATCCCCCCACGGCGCCCACCTGGGAATTGATGTTGCCGTCCAGGGAGGCAATTTCAATGTCTCCCAGCACCCGCATGAAAGCGAACCCGGTGGTACTGTTCCCGGAATTGAGCGTGACGGAACCCTGGGCCATGGAAGAATACAGGTCCAGGCCCGCGCTATAACCGTTCGAGGCGTCAGCAACGATCATTCCGGTGAATCCGGAGGCGTCTCCGTTAATGATCATTTTACCGTTGGAGTTGTAGGCATTGTCTCCTGCGCCGCGTTTGTAGGTAAGTGTTCCATCCCCCGTCAGCGTACCGGTAAAGCCCATTTCCTTGGCCCAGCCCGCCATGCCGGTAAGCGTCACATCTCCGTTGACAGTAACGTTTCCGGTGAAATTGTACTGGTAATTGGTGGCGTTTGCCTGGGAGGCGTCATTCCACCTCAGGGAGACGGCATCAGAGGCGGTCGTCCCCAGAATCAGATCCGAGCCGATCACATGGTGGGAATTGCTTCTGCCGCTGACGTTCAACATCGTCCCGTTCTGGAGCGTTACCGAGGAGCCAGCGGAGCCCCAGTTGATGGAAGCTGTATTGTCCCCCACCTGAAGGTTGCCTTCCTCCACCAAAATGTGCCCGGAATTGGCCCCCGTCAGTCTCAGCACCCCTGCTCCGTTTTTCCGGACGGTACCGGCTCCCGTAATGTTGTTGGCGAAGGTAATCGCGGAAGGAGACACCAGATTGATGAAGGAACCAGCATCCGGAGAAAGGGAGAACGCCGGATCTGCTACGGTACCCAGATTGACGGTAACCGTCGCCCCGTTGGCCGCCCCCAGGAAGGAACCCGCGCCCCATGTGATGCCGGAGGTAGGCACGTCCGTATCATAACTGAATGCCAGAATGCCCTGTTGCACGGAAACCGTGGTTCCCGTTCCCAGAATGGAAGAAGAACCGATCACCAGGGCGCCCGTTCCTTCCTTGACGACGGAGGTGTTGGTCAGGGCTCCGGTTCCCCCAAACTCATAGCGGGTCGTGGAATTCCGGACCAGCACGGAGAGGGGGGAAACTTCCGAATCCAGCTGCACGCTGGAGACAGCCACCCCCGCCTGGTCTGCAAAGGATACGGCATGCCCCGCCGTGTAAGTGGCGGGAGTTCCGCCGTCCGTCCAGATATTCTCCGCGCTCCAGACTCCGCTGGCCCCGCCGGCCCACAGCAGCATGGGAATTTCCGTGTAAACCAGATCCCGGCCGTTCTCAAGGGAGATGGTGCCCCCCACTCCGTCCGCAAAGGATGCCTGGATGGAAGTGATGTTGCTCAGTCCGGTGGTGCTCAGAACAGTCATGCCGTCCGTCAGGGCGCCGAATTCGGACAGGTCCAGCTTCAATTCCCCCGACTCAGACAGGGAGAAGTTCCCGGCCAGCTGGACGGACGTTCCCGCGCCGCCTGCCAGCGCCAGCGTGCCGCCTGCCATGTTCAGGTTCCCCGTAAAGAAGGAGTCCTGGAACATTTTGACGATGTCAAACCCGGTCACGACGGTATTGGAAAAGGAAATGGCATGGTCCGAGGTGCTTCCGTAACCGCCCAGCAGCAGGGAGGAAGTCCCCCTGACCGTTCCTTCCGTGACATTCAGCGTGCTTCCTGTCCGGAACACGGCCTTTTTCACGATAAGGGAGGCATTTCCGTTGACGATGGACTTGGCGCCCCCGCCCCCAGCGTAAAGCGCGCCTTCATACGTGCCGCCGTCCAGAGTCAGCGTGGAATTGCCGCCCACCGTCGCGTTTCCCGCGCCGCCGCCTCCGGCATAGGAACCGCCATAGATATTGCCCGTGAAGACGGCTCCGGAAGAGGCGATGATGCTTACGTTCGTATCCCCGCCGATGGAAAAGTTCCTGGTCGTGCTGGTGCCGGTTCCCCCCGCATGGGAACCGCCTACAATGCTTTTGACGAAGTTGCCGGACGCGTTCCCCAGATCAATCGTCACATTGGTGCTTCCGGAAATCGTCCCCCCGGAAGCGGCATTGGTTTCGTACGCGCTGCCGCCAATGATGAAGCCCCTGGCTACGGAATTGAGCGTGATGGTTTCGTCCGTCTCGCTCTGCATGCTGCGCACGACAACGTAAGTGCTGCCGTCGATGTTGTTGACGGCATTGTGGGCTGCCGTTCCGCCGCCCACCAGGGACCCCTTGATCACGGCATTGCCGTCCACGGACACATAAATGTCCCCCGTGACTGTTGCGGACAGACCATCCTTGTAGTTGCCGCCCACGATCCAGTTCACGGCCGTATCCCCCTGGATCTGGGTATGGACGTCCCCGGTCACGTTCCACGCTCCGGTACCCGCCCAGTTGTTGGCATAGCTGCCGCCAATGATGATGTTGTAATCCCCGTCCCGTACATCCGTCCAGATTCCGGTGGTGATGGCCGTTCCTTCGGCATTGGTGGCGGCATTGTAATAGCCGCCGGCCAGGATGACGCCCGTCAGGCCATCTCCCGTTCCGGTCACGACGTTCACGGAACCGAAACCGTCCTGCATGGAGGAACCGCGGATGCCGTACAGAGACATGGTCTGCTGATCCGCCAGGGTGCCTGCCGCGGAGGCGGGGGAATTGCTCAATCCCCAGGCGGAATCCCATACCGTATCATAAGCGCCGGAGCCCGTAAACGTGATGACGGTTTTTCCGGACGAATTGCTGATGGTATACAGGGAGTCATCTATGTCCGCCAGCGTGAACCCACTGCCCAGGTTGACGCCCAGATCATAGGCTTTTCCTATCAGGGCGTCCGAACCGTACAGGTCCTGGAATTCCTGGAAAAGGGAAAAATCGATCAGTCCGGATGTGAATACTACGTTCTGCAAAACGGAGGAGACGTTGTCCATGGACGTGTAGTACAGGCGCCCGCCGTCCACAGTAACGCTCCCCGTGATGGTGCCCGCCCCGTTGGCGAGAATGCCCATGCCTTCTCCCACAGTAAAGGTATTCTGGAAATTCATGGTCCCGGCGGAAGCGGCGATCATGCCGCTGCCGCTTATTCCCGTCACCGTCAGATTGCCATTGCCCGCGTCCAGCCTGCCCCCGGCAAGCACGGCGTTGACGGAACCTGCCTTGGAAAGGACCGCACCGGAATTGACCGTATAAGTTCCCGTAAGCGCCACATTCTCCGTGAGATGCACCCAGCCGGACTGTGCCACGAAGTTGCCCGCCCCGGTCATGGAATTGTCAATGACATCAACCGCATCCCCCGCCGTGCCGTAATACGTAATGTACTGGCTGCCGGATGTAGTAGTTACCGCCGCAGTTCCCAGGGAACCGGAGGCGTTGATGCCCAGGGAGGTGGAATTCCGCGTGATGGCGATGGTTCCCCCCAGCTGGTTTTCCGTATTGGACAGGGTGTAATACGTGTATTCACTGTCCGGGCCGCTGATCGTGAAGCCGTTGGCCGCCGTGAGCACTCCCGTGAATTTGATGTTCTTGCCATACTGGGTCGTCATGTTGACGCCGCTGCCGAAGGTGGCCTCTCCGGAGAACGTAAAGCCGTTGCCGTTGATGGAATTGGCATCGTAACTGTAGTACCCGCTGACAGGTGGGCCGTCCTCCACGGTCAGCACCGTATCGTCCCCCAGGACGAACTTCTGGGTCCAGTTGACGTTCCCGGAATACAGGGAAAGCGTGCCGCTGCTGATTTTAAGGGTGGCGTCCGGAGACGCGGCAGGCGCCAGGGCCGTATCCTTGTCGGAATTGCCCAGCGTAAAGATGCCTCCCCCCACATAATCCACCGTGATGGAGCCGCCGAAGCTGCCGCCGTAGGAAGAGGAATCTCCGGTAATGGTCAGGGTAGTGCCTTCCCCGGTGATCAGGGCAGCCACATTGTCGTGTTCCAGCTTGCTGATGCTGGTGTCCACATTCGCCTGCAGTACGGAAGCCCCCGCCGCATAGCTGTAGCCGCCCAGCTTGATGGTGGCGTTCTGCGCCGCCAGGGCATGGTTGAGTTCCAGAATGTTGTTCCGGGTACCCCCGGTCGTGTTGGAATACAGGGAAATGACGCCGTTGAACGTACCCGGACCATTCAGAATCAATGATGAAATATTGGCTCCACCGCTGGCTATGCGATTCACTCTCAGCACGGCGTCTGCGGCATCCCCGTTTAAATTAGCGATGGTGGCCGTGCCCGGTCCGGAAAATTGGAGCGTGGTGGATGCCGTTACGTTCCCCGCGTCATAGGATACGGAGCCTCCGGAAGGCACCGTTACCTGGGTGCCGTCAAAAGTGATGTCCGCCCCAAGCGCCGTAGAGAGAGAGACGGTTACGGCAATGCCGGCAAGACCGGTTACAGCAACGGTTCCGACGGTGATCCCGGCGCAGGAAGTCACCAGTGCGGCCAGAAGACGCAGAGGAAGTCTTAATTTCATATGATGTATGTTTTCTATATTTCATGGGAGTTAAACAATGACCTCAAGCGAGGCGAATCGTACAACTTATTGTCATAAATACGTAACTCTCATTTTTCCGTCAAAAGAAAACTTCCCCGGCAAAAAAAGTTCTCCAAAACTTTTGCAGGAAAACAGACATACCCCCTCTATCTGACAAATATTCCCATCATCAAAATACCAGTCAACAAGTTCACCTTTATTATGTTAAATATATCTTCATTTTTGCCTATGTATGACAAACTTTTACACTATCCTTTTCCCTCTCTTCCGCGGCACAACAAAAACGGGGCCTTGTGCGGTTTCCCCGCACAAGGCCCCGGAACGGAAGCTTGTCAAAAAAACAGGAGCGTCAGCGTCTTATCTGGTCCATGGCAGCAGGAATTCCCCCGCATCCCTCCCTGCGGCAATGTGCTTGAGCAGGGCGCTCCCCAGCACGGCGGCGTCCGGACGGGCGTCTTCCGGCAGGGCCTCCAGCTGGTCCGGAGTCTGGAGGCCAAAGCCCAGCGCCAGCGGCACGTCAAACACGGAACGGGCGCGGCGCATGGTTTCCGCGACGCTTTGCGTCAAGTCCGCCTTTCCTCCCGTGGTTCCCAGCACGGAGACTACATAGACGAAGCCGGAAGTATGGGGCTTGTATTCCCGCATGCGTTCCGCGGAAGTGTTGGGAGCCACCAGTGTCACGAGCGTCAGCCCATAAGGGGCAAAAGCCTCCCTGAACATGCCGGATTCCTCCAGCGGCATGTCCGGCACAATGAAGCCGTGAACGCCCGCTTCTGCCGCATCCCGTGCCAGCTTTTCCAGGCCGTACTGATAAAAGGGGTTCACGTAGCCCATCAACGCCAGCTTGGCGGAGAACTGTCCCTTGCGGGCTTTCAGTCCGTCCAGAATCCATTTCAGGCTGACGCCGCGGGCCAGCGCATCACGGGAGGCCTGTTCAATGACGGGGCCATCCGCCACGGGATCGGAAAACGGAACGCCTATCTCGATGATATCCGCTCCGGCCCCGTCAATGCGCGCCAGATGGGTCCAGAAGGAGTCCATGTCCGGAAAGCCGGCGGTGATGAAGGGGATGACGGCCCGGCGGCCCCTGGCATGGGCCTGTTCAACGGCTTCCTGCAACGGTGATTTCTGCATATTGTTCATGGAAAAGCGGTCATTTAAATGTTGAGATATTTTTTCACGATTCCAAGGTCCTTGTCTCCCCGTCCGGAGAGGTTGACCAGAACGTCCCCGCCCTGGGGCAGTTCTTCCGCGTGGTCCAGCACCCAGGCCACGGCATGGGAGGATTCCAGTGCCGGAATGATGCCTTCCTCCCTGGTGAGCGTCTGGAAGGCGTTCAACGCGGAAGCGTCGCAAATCACGCCGTAATGCACGCGGCCTGTTTCCGCCAGATGGGAATGTTCCGGCCCCACGCCGGGATAATCCAGCCCGGCGGAGATGGAATGGGAAGGCAGAATCTGGCCGTCCCTGTCCTGCAGCAGCATGGTCACATGGCCGTGCAGCACGCCGGGGCTGCCCAGGTTGATGGGAGCGGAGTTGTAGCAGCCGGGTTCCCCGGTGCCTCCCGCTTCCACGCCCACCAGGCGCACCTCCCGGTCTTCCACAAAGGGGTGGAGCATGCCGATGGCGTTGGAACCGCCGCCCACGCATGCCACCACCACGTCCGGAAGCCTTCCGGCGCGCTCCAGCATCTGGACGCGGGCCTCCCGGCCGATGACGGACTGGAGCTGCCTGACCAGCGTGGGGAACGGGTGGGGACCCGCCGCCGTACCGAAACAATACAGGGTATCATCCTGATGGGAAATCCAGTAGCGGAGGGCCTCATTGATGGCATCCTTCAAGGTGCGGGAACCGCTCTCAATCGGGAAGACCCTCGCGCCCAGAAGCTTCATGCGCATCACATTCATGGACTGGCGTTCCACGTCCTCCGCACCCATGAAAATGGTACAGTCCATCTTGAGACGGGCCGCCGCCGTGGCCGTAGCCACGCCGTGCTGCCCCGCTCCGGTTTCCGCAATGAGGTGCGTTTTCCCCATCATGCTGGCCAGCAGGGCCTGCCCCAGCGCGTTATTGATCTTGTGGGCGCCCGTGTGCAGGAGGTCCTCCCGCTTCAGCCACAGGCGGAAGCCCAGCTTTTCCGACAGGTGGGGGCAGAATGTGAGAGGTGTTTCACGGCCCGCGTAGTTGACCAGCAGGTCCTGCAATGCATCCCGGTATTCCGGAGACTGCATGATGGTGGCCATGGCCTGTTCCAGTTCCATCAGGGGGGGGCGCAATGCCTCCGGAACGAAACGGCCGCCGAAATTGCCGAAGTATCCTTCTTTATTGTTCATGCGATGTGGTAAGGGGTATAGGAGATGAGGGGCCTGAGGGCCGCCAGCAGTTTCTGCGGGCTTTTCTGGCCGGGGATGGCTTCTACGCCGGAGTTCAAATCAATGCCGTTCGGGGTGCACTGTTCCAGCGCCTTGTTCAGGGAGGAGGAGGAAAGTCCGCCCGCCAGGAACCAGGGCCGCGGGGATTTCAGGGAAGTCAGGGCGCTCCAGTCCAAAGAAACGCCGTGGCCGCCGCCCTGGCTGCCGGCGTCCAGCAGGAACCAGGCGCAGCTGTCCGCCCACAAGTCCATCTCCTTCTGCAGGGCGTCCAGGGTCCCATACCGGTCCGGCCACAGCACGCGGATCACCTTTTCCGGGCCAATGCGGCGCGCGCAGTCCAGGGACTGGGAGCCGTGGAGCTGGGCGAATTCTAGCCGGGCCGTTTTCATGGTCTCCATGATTTCCTCCGCATTCTGGTTCACGAACACGCCCACGCGGCGGATTAATGCGGAATCCAGCGCGGCGGCGCGTTCCGGCGCAATGTAACGCGGGCTTTTGGGATGGAATACGAACCCGCAGAAGTGGGCCCCCATCCCCATGGCTGTTGACAAATCGCTCTGGCGGGTAATCCCGCACACCTTAATGGCAAATGAATGCTTCTTCATCTTGTTTCTTCTAAAATTGCAGCCAGTTTTTCACCCGGCTTTCCGCCGTCCATCAGGGCTGTTCCCATCAGTACGGCCTGGAAGCCCGCTTCCGCGGCTTCCCTGAGATGCGCCCCGGCGCTCATGGCGCTGGCGGCTATCCATACTTCCCCGTCACGGCGGAGTTTCCCCAGGCCCACGCAGGCCTGCCTGTCCGTTTTCAATGTATCCAGGTCACGGGCGTTTACCTGGATGATGCGTGCGCCGGACTCCCGGGCGAGCGCCAGGTCAGCCTCGTCAAAGATTTCCACGACGGCGTGCATGCCGTAGGCTTCCGCCTGTTCCCGCAGGGTGCGGAGAATCCGCGCATCAGGAGTCAGGCGCACGATAAGCAGCAGGGCGGAGGCCGGCGTGGACGCCGTCTCCATCACCTGGAGCTGGTGGAAAATGAAATCCTTGCGGAGCATGGGAATCCCGGTGCGGTGCATGCGTTCCAGATACCCGATGCGGCCGCCGAAGAACCGTTCTTCCGTCAGCACGGAGATGCAGGAAGCTCCCGCCCCGGCATATTGCTCCGCCACTTCCTCCGGCTTCAAGCCGGTGGCGATCACTCCGCGCGACGGAGAGGACTGCTTGAACTCCGCGATCACCGCCACAGGCTGCCCGGAGGGGGGAGTCTCAATGGCTTTCAGAAAATCCGGCCTGCGCCCCTTCCAGGGGCGGGGCAGTTCCCGCCGGGACGCCAGGTCCGTGAGCAGGGCGATTTCCTCCGCCTTGGCTTCCCTGAACTGTTCAAGCAGCATGAAGCGTTCTCCTTCCTACGCCGGCGCAGACGGCCTCCCGTGCCTTCGCCATGCAGACGGCCAGGTCCATGTGGTCCTCCAGCAGGAACATGGCCACGCCCACATTCAGGATCACCATGTCCATCATGGCGCGCGGCCCCTTGCCGTACAGAATATCCTTCAGCACGGCCACGGCTTCCTCTTTGGAATGAACGGCCAGATCCTCCGGATCACAGGGCTGGATGCCGTAGTCGGCGGGGTCCAGGGTCATGGGCGTCAGCTTCCCGTTGTGGACGATCATCATCTTGGTGGGGCCCAGCGGCGTCACCTCGTCATACCCCCCTGCCCCGTACACCACGGCCGCCTTGCGGATGTGGGACTGGCTGAGGGTTTCCGCCAGCAGCTCCACCAGTTCCGGCCGGGCCACCCCCAACAGAATGTGGGTGGGGCGCGCCGGGTTGATCAGCGGCCCCAGCAGGTTGAACAGGGTGCGGATGCCCAGTTCCCTGCGGATGGGCCCCACATTGCGGAAGGCGGGATGGAAATTCGGCGCGAACAGGAAGGCGAAGTTCCTTTCGTCCAGCAGGTGCTGCACGTCCTCCGGAGCCACGTCCAGCGGGAATCCCAGGCCTTCCAGGGCGTCCGCGGAGCCGCAGGAGGAGGATACGGCGCGGTTGCCGTGCTTCACCACCTTGTAGCCCATGCCCGCCAGCGTCAGGGACGTGGCGGTGGAACAATTGAAAGAACTGCGGCCGTCGCCGCCCGTGCCTACTACGTCAATGCAGTCCCCCTCCAGGCCTTCCACGCGGTTGGCGCGGCCCAGGGCGATGCCCACGGCATGGGCCATTTCCAGCGGGGTTTCCCCCTTCATGCGCAGGCCCATCAGGAAGCAGCCCGCCTGGGCGGGAGTCATGCGCCCGTCCATGATGTCCGCAAAACCGGCGGCAGCCATGTCAGCCGTCAAGTCCTGCCCGGCGGCCAGCGTGTCCAGAATGCGGTTGATTCTCTTTTCCTTCTGCCCGGACGGAACGACGTTGTCCGGAAAGTTCCCCAGGAGCTGAAGGCCGTCCGGAGTCAGGATGGATTCCGGATGGAACTGGATGCCCACCCAGGGGCGGTCATTGTAGCGCAGGGCCATGACTTCCCCTTCAGGCCCGCGGGAAGTGACGGTGAAGCGCGGATTCGGCTCGTCCTCCTTGGACTGCACCACCAGGGAATGGTAGCGGCCTACGGTCATGGGGTTGGGGAGTCCGCTGAACAATCCCTTGCCGTCGTGGATGATGTCCGAACTCTTGCCGTGCATCACGTACGGAGCGCGGGAAACCTCCGCCCCGGCGAAGTAGCCCAGAAGCTGGTGTCCCAGGCATACGCCCAGCACGGGAACGGTGGCGGGAAGTCGCTTCAGGAATTCCAGGCACAGCCCGGCATTGCGCGGATGGCTGGGACCGGGGGAAATGCACACGGCCTCCAGATCCGGGCTGGCGGCCAGGTCCAGAATGCGCGGATCATCGTTCGCGTACACCACGGGCTTGCGGCCCAGGGCATAAAACGCCTGCACCAGATTCCACGAAAAGGAATCGTAATTATCAATGAACAGAAACATGGTCTTCTCCTTTCAATATCACGTCAATAATCTTGCCCTTGTTCATGCATTCCTGCCATTCCGCGGCCGGATCGGAATCGTACACGATCCCGGCGCCCGCCTGCCAGTGAATGCGGCCATTCTTCACCCACATGCTGCGGATGGTGATGCCGGAATCCATGTGAACGCCATTCTTGTCCAGCCCCAGCCAGCCGATGCACCCGGCGTACGGGCCTCGCGGCAGGGGCTCTTCCTCCGCCAGGATTTCCATGGCGCGCACCTTGGGGGCGCCGCTGACCGTCCCGGCGGGGAAGGCCGCGCCGAGGATGTCCAGGGTATCCAGCCCGTCATTCACCTGGGCGGTCACGCGGGAAGTCATGTGCATCACATGGGAAAAACGTTCAATCTCCATCAGCCGTTCCAGTTTCACGGAGCCGGGCTTGGCGACGCGGCCCAGGTCGTTGCGGCCCAGATCCACCAGCATCACATGTTCCGAACATTCCTTCGGGTCCTTCAGCAAGTCGGCGGCCAGGGCGGCATCCTCCTCATCATCCCTGCCGCGCTTGCGCGTCCCGGCAATGGGAGAGAGCTGGAGCTTGCCGTCCGTGCAGCGCACCATCAGTTCCGGGGAGGACCCGAACAGCGTTACATCCGGCAAGCGCATGAAGAACATGTACGGAGAGGGATTGATGCTGCGCATGCGGCGGTACAGCGTGAAGGCGTCCCCGTGAAACTCCGCAGAGGCCTGGGAGGAAAGCACCACCTGGATAGCTTCCCCGTCGTGCAGCAGTTCCTTGATATGCTCCACGCCTTTCATGTAGGCCGCCTGGTCCGGCGTGCGGGAGACATCGCCGATGGAAGGTTCCTCCGTTTCATGAAGCGGAGCGTGGGCCAGGTCCCGGTGTTCTCCCAGGCTGATCTGGGTGAGGCGGTTGTACAAATGGTCAAACACGATCACGGTACCGGCCAGAACCAGGCAGGCTTCCGCGGAAGAGGGGGGAATGGCCTGCGCCAGCTTAGGCTGGAACAGGGCTGCCGTTTCATAGCCGAAGTAGCCGTACAAAGCCCGCGTGATGGGAGCCTGCCTCTTGTCGTCCCCCACCAGTTCCAGACGCTGCATCAGGGAGCGCAGGCCGTCCAGATAAGGCATGCCGTCCAGCTCCTTCAGGGAAGCCAGCCGGTCGTCATTGATGGTGAGGGAAAGCCTGGCGTCCACACAGGAAACGGTCATCAGGTAATCGCAGGCGATGACGCTGTAACGGCCCCATCTGCCGTCCACTTCCGCGCTTTCCAGCAAAAGTCCGGGGGTTTGATCCTGGGTCAGGCTCAGGAACAGGCTGATAGGCGTCTCCAGGTCGGCGCTCAGGCGCCGGCTGCGCTGTTGGAGGGTGATGATGGATGGTGGTTGCATGAATGAATCATTGTGTAAGTTGAAAATAAAAAAACTGCTTTGACTCTCGGAGGAATCAAAGCAGTTCTTGAAAGATGGTCATAGCTGCATGCTATTACTGCACATCGGGATTCCCCCGTCCGGACATGGGTACACGCCACCAATAGCCGTTGCCGTAATAACGGGTGTTGCTAAAAAAGGGCTGTACTGTGCTGAATGGCATCTGGGCGTTTTATTACTCTTCTCCCCTCCCCTTGTCAAAAGAACTTTCCGTCAATGGCAAAAAAAATCAGGGAATCCTTCCTGCCAGCCAGTATAAAGAACTCTTTCTACAAGGTGCGATAAAAAAGAACGCCAAAAAACGGAAGAACCGTCTGCATGGCCCTTCACAGGCATGAAATGCCGGATTGCGCCCCGGATTCACCGGCTACTGTTGCTCTCCGTCTGCACGGCCTTCCATTTCCAAAAGACGGCATTTGGCAGCAAGAAGCGCCTCCCGTGAGCGGTATGCCTCCAGACGGAAGGAAGACTGCCCCGCCAGCATTTCCTGAAACAGACGGCATTCCTCTTCATGAAGGGCCACAATTTCCTTTTGAAAGTCTATCCGTTCCTTGCGGGAAGCAGCATGGTCGCGGCGGAATTCCAGAAGCTGCAATCTGGCTGGAACGGTCTCCGACCAATGGCACAACCCGGATTTGTAGCGCTCTTTCATCAGGTCATCCATCTTGACCAGGATTTGCTCCCGTTCCTGCAGGAGTGATTTCAACGTATCCTCTCCCGGTGAGACGGAAGCAAGGCATGCCGTCAGCAATAAAAGCAGGGCAGTTCTCATTACCGCCTTTTTACGCCGCAGAAAAACCGAATCAAGCAGAAAAAACGGCGTTCATCCCTGAAAGGCAAATACTTTTTCTCATGCAAAAAACGGGAGCGCCGCCAGTTTCCGCGAACGCTCCCGTCATGGTGATTCAATAAGCTCCCGGCTTAGAACAGGGTCACGGCGATGTTGACGCCGGCGGTGACGATGGCCACCATGCTCATCAGCTTGATCAGGATGTTCAGGGACGGGCCGGACGTATCCTTGAAGGGATCGCCCACCGTGTCCCCGATGACGGCGGCCTTGTGGCTTTCCGAACCCTTGCCGCCCACATGGCCCTGCTCAATGTACTTCTTGGCATTGTCCCATGCGCCGCCGGAATTCGCCATGAACACGGCCAGGACGAAGCCGGAGGCCAGGCCGCCGGCCAGCAGGCCGAACACGCCGGGAACGCCGAACACGAGGCCCATGCAGATAGGGGTGATGACGGCCAGAACGGACGGCCAGATCATTTCATGCTGGGCGCCCGCCGTGGAGATTTCCACGCAGCGCACGTAATCCGGTTCCGCCTCCCCGGTCAGAATACCCTTGATTTCCTTAAACTGGCGGCGAACTTCCTTCACCATCTTTTCAGCGGCGCGGCCCACGGCATTCATGGTCAGGCCGCAGAACAGGAAGGACATCATGGCGCCCACGAACAGGCCCATGAGCACCTTCGGGTTCATCAAGGTCACCTGGAAGTAGCCCATGAACTCGGACAGGGTGCAGGTGGTGATTTTGGACACCTCCACGCTCACGGCGTCATTGATCTTGTACATGGTGTTTCCGGTGGCCTCACTCCAGTGCAGGATGGAAATCTTCAACTCTTCAATATAGGAGGCCAGCAGGGCCAGCGCAGTCAGGGCGGCGGAACCAATGGCGAAGCCCTTGCCCGTGGCGGCGGTCGTATTGCCCAGCGCATCCAGGGCATCCGTGCGGCGGCGCACCTCCGGGTCCAGCTTGCTCATCTCCGCGTTGCCACCGGCGTTGTCGGAAATGGGGCCGTAGGCGTCCGTAGCCAGCGTCAGGCCCAGGGTGGAAAGCATGCCGACGGCGGCAATGCCGATGCCGTACAGGCCCTTGCCCATTTCAGCGCCGGTGAAATGCCAGTCCCCGGAAGCCATGCCGTAGGCCAGCACCGTACCCACGACAATCGTAACAACGGGGATGCAGGTGGAAATCATGCCGATTCCGATGCCGGAAATGATGACGGTGGCAGGCCCCGTCTTCGCGCTGTGGGCGATCTTGCGGCAGGGATAGGAGTCATGGGACGTGTAATGTTCCGTACTCTTCCCGATGATGATGCCCACCGCCAGGCCGGTCACGATCGCGCCCCAGATGCCGGCCCAGTTGTCCAGCCCGATGAGCTGGAGCAGGAAGGCGGAGGCAATGGCGATCAGGAAGGAACTGAGGTTGATGCCGCGGTTCAGGGCGGCCATCAGTTCCGTCTGGGAAGCGCCGCGCTTTACGCGCACCGCATAGACGCCCAGCAGGGAAAGAACGGTGCCGAGGGCGGCGATCAGCATGGGCGTGAGAACGGCCTTGATGGCCATGTCCGGCACGGCCATGTAAGCCGCAGCGCCCAGGGCGGCGGAAGCCAGGATGGAGCCGCAGTAGGACTCGTAAAGGTCAGCGCCCATGCCGGCCACGTCGCCCACGTTGTCCCCCACGTTATCCGCAATGGTGGCGGGGTTGCGGGGATCGTCTTCCGGAATGCCGGCTTCCACCTTCCCCACCAGGTCGGCGCCTACGTCTGCGGCCTTCGTGAAAATGCCGCCGCCCACGCGGGCGAACAGGGCCTGGAGAGAAGCGCCCATGCCAAAGGTCAGCATCGTCGTAGTGATCACCACCAGGCGGGTGGACAGTTCCATTTCTCCATAAAACCAGTCCAGAATCCAGTACCAGGCGCCGATGTCCAGCATGGCAAGGCCCACCACGGTCAGACCGAGAACGGCGCCGGAGCGGAAGGCGATCTGAAGGCCGGCATCAAGAGAATGACGGCAGGCATTCGCCACGCGGCCGGAAGCGTACGTGGCCGTCTTCATGCCGATGTACCCGGCAAGGCCGGAGAAAAAGCCGCCGGAAATAAATGCAAAGGGCACCCAGGGATTCTGAATGTGCAGGCAGTAGGCCAGAAAGGCGAAAACGACCGTGATCAGCACGAAAAAAATGGCAACAATCTTGTATTGCTGCCGGAGGTAGGCCATCGCACCGCTGCGAACATGCTTGGCGATCATTCTCATGACGTCGTTCCCCTCATCCTGGGCCTTCATACGGTAAAAAAACACGCCCGCGAAAACGAGGGCCAGCACGGAAGCCGATGGGATGAGCCAAAATAAATCCTGGATGGTTATCATTGTCAGTACACTTTAAATTAAAGTGGTGGGATCATAGCACCCGCTCCACTTTACTCCAAGAAAAAACCGCCGCTCGGAAGGGAAAATTCACCTTCTTGCGGAAAGACCAGTGCATAGGGAAAGTCCTGAGTATTCCCCGAAGAAACAAGCGCGGCGCGGATTAATCCAATTTGCCGCCGGACGCCCCGGAGACGGCCAGAGCCCGCTCTTCCGCCTTCCTCGCCCAGGCCCGCCCCTTCTCCTTGTCTCCCTCCACCCCGTACCCCATGAAAGAGCAAAATGCCACGTTATTACAGGCCAGCGGGGCTCCCTGCTCGGCGGCTTTCAAAAACTATTTGAACGCCTCTCCACGATCCCGGGGGACGCCCTTGCCATGAAGGTAGCATAAGCCAAGGCTATTCTGGCTGGAAGCGTGCCCCTGCTCCGCCGCCTGCCGTATCCAGAAAAAGCTTTTTCCCATATCCTTTTCCACTCCGTCTCCCTTCGCGTAAGCCTGCCCCAGTTCAAGCTGCGCCCGCGCATCACCCCGCTCTGCGGGCTGCAACAACTCCGACGCCTCCGCCTGTCGTCAAAAATACATTATCCCCAAATCCAACATTTCTATAACCCTGTCAGGGAACGCGGCAGGAAAAGAAGGGAAGGCAACAACTCCCATGGGGATGAACAGATTTCACCTGTCCGCCATTTCATCAATAAGGGAAAGCTCTTCCGGGGTGAACCGTGTATTTTCCAGGGCTTTCAGGCAATCCACGATTTGCGAAGGGCGGCTGGCGCCTATCAGGGCCGTGGTCACTACGGAATCTTTCAGAACCCAGGCGAGAGCCATCTGGGCGAGGCTTTGCCCGCGGCTCCGGGCCAGGGCGGCCAGGCGGCGTATTTTATCCTCATGCTGCTGCACCCGTTCTGCCGTTAAAAAGACGGAGGAACCTGCTGCGCGGGAATCCGAAGGAATACCCTCCAGATAACGGTCCGTCAGCATGCCCTGGGCCAAGGGAGAAAAGGCGACGCAACCGGTGCCCGTTTCCCGGATGGCCTGAAAAACGGACTCTTCCGGCTCCCGGTTGAACATGTTGTAACGGAGCTGGTGGACCAGGCACGGCACACGGGCCTCCCGAAGCAGGGCACATATCCGCCTGGTTTGCTCCGCCGGAAATTTGGAGATGCCGGCATACAAGGCCTTGCCGGACTGAACCGCCGTAACAAGAGCTCCGGCCGTTTCTTCCAGCGGAGTCTCCGGATCATACCGGTGCGCATAAAAAATATCCACATACTCCAGCTTCATGCGGGAAAGAGACTGGTCCAGGCTGGCAAGCATGTGCTTGCGGGATCCCCAGTCCCCGTACGGCCCCTCCCACATCAGATGCCCCGCCTTGGTAGCGATGACGAGCTCGTCACGGAAACGGGACAAATCCTGCATGAAAATACGGCCGAAACATTCTTCCGCTGCCCCGGGCGGCGGTCCATAATTGTTCGCCAGGTCAAAATACGTAATGCCGGCGTCAAACGCGCCATGGATAAGCCGCCGGGCATTCTCAAAATCATCGGCAGCGCCGAAATTGTGCCAAAGCCCCAGGGAGACGGGAGGGAGCAGCAACCCGCTGAGGCCGCAGCGGCGGTAGTCCAGATGGCTGTAGCGGTCAGGATCGGGCAAATAACTCATGGGGAAGAGGGGGTGGAAGATTCATGACCGTGGATCAGGCGTTCATGCCGCACGCCGGAACGCCATGCCTCCGTGTGGTATTTGGCCGCCAGCAATTCCGCCACGCGGGCGTTCATACCGGGAAATGCCTCTACTGCCTCGCACAGGGAATATTCATCCGCCAGACGGGCGGCCAGCATTTGATCCCAGCCGGGAGGAAGAAGGCAATTCTGAATGCTCCCCTGATGGAGAACTCCGCCGCGCACCCTCCTCTGCCCGCCTCCGGCCAGCTTTTCCCCGCCGGGGAGCACAAGATCACTCGTTACGGGACTGGAAAAACAGGCGCGGCCTCCGTCCGGGGCATCCCCGTCCAGCATCACGCATTCCACGCCGCACTCTTTTAAAACGCGGGCCAGGGCGCCATGAATCCAGCGGTACAGCGTGGCGCTGGAAGGCCGTTCCTTTTCTTCCCTGCGGTGCATGGCCAAGGTGAAGGGAATGTCATGCCGGTGGTCCACAATGCCGCCGCCCGTCCAGCGCCGCACAAAATGGAGATCATCCCCCGGAAAAATGCCGCGCGCCGTGGCTTCCTCATCAAAATAACCGTAGGTCACGGTCGGCCGGGCCCAGCGGTACACCCGCAGCACGGGCTTTTCCCCCCATTCCAGCAGAGCTTCGTCCACCGCCATGGCTTCCTCCCCGCTCCTGGCTACCGGATCACGCCACAGCACCAGTTCCGGCAGAGGGGACAAATTGCCGACGACATTTGCGAATCCCGACATATGGTAATAGTGTAAAACGACAGAAACATTCCGTGCAGGAAGCGCAGCGGAGGATTCCGCGGCCATCAACCTCCCGCACAGGCCTAATGGTTCATGGGAAGCGCTATGCGCTGGGTGAACGACCTGGTATAACGTTCAAAGAACTCCTCCGGGGAGGGAGCCGGACGCTTCTTCTGCCGGATCTGGTCCACCAAGGCCATGCCTTCATCCGTAACTACCGTCATGGATATGGTCACGGCGGTAACGCGCCCAGACTTCACATCACCAATATTCACGCTGCTGCCGATGACATCCAGCCGGTTACCGTATACATCCATCTGGGAGCAGGAACCGAGACGGTTGGCTCCCGTCGTCATGACCGGGATCAACACGGACTCCCGTTGCGTAGCGTCCTTGTCCGACTTGTTGCTGCCGGAATTGCCGATCTTCTTCTGGTAATCCACTTCAAAGATCAGCGTCATCTCCACAATATTTTCCACCAGGAAATTGGCGGGTATGGTTTCATCCTGCTGATAGCGGGTGTAAGCCGCCCAAAGGTCCTGCTGGCCCAGGAGATTCTGCACGGTATCTTCCGCGCTGATCAGATTGCGGTACAGGGAATAGACGGGGAAACCGTCCGACTCCGCCGTAGCGTCCTGGTCCAGAATCTGGTCACGGTAAAGCAGCTTGTACCCCACGCAGTTCACGTCGCCGATCAGGCGGTCGTTCCTCATGTCCATGCTGGACTTGGCGGGATTGCGGTCCGTGGCCGTGGTAAAGAAAATCACCTGGGAGGCATTCGTGATCTTGGCGCCTTCCGGCCCCATGGTCATCAGGTTCACCCGGGCTTCATCCAGACCGGAGGAACGGCCTTTTTTCTTGGATGCCGTCGTCTTGTTCGCGCGTGAAACCAGATCACTGTCCCGCTGCACCAGCATCCATTCAAAAGGATTCCCGGAACGGAACTGCATGCTTTCAAAATCCTTGGTCATGGTATCCATGGCCGTGCGGGCAAGCGTGGTGGTCCGCACATCCTGCAGCACCCATCTCCAGATGTCCACCCCGCGGGAGGTCAGGGCCACAATCACCAGCACCAGCACGGTAGTGATGGTCATGGCGGCCAGAAGCTCAATCAGAGTGAACGCTCCGGATTTGATTTTGGCAAATGTCTTCATGATTTTTCAGAGTTCTTCAGATCATGCCGTTAGCGGCGGAAAGCGAGGTTGCGCGTAAAGACGGGAGTCTTCAAATTCTCCCAGGTCACGTACTGCAAACGTTCAGGATCCGTATTCAGAAGCTGGAAAAATTCCGCCTGGTACAGGACTTCCGCCCCCCATGGCAAATTCAGGCCGCCGCCCTTCTCCGGCGTATACACGTAAAGGGAAGGCTCCGTAATGACCTTGCCGCGGTTGTAAGGGTTGTAAATCGTCCCGTACTTGGGAGCCAGCTTATACCCATAAGCGTTGGAATCCATGCGTTCCACCACCAGCTGGGTCATGCGCACGGCAAAGACGGGACCGACCAGCGCCTTGAAATCCTCCCACCGGTTCTTGTTGTTTGCCAGGCAGACGCCCGGCACCACGGCCGTATTCTTGCCGGGAATGCTGCCGCCTTCCTCCAGCCAGGGCTGGGGAGTGCCGTCCTTGCGAACGCCTTTGGTCAGATCAGCCCTGTAATTGTAAACCAGAATGGTCGTGGCAGGCTTGGACGTAAACTGCATCCAGTAAAACGCCTTGTCAAAAGCGGAAATATATCTGGTGGAGGAAGACTTTCTGGCATTGGGGGCGGCACGCTCGGAATTGCGGAGCTCCCCGAGTTCCGCCGTCAGGGCATGAACAATGCGGTCCGCCTCACGAATGGTCAGGGCGGCCTGGACCGTCCTTCTGGCAGGAATAAACATGGCCATGAATACCACGATCAACACGGCAACCACGCCGATCGCAAGCACCACTTCCGTCAGGGTAAACCCTTTGGCACGAGATTGTTTCATACACTTGGTCAACATAAAATGGAAAATCCGTTAAAACATGAATTAGTCGGGAATCACCTGCTCCGTCGTCCTCAACCGGCTGATATTGCCCTTGGGGTAAATGACGATGCCGCCTGCCAGCCCCGGCTTCCCGTCCACCATCGGGGTCGGCTTTTCTTCCTTGCCGTTTCCGGCGGAACCGGAAACCACCACCAGGCGGGTGGGGGCATTCGGCTGGGACATGCGGCCTTCCTCGTCAAACTCAATGAAGTAAATATCCGTCATCCTATTGCCCGGAAGATTGACGGTATCCTGTCCGTCACGGCTGGAAAAACTGCGGGCTACCGACTTGCCCTTGTTCCTCTTGGAACCTTCCAGAAGGGTGCTGTAGGTGGGGCTGATATAGAATCCGGCGGGAAGAGTCTGCAAACGGTTGACCAGATGCCACTTTCCGGTACGCGTATTTTTGGACATCACGCCCAGGGTACGCATGTTGCGGGCCTCGTCTTCAGGAGTGCTGATAATAATCAGGCGGCTCCAGGTCCCCTTGCCCATGGCGTCCAGGCGCGCTTCCTGCACCATGCCGTCCACCATCTCCACCGCGGACTGAAGCCCCTGCGCCCTGCCCCCGCCTCTCAACATACTGGCAGCCAATGCCATCATGGCTACCATAATGGTAATGACGACAATAAGTTCCACCAGGGTAAACCCCCTGCTCCCCGACGAAGAACAGCATGACACCGCTCCGGAATGCTTGGAAAAATTTCTCATACAGCTTATGCAGGATTGAACAACGATTTTCGGTATGCTACCCGTTTCACCCGGTCACGGCAATCATTTTTTAAGAAACGGGAACGCCTGATATGGTTCCGTCCCCATAAAATTCCGGAGGGTGTTCATCACCCGGTAATCCGTGCTGGCATCGCCCGTCCGTAAGAGCAGAATTTCCGGCCACTTCAATCCACACATTCCAAGAAGGATAGGAAAGAGACAACCTTTCCGCGACCAGAGGGTAAAAGTATTTTCCTTTACGGTAACAGCAATTTCATTAACACCACCATGCCGGGAAAAGGGCCACAAACTTCACTCTTATCAAAATATTATTTTTTGATTTTTGCAAAGAGGCTCATTCCCTCAAATGAAACATCCAACCTATTTACGATGCGTCTCATTTAAAATGAACGCACTTTTATTTCAACTCCACCCACACGCCGCGGTGGTCGCTGGCCTGGCGGGAGGGGGGAGAGTCAAGGATGCCCATGGGAGGTTTGCGGCCAAGACGCTTTTTCAGGGTATTGTTGACAAAGAGATGGTCGAAGGAGTGGTAGGTATCTCCGTCTTCGTAGTAGATGGTCCAGGTTTCTCCACGGGAATCTCTCGGTTTCAGACGGTTCAAGCGGTATTCCGTTTTAGCCGGACCCTGGATGACCTGGACGGCGCTGTCCGCCGGACCGTCATTGAAGTCTCCGTACAGGAGCACGGGCATTCCGGCCTGGGAAGCGAGGGCTTCGTTCAGGTAGTCCCGCAAGGCGTAGGCCTCCCTCCGCCGCGTGTCTTCCGCGGAACCGTCACGGCTGAGGCGCGATTTCAAATGAATGCCCACCAGGCGGAACAAGCGGCCATCCGGAATCTTTACCGTGACATCCAGAATACCCCGCAGCATCGTTTTTTTCCGTTTCGTTTCTCCAGATACAGGCATATCCGCCACGGAACTGTTGTTGACGATAGGATATTTGGAAAGAAAGGCCAATCCCCGGTCTTCCCCATCCCTCATGACCAGCACCTTGTGCGGCAACTGAACGCCTTTTCTTTTCAACCGCATTTGCAGGTCGCGCACGGCGGCCTCTCCCCCCATTTCGGACAGTCCCGCCATTTCCGCACCGGATTGCCTGATGAGTTCCGCCACGGCTTCCCGCGCTTCAACGGGTTTGTATTTTATCTGGAAGTTGCTCCTGCGGGGGTCTTCCGGCACAAAGTAGTTGCCGGCATTCATTGTGAACAACCTGACAGGTTCTCCCTTTTCCGGAATAACGATTTTCTCCGGAGCCCTGCCCTGACCGGCCGCCGGCCGGGAGGCGGGCACCGCTTCCATCGTATCCGGAAGCGGTTTCCATTCCGTCAAGCCGTAGCCCAGCACCACACCCAGTACAATCAGGGCCGCAATGACGGAGGATCCCCTGCGTTTTGACGTTTTCCTGATCATGTTCGTTCCCTTGAAAGATTTCCCTGATGAAAGGCGTAGTGTTTAAGCAGGTCCCGCCGTGCAAAATTTTTCCAGCTTATTACTCGTCTTTCACTTCACTTTTATCCGTAATTCATGATAAACCATGAATGTGCCTTCATTGCAACCCCAGAACGAGTCCCAGCCTGACGAGCAAACGCTTTCCCAATATGCGGAACATACCAGGAAAAGCCTGATTGCGCGTTTGGAGAATTGGGAGGACCAGCGCACATGGGACGAGTTTTACCGCACCTACTGGAGGCTCATTTATTCCGTCGCCCTCAAGGCCGGATTGAGGGAGGACGAAGCCTGGGACGTGGTGCAGGAAACCATTCTTTCCATCGCCAAACAGAGCAAGAAGAATATTTACAAGCCGGAACAGGGTTCCTTCAAGCTCTGGCTCTGGAACATGACCCGCTGGCGCATCAACGACCAGTTCCGCAAGCGGAAGAAGGACACGGCCATGCTGATGAGTCCGGATGCCGCGGAATCCCAGGAGCATCCCATTGACAAGATTCCGGACGAAGGGAAGAATAATTTTGACCAGGTGTGGGAACGGGAATGGCAGAATAATCTGCTGCAGGCGGCTCTGGAACGCGTCAAGGCCAAGGTGTCTCCCAAGCAGTTCCAGATTTTTGATTATTACGTGCTCCGGGAATGGGATGCGGCCAAAGTCCGGAGACAGCTTGGCGTCACCATCGCCCAGGTGTACCTGGCGAAGCACCGCGTAGGGAGCGCCCTGAAGAAAGAGCTGCAATTCCTTCAATCCCAGGAGGAGGAGAAGGAGAAGTAAAGCTGGCTGCCTCCGGTGCAGACGGATCCCATGCCGCTTTTTCCCGGCCATTCCCTTTTTCTGCAATAATTCCTTTATTTTGCCTCTTGCCAATGGAGGGGTTTTGTCGTTAGATAACGGCAACTGCAATGCCGCCCTCACGCAATAGACATTCCGCCCAGAAGGTTTTCACCTGGGACAAGATCAAGATGGCCCTGGCAGCGGCGGAAGAAGGGTTTTATATCTGGAATATCAAAACGGGCGTGATCCATTACACGGACCGCTGCCTGACCATGATGGGGGCCAGCCGCAAGGAAAAGGCCCCCAATATTTTCACCCAGCCCGAGCTGACCATCCACGAGGAGGACCAGGCTTTTTTCTCCCAGGAGGTGCGCCGTTACCTGGACGGCCATTCCCATATGCCCATGCGCATTGAGATCCGGATGAAAAAGCTCAATTCCAAGAGCTGGAGCTGGGTGCGCATCAACGGCATCGCGCGCAGGGACAAGCAGCGCCGCCCCGTGATGCTGGTAGGCGTGTGGGTTAACATCACCCGGCGGAAAACGGCGGAACTTCGCGCGGCGGAGGACAGGGACCTGTTCCACACCCTGATTGAACATATTCCGGACAGCATCTATTTCAAGAACCGGGAATCACGCTTTGTCCTGGCAAATACGGCTACGGCCAATAAATTGGGCGTGCCCACGCCGGCGGACCTGACGGGACGCACGGACGATTACTTTTTCGATCAAACGATGTCCGATATTTCCCGCAAGGAGGAATTGGACATCATGGCTACCGGACGCCCCATCCGCGCCCGTCTTCATCATGAAACGTGGCTTCACAAGGATGACTCCTGGAGCCAGATCAGCAAGTTCCCGTGGTATGGCCGCAATGGAGACCTCAAGGGCATCGTGGGCATTTCCAGTGACGTCACCAAGCTGGTGAAGACGGAGATCAAGGCCACGGAAACGGCCCGCATTCTGGAGGAACGCAACAGGTCTCTGGAGAAGGAAATAGATTTGGCGCGGGAAATCCAGTTCGCCCTGCTTCCCTATGAGATTCCCTCCCGGTCCCATACGGAAGGCGGTCTGACGCGCCATGTGGATTTCCACCATATTTTCACTCCTTCCGAGGGGGTTGCCGGGGACTGGTTCGATGCCTTTCCCGTGGGCAATTCCGGCGTAGGCGCCATCGTCTGCGACGTGATGGGCCATGGCATCCGCGCCGCCCTGATCGCCTCCATGCTCCGCGGCCTGATGGAACAATTGTCCCATCTGGCGGACAATCCGGCGGCTTTTCTTTCTTCCCTCAACCACCAGCTTGCCAAGATTCTGCAACGGGCGAACACCACCATGTTCGCCTCCGCCGTTTATCTTTACCTGGACTTGGAAACCGGAGTCATGACCGCCTCCACGGCAGGGCATCCGCATCCCATCATCCTGGGTGCGGACGGAGTCGCCCGCAAGATGCCCCTGCCCAGGGGAATCGCCCTGGGATTGCTGGATGACGCCACTTACCAGAACGCCCAGTTCCCGCTCCTGGCAGGTTCCCGCGTCCTGATGTACACGGACGGCCTTACGGAAGCCGCCAATCCGGAAGGGGAGGAATTGGGCGTAGGCAGGCTGATTGATTATTTCAACAGTTCCTCCCCCAGCAGCACCAAGGATTTTGTCCATCAGGCCCTTACCTGCGTCGCCAAATTCACCGGATGCACCAATCAGGCCGACGATATATGCATGCTGGGCATCAGTTATTCCGAGCAGGAGGAAAAACCGCAGAATTAACTGCCGCATCTTTCCCTCCCGGAGGATTCGGGAATTCAGGCCCCAGGAACCCCGGCAACACAGACGGCCCGCAAACCAGTAAAATGGCGGCCACCTGTTTTTCCCATGCCGGCACATGGCCAGGAGCCGTCATGTTGCCTCAGGACAATCTTCTGGAGAGAATTTGAAGTTGCGCCAGAACGGAACGCTCAGCATCCAGACGGAGAACAGGGCTTCCAGGCCGCCCGCCATGATGATCGTCGCCTGCACTCCCCAGACATCCACCACCGCGCCCCAGCCCATGGCCGCCAAAGGCTGCACGCCGATCGTGACGATGCTGAACAGCCCCAGAATGGCTGATTTGCGTTCCGGGGGCGCCAGAAGCTGCACGGCGGATGAAGAAGTGACGAAGAGGGAGGACGTAGCCAGACCGGCAAAGAAGAAGCAAAGGGCCTGTATTTCCACCACAGGGATGATGCCCGCCACGCACAGTGCGCTCCCCATCCACAGGGTGCCGGAGGAGAGCTTGGCCCCCACCCTGTTACTTTTGCGGGCAAACGGCAGGACAAAGAGGATGCTCACCATGGCCCCCGCACCCACGGCTCCCAGAATGAGGCCGGTATTCCTGGGGTTTCCGTGCATCAGCGCCGGAACAATCTGGTAGAGGGACTGCCCGCAGATATTCTGGATCAGCGCGCTGATCATGATGAAAAGCAGGCTGCGCGTGGAAAATACCGCCTTGAGCCCGGAGGCTTTTCTTCCGGCTCCGCGCTGTTTTCTGGGAGCGGAAGTATCCGTAATGCGCCCTTTCAGGGAAAGCAGGCAGCCGATCAACGGCAGGCTTGCCAGCACGTTGCCGCCAAAAGCGGTTCCGGCCCCCCATTCCGCAATGATGTACCCGGCGAGCGCCGGACCTATGGCCCGGCACGTATTAAATACCAGGGAATACATGCCCACAGCCTCCTGGAGCTGCCTGCGAGGAATCAAGTCGCCTACGAAAGCCTGCTGCGTGGGAAAACCCACCGTCTGGTTGACACCCATCACCAGCCCGGCGGCGTACAAGTGCCATAATTGGAGCATGTCCAGCATCGTCAGCAGAAACAAGGCTGCGGCCACCAGCCATTGAACGCACTGCACGGCGATCAGCAGTTTTCTACGGTCAAAGCGGTCGCCCAGGCCCGCCAGCAGCATCCCGCCCAGAAAGAACGGGAGCGCATTCAGGGCGGCCAGCAGCCCCACCGCCGTAGCGGAACCGCCGGAGATGTCGTACACAAGAATGCCCATGGCCGTGACCTGCAGCCACATCCCAATCAGGGCGGAGGCCTGTCCGGACCAGAAGATTTGCAGGTTCCTCACCTGAAGAGGCTTGAAGAAGCCCAGCCAGTCATTCAGCCATTTCATTCAACCGTGCCATCCTAAGCTCCGGCTCCGGAACCGTCCAGACGCGAGTGCGGCAACGGAAAAGCCTCTACTCTTCCCGGCCCGTTCTATTCCTCTGCCGTATAGCAGGCCGGGTAGTCCTTGGAGGGCAGCCAGACGGGCAGATTCTTCATCCTGTCCATGGCGCGTTCGGAAACCGGCATGCGCCAGATTTTAAAGAAAGGCCCCATGTTCTTTCCCGTGACCTTGGAAAAAGCGTTCATGACCCATTCCCATTTCTTTTCATCGCTCAGTTTGCCGTTGTCATACGGCTTGTCATGGAACTGGAGGGCTACCTGCCGGAAGGCGTCAAATCCCAGATAATACATCAGCTCCACCCAGAAGAAGAGCTGTACCTTGTTGGGCGCTTCATTGTAGGTCTGGGTGCCGGAGAAGTATTTTTTCATCTCCGCGCTCATTCCGTAGGGTCCCATGCCGCCGCCCCAGCAGGATTCAAAGTTTTTCCCCGTACCCATCACTTCACAGAGCATGGAAAAGATGTTGACGGAAACTTCCGTCTGCCCCTCCATCGTAAACGGAGGGGACTGGTGGTTATGCCCCAGCTCATGCCACAGCCCCCAGCTTCCGGACTGGATGATGGAGCCGCTGGCAATGGGGGCTGTCCAGTCCTCCGTGGCCATGGCGGGATAGCCGGAATGCCCTGCCCCGGCGGAAATCTGCCTGTCCACCACAAAACGCATCGGATGATGGAGGCGGTCCGGCTTAGTGTCCCACCCCATGATCCAATCTTGAAGGGCCATGTTTTTTTGCAGGAATTCAGCCGTTTTCTGAACATCCGGGCAACGCTTCAGCTGCTCTACGGGCATCGTGACGATGAGGCGCGGCATGCAGATTTCCCCCCACGGGGCCCTGGTATTTTCCAGCTGGGCGGCCCATTGTTCCGGAGTCGTTTTCCCCAGAATGAACAGCGGGGCGGGAACGGCTCCGGAGATTTGAACCTTGAACACCTTTCCCCTCTTGGACCGCTGGCCCACATTTACGTAAACCAGGCCTCCCATCGGGTTCACCATTTTCACGCGGCCCCGGTCCGCCGGAACCTGCATGGTTATTTCCGGAACTCTTTTCCATTCGTCCAGCTTGTGCAGGCTGTCCGTATGGCACCCTATGCGGATGCTGACCGCGCTGTCCTTGGGTGCGCCGGACAGGGAACAGGAAATTTCCGCTCCCGGCGGCGCGTACAGCCCCGTACTGTGCCAGCCGCCTATGTTGGAGTCTATTTCCACCGTGCGCCTGACCATCTGCGCCCCATCCTCAGGAACGCCGGGAAAATCCTTCGCCGCCGGGCACGCTTTCAGGGAGGAAGTCTTGGCATCCTTCCATTCCCTGCATTTCTCCAGAAGCTCCTGCATGCGCCGGGCATCATTCCCCTTTTTCCACGGAGCGGCTCCCGTAGGGAATTCCTCCATTCCTGCCATTTTTTCAGCCTTTTCCCATGACCATGTTTCCAAGGGTTTGTCCTTCTCCATGGCAATTTCATCCTTGGAAGGGATGGAATAAACGGACAGCTCCGGCATTTGATTCTTCACAGGCTGGGGAAAGCGCCCTTCCGGTTCCGGCTCCTCTTCTTCCACAGGAATATCTTCCTGCTGCCGGCGAGCCTCTTCCTCACGCTGCCGCCGTTCCAGCTCCTCCCTTCTCTGCTTTTCCTTCTCGTCGCGCGCGGCTTGCTCCCGTAACTTTTGAGCCGCCTCCTCGGCCTGCCGTTTCTTCTTTTCCATGGATTCCTCAAGAGACTTTTTCGCCTCATTCCTTGCTCTTTCCTCCCTTTCCCTGATCAGCTGTTCCCTTTGAATTCTTTGCTTCTCAGCGGCTTCCCTGACAGCCTTCTCCTTTATTTTACGTTCGGCCGCCAGTTCCTGCGCCGCTTTTCTCTTTGCCAGGTTATCCTGATACAGATAATACCCGGCTCCCGCGCCGCAAACCAGCAACAGCACTAAAAACCAGCCCACAGCGCTCCCCCTGCATACGTTACGGGAAAAAGAAGAAATGTTCATGCGTTTGAAATTTAGAAGAAACCGCTATCATTTCTGCATTGCAGACAATCCTTGTCAATAGGATTCTTCCTGTTCTCCGGGCGCATTCCTGAAAGGAAGACGCCAAAAACGGATTTCCGGCGGACAGTACAGCGCACCGAGCTCCTCAAGAAGCCGTCTTTGGGATTTCCATCTTCATCCCGAAATGGGGGAGTGCTCCATGCATCAGGCCATCCAGCACGCCACGGGTACGCGGTTCCGGGCTGACATATCCATGGCCGCAGGCAACCATGGCTTTCACTTCCTCCGCCGCATTGGAGGGACAACACCGGAACGCCTCCGGCAAATGGCGCATGGCGTCCAGGTCATTGTGACCGTCACCGAAAACGGCCACATGAACGGGCGGCACGCCAAATTGCGAAGCCACAAAGGCCAGTGCGGTTCCCTTGTTGTAATCACGGTGGCTGAAGCGCAGATAGGGGCCCGCCCTCTGCGTGACGATTTCCTCATACGGTCCCACCGTATCCTGAATGACGCCGGAGACATCGTCCAGCCCGCAGGCGTCGTTCACCACCAGGGAAAAAGCGTCATTAGCTTGCCTCCGGAGATCCAGCCCGGAAAACCGGCATTCCAGATGGTCCATCAGAGCCTCCAGCATGCCGCCGTAACGGCTGAACAGGTCATCATGGGCAATGGCGCAGGCATCATTCCATGGAATGCCCGGCATCAACCGTCCTTCCGCATCCGCCAGATGAACGTTCCGTTCCATCGTCACTGTAAAATCCGGGGCGAACGCTTCCGGATCATCATGAAACATGTCCATCAGCCCCTCCCGCAGATAAACGGGATCCCTTCCCGTATTGACGCCCCAGAGAACACCGTACTGGGCACGCAGCCCACGCATGATGTTGAAAAAAACACGCCTCTCCTCCGCAGGGCCGTTCAATGTAAACAGGGTATCGTCAAAGTCAAAGGAGAATAGGTACCGGGACACCCAGGGCATCGGAAGCGCCCGGACCGGCAGAAAACGCATCAATTCCATTTCAGGACAGCCCTCCCTTCGCCCTGGTTCGGCTTTCCGCCCGCACGACGGGTTCCGCCAGGGGAATATCGTCCTCCACCGGTTCCGCCGCGGGAATGTGCTCTTCCACAGGCTCTGCGGAGGGAATGGTTTCCGGAACAGGCTCCGCCTCGGGAATGTTTTCCTGCCGGGGTTGGGGCCTTTCCTGAGGCAGCGGAGCGGGACGCGCTGCCGGAGCGGCGGAGGGGGGACGCACCGCAGGCGCCGTTGGCTTTTCTGCGGCGGAAGCCGGGATCTTTGCCCGGGCGCCTACGCCAGCGCGCACCTGGCGGGCAATGGGCGTATTCATGTCCACCGCATAAGTCACAGGCAGGCTCCCGGCAGGGATTTCCTCTCCCGGCTTGCGCATGTGAATTTCCACCCTCCGGTTGGCGGCCTGGGCATTCTGGTCCCCCCTGGTGGAAACCACGGGACGGGACGCCCCGCACGCACGGATGTACAGCCTGCATTCCCCGTTAGGGCGGGTCAGAGCAATGCCGTTATCCTTCAGCCACTGGCGCACGGCATTCGCACGCATCAGGGAGAGAACGGCATTGTATTCCTCGGAACCAAAGCTGTCCGTGTGCCCTTCCACAATGAAAATCGTATCCGGGTTTTTCATCATCAGCCCGGCCAGCTGAATCATGCTGAGACGGGCGGAATTTTTCATCACCGCCTTGTTGTATTCAAAGAGAAGGTCCGCGCCCAGCCTGCTGTATCCGCTGTCCTTGCCCAGGGAAGACTGGGCCATCAGCTGGGAAAGAGATTTGCTGCCGTCCGGCAGGTGGGAATCGTCCTGGCCGCCCGCTCCCTTGAGCTTATTGTTGTACCATTCATCCGGGTTGACCATGTCCGGCTCCGCCGTCTTGATGGTCACCGGGCTGGCGGAAGTTTTCAACGCTTCTGGCGGGGAAGGTTCAGGCACCCCCTTGGCGATAGCCTGCATATCCACCTGCGGCATTTTTGGGGAAAGGGATTCCGGAGGAGCCGGTGTCACCGGATCGGCGGAAAAACTTGTTTCCCCCGGAGCGATCACCACCTGTTCCGGCATCATGTCCTCCAGGTCCGGCAACTCCGGCGGCACGTCCTCAAGCTGTTCGATATCCGGCTTTTCCACCACTTCCGCCACATCCGGAGCGGGACGGTCATCCGCTTTCAGGACAATTTTCTCCGGCAGCGGCTTCCGGTCCTCCGGCACAACGGGAGACTTATGCACATGAATCCCCAGGTCAAACCAGCTCAGAACGATGAAGCCCAGGTAGTGCACCAGCAGGGCCGCGAGAAAAGCCCCTACCGCCACGGCAGCCAGATGGCGCGGCGCAGGCAGGATGAAACGGCTGCGACGGCGGCGGTTCTCGCGTAATTCACGGCTGTTGTCCAGATTCGCACTCACGGAATATTCAACAAAAGGAGAGACACGGTTCATGAGCCGGAAGGAGCCGTGCCCGTAGCGGGTGCACTGTAGGATTCATGTGACAATACCCGGGGCATGGGCATGCGCGTATTCTCATGGATCCATTCCGCAATGCCAGCCTGCAACTCGTCATCTCCGGCATAGACGTTGACCTTGTAGGGTTTCTCAAATTTCTCTCCCTTCTTTCCTTCAACGGAGTGGAAGAAGGTCCGTTCCCGGGTGCCGTAGGGTTCCCCTTCCCGGATAGATTCATAGAGCTGTTTTTTCTCGTTCTTCACGGAATCGTAAATGCTCAGGCAGTCCTCCAGCGTGGAAAAGAAGTACTGGTTCGTGCAGACGACCATGACCGGATAATCCAGCTTCAGGGCATCATCCACGGGAGCCACGTCAAAGGTACTGAAATCCGCCCTCCAATCCACGCCGGCGTCCAGAAGCCAGTAGGCGGGATAGCACAGGGGCTTGCCCCAGTCCTGCTCCATCTCCCGGACGGCCACGGTTTTAAGGGAAGGGAAGCAGTCCATGCTGACCATGCAGCGGATGCGGGGGTCTTCAGAAGCAGCCTTCAACAACACGGCAGCGCCAAATCCCTGCCCCACGGCGGCCACCGGGGGCAATCCCCCTTCTTTTTGGGAAACGGCATCCAGCAGCGCCGTCACATCTGCATATTCCTTTAATCCATACGTGCAGAATTTCCGTGAGTTATCTTTTCCTCGCGGATCCCATACCAGACATGTGTAACCGGCGGCGGTCAATCCTTCCGCCAGCGGCAGGGAGCCTTTCACCCCCTGATCCCATGAAGTGGCTATGACGACCAGCTCCGGCTTCGCTTCCAGATGCGGCATGCTGCCGCGCATCTTCAGGATATCCCGCACACGGCTCTGGCGCGGGGACAAGGCCTCCGGCCTCCCCGGACGCACCAGATAGCCCTCAATGACCGTACCGTCAGAAGAAACGGCTTCCAGAGGCTCCATCACCAGGGAATCCGCAGCAGGGGATGATGCGGAGGACTCATTCCCTCCCACGGGAATAAGCAAAGGAGTGGACACATACCAGGCAAACCACACCAGAACACCTACCGCCGCAAGAATGAGCAGAAGAAACAGTTGAACAAGACGTTTGAACATGGAAAGGCTGTATACCCGGAAAGCAGTTGTCGGGGATGTTCTATCCCATCCTGTTTACGTTGACAACACTCAACTTCTATCAGGAGAATATCCCGCACACGCCATCCCGGCACAGACGGATCCTGCCGCACTGCGTCTCCGGAGCATGCACATGCAGGCACGCGCCCTGGCAAGCCTCCGCACCCCCGCCTCCCTCCCCGGTGCCCAAATAACGCTTTATTTCCCTCCCTTGATCTGGCATCCTTGTTCCACCTTTCCTTTTCATGGCAATCCAGGCCCGACATTTCCGCCAATGGTCCGCATTCCTCATTCTGCTTGCGCTGGGAGGAACGGCGGCCTGGTTCCTGATGCCCAGGGAATGGTCCCAGATGCAGTGGGAAATTCCCGGCACGCCGTCCGAATATCCGCTCGCCCAGCTTCTGCGGCCCTGGCTCATCCTGCTGGGCTGCTTCCTTCCGGCGTTTGGCATGTTCCTGTACAACCGTGCGGACATCATGGACAAATACGTGGCCCGCACCTGGTTGACGGCCTTCATCATGTGCACGGCCATCCTGACGCTGATTTACATTATCGGCGACTTTGCAGATAACGTGGGGGACCTGATGAACCTGGATTCCCCCCTTGCAGGCACCTTCCGCTTCTACCTGAGCCAGCTGCCCATGATCCTGAACCTGGTTCTGCCCTACACTCTTCTTCTGGGAACGCTCTGGGCTCTTACCAAGCTTTCCTCCTCCTCGGAAATCACCGGCATGCTGCAATCCGGAAGATCCCTGCTCCGGATCAATGCCCCGGTCATCATCGGCGCCATCTTTGCGGCCATCTACTTCGGCATCTTCGGGTTCCACTGGGCGCCCAATTCCGTTTTATACAGGAAACTCATGTTTTCCTCCCTGAGCCAGAACCATAATGACGACTCTTCCCATAGCTCCATTTACAAGAACGATGCGGAATCCCGTATCTGGTACCTCGGTAACCCGCCGGGAATCGACTCCCCCGGCGAACCTTTCAGGCAGGTGCGCGTGGAGCAATTCAGCGCGCCCGGCAAAATGGAATACGAGTTGTTTGCTGATGAAGCTTCCTGGGACCAGGCTTCCAGAACATGGACATTCCGCCATGCCATCAGAAGGAACTACTCTCAGGAGGAGCCCAGGCAACTGAATGACGTGCCCGTTTTTGCCGGGAATGAATACCAGACGCTGAAAGAGCATTATTCCGAGACCCCATGGCAGCTGATTTCCCCCAACGTCCGCGTGGATACCCAGGGAACTCCGGCCCTTCAGGAAATTCTCAGGAACGGCACCACGAATGCCAAATACATCAGAAGCCTGGAAACGGAATGGCACGTCAGGATAGCCCGCATTTTCTCCTGCATCATCCTTACCTTCATCGCCATTCCCTCCGCCATCACGTTCCAGAGGCGCTCCGCCATGTCCGGCATCGGCATCGCCCTGTTTCTGGCGGCGGCCATGGTGTTCCTGTATGAGTTCTTCCCCACCCTGGCCTCTGCAGGCTACATCCCCACCTGGCTGGGAGCGTGGATGCCCAACATCATTTACATCATCATCGCCATCCGGCTGTTCCAGACCAAGCTGGCCCACAGAAGTTTCATGGAAATGCTGAAAGGCTTGAAAAAGACACCCGTCCATGACCACCCCTGACCAGACAGCCGTTCTGAAAGCCCGCGAACTGCTCCACCAGGCACGCGCCGTGATCTTCGACTTTGACGGACTGCTGGTGGATACGGAGTATGCCATTTATTCCTCCTGGGCGCGCGTGTTCGCCTCCTGCGGCCACCCGTTGCCCCTGGATTTGTTCAACCAATGCCTGGGAAGCGGCTACACCCACTGGAATCCCGGAGACCATCTGGAACAGCTGACGAACCGTACATTCAACTGGGAAACCATTAACGCCCGGCGTCAGGAGGAAATCGTCCGCGATTTGGAACACGCGGGCCTCCTCCCCGGCGCCCGCGAACTCATCTGCCGCCTGGCGGAAGCGGGAACACCCATGGGAGTGGCATCCAGCTCCTCCCACCGTTGGGTGGATGGCTGGCTGAACAAGCTGGACATTATGCCGTATTTCCAGACCGTCGTCTGCCGTGATGACGGCCTTCCCGTCAAACCGGATCCGGCCCTGTTCTTGAAAGCTGCGGAAAACCTGGGCATGCCGCCGTCCCAATGCCTGGTGCTGGAAGACTCCCAGAACGGCACTACGGCCGCATTCCGCGCAGGCATGCCCGTCATCTCCATCCCGAACCGGGTGACGGAACAGGCGGACTTTTCCCTGGCAACCAGTAAAATCCGCTCACTGACGGAACTTCTTTAAGAAGCCCATATCGCAACGCTTGTTTCTTGACGAAATTCCCTTCATGCCTTATGTAAGGAGAATGGCTCCCCAACATACTCCATTATACCACTACCGTGTCAAAGACAAGATTGTAGGCCCCATCTCCCTGACGGACCTCCATGCCTTGCTTACTTCCAAGAAAATTCTTCCGGACACCATGATCCGGGAAGAACATTCCCAATGCTGGATGCCGCTCACGGCAGAATTGCGCCGCCAGGAACGCCTGGCGCGCCTCAGGGCATCCGCCTTCATGCTTTCCTGCCGCCCTCCCAAAAGCTGCCTCCTGTTTTACAGCATTGCCATTCTCCTGCTGGCATGCGGCGTGGCGCATTCCATCATGCTCCGCACCATTCTTTACATGGAAGTGCTGTTTGTCCCCTCCATGGTGTTTTTCATGGGGAAAATGCTGATGTACATGCACCTTCTTACCGGAGGCATCAGGAAAAAGCCCATGGATGAACCGGAACACTGACCGGACGGCCACGTTCGCCGTTGCCCTCTTTTCCCTTTCTCTTCATCTGTTTCCATAGACACCACACCCGGCAAAGCAGCGCTATCATTACCGTACCGATGAAAAAAACGACGGCCCGCCAGCAAGGACGTAATCGGCACGCTGGCAGCAGCGGGCAAACTTCCCTGTTCCTCTACCATGCCCAGGAAAGAGGATTCCCGGAATGGGATTTCCCTTTCCTCCATGCTGTAACGTTACATCAAATTCAAGGCGTTCCAGCCTTCAAAAAAGCAGCAGCCTTTCATCCGCCTGTTGTTTGATGCAGGTGCCGCCGTCTTTTTCTGCTTTGGAATGGGAGTCTTTTTCCTGATAAACCATGCCGCCCTGGAAATAATCACCCTGTTTCCCCGCATCCTCGTTTTCATGGGCAAGCTTTCATGCTGCGTCCACGCACTTGTTGAAAAATACAGCATCGCCGCCGTTCCCGGCGGGACAGCCAATCTCCCGAAAATCCTCCCCTTCCTTAGATAAAATCCGTCCAATATCTTCTGCTATTTCCAGTTTCCTGCTGCATGGGGCCTGGTAAACCCGCCATAAAAAACCGCCGGAACCGCAATGGTCCCGACGGTTAAAAAATCACTATTCCGGAAACTACTTGTTCAGTTCCGCAACGGCGGCTTCTAAGCTGGGCACGTCTTCAATGGAAATGACGGTAGCTTCCTTGCAGATGCGGCCCATCATGCCGGCCAGCGTTTTGCCCGGTCCCAGTTCAATAAAAAGGCGGTGTCCCTGGTCCACCAGCTTCTGCATGGAGGCCGTCCAGCGCACGGAACCGCACACCTGGTGTTCCAGCACATTGCGGATGTCGTCCGGGCCTTCCACGACGCGTGCTTCATAATTGCAGTAAACGGGCATGGAAGGCGTGCCGAAGGAGACATTCTTCAATTCCTCCGCCAGTTTCACCATAGCGCTGTGCATCAGGCGGGAATGGTAGGCACCCGCTACGTTGAGCTTCTTGGCAATCTTGCATCCAGCGGCCTTGGCTCCGGCAATCGCCTTGTCCACGCCTTCTTCCGTGCCGGAAACGACCGTCTGGCCGGGGCAGTTGAAATTAGCTACGTCCACGTCGCATTCCTGCGCCAGCTTGATGACGTTTTCATCCGTGCCGCCGATCATGGCGGCCATGGTGCCCTTCGTGGCGTTGCAGGCTTCCTCCATGAACGCGCCGCGCTTCTGAACCAGGCGCAGGCCTTCTTCAAAAGAATAGGTCCCTGCGGCGGCATGCGCCGTAAATTCCCCCAGGGAAAGGCCGGCGGCGGCCACGGGATTCAGGGAAGGCACCAGTTCCTTCAAGACAGCCAGGCAGGCCAGGCCATGCACATAAAGGGCCGGCTGGCAATTGCAGGTGCGGGTCAATTCTTCCCCGGGACCTTCAAACATGATGGAAGAGAGGGATTCCCCAAGCGCCTTGTCCGCCTGCTCAATCAGGGCCCTGGCGGCAGGATACTGGTCATACAAATCTTTGCCCATGCCTACTTTTTGGGCACCTTGTCCGGAAAACAATAATACTGCGTCCATAGTTGAGGCTAAATTATACTGTCCTAAGGAGAAAGAAGCAAGAGCGATGAAATTTTCTTCCTTCTCCTGTGCTGTTCATAGACACCGTTTCAACTTTCTCGGTTTCAAATCTGTACGCCTCGGAAGTTAGTGAGAGGATCATCCCTTATACCCTTCCTTATCAAAAATTCAGGAAAATACTATGTTACAAATATGTTCAATGAGAAACTAACCTCATTCATCAAGTCTACTTTCTATTGCCTGAACAATCCATTCTTCTAACGATTTCCCTTCCCCCACCGCTTTCTTACTGATTTTATTCAAGGTGGAATTTTTCATTCGCACTGCAATTTGCGATTCAAGTTCAATGGGATAAATGTCACGCATCATATGGCGAAGAGACGCTTGCGCATTTTTGGGAATACTCTGTCGAGCAAACCAATTGTGGATAACAGTCACTTGAAGACCGAGGGCTTTCGCCAATTCCACACGACTGATGGCATGCTCATGCATCCATTGTCCCAATAACTTAATGTCAACACTCTCTGGAGAGGGATCGCAGTTCCTTGTAAACATGCGATGGCAGTATCCAGCAAAAATCATCACAGAAAAAGAATGAGCTTGCCCAACTCGCATACGTTATCATAATAACTCGCATATGATTACTAATATAATCATTTTCATCACAACACCTGTCTAATAACCACGTCCCAATCAAAAGCATTTCCGATACTTTTCACCCTTACCAAGCAAACACAATGAGATACATATTCATTCTCCTCACCATCGCCTCCATCATTGTTAGTACCTGGTACACCAAAGACTTAAAACTGACTCAGGAAAGAGTTATAAACGAAACCAAATTTGAACATGAAAAGGAGGGCGCAGCTTATGAGACAAAATACAATCAATTGAACACACGCATTGCCGCAACCTATGACGATCTTAAACTGGAAAAAGAAGACTACGACAATAAAATTTCTACAGTACAAGAGCGAATCAAAATGCGACTGGAAGAGGAACAGCGTAAGGCAAATCAAAACAAACAGAAGGCGGAACGCGACATTCGCCGCAAACAAATTGTATTAGCTCACCGGAATTTATCGGCTAAAGAATGGGAAATAACACTGGCCGCTTTCAAAAAAAGACGGCAAGAGATAGCTCAAATCATCCAGAAAAACCGTGAACAAATTACAATCAATACGACTAAATTATCGGCCATCATCGCTGCGGACAGAAAAGAAATAGGAGAACGGGAGGATGCAGTCCGGAGAGCGGCGCAAAACGCGATGGCAGCCGGCCGGGCGGGAGGCCGCGGAACAAGCTACGCAATCATCGAAGCCAAGGAAGCGATGGAAAAGAAGCACCAAAATCTTACCAAAGCTGTAACCGCACAAAATCAAAAACTGAATCATTCCATCCAATCTCTTGAAGAGGAGTTAATCAGGATGGATAAGGAGGAAGAAAATTTCATGAACTCCAATTCTCCTCATCAAAAGAGATATGATCTTCCCATTAAAGAAAAAGAAGTCGAGTCCACGCCCTCAATCACACCTGTAGATCCCGAAATCATCAAATTACAAAATATACATAGAAGAAATGTAGAAAGAATACAAAACTCCCTGAATGTTTTAGAAAACAAGCGCCAGAATCTTTATAAGCAATGGAATGATTTTAAACGAATCACGGGCAAAGAAAGGACCGAACTCAGAGAACAGCACAGGAGAGATTTACAACATGCTACTTTCACGGGGTATGCAGCTATCGGGCTGTTTTCCGTCTTAACCCTCTTTTCATTCGCCCTGTACCACCGCTTGGAATAAAAATAGAGAAAATAAGTATTCTAACTGTTAAGATAAACTGTCAATCAGTTATAAGATTACACAATAGACAATATCCTGACTTTAAATCCTCAGCAATTTGCAAAAATGCTGAGGATTTATCATATACGTACATATCTCATTGTTTAAAATATTCAAAAACTAAGGACAATTCATTTTTCAATTTTTTATCTCGCCACTATGATTTCCATAGTGATCCTCTCTGG
This sequence comes from Akkermansia sp., assembly GCF_020860705.1. Lineage (GTDB taxonomy): Bacteria > Verrucomicrobiota > Verrucomicrobiia > Verrucomicrobiales > Akkermansiaceae > Akkermansia. The sequence goes on from NZ_JAJBTT010000023.1 coordinate 40,303, forward strand.
TACATCAGACGTTCACTATAAGCATAAAAAATCCACCTCGGATTTTCTTAAATCCGAGGTGGATATGAATACTTTAAATAAACGTTTTAGGCAGTGGCTTCCGTGGTGGCGGGAGCTTCTTCCTTTTCAGCCGTTTCACGGGGCAGATCGATGATTTCGATCATGGCCACGAGCGCGGAGTCCGTCAGGCGCTGGCCCAGCTTGATGATGCGGGTATAGCCGCCCTTGCGTTCCGCACAGAGGGGAGCAATTTCATCAAACAGGCGCTTGACGGCGGCCGTGTTATGAATCGTGGCCACGGCCAGGCGGCGGGAATGGATGTCACCGCGCTTGGCAAGAGTGATCAGCTTTTCCACGTAGGGACGGAGAGCCTTGGCCTTCGCCAGGGTGGTGGTGATGCGGCCGTTGAGAATGAGGCTGCATGCCTGGTTGGCGAGCAAAGCCCTGCGATGGGAGGCGTTGCGCTGAAGCTTGGAGGTTTTTACACCGTGTCTCATGATGATATTTTTCTATGTGTGTTGGTTTTGTGAGATTTAGTCGTCGTCGTCTTCGATGTTGGCGGCAATCAGGTCTGCCAGGCCCACGGGGCTTTCCTCTTCCAGGCCCAGGCGCGGCTTGGCCTGCGGCACGGGGCCGGTAAGCAGGGAGGGATCCACCTGGACGCCCAGGGAAAGGCCCAGTTCCAGCAGCTTGTCCTTGATTTCGTTCAGGGACTTCTTGCCGAAGTTGCGGTACTTGAGCATTTCGCTTTCGCTCTTCATGGCGAGCTGGCCAACGGTGGTAATGTTGGCGTTGTTGAGGCAGTTGGCGGCGCGCACGGACAGCTCGATTTCGTTGACGCTCATGTTGAGCAGCTTGCGAAGGCGGGCCGTTTCCTCGTCCTGGACGGCGGAAGGAGCTTCCTCAAAGTTGACCTGCTTGTCGTCGTAGTTGACGAACACGTCCAGGTGGTGGCGCAAAATGGCGGAGGCCTGGAGCATGGCGTCTGCGGGGGCGATGCGGCCGTCCGTCCAGACTTCAAGAATCAGCTTGTCGTAGTCGGTCATCTGTCCCACACGGGTATTCTGCACAGAATACTTCACACGGGTGACCGGGGAGAAAATGGAGTCGATCGGGATCACGCCAATGGGCATGTCCGGCACCTTGTTTTCGTCGCCAGTGGCAAAACCGCGGCCGACGCGTACCTGGAATTCACATTCGAACATGGTGTCCTGGTCCAGGGTGCAGATGATTTGATCAGGATTGACCACCTGGTAGGTGGTGTCGTCAGCGATGTCGGCGGCGGTCACGATGCCCTGCTTGTGGACGCGCAGGGAAAGCAGGCGCGGTTCCTTGCCGTTGTGCTTGAACTTGACTTTTTTCAGATTCAGCACAATTTCCGTCACGTCTTCCACCACGCCGGGCAGGGAAGAAAATTCATGCTGTGCGCCGGCGATGCGGACGGAGGTGATGGCAGCGCCTTCCAGGGAGCCCAGAAGAACGCGGCGCAGGGAGTTGCCGAGCGTATGGCCGTAACCGTTTTCAAACGGTTCCGCAATGAAGGTCAGATGATTCGCATCATTCGGATCTTCAATTTTTTCCAGACGGCTGGGAACTTCAAAGCGAGCCAGCGTGGTAACGGCGGTTTCTTCTGCAGTAGTGGTTTCGTTTTCCGACATAATCGTATGTAATGTACCGGGTTTCCCCTCAACACGGACACGGCGGACAAACCGCCTGAAGGACCTACGGCATGTGTTGAAAACGCCCGTGCGGGGAGCAATTTAACGATCTGCCTTCAACAATCAACTCTTTTCATGTCCGCCGGCAAATTTTCTGTGACTTAACGTGCGTCATCTGTCATAGTGGCGGCAAACCTATATACCAACTCATGAAGCATCCTGATTTTTTGGACAACAGGGATTTTACCGGGGAAGACCAGCGGCACCCCTCCACCCTGCCCATGGACACCAGCTACCAGGCTTTGGAAGAAGTCGTCAAAAAGCTTTCTCAAATAGCCTCCACCAGGCACGATCCCCGCTACCTCCAGGAGTATATCAAAACGGGCATCAACATGGCGCAGTCCGACGCGTCCGACCATGATTTCACCGTCCTGATCCGTTCCGGGCGGGAGATGTACCGCGCCAACTGCGTTTTTGCTCCATACCGCCACATCCGCAAGATTTCCGTCTTCGGCTCCGCGCGCATCAAGAATGACGAACCGGCCTACGGAACGGCGCGGGAATTTGCCAGGGAGGCCAGCGAACACGGCTACATGGTCATTACGGGAGGAGGACCCGGCATCATGCAGGCGGCCAATGAGGGGGCCGGGGAAGAACGCTCCTTCGGCCTGAACATCACCTTGCCGTATGAACAGACCTCCAACCACGTGGTGGCCAACAGCGACAAGCTGATCAATTTCTACTACTTCTTTGTCAGAAAACTGAACTTCGTGGCGGAAAGCGATGCCATGGTGGCGTTCCCCGGCGGTTTCGGCACCATGGATGAAGTCTTTGAAACCCTCACCCTGATCCAGACGGGAAAAGCCACCATTTACCCGATCGTGCTGCTGGATTCCCCCGGCAAGACCTTCTGGCTGAACTGGCTGGCCTTCATCCGCGTGGAACTGGTGGACTCCGGGCTGATCTCCGCGGACGACCTGCACCTGATCCATGTCACCAAGAACCCGGCGGAGGCCATGGAACACATTGACCGGTTCTACCGTATCTTCCACTCCTACCGTTTTATCAGGGACGCCATCGTCATCCGTCTGAACACGCGCCTTCCCTCCCAATGGGTAGAGCATCTGGAACGGGATTTCTCAGACCTGATCCTACCGGGAGGCAGAATGGTCCAGAGCGGTCCGCTTCCGGATGAAGAGGACGAACCCCATCTGGACCAATTGCCCCGGCTTATCTTCCCCATCAAACGCGGCAATTACGGCAGGCTGAGGCTGCTGATCGACCGCATCAACCAGACGCCCAGCAGGACTTATTCTCCCGCCTCCCATGCCTGACGCCTTTCCCGCATGGCTGATTCCCCTGGTCTTCGGCCTGATGGGGGCCTGCATAGGCTCCTTCCTGAATGTGGTCATTTACCGGGTGCCTCTGGGCATCTCCGTCAATGATCCGTCCCGTTCCTTTTGCCCGGAATGTGGGGAGCCCATCCCGTGGTACCTGAACATACCGATCCTCAGCTGGCTGGCGCTCAGGGGAAAATCCGCCTGCTGCGGAACCCCCATCAGCTTCCGCTACTGCTTTGTGGAGCTGCTCACGGCTTTGCTTTTTGCCGCCATGGGCTGGAAGTATGCGGACGCCTCTGCGGGAGCCGCCGTCCTGCTCTGCGTGTGGAGCGCCATGGCCATCGTCATCATATTCATTGACGCAGAACACCTGATCGTCTTCCGTACCCAGGCCCTCATCGGAGCCGCCGCCGGAGTAGGGGCCTGCGTGTTTTACCCTTTTCTCCTGCCGGACAATGACGTGATGACCCGGACGGATGCTTTCACGGCAGCAGTGCTGGGAGGCGTGGCCGGGTATGCCGCCATCAGGCTGGTGATTGAACTGGGAAAATTCCTGTTCGGAACCTGGAAACAGCATTTTGACGCCCCCGCCCCGTGGAGCCTGAAGGAACCGGAATCCGAACGGGAGGAACTGCAGCTCATTATCAACGGGCAGGCTCACGACTGGTCCATGCTTTTCCACCGGGCCTCGGACAAAGCCGTTATTTCCGGAGGTTCCATCACCATTGACGGAAAAGCACTGCCTCCCTGCTCCATCATCCTGCGCCAGGACAGGATAGAATTGGAAAACGGAGACGTTTTCCCTCTGGAAGACCTGGAGAGCGTGGAAGGAAGCATGACGGATATCCATGCGCAGCGGGAGGCCATGGGCTCCGGCGATGCCTGGATCCTGATGATGGCCGGATGCGTGGGAGGATGGCAGGGCGCCGTGTTCTGCCTCTTTATCGGCTCCCTGCTGGGAATTGGGCAGGCACTCGTTTCACGCATAGGATTCGGCAGGAATCTTCCTTTCGGTCCCGCGTTGCTCAGCGCCGCTTTTATCTGGCTACTGGGAGGAGACCAGTGGTGGCTGGCCTACATCCGGTTCATTTCCGGAGAATAATTTTTCCTGCCATGACACGGCTGAACCGCAACCCTCCGGGGCTGCGGTCTTTTTTTACCAATCCTTTTCACATTCAGACGTTTTTCATTCCTGGACCTCCGTTGAGAAAAAGGGGGTATTCCGGCCATCTCCGCGCCGCACGACCGGAGCATGCACATTTTTATTTTGCAACCAAGACGGAATCCGGGGGTTCATCCTAACAAAGAGAGGCGCCTCCGCTCATTCGGACTACCGCAGAGCAGAGCTCCTTTCAGAAACGCATTAACCTCACCACTCAAAGATATGACCAAACAAATGATTATCGCCGCGGCTTTCGCCGCATGCACCGCGTTCGCCCAGGACGCGCCCCCGCCCCCCGCTCCGGACGCACCCTCCGATGCTCCGGAATTGCAGCCGCCCCCTGAAAGAAGGGGAGGCCCCCGCAACCGCGCAGGAGGGGCAGCCCGTCAGGCCCCCGGCCCGGAACGGGCCAACCTCCAGATGAGAAGAATTGATCCCGGCATCATGATCATCGGGGAAGAACTTGTCATGGCCAAATATGATACCGACAAGGACGGCAAGCTTTCCGAGGAGGAAATAGCCGTTCTGCAAGCCGACGTCAAGAAAGCCCAGGAAGCGAAAAAAGCCGCTATCCTGAAGAAGTTTGACAAGGATGGCGACGGCAAGCTTTCCAAGGAGGAAAGAAAAGCCATGCAGGAAGAATGGCTCAAGGACCATCCGGAGGCCGCCAAGCGCATGGAGGAAATGAAAGCCAGGCAGGAA
>NZ_JAJBTT010000013.1 GCF_020860705.1 Akkermansia sp.
CGGATTGTGAATCCGTTCATTTATTGTTCGTTTGAAATCCTTTATGTATTTATAAATTAATTGGTAGTCAATATTTTAAAAAAATAAGAAATATTGGCAAAAAGAACGTTTTCGAAACAGGCAGTTTTCGGTTACATTGAAAGCTGAAAAAATCGGTCTGTTTCCTCCCATTTTTTACGACTTTCATGTTCCGGTAGAGAATTCCGGATATTTTAAATTCAGTAAATTATTACCATTTTCCATATGAGACTTGCTGCTGTTTACCATGAAGAAAAGGCCTGTAAGTTGAATGTTCCTTTTGTGCTTTTTCAGAGGAATTTCCATAAGGTGAATCCGGTTTTTCCTTGCCTGGAGAGACGGATTTCCGATTTTATTGCTTTTTTCCGTATTATAAAATACAAGCAATGAGATATTTGTATAACATTTTTTATTAAAGTGGCTGGCTTATGGGTAATTTTTCTTTTGATTCAAGTAAAATAACCTATGTCGTCCGGTTAACGGCAACAGTATTTTTGGCAATACGGATATTTCCAGAAGAGGTGATTTTCCCGAATTCAAGTTGAATCTGACAGGGAGGGAATGTAATTAGCATTAATTATCAATTTATTCTATGATAATATGATTCTATACGCAAAAAAATGGAATGGGAAGATAATATGATTTTTTGAATTTTACTTTTACTTTTTTTAATGAGATAAGGATAGGAGGAATTTCGGTTGGAGTTCAACTTTTGGGTGAAGGAGAATGGACTGGGTCCTCTCTTTCAGGAGGCCAATGATCCATGTGGAAATGGCCATGATCGCCAGTTCCAGCAAAAAAGACCAGTACATAAAGAGATGGCGCCGCTAGAGAAGATGCCGTACCAGAACCACGGATAGGCATAAAAGGACATATGGAGCAGGTCCGGAGAGTGACCCTTCCGATTGCTATCCAAAAGGTAAAACAGGAATCAGATGAAGCTTTCTTGATGATTCTTAAGGGAATAGTAGTTGAATCATGCTCGTATAGGCGGATTACAAATCCGGAGTCAACGAAAAAATCTGGGGAAAAGTTTGTTAGGGTAAATAGGAACATCTGGATCACAGGGATGATGAAAATCAACAAATTTTTCCTGCCGCTCCTATCGTCCTCATGTTATCTGTCATGCGCGTTTTTTGTGGCGGCATTGGTTTTCTCCGGATTTGTAATCCGCTAATTCTTGCATGTATGAAAGTTGCCTTTACTGCGTTAGCAATTTTATTCAGCACTGTTTCCCTCTCTTCCGGTGCATCGTTGTATTATTCGGGTCCTAATGACGGCTGGTGGGAAACGGCTGGAAACTGGAGGACGGGAACTGTCTCCGGTCCTGTCTCATCCGCCGCTCCCGCCACGGGAGATACCATGTATATAGGCTACAATGGGGATATGAACGTCAAGGTGGGAAATAACTTTGGAGTGAATACCTTCTATGGAATGGACGTTCATATTGAGGCCGGAAGCTCCCTGACTGTGACGCTCAATGATGCAAAGTGGTGGGGTTCCTCCTTCACGATCGGCTCTGCAAACGGCTTGATTTTCACCAACAATGTATGGGGAGATTACAAGAATGGCGCTCCTGAAATTGGTCGGCAGCCGATAACGTTCAATCTTGGCAGTGAGGGTTCCGTGGAGTTTCAGGCCAATTTCAACAATTCGGCCAGCGCCTACTTTAATTTCAATGGAACCCTGGATATCCTGGGGGGAGGGGATTTTTCCATCCAGCGCAGGGAGTTGATGTCTTTCGGGACGAATGGCGGAGATCTAGGGTTTGATTTTTCCAAATTCAACGTGAGTTTCACCTCCGGAGAGGTCGCCTCCCTTTATGATCAGAATGCGGAGTTGACTGCTTCCTCTGATGATCTGGGCAAATATAAACTGGTTTACGACGCAGACGGCAAGAAGTTGTATGTAGAATACGTGACTGGTAACGAATCTGTCCCGGAGCCCTCCGTTTCCCTGCTGGGCATTCTGGGCATGGGCGGTTTGCTGGTCAGACGCCGCCGCTGAAACGGAAAGGCAACCTTACCTGCCAAAGCGCACCCGTGCGGTTTATTCCGCGCCGGTGCGCTTATAGTTCTAGGAGAAGCCCTTTCCATAAGGCGGCTTTAACGGGGAACGGGAGAATGCCGCTGTTGTTCCGCAACGGCGGGAATGCCCATGATTCACGGTTCTTCCCCGCGAGGGGCGGTTTCAGGGGAAAGTTGTGATTTTTTCCTGCCGGAAACCATGATCCGGGCAGCGACGGCAATGATCAGCAGTTCCAGTAAAAAGGACCAGTGGAGCATGAAGTTGAGCCACCAGGGATGATATTGCGCCGGAACCGTGGCCAGGGCGTAAAAGCGTATGGACCAGGGAGCCAGCAGGGGAATGTCCCCCACGATGCCGTCCAGCAGGATATGGAGGAACCCGCTCATGGAAAAGATGAACATCCAAGTTCCACCGCCGCGCCACCGTTTGAAGCGGCTGATGCCCCACGCGGCCAGCATCAGCCCGATCCAGACGGAAGGGTAATGTGTCCAGTAGGAATGATGGTGGTGCTGGCGCGCGTCCACGGTATAAAAATAAACCAGGTCCAGATCCGGGGCAATCGCGCCCAGCAGGGCGGCGGTCATGGCGGCTTTCCTTCCGGGAGTGCGGAAGCGGAGGGTTCTGGCCAGTAAATAGCCGGCGGGAAGATGGGCGATGAACATGGCCGTTTAATAAGGGAGGGGGTGAAAGAGGATTGGGGCCTCGCTTGGAAAAAGAGAAAAAATCCTTTCTTCTCTCCCATATGGGGACTCTTCCTGATTCCATCAATTCCCGGTGATCATCTCACCGGGAATTGATGCCGGCAGGAATGGGGCCAATCAAATTGTTAAAAGGCATTCCGGGGGCAAACAACATGTTTCTAATTTAGTCCCCGTTTTCTGCGTCCTTTTCTTTTCCCGGCATTTTCCCGGGGCCGGGAAGGGAAGAACGATGCTCCTGCTCTGTGAACGGGACCACTACCCAGTCAAATTCGAGTTCTTCCGTATTGCTTCTGACCTGATGGCGATCGGGATCCATTTCAGTAATAAATGCTTTGATTAAGTCTTTCAGCTCGGAGGATGACGTAGCAGGGAACATCTTCATGATCCAGTGGACGGAAGTAGTGCGCGCGCCATTTTCCCGGTGCACGTTCTTTGCCGTCATTTCCCCGGGCTCGGGAAGGGAAGAATCCTGTTCCGTCTCTGGGGGCGGCGCTACTATCCAGTCAAACTCGAGTTCTTCCGTGCCGTCGCCTGCTTCCATGTATTTGAATGCGGTAAGAAAATTGATTTTCTCGCCCGGAGGATCGGGAACCGGAGATTCCATGTTTCCGGAAGAAGGGGAAATTTCTCCGGCGTTGGTTGTTACGGCTGCCAGCAGCAGGGAAGCAGCGGCGGTAAAAATGGTGAAAGAGGTCATAGGGTGGGGGGAAGGGGTAAAAAACGAGGCGGTTGAACTGAATCAGCCGCCCCGTTGAAGAGAGTTACTTGCCGGATTTACCAAGCTTGTACCCGGCGTAGGTTTCCGTATTATACAGGGGCTGGTTTTCCGGGACGGCATAGCCGATGGATTTGCGGATGGCGAGGAAGTCCGCCACGCCTTCCGGTCCCACCTGGTTCAGGGGGGCCTTGTGCAGGCCGGCCATCAGCACCATGCGGCAGTAGGCGTCCGCGTTTTCCATGAACCATTCCGCTTCTTCCACATCGCGGGCTCCGGTAATCACGCCGTGGTTTTCCATGAAGACCACGGTGGATTGTTTGGCCGCTTCCGCCACGGCCCGGGCCGTTTCCAGAGAGCCTGGCGTTCCATAAGGGGCCAGCGGGATGTGGCCCAGGAAGATGTCCGCTTCCGGGTTGATGCCGGAGGGGGGCACCTGTCCGGCGAACAGGAAGGCATTGCAGTGCGGCGGATGGGCGTGGATGCAGGAGTTGACGCCCACGGATTTCATCATGGCGATGTGCGTTTTCACCTCACTGGTGGAGGGGCGGATGCCGGCTTTCTGGCGCGCGTCCATGTCTACCAGGCAGATGTCTTCCACCGTCATGAATCCCTTGGAGCACAGCGTGGGGGAGCAGAGCAGCAGGTTCTGCGCCACGCGCACGGAGATGTTGCCTCCGTTGCCGTCCACATATTCACGGTCCCACAGGCGGCGGCCTATATCGCACATGCGCTGCTTGATGACCAGGATTTCCGGGGAATGGAAGAATTCATTCACTTCCTCCCGCGTGACGGGGTTGTATTTTTCCCACGGGAACACTTTGTCCGGGAGGGGAGGGGAGATTGACCAGTCTTCTGACATATATAGTTGCGTGTTAATGGTTGAGCTTTTCGTAAGCGGCCTCCTGGGGGCCCGGCAGATAGGTCCGGTAGGTGATGCCGAAGGCGTCCCTGGCCTGTTCCGGCGTAGAGTACACCCCCGCGCCCGCAAAGGCAAACATGGATGCACCCAGTACGGTGCTTTCCGAAACTTCAGAGACTTTCACGGGAATCCGGAGGATGTCCGCGCGCATCTGGGTCCAGATGCTGTTTCTGGCGCCTCCTCCCACCAGGAGGAGAAATTCGCTTTTGAATCCGCCTACGGATTCCAGGCGGCGCAGGCGGGATTTCAGCCGCCAGGTGAGGGCTTCCATGGCGGCGCGGTAGATGTGGCCGCGCGTCCTGCCCAGCACCAGCCCGTTGATGGAGCCTTTGCGGTCTCCGGAGGCCAGGAAGTCCGGCACCATGGTGACGCCGTCGCAGCCGGGAGGGATGACCTCCGCTTCCGCATCCATGGTGTCGTAGGATTCACCCGGGAAGCAGGTGGATTTCACCCATTCAATGATGCCGGAGCCGAGCCATTGCAGGCCCGGATTGAGCAGCCCTTGTTCCGCGTCGAATTCCGCCGTAGATCCGTCCGCATAATCTTCCGGGGTCAGGTGGGCCTGTGCGGAGCGCGCCATCAGGATTTCCCAGGTGCCGGAGGATAGGACGGGCTGGTCCTTGTCCGCTCCGGAGCCGAAGATGGCGAACTGGGTGTCATGCCCGGCGGAGATGACGGGAACGCCCGCCAGGGCGGGGATGCCCATGCCTGCCGCCGCTTCCGGCGTGAGGATGCCGATGGTTTCTCCCGCGTCCACGGTGGGGGGGAAGAGGTCGCGGCGCAGGCCTAGGTGGTCCAGAATGAAGGTGGAGAAGTCTCCCGTTTCCAAATCCGTAAGCTGGGAGGTTCCGGCCATGGTCCGGTCCGTAGCCATGACGCCGGTGAGCTTGTAAGCCAGGAGGTTGGAGATGAAGAGCCACGCATGGGCCTTTTCCAGCAGCTCAGGACGGTTTTCCTTGAGCCAGACAAGCTTGTAAATGGTGTTGAAGGCAAAGGCGCCGACGCCGGAAATGCGCTCCAGTTCCTGTTGGGGGATATAGTTGCCGATGTGTTTCATGACCTCCGCCGTGCGGGGGCATTTCCAGGAGATGACGGGATAAAGCTGGTTGCCGGAGGCGTCCACCAGCGCGCCGTCCACGCCAAAGGTCGTGACGGTCACCGCCCTCACCTTTTCCACATCCAGGCCCTGGAGGGCCTGCACGGCGCATTCGGAAAGCTGTTTGAAAATCCGGTCGGCGTCCCAGACATGGAAGTCCGGATTTTCCTCACCGGGAAGCGTGGCGTTCGGCTGCGAGGCCTTCCCCACAATGACGCCTTTTTCGTCCACAACCATGGCGCGCACGTTTGTGGCGCCGCAGTCCAAGCAGAGAGAATACATGAATATAAAATATTAAATACTAAAGATTAACTACGAAAAAAGAGGGATGAAATCAGAGGTTTTGACCGGAAAGGGTTTTTGTCGTGGCGGTAAGAAGCCGCATCAGTTCCAGGCAATCCTGTTTCAAACTTTCAAATTGCTGGTCGGTCAGACTGGAAGTGGCGTGCAGAAGCCGTAGCCAATACCAAGTTTCCGAACATTCTTTTAACGAAATGTGTACTTTGGAGAAGAAGTCTTTTTTGCTGACGGCATAGGAGGCCTCAGCGAGATTGGCTCCTATGCTTGTTCCTGAACGCAGGATTTGCCGGATTAGCTCCTGCTCGCACCGCTGGGTGCGGAGGTGGCGGCAAAGGGAGACGATACGAATGGAAAAGGCAAAACTTTTTTCATGAGCGGCGCTTTCGTTCATGTTTTAGTCTTTAATCATTCGTATTTGGTCTTTTATATTAATCCAGCTTCATCAGGGGGAAGGATCCTTCCCCCTGATGACAGCGTCAGGATTAATATTTGCCGTACAGCGGTCCGTAATTCGCGCAGGCGCGGAAGTCGGCGCTTTCCGGTTCTGCGGTGCCGTGGAGACCCCAGGCGGAGGGACGGTAGATCTGGTCGTCCGGGATGTTGTGGGCGTATACGGGGATGCGCAGCATGGAGGCCAGCGTCAGGATGTCCGCACCGATGTGGCCATAGGTGAAGGCTCCGTGGTTGGCTCCCATGTTGGCCATGACGCTGTAGACGTCCGTGAACGCTCCCTTGCCCGTCAGGCGCGGGGCGAACCAGGTGGTGGGCCAGCCCGGATCAGTACGTTCGTCCAGCGTCTTGTGCACCTTGGCGGGCAGGTCCACGGACCAGCCTTCCGCCACGATGAGGACGGGGCCGAGTCCCTTGACGATGTTCAGGCGCATCATCGTGACGGGGGCGCCGCCCTTGGTGACGTAGTGGACGGAGTAGCCGCCGCCGCGGAAGTATTCCCGGTTGGCCGGGCACCAGACGGCCTGTTCCATCATGGTCTTAGCGTCTTCCGGGGTGACGTCCCAGTGCTTTTTCATGACGGGTTTGCCGTCCTTGTCCGTGCAGGCCATGCAGCCGTCCAGGGCGGCGGAGCCGGAGTTGATGAGATGGATGATGCCGTCCTTGGCGTGGCCTTCCAGCTTGTAGCCGGTGACGCGCTTTACGGCTTCCGGGCTCCAGTAGGTGCGCACGTCCGCAAAGACGTTCGCCTGGCCGGTGAGCAGGTAGCCGAAGAGGAGGCAAGCCCCGTTCAGGGAGTCGTTTTCCGTGGCGAAGGGCATCGGCGCACGGGGACCGTTCCAGTCAAAGGTGGAGTTGAGGAGCGTTTCCGCAATGTCGCCGTTGGGGTAGAAGTCCGTCCAGTGGCGCTGGCCCTGGAAGCCGCCGGCAATAGCCTGGTAGCCCATGGATTCTTCTTCACGGTCGATTTTCTTGAGCTTGGGGTTGCCCTGCATCATGTCCCGGAAGATCATGGCCATCAGCACGCTTTCCTTGAAGGTCCTGCGGCGTCCGGCTTCATCCAGCTTCAGGTCCGGGCGGTTCTTGTCTTCCGCAAACTTGAAGACGGAGTCGGCCCATTGCATGGCGAGGTCGAATTCTTCCTGGTCGTAAATCTTCTGGTCCATGCGGCGGCGCACTTCCGTCATGTCCACGGCCTGCACGCGGATGCCCAGGTAGTTTTCCCAGAAGGACTGGTCCACGATGGAGCCGGCGATGCCCATGGAGCAGCCGCCGATGGAGAGGTAGCCCTTGCCGCGGAGGGTGGCTACGGCGAGGCCGGCGCGGCAGAAGCGCAGGATTTTTTCAGCCACGTCTTCCGGGATGGATGTATCCGTGGCGTCCTGCACGTCTTTTCCGTAAATGGAGAAGGCAGGGAAGCCCTTCTGGTTCAGACCGGCCAGGGCGGCGGCCAGGTACACGGCACCGGGGCGTTCCGTTCCGTTGAATCCCCAGATGGCCTTGGGCGTGAAGGGATCCATGTCAAAGGTTTCGCTGCCGTAGCACCAGCAGGGCGTAACAGCCAGGGAGACCCCCACGTTGTTCGCCTTGAACTTGTCCGCACAGGCGGCGGCTTCCGCCGGACCGCCGATGCACGTATCTGCGATCACGCACTTGACGGGCTCTCCGGAGGCGTGGCGGATGTTGGCTTCAATGAGGGCCGCGGCCGCCTTGGCCATGTTCATGGTTTGATCTTCCAGGGATTCCCGGACGCCGAGGCGGCGGCCGTCAATCGTGGGGCGGATACCGATGGTTGGTAATGCTGTTTTCATATCTTGCGTATGGGTGAGGTGAAGGAGGTTCATGCCTGGGCAGGCGCTTCCTCTTCCTTTTTCAGATGGGTGTTGCGGAAGAAGAAGCCGTAGATTAGTACCACGGCAAAGCAGATGATGGGAATAAAGAAGGATGACCGTACCGCTTTTTCCACAAAGTTTTCCTGGGCCGTCTGGAATTGTTTCATGTCCAGGGGGTGGGAAATCAAGTTGTTCAGGACTTCCTCCTGGTTGCCGGAAAGCGTGGTGAGCGCCGGAATCAGGGAGAATTGCTGGATCTGCTGTTCCCTGCCGGAGGGAGCGGGCAGACGGCCCAGATTGGCCTTGAAGGCTGCCAGTTCTTCAGGTTTGAGGCCGGAACAGCCGGGCAGCGATTTGGCCGCGTGGTCAAAGGCTTCTCCGTTCAGGGAAGGGAGGGAGAGGAAGGTATCCAGGTTTTTCTGGAACTTGGCGGCCATCTTGGCCTGTTCTTCTCCTTCGGAGGGATTGGCTTCCGACATCTTGTACAGGGCCAGCATGGTTCCGGACAGGGATTTGCGGGAGTCCGCCGCTTCCGCCTGCGCGATCAGGGGGCGGTCGATGGATTCAAAGTAGGCCACCTGGTTTTTCACCGTGGTGTTGTCAATGCAGGAGCCCATGTACGGGGTGATGACCGCGCCGCCAAGGATGGCCATGATGAGACCGGCGGCCCCCAGCTTCACTTCGGAACCAAGGCCGCGCAGGGCAATGCCGTAAATGGTGGGGAACATCAGGGACATGCAGCCGGAAATGCCCACCAGCGTCCAGACGGAGATTTCCTTGGGCAGGTAAATGGTGCCCATGCAGCAGAGGATGCCGGCAATGGCGAAGAGGGACATCATGTTGGCCGGGTTGAATTTTTTCATCAGCGCCGTGGTGATGGCGCGGCAGGCGATGAAAAGGATGATGGAGAAGATGTAGTAATTGGAGGCGGCCGCTTCCTGCATGCCGGGGAAGACGGACATGATGTACTTGATGGTCCACGTCCAGACGGCGATCTGCACGCCCACGTAGAAGAACTGGGCCACCACGCCGCAGAAATAGCGGGGAAGCCTGACCAGTTTCATGAGCTGGCAGCGGTAGTCCGGCATGATGATCAGGAAGGCGATGGGGCCGACCATCATGATAAGGATCTGCTGCACCATGCTGAATTCAAAGGTGGAGTAGTACTGGAACAGGAAGGGGATCAGGATGAAGGCGATGCACAGGCCCAGACGGCCGAGCTTGGAAGAAAGGGGCTGCGTGTTTTCCGGGGTGGGAACGTTTTCGTCATCAGACTTGTAACGGCAGAAGAAGAACCAGATGACGGCGGCAATGGCGACAAGGCCCACATAGGGAACGCACACCCAGAAAAGCTCGTTGCTGACGATGGCATTCAGTTGTTCCGGGTCCATGGCCTTGCGGGTGTCCATGTCCGCATCGTTCAGGTGGGCGAGGATGAAGTACTTGGCCAGGAAGATGCCTGTCAGGGAGCCGATGGGGTTGAAGGCCTGGGCGAAGTTCAGGCGCCGGACGCTGGTCTCCTGGGAACCCATGGAGAGCACGAAGGGGTTGCAGGTGGTTTCCAGAATGGAAAGGCCGCCGGCAAGGACGAAGATGGCTACCAGATAGATGTCAAAACTTTGGCCGATAGCGGCGGGAATGTAGCACAGGGCGCCGATCATGTAGAACCCCAGGCCGATCAGCACGCCCGCCTTGTAAGAGAATTCCTCCAACAAAATGGACGCAAAAATGGCAAGCACCGCGTACGCACCGTAAAAGGAGATTTGCACCCCTGCGGATTCGGATGCATTAATCATGAATATTTTGCTGAACGCAGGGACCAGGTTGTCCGTCATATTATTCAGCAGGCCCCACAGCGCAAAGCAGGAGACCAGCATGAAAAACGGCAGCCGGTACTGCTTGGGTACGATCGGCACGGTAGAGGTACGATTGGTGTCCATATGCTTTTTCTAATCTCTCACACGAATAACGATGCGTCAATCTGGAAACAGGGGAGAAGCCGGGAATCTGATTTTTCTTCCATACAAATGAGCGCCTGCTGGAAAATATCCATATACAGCTGACCGTGAAAAAATAATAACGTCTTGAAATGTTCCATGGTTGCGTGTGGAAGATACGCTTCCCTGTCAAACGAGGAATTCAAGGACGGGTCCTTTCCTATATCACCATTACGGGCATAGGGCAGATGCAGGATGCCAGAGGAACAGGGACCGCGATTTTCGGGAAAGTGGGTGCTGTTCCTGAAGAAGTGTTCCAGGCATTGAAAACAGGGAGAGGAAGAGGAGAAGGGAGGAGTAGCAATGGACCTGGAGAAACAGGCTTCATTCTAGATTTATGTATTTGCTTAGAAAAATATACCTATTTTTTTAATCTCCTGTTGATTATTTTTAATTTTTTTATATCGTGATAGTTGAAATATTGGAGTTTTTATATATTTAAACAACTAAACAGAATAATGTTATGGAAAGGTTAAGCGGTGCCAAGAACAAGGTGAAGGAAGAGCAAAAAGAAGTTCAGCAACAATTGGATCTCCTTATTTCTCTTAATCCGTAAGTAGTAATGATTCACCATGAAGACTGAACTATCAATCAATGAGTTGAAAAAGGGGGACGTCCTCCTTTTCTCCGTGTTGCAGGGGGACACCATTTCTTCCCTGATCGGGCTGCTGACAAATTCGGATGTAAGCCATGCCGCCCTTTATGCCGATGAGGAAAAACAGACCATCCTCGAAGCCACCGGAGAACATCCCGTCCTGGAAAATCCGGCCCGGGAAAGGTTTTCCGGGCGCACCATCCATGTCTATAGAAACAGGGTTCTCCCCTCGCTGGACCCGGTAGTTGAAACGGGCAGGAAATACCTGCAGCAAAAACTCCCGTATGGCGGCATTTATTTGCTGGGGCTTCTTCTGGTCACTTCCAAGTATTGCCGGTTCCGCTGGGACCGGGAGACGGCCGGGGCCGCAATATGCCTGCTGGCGTCTACCTACCAGGCATTGCGCTCTTTGCTGGAAGGCAGCCATCCGACGGCATTTTGTTCTCAATTTGTAGCGAAGTGTTATGAAGAGGCTGGAGAGTCCTACCACTTGCACTACAAACAGCCGGTCATCCCGCTGGACGCTTGCGCCGGAGACGGGGAACGGTCTCTTTTGTCAGAAGCCCTTGAAGAAATGGACGCCGGGGAATTGGACGCCGCCGGCGCCGACCCGGACGGGTATGAAGAGAATTTCATGATTCAGGAAATATCTGAAAACGTCTTCGATCCGGAAAAGCACGGAACCATCCTGCTGCAATCCGCCAGGGAGGCCATGACAGCCCAGCCGGAAAACGGCAGTTGTGTATGTTCTTCCCTCAAGGAAAAAATAGAGCTTATCATATGGACGGGAAGAGTTGCCTATGTCTGGTACTGCCTTCTTACCCATAAGAAAAACTGGAAAAGCCTGTGGAGCCGGGAAGCCCAGAAAGAAGCCCTTCTCTGGCTCAATGAACATCGTTCCTCCTTTATTGCTCCATCTGATTTCAAGAATACCGAGGAATTGTCCTGTGAAGGCTGCATTGACGGCAACTGATCGTTAAAAACACCACCCTGTTTGTCCGGATCTCCAAACGAACAGGGTGGTGTCTTCCTCCAGGTATTGAAGCTGCTGTGCTGCCCGGCTCTGCGGAAATTTGTCCGGATGCATGCAGGGGAAGGCTGGGCTTCTGCTTGACTCCCGTTGGCGGGATGTTTAAGCATGGACGCATGATAAAGTATGCTCCCGTTTTTGGCCTTTTCCTGATTGGTGGGCTGGTTTCCCACGCCGTGGAAAGTCTTGTGGCCTTTCCTCCGGCTTCCTCCGGTACGCCGGAGGCGCCCCTTCCTTCCGGGGAATTGCTTTCCGACCATGTGGCGGAAGCCGAGTTTACGGGCATCATTCACAGGAAGTGCATGTTCAGGACGTCCCTGTGCCCGGACAAATGCGACCATCCCAAGGACTTCGCCACCTTCCGGATCATCAAGTACCTGGATTACCGGAAGCCTGGCAAATATGGCGATGAAAAGCAGGAAAAACTGATGGTTGACGTGAACGCGGGCCACAAGCCCATCCTTCAGGACGCCTCCATCCTGAAGCAGATTGCCGCGCTCAAGCCGGGCGACAAGGTTGTTCTGCACTGGTCCCATTATTACATGCACAAGGATTCCAGCTCCTTTCCGGAGCGGCCCGTAATTTCCATACAGCCTCTTTCTCCTTCCGGCGGAGCGGAGAAAGAGTGACTTCTGGTCTTTTTGCAGAAAAGCGGGCCGGGCTGGACTTGAAAATACGGGGTGTGCTAGGAACCACGCTGGTAATGGCGCGATGGACGGATAAGAATGATGCGTCCATCCCGTAGTTACCGTTACACACCATATATACCATGCATTTACCTTTGAACAACTTGACAGTGCTCTCCCTGCTGTGCGCCCTGGGAATGTCCATGACCGGCGCCCTGGGTACGGAAAGCTTTGAGCAGGCCAAGCACGGAAAATTCACCACACTTTCAACCAAGTACGGCCCCTTGTCCTGCCAGGACGGCGTGGCGGAAATCGGGGGTGGGGGAAAGTCCGGAAATTCTTCCTTGCGGATGCTGGGCGGCCAGGATACCGAATTGAAGCTGGATCTGAAGGATACGCCTTCCAGGGATGTCCTGCTGTCCGCCTGGGCGGAGCGCTGGACGGGGCAGGCGCCTTTTGAATTCTCCATCATTGCCGTAGGACCGAAGGGGGAAAAGAAGATTTATGACGGCAAGGGAATCAGGACGGGCGGGTTCAATACCAAGATAGAAACCCATATTCCCGCCGGAACCCGTTCCCTGATTTTCAAGCTGACGGCGCCGGAAAACAAGGGAATGAAGCTGGATGACCTGTTCATCGTCCCCTGCATTCCCATGAAGGTGAAGCCGCAGGTGGAGATGGCTTCTTCCACCTATCCGGTGATGGTGCGCATTCCCGGCAATCCGGTTCTTTCCGTGAACGTCCAGACGGAAGGCTGCCTCAACCCGCAGTTCCTGACGGCCGTCAATCTGGATTTCTCCGGCACGACGAAGCTTTCCGACATTGAATCCGTAACGGTTCTCCGCGGCGGGGAGAAGCCCCACATCGTCGATGGGCCGATTGTTTTCCCGAAAGATCCGGCCCAGGTGCTGGGAACGGTGAAATTATCCGGCAGTTCCAAGCCCCAGATTTCCGTCAAGGGCAAGCTGGAACTGGAGCCGGGGGACAATTACCTGTGGGCGTGCGTAACGATGAAGGACGGCGCTTCCATTGACGGCAGGGTGGTGGTGCGCCCGGCCAGCGTGATGGCCGGCAACAAGCTCCTGAAAGTGGCGAATGCCTCTCCCGTAAAGCAGCGCATAGGCGTGGCCGTGGTGAAGCCCGGAGACTTCAATTCCAAATTCTACCGCATCCCCGGACTGGCCCGCACGAAAAAGGGCACCCTCCTGGCGGTTTACGACATCCGTTACGACCATGCAGGGGACCTTCCGGCCAATATTGACGTAGGCGTGAGCCGTTCCTCTGACGGCGGCCGTACGTGGTCCGACGTCAAGATAGCCATTGACGATTCCAAGATTGCTCCCTCCCTGGGGGCGACCAAGGGCGTGGGCGATCCGGCCATTCTGGTGGATGAAAAGACCGGGAGAATCTGGGTGGCCGCCATCTGGAGCCACAGGCATTCCATCTGGGGCAGCAAATCCGGAGACAATTCCCCGGAAGTCTGCGGTCAGCTGGTACTGGCCTACAGCGATGACGACGGCCGCACCTGGTCCAAGCCCATCAACATCACGGAACAGACCAAAGACAAGGATTGGCGCATCCTGTTCAACGGTCCCGGAGGCGGCATCTCCATGAAGGACGGTACGCTCGTTTTCGCCGCCCAGTACTGGGACGGCCAGGGAGTTCCGTGGTCCACCATCGTTTATTCCAAGGACCAGGGCAAAACCTGGCATTGCGGCACGGGCGTCAGCGAGCAGACGACGGAAGCCCAGGTGATTGAACTGAAAGACGGTTCCATCATGATCAACGCCCGCTGCAACTGGGGCGGTTCCCGCGTGGTGGGCGTTACGAAGGATATGGGGAAAACGTGGGAAAAACATCCCACCAACCGCACGCCCCAGCTGAAGGAGTCCGTCTGCCAGGGAAGCATTTATGCGGTGGACTCCGTTCCGGGAGCCGGAAGGGTAGTCCTGTTCTCCAACCCGAACACCACTTCCGGCCGTTCCCACATGACGCTGAAGGCTTCCACGGATGACGCCGCTTCCTGGCCGGAAGACAAGTGGCTGCTTTATGACGTGCGCAACGGCTGGGGATACTCCTGCCTGGCCCCGGTGGATAAAAACCACATCGGCGTGCTGTATGAGACGAAGGGCTCCCTGAATTTCCTGAAGATCCCGTACAAGGACGTTCTTAACGCGGGAAGTGCGCGCTGACGCGGGCTTCCGCAAATGAATGACAGGCCACCTCTCTTCCGGGGGAGGTGGCCCGTTTTTATTTTAGGAAAAGGCAATTTTTTTCAAAAGGCGCGCCAGTGTCCCGCTTAAAATTTTCCGGGAAAAACTGGAGTCAACAGGGGAGGAGGAGGGATTGGATAAAAAATTTTCAGGGGAGGGAAATGCTGCTCACGCGGATTTCTAATCCGGAAGTCAATACATTTTTCAAAGCGAAAGATAACCAATGGATAAAAACGAGCGGAGAAGGCGGCTATCCCCGGGGCTGGCGGCTGGGCTATCATCTATATCTTTGATTTTGTTTAATTATTGTGGTTTAACGGATTAGAAATCCGTAAAACCGCAGAACATTCAAACACGTTATTATGAAGAGAACATTATTCATCATCATTTGCGCCTGTCTTTGTCCCATGGCCTCCCAGGCGTCCTCCGTATTGATCAACATCGCCTGCGATGCTACTGCCAGCCAAATGGGAGGTTCCACCAGCGGTTCCCAGTCCCAGAGCATGACGAACGGAACGTTTACCGTGCAGACGTTGGATTCCGGCTCATCATGGAATGAAATAAAGGCTGGGAACAGTGGCGCCACCAGTTCTTCTGGCAGCTCCATCTCCCTGGTTGATTCCTCCAACCAGAGTTCCGGATTGAGCATTTCCAGCATCAACTTGCCGGGCGGCAAAGGGGACAAAGCTGTTTTGAGCTCTTTCCCGCAGGGAGATTCAGGCCTGGGCGACAAGTACGCTACCTACGGCAACGCGTGGAAAGGCGGCGCAAGCGTGACCTCGGGCAGCACGAGTTCTACCCAGTTGTTCACCCTGTCCGGGTTTCAGGCCAGTACCACTTACACCATCACCCTGTTGTGCGGGCGGGCGAACACCTATCCCGCTACTGGTAGCAATACGTGCGGATTCACTTTGAGCGGAATCGAAGATCTTGTCAGCAGCGTCGCTGCTGCTACTGCGGGAGGTGCTCCTACCCCAACGACTAATGGTAGCACTGTCTCCGGAATTGGAGTGGATGCAAATCAAATGACGGAAGTCACCTGGACGTTTACGACGGGAGAAAATGTGGAAGAACTCAATGTGTCTCTAGCAGGAGTGGGGGACTATAACGTCAACATGATTGAAATCAATAGTCTGAATGTTCCGGAGCCGGGCACCGCCTCTCTTTCCCTGCTGGGGCTGGGCGCGCTTGTGCTGCGTCGGAAGCGTTCTGCCGTCCATTAACCAGCGAAGGGCTTTTTCCCTGTTCCGTGAACATGAATTGGGGTCATCATCTTGGGGCGGTCTTCTTCTCTTTTTGCGTGGCCGCGGCCGCCGCGGAAAACGGAAGCGGCGCCGGAGCTCTGCGGATTGATTTCGGACGCTACACCGGGCGCACGGAAGAGGCTGGATGGCATAATATCGCGCTGAATACCACCACGGGGGGGGCAGGCCCCGCCTCCCCCGTGGAACTTTATCTGAATGAGGCGTACGCCACCGAGAGCAAGCGGTCCTCCGTGGAATTTACGGGTTCCTCCCTGGGTGAAGGTGAAAAAAATCCCGTACTGGTTATTTCCAGAACCAGCGGGACCAAGTGCGGCACCCCCGGTCTGGAGGACAGCGTTTACCAGGAGCATGGAGCGGACATTCCCCAGGAAAACCTGGCGGGGACGGCCGTCAACGGCTGGCCGGCGCAAGCCGCGCGGGACAGCGTTTATATCACCAATGGAACGGTTACCCTTACCTTTTCCAACCTGAAGGCGGGAACGTACACGCTGGAATTGTTTGCAGGCAGGTCTGCGACCAATGGCGCCGGGGACGTCGCCTTTTCCATCCAGTCTCCGGAACCGTTCAGCGCCAGTGGAAACTGCCTGGTAAGCGCTGCGGAAAATGAAAGGGGACTTTACCTGAAAAGGGTTTTTTCCCTCCCGGCAGGGCAAGACCTTGTCGTGGCCGTAAGAGGCAGTGGCGCCCCGGGAGCCTTGAACGGACTGACGCTTTCCGAGGGGGGCGTGGAAGAGCCCCCCTCCTCTTCCATAGCCATTGCGGGCAATGAAGCGTCTCCCGTTCTGCTGGAAACGGGCCGGGCGTCCGGTACCGGAATGCATGGAACCAACGCTGAATATTCTCTGGAAGTCAAGCTTCCCTCCTATGAAAAAGTAACATGGTTTGCCGCGGAGCAGGGCCGTTTTCCGGCGGACGCCAACCGGGAGCTGCCCTGGAATGCCGCTTCTTTAGCGGACGTGCTGGACGTGAGGAATCCGGCGGCCGGCGGCACTGCCTCCAACCGCGGCATGCTGGCCCTGTTCAAGCTGGCGAACGGCAAATACCTGGCCGTCGTCCCCCTCTGCGGAAACGCTTCCCTGTCGTGGCTGGAGATTTCCGGCCATTCGTTGTACGCCAAAAGCGGCACCTGGGGAGATTCCGCCTCCAGGGTTCCGGATGATCAGGAACCGATGTTATGTTATGCCGTTTCCAATGATATTTACACCGCCACAAAACAGGCGTGGGAAGCGGCCATGGCCCATCCCCGCCTTCAGGGAAAATCCCTGTGGCGCTATGAGAAAGACGCCTCCTATCCGGAACCGTTCAAGTACCTGGGATGGTGCAGCTGGGAACAGTACAAGGGAAATATCAATTCCGGTCTTCTGGCGGACGCCGCCCGGACCATTAATGCAGGGCCTCTTCCGGTACGCTGGATGCTGGTGGACGACGGTTTTCAAACCCAGCAGGGCTACCGTCTGAAATCATTCTCCCCGGACGCTTCCAAATTTCCCCGTGGCTGGTCCCCCCTGATAGCCCAGAGGAACCTGCAAAAAGACAGGATCTCGTGGCTGGGGCTGTGGCATTCCTTTTGCGGGGAAAAGCAGGGTATTCATGCGGACAATACGCTGGGCATGAATGGCAAGCTCCTTTCCGTCAACGGCGTTTATTATCCGGGAGGGAGCGAGGAAGGGGCTGATGCGTTTTATGAAGCATTCATGAAATCCGTGAGTGACGCCGGATTCAATTTCGTCAAGATCGACTATCAAACAAGCTACCTGGGGCTTACCAAAGGGACGGGAAACGCCGCGGAAAGAATGGGCTGGTGCCTGCGTGCGCTGGACAAGGCCGTAACGAGCAACAGTTCCCTGCTTGGCATGATTAACTGCATGGCCCACGGAACGCTCAACGTATTCAATACGGGGCGCAGCGCCGTGACGCGGTGCAGCATTGACTATTCCTATTCCTCGGTTAATCCGAAGTTGAATGAGGCCCGCAGCCATTTGTTCCAGTCTTACACTAACAGCCTGTGGCTGGGGCAGACGGCGTGGCCGGACCACGACATGTTCCACTCTTCCGACGCGAATTGCGGCAGCGTCATGGCTCTGTCCAAGGCTCTTTCCGGGGCGCCGGTTTACTTGTCGGACGCTCCGGATTCTTTTGACTCCGCCAACATTCTTCCTTTGGTCCAGAGGGACGGAAGGCTGCTGAGGCCCCTGGCTCCTGCCGTTCCCCTTCCGGACTCCTGCTTCATCCATCCCCTGACCAGCGTTTCCCTGTACGGGGTCATTGCTCCGTTGAACAACCATTGCGCCGCTGTGGTTTATTACAACCTGAATACGGATTCCACCACCAGGACCGGCGTGCTGCGCCCGGATGATTACCCCCATGCCGCGGCCATGCTGCAGGGAACGGCCGCCGGAACAAACTGGGAGGTGCCTGCGGAGGGGCTTGTGGCTTACGATTGGAGAAACAAGCGGGGAGTGAAGCTGACGGCGCAGGGGGTGACGTTGAGCCTTCCGAGCGTGGAGGGCGGAGCCATGAAAGATATATTCTACCTGCTGGCCCCTGTAAAAAATGGCTGGGCTGTTTTGGGGAATCCGGAAAAATTTTTATCGCCCGCCTGCGTGAAGGAAGGCATTTCCTCTTCCGCCACGGAAATGGAGTTCACCCTGGAGGATGCCGAACAAGTGCTGATTTACCAGGAGGAGGGCACTCCGGTGATCGAAGGCGCCGTCTCCATCTCCCCCGTACCGGGAAGTGAGGGGTTCTTCCTGGTGACGTTTCCTGAAAGCTCTGGCGGCAGCCGCGTGGTGCGGGTTCGGAGGGCGGGGGTGCCTGAACCTGCAGGATACGAAAAATGGAAAAAGAAGTATTTTGAGGGAACGGATGCGAATTCCGCCCCGGACGGAAACCCGGCGGGGGACGGCATCGTCAACCTGATGAAATACGCTACCGGACGGGACCCCATGAAACCGTGCGGGAGCGTGACAACGCTGACGGTGAAGGAACGGGATGGAAAAAAGTATATGGCGCTGGCGTGGCCGGTTAACCCTGATGCTGAGGATGTGGCGTTTGCCGTGGAAAGCTCCGGAAACCTGAAAGACTGGGTGGAGGAATCCGGTGCAACGGTGTCCGGTTCCCGGGGAGAATATGTGGATTACGTGGCGATTGATGGCACAGGGCCGGAAAGGCGGTTCCTGAGGCTGAAGGTGACGCGGTTGTAAAAAAGCGGGTGGCCTTTTCGCCGCTCTCCGGGATTTTTTCACCGGGAAAGGCCTTGAACCAGGCTGAACCGGTGCGTGTATGGCTTGTCAGCGGGGACAAAAGCTGCCCGGTCGCCATGGAGGCCTGGAAAATCCATGCCTGCGGACCCTGGCAAACTCAGGACAGGAAGGAGGCCAGGGCCTCCTTCAGCATGTTCCTGGCGCGGAACAGGAGGCTCTTGGTGGCGGGAACCGTCATGTCCAGCGTTTTGGCTATTTCCTCATAGGGCATGTTCTCAAAGCGGCGCAACTGGACGGCCAGGCGGGCCTTTTCCGGCAGGGCGGCGATCGCCTCATCCACGGCACGCTGGAGTTCAGCGTGTTCCAGGGCTTCATCCGGAGCCTGGGAGGACTCCAGAAAGACGGTCATGCCGCCTTCCTCCTCCATGGCGTCCGCGGAAGTGGTAGGCTTGCGCTTCTGGCGGCGCACCTCATTGAACACCAGGTTGCGCAGAATGGTGAACATCCAGGTGGTGAAACGGGCGGAGGGTTCGTAATTCCCGGCGCCTTTCCAGATGCGGATAAACACCTGCTGGGCGATGTCCTCCACTTCCGGGCCGTTGTTCAGCATGCGGGCTACCGTGGCGTATACGGAATTCTGGTGCCTGCGGATCAGCGTTTCCATGGCGGAAGCGTCGCCATTCCGGACTCTCAGCATCAGCTGGGCGTCTTCGTCAAGTGCCGCGGATGGCCTGTCTTGTGCTTCGTCCATGAAATTCCCTTCTATAAACCCCGCGCTCCGGGAATGGTTTCATCCAGTCGCGCGGATGCTGCGGAAAAGATTTTTACCCTATTCTTCCGGGGCTGACGAGATGAAAGAGGGTCTTGTTTTAGACGCGGCGGAGAGCGTTGAAGGCCTCTGCGGCAATTGAATCATCAGACGGATTGTAGTCCGCTTGCGTTCCATGCCCTCTTCAGTTTCTGGGCGGCGGCGTTCCCTTGCGTGGCCCCGCGGCGGAAAACGCTTGGATGGCGGGGAAGGCCGTGTTACCCTGTGTTCAAGTTCGGCAGGGGTGCCAGACAATAAAGGCTGAGATTGCGCGGCGGCATGCCGTTTGCGCGGAACCCTTCAAACCTGATGCGGATAATTCCGCCGCAGGGAGTTCGATCAAACGGGCCTGCCCGTTTTTCGCGGCGTTTGTTTTTCCGCTGCCGGTACTTGAACACAGCATCCATGCTATGAACGATACCGCCAAATTGTCCTATCCCGGGTCCCGCCGCATTTATGTTCCGGGCCATCTGCATCCGGACGTGCAGGTTCCCATGAGGGAAATCCTCCTGAGCGACACCCTGCTGCCTGACGGCTCCGCCCACCCCAATGACCCCGTGCGCGTGTACGATTGTTCCGGCCCGTGGGGAGACGAGGCTTATGAAGGAACCGCAGAGCAGGGGCTTCCAGCCCTGCGCGCTTCCTGGATCAGGGCCCGCGGCGATGTGGAAGAGGTGGAAACGGAACAGGGACGCGGCCTTCAGGCTGCGGGTGGAACGCCCGTGACGCAGCGGCAATATGCGCGCCGGGGAGTCATTACCCCGGAAATGGAATTTGTAGCCATCCGGGAGAACCTGGGGAGGGAACAGGCGTTTAAGACTGTATATGACCGTTATCCCCATGAAAAAAGCCGCCCGGACGAGGCGCAGGCCGTGCTGGATGAGCTGACGGTGATGCCGCGGCCGTCCGAGCTGGAAGCGGAAGAAGGATTCGGGCCGTCCCGCATGGTCGCACGTGACCGGCTGGACCACCAGCACGCGCCGGAACGCAGGCGCGGCTGCCGGATGCCCGCTTACTTTACGTCTGAATTCGTCAGGGATGAAATCGCCTCCGGGCGCGCCCTGATCCCCGCCAACATCAACCACCCGGAATGCGAGCCCATGGCCATCGGCCGCAATTTCCTGGTGAAGATCAACGCCAACATCGGCAACTCCGCCCTGGGGTCCAGCATCGAAGAGGAAGTGGAAAAACTCCGCTGGGCCATCCACTGGGGGGCGGATACCGTCATGGACCTTTCCACCGGAAAGAACATCCATGCCACGAGGGAATGGATTCTGAGGAATTCTCCCGTTCCCATCGGGACCGTACCCATCTACCAGGCGCTGGAAAAGGTGGGAGGCAAGGTAGCTGACCTGAGCTGGGAAATCTTCCGTGACACCCTTGTGGAACAGGCCCGGCAGGGCGTGGACTATGTTACCATCCATGCCGCCCTGCTGCTGCGGTTTGTGAACCATACCGCGCGGCGGATGACGGGCATCGTCTCCCGCGGCGGCTCCATCATGGCGCAGTGGAGCATGCTTCATGAACAGGAAAACTTCCTTTATACTCACTGGGATGAAATCTGCTCCATTCTGGCGGCTTACGACATCGCCGTCTCCATCGGGGACGGATTGCGTCCCGGTTCCGTGGCGGACGCCAATGACTTTGCCCAGCTGGCGGAACTGGAAGTCCAGGGGGATCTGACCATGCGCGCGTGGAAAGCGGGCGTCCAGGTCATGAATGAAGGGCCAGGGCACGTGCCCATGCACCTCATTGCGGAAAACATGAGCAAGCAGCTGGAATGGTGCATGGAAGCCCCTTTCTACACGCTGGGGCCGCTGGTGACGGACATCGCTCCCGGTTACGACCATATTACCGGAGCCATCGGCGGAGCGATCATTGGCCAGCGCGGCTGCGCCATGCTCTGCTACGTCACCCGTAAGGAGCACCTGGGCCTGCCGGACAGGGAAGACGTGCGGGAAGGCGTGGTCACCTACAAGCTGGCGGCCCACGCCGCAGATTTGGCCAAGGGACACCCGTCCGCCCAGTGGAGAGACAATGCGCTGGCCCAGGCCAGGTTTGAATTCCGCTGGGAGGACCAGTTCAACCTTTCCCTGGACCCGCAGAAGGCCCGCTCCTACCACGACCTGACGCTGCCCCATGCCAACGCCAAAAAGGCCCATTTCTGCTCCATGTGCGGACCGGACTTCTGCGCCATGCGCCTCAGCCAGGACATCCGCCGCCGTTCCCAGCAGTAGTCCTCTATGTGCCTGCACGGCGGTGTGTTTCACCGTCGTGCGTCTGCGGAGGCGTGTTGAAAAAGAAAATGACACAGGCGCCCATGGCTGGTATGATGCCCGCAAGATGAAGATTCCATTTTTTCCCGCCTTGGCGGTTTTTCCCCTGGCGGCGGTAATGGTTTCCGCGGCCGCCCCCGTCTGGGAGACGAATCTGGAACAGGCCTTGAAGAAGGCCGCCGGAAGCGGGCGTGCCGTGCTGGTTGATTTCACTGGCTCCGACTGGTGCCCGGGATGCATTTATTTGCGCAAGAATATTTTTGATACGGAGGCTTTTGCCAATTATGCGGGAGGGAAGAACTTCATGCTGGTGGAGCTGGACTTTCCCAGAACGGCGGGGAAAATGCCCCCGGAGCAGCTCAAGCTCCATGAAGAGCTGATGCGCCGCTATGGAATCTCCGTGTTTCCCTCCGTCCTGCTGATGGAGGCTGACGGCGCCCCTTATGCCAAAATAGTGGGAGCCTGCAAGACGGCGGAAGAGTATTTACAGAAACTGGAAGACGCCGGGAAGACGAGGCTGAAGCTGAAAGAGGCCGTGGCCGCTGCCCGGACGCTGGAGGGAAAGGAAAAACTGGAAAAGCTGGTGCAGGCCATCAGACTGCTGCCCAAGGATTTGCAGCCTCTCCAGAAAGAATTGATTGCGGAAATTGCCGCGCTGGACCCGGAGGACAAATACGGTTTTGCCGGAGAGGCTGAAAAGGCCGTGGTCATGGCGGCACAGAGGCTGATGATGGAAGAATTTTACAAAAAGCATGCAGGCGCCTTTTCCGCGAACAAGATCCCTGCGGGCCGGGAGGAGGCTCTGCAAATGCTGGACAGGAAGGACATTCTGCCTGCCATCCGTTTGGAAATAGCCAAATATATCAGCGATGGGTACGCCATGGAGCGCAATTATCCCAAGGCCCTGGAATATTTGAAAATGGCCCGCGACGCCGATCCGGAATCTCAGGAGGCCAGGAAACTGGAGCCGTGGATTGGTAATATGCAGAAGCATATGAATGACTGGAAGTAAACACCCTTTGATGAAAGTTTTTCTCCCTTCAGGGGAAGAAAGGAGAAGTTTTTCTATTTTATTTTAAACAAAAAAATGAAGCTGTTGCGCTATGATGGATGAAGGAACCGAACATGCAGAGATGAATACGTCCGCCTATACCAGGGAAGAGGAATTCCGGGAAGAAGACAATCATTTGCTGAGCTGGGATGAATGGCTGCGGCAGCACGTGGCCCAGCTGCTGCTTTTTGCCCGCCAGCAGTCCCGCTCGCCGGAAGATGCGGAAGACATCCTTCAGGATGCCCTGATCCGCCTGGCGCGCAAGGAGGCTGCCGGGGAATTTGTAGGAGGTCAGGAGGCGTGGCTTTCCTATGTCTTTGCCTCCATACGGCGGCTGGCGGTGGATTATGGCCGCAAATCCGACCGGAGGCAGAAAAGGGAGGATGAAGCCTGTGCCGCCGAACAGGATGAGGATGTTTATGCGGACCCCTGGTTTTCCAGTGCGGCGGCGGATGAGGAGCTGAAACAGTTCATGGAAATGCAGCTCAAGAAGCTGCCTTCCAAATTCTCCGAGGTTATTGTCCTGAAAATCTGGGGAGAACAAACCTTTCAGCAAATTGCGGAAACGCTGGAAATCTCACAAAACACGGTAGCAAGCCGATACCGCTATGGGATAGATCTGCTCCGCAAGGCGCTGAGAAACAAAAAAGAACAACTCTAATTCCAATCCACTCTTATGAAACATGAAACAACAACATCCGCCACAGGGGAGGAAGGTGGCGGTACGGCCGCTATGCAGCCCCTTCCCGTATCCGATGAATTGATTTCCCGCCTGGCCGGAAGGTGCGAGGAAATCTTTCCCCTGAATGACCGCGTCCGGCATGATGAAATTTCCGAGGAGGAAATTCATGAAATGGAATCTCTTTTGAAACGTTTGCAGCCCGCTCCCGCCAGAGTCCTGTTCAGGGAGCAATGCTGTTCCCTGATGTGCGCTGAATCCGAGCGTGAAATGGAAATCCGGCTGAAAAGGCTTTCCGCCTCTTCCATGCTGGAATTCTCCGTCTGCAAAATGGCGCAGGCCATGGATTGCGCCGCGGAAGTGAAGGAGGAAAAAGCGGCGAAAATGCCTCTGTGGCGGCGGCTGGCTTATATTTCCGGCATTTCCGTGGCTGCGGCGGTGGGTGCCGTCCTGATTGTTCAGAATACGCTGGTAGCGCCCGGCGGCACGGTAGCCGGCGGGAATGGAGCGGGAGCGGAGTCTGAAAAGACGGAAGCGCCTGTACTTCCCCCCGGAGAAAAGCGGGACCTGTTGCGGCCCCCCACTCTTTTTGAATTGCAGGGAGGCGATGAACGCGTGCCTGTGATCGCCCCTTCCATCATCCGTAGGATTCTTCCTGAAAAGGAATATTGAGTCCAATCTTCCTGAATGTTTTCGGGGCATGGGGGAGAGGGAGCTGTCCTCTGCGGCATGTCGCGGGGCTGTGCTGAGTTCCGTAATGGAAAGGAAGCCGCTCTGACCTGTCTGGAAAACTTTTTTCCAAAAAACCGGAAAGTTGTGTTTTACCAAGGGGAATCCGGCCTTCCGCATGCATGGGAATGCTATTGAAAAGGCATTGCCGCTAAGAAGATTTCTAGCCTTTTTTATTCCCCTGTTGTTTTTCCAGGCAGTCTTTCCGTGTTCCGGGAGGAGTCTGGAGCCGGAGAACCGTACAGCGGCCGTCAAAAAAATATGCAAATTTTGAACATTGCACGAACGGCCGTTGTATATTATCTCACATGGATATGAAAACCTGTATCTTTCTGACATTGGGGGTTCTGATAAGTTCGGGCTCCGGATATTCCATTGACCGGCCCGCAGGAAGTACGGATACCCTTCAGCCTCCTCCTCTCACGCCATATACGCCGCAAACCAAGCCGCTCCCCTCCTCCAAGCCGGCCAGGCTGGGCATTGTGCCCGGTACGGTGCCCCAGGCGGTAGTGGCGCAACTGGAACTAAGCGGATTTCCCGGAGTGCTGGTGACCAAAGTGGTGCAGGACAGCCCCGCCGCCAAGGCCGGATTGCAGGAAAATGACGTTGTTGTCAAGCTGGGGGACATGTCCCTTTCCGGTCCTCAGTCTGTCACGGAAGCCCTGTCCGAAAAAGTGCCGGGCGACAAAATAACGGCGGTGTTCTACCGCAAGGGCAAGCGGGAAACGGCGGACATCACGCTGGATGGCGGAACGCTCTCAGCCGATGAAATACTGGCTGCCCAGGGAGATCCCCGGACGCAGCCGCGCTTGGTCCCTCCCACGCGCCGCCAGGCGGCGGTTCCTCCCTCCGGAATGGCCGTTCGGCCGGCCCTGCCTCAGCGCATTCTGGACATGCAGCAGATGATGGATGATTTTTTGAGAAACTCCGCAATGGAAGATTCCCGGATGGATGACATCATCAGCCGGATGGACCTGACTCCGGGAGCTCTCCAGATGCTGCGGAGCCTGCAGGGGCTCCAGCAAATGCCCATGCCTCCCATGGGCAAGGTTTCCGGCGGAGGCCAGAGCTCATCTTCCGTCCATATGTCGGACGCCAATGGAACCATTGTGGTTTCTTCCAACTCCCAGACAGGCACGACCGTTCATGTGACGGACGCCGCAGGGAAAGTCCTCTACTCCGGCCCCTACAATACGCAGGAGGAAAAGGACGCCGTACCGGAAGCTGTCCGGGAACGCCTGAAAAACATAGAAACCAACTTCTGCTTTTAACCCCTTCCTGAAATAGTGGAGAAATCCATGATCATTATGTTAAGGACGGCTGCCCCATGTGGGGCAGCCTTTTTATGATGGCGACATATGAAAGAGTGGACAGTTTTTTCTCCTTTGACCTTTGGAAAAAAGCGGATTGCCTGCGGGTGGATGATGTATGTTTTTAACTAGTCAGGATTTATGATGTAAGCGGAGGAGTCGGGAAAACGGGATGTTTTTTAATCCGCTGATTCCTGGGCCGGTTGTTATGCAACAACGGGATGAATGCTCTTGACTGTATTTGGGGGAGCTGTGGTGCGCTGCCTCTATCTGGGTAGCGGAGCCGTTCTTGAGCGTTTCCCGGCAAACGAACCGCCATGAAAACTATAAAATGCCCGTCAATTTCCGGTATGTCTCCAGTGCAAAGGAATCCGTCATGCCGGAAATATAATCAAGCATGTGCGTCAGGCGCGCGTTTCTTCCTTCATCGTCCCGGGGCAATTTGGTTCCCTGAAGCATAATGGCGACTTTTCTGGCCTGTCCGGAGGAAGGATGGTCCACCCATTCCATGAAAAAGTCGATCAGCTCGCCCAGCACCTTGTAGCCCATGGCCTCCACTTCAATCACCTCCCTGGCTTGGTACACATTCTCTATGGCAGACTGGTACAGGCCGTTCAGCGGGGCGGCCAGTTCCGAGCTGTCAATCAGGGATTGCTCCATGCTCCCTTGCAGAAGCTCCTCTTCATAAATCGTGAAACTGTCCACGGCGGCCCGGATGCTCCTGCCGATGGCGAGGGCGCGCATGTAATGGATGCAGGAATCTTTTTCCTCCTTCTTTTCCATCTTTCGGACGGAGAAACGCTGCTTTTTCGTCAGGAAGGGACTGAACAAATCCCTGGTATGGCCAAAATCCAGAAGGCCGGAAAAATACCCGTCTTCAATATCCGCAATGCGGTAGCAGATATCGTCCGCGGCCTCCATCAGATACGCCAGGGGATGGCGGCACCAGCAAAGGTCTTTTTCATCCGGCGTGGAACGTGGAATCAACCCAAGGTGGGCAGCCACGAAGGAAGCGGCTTCTCTTTCCTCTGCTCCGATACCGAATTTTTTACATTCAAGCTTGTTGACTGCCGTAATGGAGCGTTTCTTGACAGCTGCGGAATAGGATAACGTGCAGGGATACTTCATGAAAGCGCCCAGAACGGCGGCTGTCAATTGGAGGCCGTTGCCGTCCATCGGGTCCCCGGTATGGGTCAGGATGCGGAACCCCTGGGCATTCCCTTCAAACGGCAGCTCCAAGCCATGCCGTTTCAGGGCCGTTTCAATGGCGTCCTCCCCGGAGTGGCCGAAGGGCGGATTGCCGATGTCGTGGGCCAGGCAGGCGGTGGAAACGATTGTAGCTAATTCGGAAGGCTCAATGATAGATTTAAGTTTCTTATGTTTTTTATGGAGCAAATTACCTACTCGCATGCCTAAAGAGGAACCGATGTGAGCCACCT
This sequence comes from Akkermansia sp., assembly GCF_020860705.1. GTDB lineage: Bacteria > Verrucomicrobiota > Verrucomicrobiia > Verrucomicrobiales > Akkermansiaceae > Akkermansia. The sequence continues at coordinate 27,284 of NZ_JAJBTT010000013.1, forward strand.
CCAGGCTGTGCGTCAGGCGGGTGCGCACATAATCATTCCGTCCCAGAGGAAACACCTGCGTCTTATCTTGAAGTCGGCGGAACGCGCTGGAAAACAAGATGCGGCCGTAATCCTTATCGTATTCGTTCCGGTCCTTCTGCGCACGCGTGGTGCGTTGATGCGTTGAGCCGCACCGGGTATCGGACAAGAGCTGTTCCCAATTCATTATCCCTGCCATGGTGAAGGAATGCTACAGGGGATTGCCCGGATGGAACAGGAAAAAATGGAGGAAGCGTTTAATAGGTCAGCATCAGGCCCACTCCCCAGTGCAGGTTGTTGTCATAATTGGTGGAAACGCTGAGGCGGGAGGTCAGGATGTAATGCAGGCCCACGGAATAATCCCGGTTCGTATTCAGGGAAAAGGAAAGGCGCAGGCGGGAGGTGAGCGGTATATCGTCCCGTTCCAGCTGGAGCCGCACCTTGCCGTCCGTGTCAATGCGCGCGTCCGCAATCAGGAACAGGGGCAGCGTGTACCGGGTGCCCAGGGTGCCGTCCACTTCCCGGTTCTTTTTAGTGGTCTGGCGGAACATGTTGCGTTCCCCCGCCTCTCCCTGGCGGCAGGTCCAGTCCACTCCCATGTAGGGGTAAAGCCACTGCTTTTCCCCGATGTACCTGCCAAACCGTCCTTCCGCCTCATAGCCGCGCGTATCCTTGTAGCCTATCTGCCATTCCCCCTGCACGCTCCACCGGGTGCCCCCGAATTCCAGATCCCCGATATTCCCGTTGGAGGCGAAGTCGTTGTTCACGGTCAGGTACCACTTCCGGTCCATATCGTAAACGCGCTGGAGCGCCCGCATGGGGTGGGGCAGCTGAGGATTGGGCGGAGAATCCTCATACGTGAAAACCCGGCCCATGCCGCTCATCATGTGGTACAGGATATGGCAGTGGAAAAACCAGTTGCCGCGTGTCTTCTCTGCGGCATTGAACTCAATCACCTGGGTCGTCATGGGCTGGATGTCCGCCGTGAACTTGAGCGGGGAAAAATCCCCGTGCTTGTTCACCAGCCGGAAAAAATGGCCGTGCAGGTGCATGGGGTGCCTCATCATGGTATTGTTGGTCAGGATGATGCGGACGTTCTGACCTTCCCTGATCATGATCCGGTCCGTTTCAGAAAGGGTCTTCCCGTTGATGCTCCACACGTAGCGGTTCATATTCCCGGTCAGCATGAAATGCAATTCCTTCACGGGCACGCCGGAAGGAAGGCTGGTCCGGGAGGGGGACTTCAGCATGTCGTACGTCAGGGTGGTTCCCCTCTCGTCCTCCTGCATGCTGCCATGTCCTCCTTCATGGGATGAGCCGGAATTCATGTCCACCATGCCCATTCCGTGATGATTCATTTGGTGCATGGGACCGGAATTCCTCTTCATCATCTTCATGTTCCCTCCCATGGTCATCATCCCGTTCATCTGCTTCATCTTCTTGAAATAATTCAGCCTGGGGAAGGGGCGCAGCCGTTGCTTTTCCCCGTGGCCCAGCCACAGGGAGGAAGACCCGGTGGTATCCTCCGCCGTCGCTTGGAATTCGAAAGACTTGCCTGATTCCGGCACCGTCAGGATGACGTCGTAAGTCTCGGAAACCGCAATCATCATGCGGTCCACGTCCACGGGAACCACGTCCTTCCCGTCGCTGGCCACCACGCGGATATTGCCGCCTGCGTACCTCAGCCAGAAATAGGTGGAAGATGCCCCGTTGACGATGCGCAGCCTGATGCGGTCACCGCCCTTCAGCCGGGGCAGGGAAACCTGCGGGGAGCCGTTGAGAAGAAAGCGTTCATAATACACGTCGCTCACGTCCATGGCATTCATACGCTTCCATTCGCTGGTCAGTTTGGTTCCCAGATATCCGGCACGCAGGGCTTCCCAGTAACTCTGCACGCTCCCCTTGCGGATGGAAAACCAATCCGAGCCTGTGTGGAGCTTTCTGTTGACCTCCTGCGGATTCTCATTCGTCCAGTCGCTCAGCACCAGCGTGTATTCCGGCAAGGCGTCCTCCGTTCTGCGCGCCGCATCGCCTGGGCGTTTGCGGATGACGAATGCTCCGTACAGTCCGCTCTGCTCCTGAAGGCCGCTGTGGGAATGGTACCAGTACGTACCGTTCTGAATGATCGGAAAGGTATAAGTATGCGTGGTATGGGGCTTTACCGGAGCGGACGTCAGGTACGGAACGCCGTCCTGGTCATTGGGCACCAGCAGGCCGTGCCAGTGGAAGGAAGTCTCCGTATCCATCAGGTTGTGCACCCGGATGACGGCGGTATCCCCTTCCGTGAAATACAGGGTGGGACCGGGAATGCTCCCGTTGACACTCATGGCCGGGCGCGCGGCTCCGGTGAAATTGACCGGCGTATTCCGGACGTATAAATCATATTCCACCGTTCCGGCGAGGGACGGAGAAAACTGCGCCATCAGGCACCAGCACAGGAATGGGAAAAAATGGGAGGCAAATTTAAACATGAACGGGAGGAAAGCACTTCCAGAAAAGACCCGTTCCTTCCATCTGCGGTTCAAAAGGAGACATAGGTGATGTGTCATGCCCTTCCGGAAGCCATGAAGGGAAAACCTGGAAACTAAATGGCCGGCCAAAACCCGGAGCATGGGCGCCTGAAGCTTATTTCTGCGAAGCTTTCCCGATAGGAATGGGCGTGATTAAAAAAGAGGCCAGGATCAGCAGACATCCCAGGGCCAGCAGGAACATATGGGGCTGCTCCCTGAACAGGAGCAGGGAAATCAGCGCCGCCAGGGGAATTTTGAGATTGTTCATGACGGCCAGCTTCACGGGCGTCACCCGGCGTGCGCCGTAATTCCAGAGGAAAAAGCAGACTCCTGAAGGGATAGCTCCCAAATAGACCAGCAGCCACCATTGCATGGCTGAAATATCCTGCCAGCAGGCAAGCCCCGACGGTAATCCGGAAGGTAATGTAACCAGCAGAGCGCCTGCGTAAGCATAGGCGAAGCAGGAAGCCTCACTTCCCCCGAACCAGGAGTCCTTCAAGGAAATGTAGGCCATTTGTCCTGCCGCAAAACAAAGGTTGGAGAGCTGCACCAGAATAATCCCCGTGAGTTCACCATTGCCGGCGGAATATCCTTTCCAAAGGATGCCCGCGCCTCCCACGGCTGCAAGAATGGCCGCCGCCAGATGGAGCGGAGGCAGCTTTCTTTTCATCAGGCCGTTGATCAAAACGATGTAAATCGGCGTAGTGGCCGTGAAAAGGGCAACCTGGTGCGAAGGCAGATAGTGGAAGGCTGCGATATAGCAAAGGTACATGCCTCCGAATTGGACGGCGCCTATCCCCATCATCCCGAAGGCATGGTTGAACGGAACTTTCCGGACGAAGGGAAGGAAAACAGCCAGGGAACCTGCCATGCGCGTCAGCGCGACAAAACTGGCAGGAAGGCCGGACAGGCAATTCCCCAACAGTCCAAATGACAACGCCCAGATGAAAGACGTGATCAGCAGCGCAGACATGAGAGCGGGAGCATATGTAGAAAGAGAAGGCAAGTCAATGCCCATGCGGTGCCATTGGTTAAAGAAGAAGGCCCAGAATCATATCGTTGAGCGTCACATTTCTTCCTGTGAATTTCCTACATCACCTGGCGCAGAATGAAACTCTTGCCGATAAACGGAGCAATGCGTTTGGTATACTGGGGACGCGGAATAAGAGTTGTTGTTTTTTCTCCTTACAATTGATAAAGTATGTCAATCAAATAGTTTTATCAATCATAGTTGAAATATTTTTAGACATTTTGTTCTGAGTCATCCCGAAGAGAAGGGCATTTCTGTTATTCGCTAAAATAAAGACTCACATTAAAAAGAAAAACACCCCGGAATACATGATTCCGGGGCGTTTATGAAAATGGTACGCGGTACTGGTTTCGAACCAGTGACCCCATGCGTGTGAAGCATGTGCTCTACCACTGAGCTAACCGCGCATTTGCAGTGCGGGAGGAAATATATCGTTCATGCATGGGATTGGCAAGGAGTTTTTTGAAGGCGAGTGAAAAAGTGGAGCTGCTTTCCTTCTCTCAAGGTTCCTTGTTTCATTCTAACAAGATCCTGATTGCCAGTATTTTCCATTATCCTGTGCAGGAAAGGGGAATGGTGGCTGATTTCCTGCTTGTACAGCATCAGCCGTCTTTTTACACTCCGGGCATGAGTTGCACAAGCCCTCCCAGAGCCTGGGCCGAGGTTGATACGAACGCACTGAGGCACAATCTGAACGTCGTCCGCCGCGCGATGCCGGACCAGCGCCAGATGGCTATTGTGAAGGCGGAGGCTTATGGCCACGGTTTGGAAGGCGTGGTGAAGGCTCTGGATGACGAGGGGTGCGCCTTTTTTGGCGTAGCGACCGTGGCGGAAGCGTGCCGGGTGCGCGATGCCGGCGTAAAGACCTGTCCCTTTATCCTTGGTCCCTGTTTTGCCGGGGAACGGGAGGAGATTGTGCAGAACGGCTGGCGAGCCGCCCTTTCCAGCATGGAGGAGGCGGAGCATTTCAATTCCCTGGGGGCTCTGTACAACAAGCCCGTGCATGTCCATGTGGGCGTGGATACGGGGATGGGCCGCAGCGGCTTCCTGCCCAGTGAGCTGCATGGCCTGACGGAGAAGCTCAGGAAGCTGGAGCATCTTCATCTGGAAGGCGTGTTTTCCCATTTGTCCGCGGCCTCGGACGATATTTCCTTTACGCACGGGCAGATCAGCGGTTTTACGGAAGCGGTGAATGAGCTTTCCGCAACGTACCAGTATGAGTTCCGGCACCTGTGCAGCAGCGCGGCCGTGTTCAATTACAAGGCTCCCTGCGCCAACATGGTGAGGCTGGGAAGAATCCTGTACGGGTATTCCCCCATGCCTTCCCCCTATAACAAGGAGCTGAAGCCCACCATGACCCTGTACAGCCGTATTACCCTGATCCGTACGCTGCCGGGCAACCATGGCGTTTCCTACAACCACTGTTATATGACGAAGGGGAGCACAAAGGTGGCCACCATCGGCATCGGTTATGCGGACGGCTATCTCCAGTACCTGTCCAACCAGGGCGCGCGCGTGTATATCAACGGCCAGTACTGCCCGGTGCTGGGCCGTGTGACGATGGACCAGATCATGGTGGACGTCACCTACATGGACCATGTGGAGACCGGGGACCTGGTGGAGATCATGGGACCCAACGTGAGCTGGGAGGAGTTGACGCGTCGCGCCAATACCATCCCCAGCAACGTGCTGACCAGCATCAGTTCCCGCGTGCCGCGGATTTACGTGTAAGAGAACGCGGGCTGTTTTGAGCCCGTTTGTTTTTTGCTGGATAGACGGAGCCGAAGCTGCAAGGCTACGGTGAACTGGTGTCTCCAACCCGTCGTTTTGAATGGCCGTGATTCTCCTGGGAGTGAGGGGCTCCTGCCCCTCATGGCTGTTTTTCCGAAACGGAATGGAGGCTTTTCTGCGCTCCGGAAGGATTTTTAATGATGAAGGCCATGCGGCCTTCATTCCCAGGCTGCCGGAACGGTAAGGACATGGTTCATCAACGTTTTTGCATACCTTTTCACACCCCTGAATTTCCTTGGAATTAGAGGCTTTACCTCTAGGCCCCTCTTTTACGACAGGAAACGAATTTAACATTTTTCCGCGTTTTTACCGCTGGCGGACCTTGTTCCAGTCTTCCGGTTCCAGGGAGCAGGGGTCCGGGGCTACCCAGTGGCCCGGTTCTATTTCCACGGGGGTCAGGTCCGCTCCCACCGTTTCCGGATAGGAAGGGTGCTGGATGCGGTGGCCGAAGGCGGAGCCGAGCGGCGGATTGATAGGGGAGGGAACGTCTCCCGGCAGGGGCTGGTGCTGGTTGGCTTTGGCGGGGTCCGGTTCCGGAATGGCGTCCAGCAGGGCCTTGGTGTAAGCGTGTTTGGGGGACTGGTAGATGGTTTCCGCATCCGACATTTCCACGATTTTTCCCAGGTACATGACGGCCACGCGGTCGGAGATGTGTTTCACCACCGCCAGGTCATGGGCAATGAAGAGGTAGGAGAGCTTGCGTTCCTCCTGAAGTTCCAGAAGGAGGTTGAGCACCTGGGACTGCACGGATACGTCCAGCGCGGAAACGGGTTCATCCAGAATGATGAGGCTGGGGTTCAGCGTCAGGGCGCGTGCAATGCCGATGCGCTGGCGCTGGCCTCCGGAGAATTCAAAGGGGAAGCGGTCAATGGCGCTGTCCGGCATTCCCACGCGGTCCAGCAGGCCGCGCACCCATTCCCGGCGCGCGGCGGGCGTCCCCATGCGGTGAATGACGAAAGGTTCCGCCACGATCTGGCCGATGGATTGGCGCTGGTTGAGGGATTCCGCCGGGTCCTGGAAGACCATCTGGATGTGCGGGCGCAGGGGGCGCATTTTGCGCTGGGAGAGCGTGGCGATGTTTTTGCCGTTGAATTGGATGGAGCCTCCCGTGGGTTTCAGCAGGCGGACAATGCTTTTCCCGATGGTGGATTTGCCGCAGCCGGATTCTCCTACCAGCCCCAGGGTTTCGCCGGGGTAGATGCTGAAGGACACGTCGTCCACCGCCTTCACCCATCCGGCCTGCCGCAGGAAGATCCCGGAGCGGACGGGGAAGTACATTTTCAGGTTGTTGACTTGCAAGAGTGGTTCCGGCATGGCGAGAGGAGGGGGAAAGGGTTAAAGATTGGCGCAGCGGGGGCAGGCTTCCACGAAGTGGTCCGGGGATATTTCCACGAGGGGCGGGCGTTCCGTGAGTTCTTCCACGGGCACCCCTTGGCGCTGGCAGAAGCGGCAACCAGGCACGAAGTCCGCAATGGAAGCCACCTGCCCGGGAATGGTAGGCAGCTTGGTTTTGCGCACGGAGCTTAATTGAGGGATGGAGGCCAGCAGGCCTTTGGTATAGGCGTGGCGGGGATTGGCAAAGAGTTCCCGGACGGGGGCTTTTTCCACCACGCGCCCGGCGTACATGACTACCACGGAGTCACAGCTCTGCGCGATGACGCCCAAATCGTGCGTGATGAGGATGGAAGAGGAACCCATTTCCGCCTGAAGGTCCTTGAGCAGGGAGAGGATTTGTGCCTGCACGGTGACGTCCAGGGCCGTGGTGGGTTCATCTGCAATGATGAGTTCCGGATGGCAGGCCAGGGCGATGGCGATGACGACGCGCTGGCGCATGCCGCCGGAGAGCTGGTGGGGGAATTCGTCCACGCGCTGTTCCGGCGCCGGAATGCGGACGCGCTGCAGGAGCTGGATGGCGGCGTCCCGAGCTTCCCTGGCGTTCATGCCGCGGTGGAGCATCAGGGATTCCCCGATCTGCCTGCCGATGCTGTGCACGGGGTTGAGCGCCGTCATCGGTTCCTGGAAGATAACGCCGATGTGCTGGCCGCGGATTTCATGCATGTCCGTTTCCCTGGCCTGGACCAGGTCACGGCCCTTGAAGAGGATTTGGCCGTCCAGGATTTTCCCCATGGGCTGGGGCAGCAGGCGGACGATGGACATGGCCGTGACGCTTTTACCGCAGCCGGATTCTCCCACGATGCCTACGCAGGTTCCCTTGGGGACGGTGAAGCTGACGCCGTCCACCGCTTTCAGCAGGCCGGATTCCGTCTCGAATCCGGTAACCAGGTTCTTGATTTCCAACAGGGGTTCGCTCATTGTACTATTTCTCCGTGGCAGAGGGGTCCAGCGGGCCGCCGTTTTCCGGAATGACGGGCACGGAGGGCAGTTTGCCGCCGCCTTCCTTGTTATCCAGGCTGTCGATGGAGTCCATGTAGCGGTACTGGTCGTACACGGTGTCCACTTCCTCGAAGGTTTTTCCCTCCCGCTTGGCTTCCATCGTTTCCTTCTTAACGTCGTTATCCACCCAGTACAGGTAGCTTTCCATCGGGTCGAACACGACCGGATGGCAGAATTGCGTGGTGGCGCTGTTGGGCCACTTGACCCAGCGCCAGTAGCCCAGCCTGACGAATTCCGTAGTCCAGCAGGGGACCCACAGGGCTTCGTCATGAATTTTCTGCTGCACCTTCCATGTGGCTTTTTGAAGTTCGTCTTCCGTGGCGGCATTCGTTTCATCGTCCAGCAGCTTGTCCATCTCCTTGTCCGCATAGGCGCAGATGTTATTGGTGTAGGTGATCAGGCTGCCGCGTTCGTCATAGGCGTAGCGGGAATGGAAGCCCTGTTCGTTCATCGGATGGGGCGGCGTGAAGCCCCAGGCCATGAAGGAGGCCTGGACGCGTTTTTCCATGATTTTGCGGAAGGCCACGGTGGAGTCCAGCGGGTCCAGCTGGATTTCCAGGCCGCATTTGCGGGCGTCTTCCTTCAGCTTGCCCAGCGTGGAGGCCAGGGAGGGGGAGGAGTTGGGGAAGGTGATGGCGGCGGTGAGCCGGGTGCCGTCCGGCTTGCGGAGGATTCCGTCCGGGCACGGGATGGTGTAACCGGCCTTGGCGAAGTAGGAACGGGCCTGTTCCGGGGAGTAGGGGCGCGCCTTGATGTAGGGATTGGTGAATTTCCCGAAGCCGGAGTTGTAGGAGTTGAGCCGCTGGTAGTCTCCGCGGAAGGTAATGTCAATGATGTTCTGGATGTTCAGGGCGTATTGGAAGCCCAGCCGCACGTTGAGGTCATTGAAGGGGGCCTTGGAGGTGTTCAGGAAGATGCCGTACGGGGGGCGCGGATAAATGGTGTAAAACGTGCTGCGGTTGATGTAGCCGTTGTGGACTTCCGGAATTTCCATGCGTTCGTGCCACAGTTCCGGTTTCGTGATGTTCATGACGTCCAGTTCCCCGATGCGGAAAAGTTCAATGGCCTTGGACGGTTCCGCAATGAAGTTGTACACGATCTGGTCCACGTTATACATGTACTTCGTGAATTTCTTGTCCCTGGCCCACCAGTCCGGCACGCGCTGGAGCGTTACCTGGCGGCCGCGGATGATGCCGTCCGGCTTCACTACGTAGGCGCCCGTGGTGGGCGGTACGCGCCACTGGTAGCGTTCTACATAGTTGGGGCCGAATTCGCAGTAGAAGTGCGGAGGGGAAGGGAGGAACAGCGTGCAGTAGAACGGGAGCAGCGGCTTGGCGAAGGGAAGCGTGATGGATAAGCGGCTGTCGTCGTAGATGGTGATGTTGGAGGCGTTCTGGTAAAAGAAGTTGTTGTAGAAGACGTCCCGGCTGTATTCCGAGGTGCGGATGTACATGTTTACCAGCAGGTCAATGGCTTTTACCTTGGCTCCGTCCGTGTAGCGGGCGTCGGGGTCCAGCTCGAAGTAAACGGTGCGCCTGTCCGGGGATTCCGCCCATTTATGGGCGATGCCGGGAATGATTTTTCCTGTGACCGGATGGATGGAAACGAGGCCGATGATGATTTCATCATACAGGGGGCCGCGGAATCCGCTGTTGCTGTTCGGGCCGTTGGGCCGGAACGTGTCCGGATAGGAACCCGGAGCCCACTGGCGCAGCACGCCGCCTTTTTTGGCGTTCGGATCGCCTATTTCCGGATTATCCAGTCCGTCCTCCCATTTAAGGTCCTGCGGAATGTCCGCCGGAGTCTTGAATTTGATGTAGTCCCCTTCCGTCTGCCTGCGGTGGATGACAGACAGGGCGGCCTCGTCTGCAATGAGCTTGCTTTGCAGTTTTTCCCTGATTTTAGGGTCTTCCTCCTTGAAGAATTGATCACGGAGCTGCCGTATCTCCTTTTGCTTGGCGGCTTCTTCCCGTGCCAGACGGTCATTGGTCTGCTTGTTCCACCGTTCCGGGAAAGAATCAAACCCCGGAGGGAGCGTGCCGAAAGGCACGTTCGGCTGCCAGCCCACCCCCTGGGATTGGGAGGAATCCTTACAACCGGTGCCGGCTGTCAGCAGGAGGGACAGCGTCACGGAAGAAAGGAGGGTGCGGAGGATGGGGAACAGCTTGGGCATGGGAGGGCGGAACAGAAGTCTTTTTTATTTATAGGTGGTGAATTTCTTGGGGTCAAAGGCCTCGCGGATGGCCTCGCCGATGAAGGTGACGAGTAGAAGCGTGATGACCAGGGCGGAGAAGGCGGAGGTAACCACCCAGCTGGCGGAAAGGTCCGCCAGCCCGTCGTTGAGCAGGCGGCCCCAGCTGGCGTACGTGTCCGGAAGGCCGAAGCCCAGGTAGTCCAGGGAGGCCAGGGCCAGAATCAGGGCGGAAACGCTGAACGGCACCAGCGTGACCAGGATGGCGACCAGGTTCGGGAGGATGTGGATAAAGAGGATGCGGCTGGTGGACGCCCCCAGCACGCGGGCGGCCGCCACGTAGTCGCGCGCTTTTTCCTTCATGGTGGAGGTTCTGAGCTGGTAGGTCATGGACATCCATCCAAACATGATGAGCAGGCCAAGGATGAGGAACATGCCTTTCATCTGGAGCGGCACCATGTCTGAAATAATCATGATGATGAACAGGAAGGGCACCTGGGAAAAGATTTCAATGAGGCGCTGCATGCCGAGGTCGAACATGCCGCCGAAGTAGCCCATCATCATCCCGAAGGTGATGCCGATGAAGTAGACGATGGGAAGATAGAAGATAGCGGCCTTCATGTTGACCTGGAGGCCGCCGTACAGGTAGGCCAGAATGTCCGCCCCCTGGGTGTTGGTTCCCAGAAGGTGGCCTCCCTTGAGCGGGGGGGCGGGGTGGTAGAAGATGCGGCTGATTTTATGTTCGTCCGTCTGTTTCAGGAAGTCCTCCTTGGTGCCGGGGCCGCTGTAGTGTTCCGCCACGATCTGGTTGTTTTCATAAGTGGCGCTGTATACTTCCGTCCTGTCTTCCAGCCAGCCGGTGGCGCGGTCCACCTTTCTTCCCTTGCGGAATTTGTAGCTGATATGGGGCAGGGCCTCTTCATCCTTGTGAAGGCGGGAGGCCAGGCCGGAGTACGGCTTGCCATTGGATTCGCAGACCAGGCCGTCCTCATTCACCGTCAGGGCTTCGGAACCGGGGTTGGTGGAATCCCCCGTGGGGTCGTACGGAACCAGGGGCATGATCACGAGGGAGGGTTTTCCCGGCTGGCCGGCCTGCTTTTTCAGTTCTCGGTAATTGGCTTCCGCATCCGCAAAGTCTCCGGTCTGGCCGAAGGTGGAGCCCTTGTACACCTTGCGCATGATGGCGGGGAAGTACCAGGAGCCGTCCTGGACGACGAGGAGCGCCCGCTTGCCCACCAGGCACTGGTCCATGCAGGCCAGCAGCGTCAGCACCAGCAGGATGATGAGGGAAACGTAGCCGCGGGAGATGCTTTTAAAACGCTGAATGCGGCGCTTGGTGATCGGCGTGGGGTGGAAGCGGCGCGGTCCTTTCAGCATGATCCAGAAGCCGATCCCGGCCATGACCAGCACGCAGGCCCAGCCGAACCACAGGAATTTTCCCTGCGGCGTCAGAAGGCCGCCGTTATTCTGGTCCGTGCAGACGATATTGAGCATGCTCATTTCCCGCGAGACGGTGAAGGGCCAGCTCAACGTGGGCAGGAGCAGGCCGCACAGCTCCCCCCCGGCGGTGAGGACCGCCAGAATGACCAGAAGGTATGCCAGTTTTCTAACCATGTGTATTATTCAAATTTGATGCGCGGGTCCACGGCGGCCACAATGATATCGGAGAGCAGGTTCCCCAGCACCATCAGGAAGGAGGTGAGCAGCAGCGTGCCCATGATCAGCGCGTAATCCTTGTCCATCAGGGCCTGGTAGCTCAGCATGCCGAACCCTTGGATATCAAAGACCTTTTCCACCAGCATGGAGCCGGCAACGATCAGGCTGATGAGGCTGCCCAGTGTGGAGGCAATGGGGATGAAGGAGTTGCGGAAGGCGTGCTTGATGACGGCCCCCTTGAAGCTCACGCCCTTGGCCATGGCCGTCCTGATGTAGTCCGCAGAGAGGTTGTCCATCAGGTTGTTCTTCATCATCATGGTCGTGATGGCGAAGGAGCTGACCACGTAACAAATCAGGGGGAGCACCGTATGGTGCAGCAGGTCTCCGGCCTGTTCCCAGAAGCCCATGTCCGCAAAGTCCGGAGACGTGAGCCCGCAGAGCGGGAACCATTCCAGCCGCGCGCCCAGATAAACCACCAGCACGGCGCCCAGGGCGAAGCCTGGTACGGAATATCCCAGGAAAATCAGAACGGAGGAAATGTTGTCCACCAGGCTCTTGTGGCGGATGGCCTTCAACACCCCCAGGGGAATGCAGACGGAATAGGTAATAATGGCGCTCAGGATGCCGAAGTACAGGGAAACGGGGATGCGCTCCTTGATCATGTCCCACACCGGTTCATTATATTTGAAGGAATTGCCCATGGTGCCCTGGAGCAGGCCGTCGAAGCTTGTCTTATACATCACGGCCCGCCAGGCATAGCCTTTTGCCTTGTCCTGAATGGCTTCCACATTGTCCGTCTGCCGCATGCGGCGCGCCCAGCGTTCCGCCCGGTCCATGGGGGATTCTATGTCCACGGTCCAGCCTTCCGAGACGGCTTTTCTGGACGGAGTGCCGGAAAAGAACGCATCCTTCACTCCGTCGGAATCCTTGTCCTGGCGTACGACGACGACTTGTTCTCCCGTTTCATTCAGGTTGATCCGGGTGTGCGTATCGGAAATGCCGGAATATTCATCTTCCTTGTCCGCCGGCTCCACTCCGCCGATTTGTCCGAATTCCTCACGGGAAATGAAAATCTTTTTAGGAAGCACTCCCAGCCATTGCAGATAGGCGGTAATAATGGGTTCCTGAAGGCTGTATTGTTCTTCCAGCCGTTCCATATCCGCTTCACTCAGGTTATTATCGCCGCGCTGGGATCCAGCTTTCTGGCCGGACAGAGCGCTCATGCTCTGCTGCTGCATCATCTGCTCAATGGGACCTCCCGGAACAAAACGGGTTATGCAAAAGACGAGGAACGTGACTCCCAGAAGCGTCAGGGGCATGAGAAGGAGTCGTCTGATGATATAGGTCTTCATTCGTCGCGCAGAACTCTACTGGTTTGTGGCATGTGAGGCAAGCCGCAATCCGCCCTGCGGGAAGGAACTCCGGCAGGGCAATGATCAGTTACCGGAGGTTAAAGACAAGAAGTAAGCTTCCCTGTACTTGTGTTTCAAAAGAGTTTTTGAACGGGAAAAGATGAGAAGGGGACAATCCTCCACAGCCATCACAGCCACTGTATCCAATCTTTGATATCTGGCATCTTGTAACTTGCCCGCAGAGGATCATATTCCTTCCGCCAGGCGGCGCGCCAGCATATCCGGGAGTCCGGCGGCCAGAATGCGCTTCTGCGCCTCTTCCACGTCGTATTCCACGCGGCGCTGGTAGTAAACCATGCCGTCCACATCCAGCACGCCGTAGGCGGCGCGGGGGTCTCCGTCCCTGGGCTGGCCTACGGAACCCACGTTGATGAGGTACTTGTTGGTCTTGAGAAGCTGGATGTCCCCGGATTCATATTCCTGGATGCTCCCTTCATGGCGGATGAAGGTGCGCGGGACGTGCGTGTGGCCGTTGAAGCACAGGAACTGATTGTCCCGGAGCATGTTAATGCTATGCGTAGCCGTATCTACATTCGTGACGTAGGACCAGGAATTGGGCTTGTCCTGAGTGGCATGCACCAGAACGATTTCATTGGGCAGGATGCGCTGGAAAGGAGCGCGGCGCAGCCACTTCTTCTGTTCGTCGGAAAGCTGCTGGCGCGTCCACATCAGGGCATGGTAAGCCACGGGATTCATGCCTGCCGGATTGTCTTCCCCAATGGCTTCCTCATCATGGTTGCCGCGTACGGTAGGAATCTGGCTGCTACGGATAAATTCAAGGCATTCGGACGGGTTGGCATTGTAGCCTACAATATCACCCAGGCAGTAAACGGCGTCGCATTGCAGCTGTTCTATATCCTTCATTACCGCTTCCAGAGCGGGCAGGTTGGCATGGATGTCACTGATCAGGGCTATTCTACTCATGGTGTTGCGGGAAAAAAGTATAGCACCTTTTCGGAAAGTTGCCAAGCCGGGAAATGGAGGAAGCGTCGTGCGGTTTATAGATAGAAAAACACGCGAAAAGTTTTTTAGCTTCAAATCAAGTTTTTCTCGTGCCTAACTCTATTTGGCAAGGTTTAGCAAAGCATGAAAGATGGTTCCTATGGAAAATGATGAAATTTGGTTGACATGAATAAAAATTTGTGTTAAGGGAAAATATATGAAGGTTAGAATCATTTCATATTGGTTAAGCCTATTGTTTTTCTCAAATTTTTCCATAGCAGAAAGCAATACAACAGAAAAAATAAATTCCATGAACTCGGAGAAAACTCCCGAATGGATAATAAATAAGATGAACGAATGGACGAATAATATTGATCCGCCCATGCTAATAAAATCAACATTCACTACATCAGGGGTGAATGGGACGGCTGATTTTTATTTTTTTGGAGACACGTTCAATACAACTTGGTTGACATTGATAAATTTTGAAAATCCTGTTAAATATGGATTTGCTGTATTTAAAAATAAAGATTCTAAGGAAGAGGCTTATTTTCCATCTTTGAAGCAGCGTGTGTATCGTTATGATTTTTCCAGAAATCCTACAAAGGTGGAGAAATTTATGAGGAAAATGCCTACTGAACCGTGTAGTTATAATGAAATAGCAAGCTTTTCGGATGGTTTAAGTGTTAAAAAAACAGAAACAGGAAATTACTTACTCAGTATTAAGGTAAAAGAGAATGAGGCTATGGTTGCTCTAGGCACAAAGAGCCTGATATTTAATGTTCTGGTTACTCCAGAAGGAAAATCATTGCAGAGTGGAATTATTGCAAATGATGGCACAACAGTTATAGTTAATACATATACTTATCCGAATGTTGAGGTGGATCCACAGGAAATAATTTCCAAGTATGTGGTGCCGGCCTTGGATGTTCCTCTCATGCCAAACAAAAGCTTTAATGATGCAGATACGCAGGCAGTAAATATCGCCCAACAGGAAAGATAATATTATGAAAAAGAAACTTATATGTTGTATATTTTCAGCAATAGCTGCCGTTTTTTTAGCGGCGTATTGTCCTAAAGAGTTTGGAGAAAATGAAATGGTGCTTAGCAATGTCATTCATTCATCTCACATGAAGAACATGGATGTTGATGATGGTGCATTGTTTTTTGGCCTTTCTTCAGGAAAGGAGGGTGTAAAGTATGGATTTAGAAGTTTAGAGTTTAATTCCAACAGCATGGTAGATGAAAATCTCGAAACTCGTTGGATCTTTATTTGGAATCCTGTTAGTGGATGTAGCGTTTCTGGGTGTGCTGCTTCAGCATGTGGTGGCTCTGGTTGTTTTGGTTCTGCTTGTGCTGCCTCAGGATGTGGTGGTTCCGGTTGTGCAGGGTCTGGGTGTGGGGGATCTGCCTGTGGAGGTTCCGCTTGCGGAGGATCTGCCTGTGGGGGATCTGCCTGTGGAGGTTCCGCCTGCGGAGGTTCTGTCTGTGGAGGATCTGCTTGCGGAGGTTCCGCCTGTGGAGGTTCTGCTTGTGGTGCTTCTGGTTGCGTAGGATCTCTCTGTGCAATTTCTGGTTGTGCTGGTTCTGCTTGCGCAGCCTCTGGTTGTGCTGTCTCTATCTGTGCAGGTTCTGGCTGCGGAGCCTCTGCCTGCATAGCTTCTACCTGCGGAGGTTCTGTGTGTGTGGGTTCTAGTTGTGCAGGTTCTGTCTGTGCAGGTTCTGGCTGTTCATCTAAAGAATGCGGTGAAGGAGGTGATTTTATGCTGATGGTGAATAGTTTTAATTATCATCTAAAAGAAGATCAGGTGGTTATTGAAATTTCCACTAATAGCAATGTAAAATTGATAAATGGGACGGAAAATTATTTATTGAAAGCAGGTATAGTGAATCAGGTAAATATTAAAGGAAAGTATTCCAAAGTACTTTATAAGGAGATTGATGGTAAAAAGGTTATTTTTCTTCTTGATTTCAAAAACGTAGAACATCAGTTATCTTTTGCTACTGTAGTATAATTACACACATTTTATAAATAGAAGTTGTTTTTATAAACTGGAATATATATCCGCTAATTTAAATTTTATCATATTTAAAAAGTATATGGAGATAAATTCTTATATATAAAATCAGTACAATGCCAGTGAGCAATCAATCTACATTTTTTCGAACAAAAAAAATAAGCTTTATTGTATATATAAGCTTGTTAATGATTTCTTGTGCAGGAAAAGCTCAGATTTTTTGTCCAGTTTCTGAATGGTCTTATCAATCACCATATAGTGAACAATTTGATACAGCAAAGATTAACGAAGGATTGTCCATTCCCATTACCATTCAATTTCAACTGGGCCGTGAGACGGTCATAGGGAAAAACTGGGTTTTTCTTCCCTTGGATTATTATGTTGTACATACAAGTGAAACAGCAGTTCAGATACGGGATCTTAGAGGACAGAAAATTTACCTGTACCGCAAATATAATAGTCCCAAATACAAAAATACTCTTCATCAAAACGGGAAAATGGTTACTTATACCATGGAAGAGGATCCTCGCAAACAGTTATTGTTGATTACATGCAACAAAGAATGGGAAATGGTTTACAGGAAAAAACGTCTGCATTCGCTAACATTCAATAGTGGTCTTCAACTCAATTACTCCGTAGCAGGAATAACTTCTTCCGAAGGACAAAAGCTTGTTGAGTGTACTTATCATTATAAGAAGGAAAAGAGACTTTCTTGGCTTAGAGTAGAAAACAGATCCTATATATTCGAATATGACGATCGGGATCGCCTCTCTAAAATATTAAATACGAAGAGATATCCTGTATTGACTTTTAAATACTCAGATTATAACCCCGAAAAAATACCACCGGTGATATTAGATGTTTTTAAAAAGAATTATAAGAATTTTATTGCCTCAAAAAATAATGCTAGAAATAAGCAAAAAATGGATAAATTGGCAGTAAAAAGCCTTAATGAGACAAAGCCAGGTGTTCTTCCGGCTGCGGCAAAGTTAGTGCAGCCGGCAGTAAAAAGCCTTAATGAGACAAAGCCAGGTGT
>NZ_JAJBTT010000036.1 GCF_020860705.1 Akkermansia sp.
TGATGAAAAACTACCTCAAATACCTCTTCCCACCGATTTTGGCGTTGACCCAAAACTGGCGGCAGAAAACTTTCGTCTGAACCTGATTTTTTGATAGCTATGGCTTCCTTCCGGCTTATATTGAAAACATGATACGCCTGCGACATATTCTTGGCGGCATCCTGCTCGGCTTTTCCATCCCGGCAGGCGCAGCGGATAAATACAGCGTGATTCCTGAACCGGCAAAAACGGAACTCAAGCAGGAAACGACCAGGACGCTCAAACTCCTTTCCGACAAGGCCACCCCATCCCTAGGCAAGGACGCCTACCGGCTTTCCATCACTCCGCAGGGAGTCCATCTCTCTTCCGGAGGAAAGGAAGGCAGGCTCTACGGACTCGTTACCCTTCAGCAGCTTCAGGACCAGCTGGCCGCTCAGCCGGAGGGCATCTCCTGCGGCGTCATCCAGGACAAGCCCCGCTACCCGTGGCGCGGCCTGATGGTGGACCCGGCGCGCCACTTCATCCCTGCCAGGGACCTGAAGAAATTCGTGGACCTGATGGCCTACTACAAATTCAACAAGCTTCACGTGCATCTGACGGACAACCAGGGGTGGCGGCTGCCCGTGCCCGGCTATCCCCGGCTACAGAGCATCGCCTCCAAACGGGCGGAAAGCTTCGGAGACGGAACGCCCCACGGAGGAATATATACCAGGCAGGAATTGAAAGACCTGGTGGCGTACTGCGCGGCGCGCGGCATTGAAGTCATCCCGGAAATAGACGTACCGGGCCACAACCAGGCCCTGCATGCCGCCTATCCGGAATTCTTCTGCTTCCCCAAGACGGATATGAACGTGAGGACGGTGGCCGGCAACAGCAAGGAACTGGTCTGTCCGCAAAAGCCGGAAGTCTGGAAATTCTATGCCGCCGTTTTCAAGGAACTCAAGGACATCTTCCCGTCCAACATCGTTCATCTGGGCGGCGACGAAGCCCCCACGGAACTTTGGAAAAAATGCCCTCTGTGCCGAGAAGCGCGCGCCAAAGCCGGACTGAAGGACGAACAGGAGCAAATGAAAGCCTTCTTCGCCAAAATGACTTCCCTGCTCGCCAGGAACGGACAAACCCCGCAATTCTGGTATGAAGGCAACGCCGGCATCTACCATCCGGGGGAAACGGTTTATGCATGGAGGGCCGACCAGGCGAAGCAATCCATTGAAAAAACGAAAAAGGCCGGATTGAAACTGGTCATGGCTTCCAACGAATACTGCTACCTGGACTTTCCGCAATTCCAGGGGCAATACAACTGGGGCTGGATGAGGACGACCACGCTGGAAAAATGCTATGAACTGGATCCCGCTTTCGGCAGCGCTGGCCGGGATGCCGACCACATCCAAGGAGTACACGCCGCAGTATGGGCGGAACACCTCCCTACCCTGGGGCACCTCCTTTACCGCACTTACCCGCGCGCCATGGCGATTGCGGAAACAGGATGGTCCCCGCCGGAAAAGCGCTCCTGGGAAAACTTCCAGCAGAAAGTGAAGAACCACCGCGACTTCGTTCTCAAGCGTTTCAATTACGATTTGGAACGCACGAAGGAAAACGAACCATCCTTCCCGTGGGAAAACAAAAAGTAATTCCTTTGTTTTTCTTTACCATGCGCAGCCCGGCATGCTAAAAACATCCCGCATGCATCTCTTATTCCACCTTCTTGCCT
The DNA here is from genome assembly GCF_020860705.1 of Akkermansia sp. Lineage (GTDB taxonomy): Bacteria > Verrucomicrobiota > Verrucomicrobiia > Verrucomicrobiales > Akkermansiaceae > Akkermansia. The sequence continues at coordinate 1,691 of NZ_JAJBTT010000036.1, forward strand.
GTGCGGTCCTCTCCGTACATCTGGCAGCCGCCCAGCAGGCGACTTACAGCGTAATTCCTGAACCGGCGAAAACGGAACTCAAGCAGGAAACGACCAGGACGCTCAAGCTCCTTTCCGACAAGGCCTCCTCGTCCCTGGGCAAGGACGCCTACCAGCTTTCCATCACTCCGCAGGGAGTCCATCTTTCTTCCGGAGGAAAGGAAGGCAGGCTCTACGGACTCGTTACCCTGCAGCAGCTTCAGGACCAGCTGGCCGCTCAGCCGAAAGGCATCCCCTGCGGCGTCATTGAGGACAAGCCCCGCTATCCGTGGCGCGGCCTGATGGTGGACCCGGCGCGCCACTTCTACCCCGTCAAGGACCTGAAGAAATTCGTGGACATGATGGTCTACTACAAATTCAACAAGCTCCAGCTCCACCTGACGGACGACCAGGGGTGGCGGCTGCCCGTGCCCGGCTATCCCAAGCTGCAGAGCATCGCCTCCAAACGGACGGAAAGCTTTGGCAACGGCGTTCCCCATGAAGGCATGTACACCAAAAAGGAGCTGAAAGACCTGGTGGCGTACTGCGCGGCGCGCGGCATTGAAGTCATCCCGGAAATAGACATGCCAGGCCACAACCAGGCATTGGCCGCCGCCTATCCGGAATTCTTCTGCTTCCCGGATCCCAAGACAAAAGTCCGCACGACGGGAGGGGTCACCCTGTACCTGGTGTGCCCCCACAAGCCGGAAATCTGGAAATTCTACGCCGCCGTTTTTGATGAGCTCAAGGACATCTTCCCCTCCTCCATCGTCCACTTGGGCGGAGATGAGGCTCCGCTGGAAAAAACATGGGAAAAATGCCCCCTCAGCATCAAATACCGCCAGCAGAAGGGAATGAAGGACGTTCATGAGGAACTGAAAGAATTTGAAGGGAAAATGGCCTCCATGCTCGCCGCCCGCGGCAAGCGGGTGCAGCTCTGGTACGAAAAACCGTGGGCTCAGGCCAACATCTACCGTAAAGGAGACACCGTCTTCACCTGGCGCATGGGGCTGACGCCCTCCACCATCACGGAAACCAAAAAGCAGGGACTTCCCCTCATCATCGCCGCCGGGGAACACTGTTACCTGGACTACCCGCAGATTCCGGGCCAGGACAACCGGGGCTGGATGCCCACCACCACGCTGGCGCAGAGCTATAAACTGGATCCTGCCTACGGCAGGCCGGAACATGAAACGGACCACATCATCGGCGTTCAGGCCACCATGTGGGCGGAACAGCTCCCCACCCTGAACCACCTGCTTTACCGCACCTATCCGCGTGCCTGCGCCATTGCGGAAGCGGGCTGGTCCCCCATGAACGTGCGTTCCTGGGAAAACTTCCAGCGCAAATTGGCAGACCATCGCCAATTCGTCCTCAAGCGCTTCCACTACGACATGGAACGCACGAAGGAAAACGAACCTCCTTTTAAATGATCCGCACCCTCTTTTCATGAGCAACGCTAAATTTGTCCGTCCGCACCGCCCTTCCGTAGAAGAACTGGCCCAGGGAGTCCTGGCCGGAAACCGCGCCCTGCTGGGCCGGGCCATCACCCTCATAGAAAGCAACGCCGTCAGGGACCAGGAATCTTCACGGGAACTCATCTCCAAGCTCCTGCCCCACTCAGGCAAGGCCGTCCGCATCGGAATCACGGGCGTTCCGGGCGCGGGCAAATCCTCCTTCATTGAAGCCTTCGGCACCTACCTGTGCAAAAAAGGCTTCAAGGTGGCGGTGCTCGCCATTGACCCGTCCTCCTCCGTCTCCCGCGGTTCCATCATGGGGGATAAAACCCGCATGGAGGAACTCTCCGGGGAGGAGAACGCCTTCATCCGCCCTTCCCCTTCCGGCGGCTCCCTGGGCGGCGTAGCCAGAAAAACGCGTGAAACCATGATCGCGTGCGAGGCTGCGGGCTTTGACATCATTCTCATTGAAACCGTAGGCGTCGGCCAGTCGGAAACCACGGTGCGCTCTATGGTGGACATCTTCATGCTCCTGCTCATCACCGGAGCCGGAGACGACCTCCAGGGCATCAAGCGCGGCATCATGGAACTGGCGGACATCCTGGTAGTCACCAAGGACGACGGCGACAACCGCCAGCGGGCGGCAGCCCACTGCCAGGAACTGAAAATGGTGCTCCACTACCTGCAAAGCCCCACCCCCGGCTGGACGCCCTACGTCCTGACCTGCTCCTCCCTGGAAGGGCGAGGGCTGGACACCATTGAAGAAACGCTCTTCCGTTTCCGGGACAGCATGAAGGAATCCGGCTTCTGGTACAACCGCCGCCGGAACCAGTCCCTCTCATGGGTTCAGGCCCTGGTGCATGAAGCCCTGCTCACCGCCTTTGAACAGCATCCCGCCGTGGCGTCCCGCATGCCCGTTCTGGAAAACATGGTGGCGGGGGACAAAATGGACCCCGTCTCCGCCGCGCACGACCTGCTGAGCCACTTCACTTATCCCGTACCCGGACATTGAAGAAATCCGCCAGCACCCTGGTGTACACTTCTTTCTTGAACTCCGGCAGCCACTCCAGCTTGAACTCGTCCGGCGCTATCTACTGGTAGACGCAGAACTCCCGGTGGTCCAGGGAGGGTTCCGGAGCATCCTCATGCAGCCGGCACGGTCCTGATGGCATCAGTAAAGCATGTGATCGGCCTGCAGCGATAAAAAATGATGACTGCAGCTCAAGAATTATGTAAAGAAAAAGGATGCAATAAATAATATTGCCTATGATGATGAAACCCGTATTAAAATATTTTACTCTTTCCGTAACATGTTCTTTGATGTTACTCACTGTTGGAATCTCTCAAGAAAAACCTATCACCTCTCTTGAAAATAAATCATTTCAATCTGCCAACTTCAAAAGTGAATGGGACGGAATTATTATTCTTAACCCTGAAAGCGTCAGAAAAATTGATATGATTGGAAAAGTTCAAGAGGAATATGTTAAAAAACTATATCCTGGTTATCATATCATCCTTCGCATACCTATCAAAGACAACAAGAACCGTTTTGTAGAAACACTTTCACTTGTAAACCTTGAAGGCAAAAAAGCTCTACTTCATTTCGATATGACAGAAGTCTACAAGAGCTTAAAATCCAAGGATAAAGAAACAAAGTTAAAAATAGAGGAATTGGAAAGCAATTACCTGTCCTTTATATCAGGCCAAGTAAATTAATCCGCTTCACTTTCCGTAAGACATAGTCTCTGGCAGTCTCAATTGTAATCAAAAGATGGAATCAGAACATGGTTCCACCTTTTTGTCTCTGCCTCTAGTTCATCGTAGGCCGGACATTGAAGAAATCCGCCAGCACCCTGGCATACACTTCCTTTTTGAACTCCGGCAGCCATTCCAGCTTGAACTCATCCGGCATGATCCACCGGTAGGCGCAGAACTCCCGATGGTCTAGGGAGGGTTCCGGAGCATCCTCATGCAGTCGGCACAGGAAATACTCCTGCTCCTGCCCTACAAAAGGCTGGTGCCGTTTTTCACGGACGTACTCCAATACCTCCGGTGGATAATCGTAACGATACCCGCTCCGGGACTCCACGACATTATATTGGGACGGAAAAAAACCGACTTCCTCGCCAATCTCGCGCCGCACAGCTTCCAAAGCCGTCTCCCCCGGATCAATCCCTCCCTGAGGAAACTGCCAAGCCCCTTCCTGCCTGGACCGTTCGCAAATCAATAATTTTCCGTCCTTCCGAACCAATAGCCCCGCCACATTGGGGCGATACATTTTTTCCATGCCTTCTTACCTAGCACAGCATTCCCTGCATTTCCAGCCATGTTTGATAAAGATTAATCCATCAATATTATTTTCTTATCAAATGAGAGGAATAGTTCTAAGCATTATTAGGCTGGTTAAGATTCATATCAATAAGGTGAATGTTTGGAGGATCGGTTCTACTACAAATGGAGGGAGGAATAGATAGAAGAGGATTTCAGAAAAAAATGGAAATTAGGGCAAGATGAATTGAGAAAATAGAAAACAAAATATCAAAAGTTGTAGCATTGTAATTATACACGGGATTGTTATAGTTGGGACATGGATCTCTTTTCTCGATAAAAGAAAAAACTAATTTATATCAAAATCTTCTCGAAAATATTTCTATTATGAAATTTTATAGATATAGACCTTTATCTGAATTATTGTTTAAGGAATTATATTACCAGGAAATTTATTTTGCATCCTATGCAGAATTAAATGATCCATTGGATATGTCTATACAAATTGATTTTCGACCATTAGAAATTAAATATGTAAATTATCTTTTAAATTTTATCAATAGATGCCATTTTATTCTTAATAATCATAAACATCTTAAACAATGTAATATATTCCCTAAATACAAAAATTTGAGAGATAGAATTTGGAAAAAAATTAATGATTATTCTCCTCTTGAATGTATCTCATTGAACAGAATAACTGAAATCATAGAGATGTCCATTAACGAACTAAACAGTGATTTTTATTTTGATGGTGATATTTTTAAATCAGAAGTAGTTAGATTACGCACTAAGTTCTTCAAAAAAAGTTATGTAAGTTGTTTTTCTGAAACAAATAATAACTTTCTAATGTGGTCACATTACGCAAGTAAACATACAGGAATATGTTTAGAATTTACAATAGAAAATAAATCGTTTCCTTTTGAGTTAATTGATTTTTACAATAAAGATAGTGCAGAATACAAAGAAGGTGTGGCATCATGGCAGGGAAGATCTATTAGATACGAGGACGAGATTAGAAAAGTAAAATATCAACCACTTCTCCCAAATATTAATTTTTTTAATTTTTCTTATGTATTTGCCAATGAAAATGATTGTGATGTCATAGGAATATCTAAAAGTTGGATGCATCCATATACAAACGAAGTAGCAGATAAGTTTCTTATAAAAACGCCAGTATGGGAATATGAGAAAGAATGGCGTATAATCTCCATGAATTTTGAAACAAATGAATATCCCGAAAAGAGAATTAGAAATTATCCTTTGGACTACTTAACTGGTATTTACTTTGGAATTAACACTTCCATTGAAGTCAAAAATCGCATAATAGCAATAATGGAGTCAAAACATAATAGCAAAATCAAATATTATGAAGCTCAATTAAAAAGTTCCTCTAAAATAAGATTTCGAGAATTTCCATTCGGGAGATATGGAAATATTTAATTGTTTAATTAAAATTCTAAAAAATCATTTTTAGAACATAAAATTATTATATTCATATTATTAACAGTTATCATATCATCATGAGATAATTCATTCTTCATATTTCTCGTTTCTCGCTCCGATGTCCATTCTGCTCTAAGATTTCATTTTCTACTTCATCTAAATAAAATAATTCATTCATTTACTATAGCAATCAATTTTATAAGAGACTCCCTTAAATATATTATTTCTTCTTTAATATCAGCTAATTTCTTCTCTGCCGTAGTTGCTCGATATTTCCACTTTGCAACTCGAACGTCATTTTCTTCGGAACAAAGTTTTCGTCTATCTATTAATTGGTAAATGGGAGGGGATACAATTTCACCTGTTTCTGTATCTATGACTGCTATTTGTTGAATTGTGCCACAACCGTCTTCAGTAGCAACTTCTTGAGATAATAAGGCATCATCAATATTTGAGGTAAAATCAATTTCTTCTCCAGTAGTCTCATTATAAATATAGTAACGATATTTTTTATTAGACATAGTTTCAGGTTATCAATTATATGATTTTTGTCTAGTATCTATTACACGCATTTTTCCATTCTCTCATATTCTCTACTCCAGAAGGTAGGAGGATTCATCTTCCCCTAATTGAGTCATTCCAAAAAATATGTGCTTCAGAGTGAGAAACAACCATCATTTTCTCAGTTTATAAACGAGCCATTAGGTTATTAGGAGGATTCCCATAAATTTTCCTTCACACAGCTTAATACCTGATATTAAATAAGAGCTATGAAACGCTTTTTTCTTTCCGCTTTGGCGTTGTGCGTTTGTGCCGCTGCTCCTCTTTCCGCCCAGTCCAGGACGGGGGCTCCTACCCAGTCCACGGATGATTACAACCAGAGCCAATTCTGGATCGGCAATTTTCCTGAGGGGCAGTATGTGGTGCATCTCAGCCGGATTGTGGCTGTAGCCCAGCACAAGTATATTCTGGACAATGCCTGCATGGTGTATGAAGTGACACTGATTACCATGGGGAATACGCCCACCAAATTTTACTATCTGGAAAACCTGGGACAGGGTTCCGGCATCAATGCCATCAAGAATGTGACCGAGCGGGCGAAGGAACTCGGCTCCGGCGCCGTCAACCGTGCGACAGGCGGAGGCATTGACCCGGATACCACTGTCGTCAAGGCCTACCCGAACACGAATACCGTCGAGTTCCGCGTAGCCACGCTGGAACAGCTCAACAAGATGTATGCCTCCCTCCTCAAGGCGTGGCAGGACGGGAAAGGAAGAACGTTCAAGCCCTGAAAGGCTGGCGCCAAATACTAAATATTAATGATGAAAGACTAAAGTTTGCCTTCTTCGAAGACTGCCTATCCGGCTCCATTTCCTTTTGGTCTTTTTTATTTCGTCTTTAGTATTTTCCTCAAATATATTTCCTCTCCATCATGTGGGCCTTCAAGGGGTCCGCGGCGAAGAGGTGGGTGAGGCCGATCGCCAGCGCGTCCGCGGCATCGGATTCCGGCGTTTCCCGGAGTTCCAGCAGAGCGCGCACCATGAAGGCGACCTGCGTCTTTTGAGCGCTTCCCCGCCCTACGACGGAGAGTTTGACGCTTTTGGGGGAGTATTCCATGATCCGCAGTCCGGCTTCCGCCGCGGCGATGACTACGGCCGCCTTGGCCGCTCCCATCGTAATAGCCGTCTGGTGGGACTGGACATAGATGATGCGTTCCACCGCCATTTCATCCGGTCCCCATTTGTCAATGAGGTTGCCCAGATGCTGCTTGATGGCAAGCAGGCAGCCGGACTGGGACACGCTCCGCGGAATGGACAGCGTTCCATAATCCAGGGCGCGCGCCCGTCGATGGTCGCCCTCCACCACGGCGTAGCCCGTGTTGCGGATGGCCGGGTCTATGGCAAGGATGCGCATGGGATCATCGTCACTCCCGCACGGAGAACCACATCACGCTCTTAGCGTCTGCGGCGCTTGGGACCGGCGGGTTTGACCTTGCGGACGGATTTGACGGGCTTGTCTTCCAGCAGGGCGGTATACGTGTAGTTGAAGCCGTCCAGCTTTTTGTGTTCAATGGGCTTTCCGATGAAGTTCTCCACCGCCGTGGCAAAGTCCACTTCATCCGCCGTCATGATCGTGAAGGCGTCTCCGGAGGCTTCGGCACGGCCGGTACGGCCGATGCGGTGCACGTAGTCTTCCGCATTTTCCGGCACCCGGTAGTTGATGACGTGGGTCACGCCGCTGATGTCAATGCCGCGCGCCGCCACGTCCGTAGCTACCAGAATATCATATTTGCCGCTCTTGAATCCCTTGAGCGCCTCCATGCGTTCCTTCTGGGGAATGTCGGAGTGCATGACGGCCACTTCTCCGCGGTAGCCATGCTGCTTGAGCATGCCGCACACGGCATCTGCCTCCTTGCGGGTGCGGGTGAAGATCATGACGGAATGGAAGTCCGTTCCCTTGAGCAGCGCCAGCAGCAGTTCGTCCCGCTGGTCCAGTGCTACCGGATAAAAGGCATGGCTGATGGTGGCGGCCACTTCACGCCGGGCGATGGTGACTTCCGCCGGATCCGTCAGGCACCATTTGGCAAATCCGGCAATCACCGGAGGCATGGTGGCGGAGAAGAAGAGGGTCTGCCGACCCTCCCACGGGCAGAGGTTGACGATTTTACGGACGATGGGGAGGAAGCCCATGTCCAGCATGCGGTCCACTTCATCCAGCACCAGGGCCTTGACTTCTCCAAAGCGCATGGTGCCGCGGTAAAAGTGGTCCACCAGGCGACCGGGCGTGGCCACCACGATGTCCGCTCCGTTCTTCAAGTCTTCCGTCTGCTTCCCGTAGCCCACGCCGCCGTACAGCAGGGCCACTTTCAACCCGGTGAATTCACCGTATTCCGCAAAGGCTTCCGCCACCTGGTCCGCCAGTTCCCGGGTGGGTTCCAGCACCAGGATCTGGGGCTTGCCGATGGGCTGAAGCTTCGTCAGCAGGGGGAGCGCAAAGGCGGCGGTTTTTCCCGTTCCCGTCTGGGAGGCCCCGATGAGGTCCCGTCCCTCCAGAATGATGGGGATGGCCTGCTCCTGAATGGGGGTGGGATGTTCATAACCGCATTTCTCCACCGCCTTCAAGACGGGTTCCGATAAACCTAATTCTGAAAATAACATTGATCTTGTATGCTTGCTAAAGAGTAGAGCACGGCCCCGCGCCATGGCGCAGGAAGCGTGGTCAGGAGATGAACGGATTGGTCAGCAGTTCATTCTTCACGGTGGTGTACGGACCGTGTCCCGGGAAAATCATGGTGGTAGCGGGCTGGTTGAGCACTTTCTTTTCGATGCCCTGTTTCAGCAGGCGCAGGTTTCCTCCCGGAAGATCCGTGCGTCCGATGGACCCGGCAAAGATGACGTCCCCCGTGAACATGATCCCTTCATCCGGAAGGTCATAAACGATGCTGTCCGGAGAGTGCCCCGGCACCTGGTGCAGGTGCCACAGCAGGCCGCCCCAATTAGCCGTATGGATATCCTGGGTGAGTATTTCATCCACCACAAACGGCTGGACGGTGAGGGGAAGCCCCCAGGCGTCGCGGGCCATTTTTTCCAGCGTCAGGTCTTCATTGTACGGCTGCCCGGCATGAATGCGGCAGCCGAAGATCTGGCGCATGCGGCAGGCGTCCTCCACATGGTCAAAGTGCTGGTGGGTGATGAGCAGATCCGTGATGATGATATCGGGTTTCTTGGAGTATATCCAGTCCGCGAATCCTGACGGGGCGTCCACTGCCACGTAAGTGTTATCTTTCGTTTTGAAAAGATAACCATTACAGGAAGCTATTCCACCCGTATAAACGCGAATCCGATCCATGAGCAGGGATTGTAGTGAGATCGTCCGGAATATCCAGTATAAAGACGATTTCCTTAAAATGCTTTCTGTCATCTTCCCAAGGGGCAGCCCGTTACACCAGGCTCCAGGGAATGACGCATCCGGCGTCCATCGGCACCACTTTCTGGCCGTGCCCCTCATAGGCCCCCGGCACCAGCATTTCCCTCCGTTGAAGACGCACCGTTTTGACTGGCGGAGTCAGTCCGTACAAAGCGCAGGCATGGCCGGAAACAAAACCCTGCAAGCGGTCCAGGGCGCCGTGTTCTTCAAACAGGGCCGCCAGACGCGGCAGAGCGATGGGGGCAGTGAATACGCCGGCGGCGCATCCGCACGCTTCCTTGGCATGAACGGGATGGGGGGCGGAATCACTGCCGAACATGAGGCGAGGATGCCCGGAAAGAGCCGCCTTCAGCAGGGCCTCCCGGTCTTCCGGCCTTTTGGCGATCGGCTTGCAGAACAGGTGGGGGCGCAGCATGCCGCCCGCTACGTCGTCCAGGGTGATGAGAAGGTGCTGGAGGGTAACAGTGGCCGCCAGGTTTTCAAATTCATCCAGCAGCTGCACGGCGGAAGCCGTGGTAATGTGCTCCATGCAGATGGTCAGCCGAGGGAAGCGGGTAGCCAGATCACGGTAAACATCCAGGAATTCGGCTTCCCGGTCCATCACGAATCCGTGGCTTTCTCCGTGCACCAGCAAGGGTATGCCCATTTCCTGCATGATGGACATGGTGGCTTCCGCATCTTTCATGGCCTTTACACCCCCTTCGCTGTTCGTAGTAGCTCCCGCCGGGTACAGCTTGATACCGAACACCAGTTCCCTGAGCCGGGCCAGTTCCTTTTCGGAATAGGAGCGGAAAAACGCCGTCATGTACGGCTGGAAGACATTTCCCCCGCATGCGGCCATCACCCGCTGCCGATAAGCCAGCACCGCTTCCGCATCCGCCACCGGGGGCACCAGGTTGGGCATGATGACCGCTCCGGCAAAGGAAGAGGAACTCAGGGGCGCGACCAGCTTCAGCATGTCGCCGTCCCTCAGGTGAAGGTGCATGTCCAACGGGGAGTGCAATTCCAGAATCATGCGGACATCATGATGGAAGACGGAACCGAAATCAAGCATGGTCCCCTGCTCCGCGGGAAGGAGAAATTTTCCGGAGAGAAGGAGAAGGGATAATTTCCCTTCGCTGCGCTTCGAATTGTTTTATGCGAAGACTGGGAAACCGGGCAAACCCGGTTGGACGGAAAGCACAGCTCGAAGCCCGCAGGATGAGTGAGTCCGAAGGATAAACAAATCAAACCTCCGCTCCCAGCTGGATGTCTTTCATTTAAATCACGAGGAATTGCCCTTTCTCAGTAACTCTTGACCCGCACTGCCGGGATGTGTTTCAGGAAAACAGGATAAACGGCTGGATTCTGTAGAACCGGACTGTCCCGGACACAAAAAAGGCCGCCCGGAGGCGGCTTTTTTTGAACAAGGTGGCGAAGCGGACGGGGCTCGAACCCGCGACCTCCAGCGTGACAGGCTGGCGCTCTAACCGAACTGAGCTACCGCTCCCTGACCTTGGGTGCTTGCCCAGGCCTTGCGGCCGGGACGTGGAGGCTTATACACGCCTTTATACCCCAGTGACAAGAAAAAAAGTCTTTTTTTGCAACTTCTCCAACCGCCGGAAGTTTGTATGGTGGTAAGGGAGGAAGCTTTTTATTTTCCGATTATTTAATCAATGGTAACAAATCCTCAACTTTATTTGTTTTAGTTTGACAACAGTTAACCATTTTTGACATAACAGTCGCATGCTTCAACCTGCCGTGGATATCACTACCTCCGTTCACAAATTTGAGACCATTCTCTACCAGTTTAAACGGGATAACCTGAATGAGGTGGACCAGAGCCACTACCAGAAGATCATGGGACTCTCCGTCCGGCAAATGAATGCCCTGGGCGCCCTGAACCGGCTGATGACCAACCGCCATGAAGGCATTCCCCTGAAGACGCTCGCGCACCATCTCCGCATGAGCATTCCTTCCACTTCCCTGCTGGTGGACAGCATGGTGAAGAAAGGCCTGTTTGACCGCAAGGAGAATCCGCGCGACAGGCGTTCCCTCTGCATCCGCCTTTCCGAGGAGGGGGAATCCAGATTCCAGATGCTTTACAACGGCATGAAAAAACGGGTGGACACCCTGTTCAGCATCCTGACGGAAGAAGACAGGGAGAATTTCTGCCGCATTGTGGATAACCTTTACAACCACGTTTACAGTAAATAATACCATATGAAAAAACATACGCACGAACGGAAGGTTCCCCTCCGCCTGCTGGCCGGGTCCGGCCTGCTTTTCTCTCTCATCATGCCGGGTTATTCCCAGGGGGCGCCGGGAGGAGCCGCCGCCAAGCCCAGCACCGTGCTTGTCCAGAAAGCAGCGGCGATCGACAGCGCGGTGAACAAGAAGTACATCGGCCAGGTGGAATCCATTGACCGGGTGACCGTACAGCCCCGAGTTTCCGGCAACATCGTAGCCACCCGCTTCCGGGAAGGCAACGTGGTCAAGAAGGGAGACCTCCTTTTCGAAATAGAAGACACGCGTTACAAGGCAGCCGTGGAGGAAGCGGTAGCCAAGAAGGCCCAGCTGCAAGCCAAGCTGCTTTATGCCAGGAACAGCTTTGAGCGCTATAACAGGCTGCTGGCCTCCAAGTCCGTTTCCATGGATACGGTGGAAAACGCAAAGAGCACCATGCATGCCCTGGAAGCGGAAATCCAGTCCGCGGACGCCGCCATCACCGTAGCCAGGGACGATCTTAATTACACCAGGCTCACGGCCCCCATCACGGGGCGTACGGGCCGCGTCACTTTTTCCACGGGCAATTACATCACCCCCACCTCCGGGTCCCTGGTGACCATCACGGGCGTGGATGAGGTGTATGTGAAATTCCCCATCAGCGAACGCGATTTTCTTTCCCTGTTCGGCACCCAGGAGACCATGAAGAAGGAAGCCATTGTGGCCGTCACTCTCGCCAACGGCAAGGCGTACGACCAGCCGGGCAAGATTTTCATGACGGACAACACCGTCCAGCCAACCACGGATACCCTGAACGTCTGGGCCAAGTTCCCCAATCCGGAAGACGTGCTGACACCCGGCGGCATCGTCACGGTCAATCTTTCCAAGAAGAATGTGGACCGCTTCCCGGCGGCCAACATTTCCTCCGTGATGCATGACGCCTACAAAAGCTACGTTTACGTGGTGAACGACCAGGGCGTGGTGGAACGCCGGGACGTTACGCTGGGCAACACGGTCAATAATCAACAGTGCTTCAGCTCCGGCGTGAAGGAAGGGGAAGTCATCATCATCGACGGCATGCATAAAGTGCGCCCCGGCGCCAAGGTGAATCCGGTGTCTGCCGCTCAAAACTGATCATCCCATGATTGCGGACCTGTTTATCAAACGCCCCAAATTCGCCATTGTCATCGCCATCCTGATGGTTCTGGCGGGCGGCATCTGCCTGCAGCAGCTGCCTATTGCGGAGTATCCGGAAATCGCCCCCACCAGCATCAACGTGCAGGCTACCTACACGGGCGCAAGCGCCCAGGTGGTGATGGAGACGCTGGCCTCTCCCATTGAGGAAGAACTCAACGGGCTGGAAAACCTGCTTTATTTCTCCTCCAAGTCGGACAACACCGGCGGCTATTCCCTGTCCCTGACGTTCAAGAGCGGCACGGACTCGGACATTAACATGGTGAACGTCCAGAACGCCCTGAAACGGGTGGAGTACAAGCTTCCCAAGGAAGTGACGGACCAGGGCATCAAAATCCGGAAACGCTCCTCGGACATCCTGGGCTTCTTCGCCTTCCGGTCCACGAGCATGAGCTCCCTGGAACTGAACAACTTCGTCAAGTCCAGGGTGAAGGACGAGATCGCCCGCGTACCGGGTATTTCCGCCGTTAACCTGATGCCGGAAAAGAATTACAGCATGCGCATCTGGCTGGACGCCCTGCGCATGTCCGCCCTGAACATCACGCCGGATGACGTTTCCAACGCCATCAAGGCGCAGAACGTTCAGGCCGCCGCCGGTTCCATCGGCTCCGAAGGGGAAAACAATTTCATCCAGTACAAGGTGAACGTCACCGGGCGCCTGAAAACCGTGGAGGAATTCAGCCAGATCATCGTCCGCACCGGACAGAACGGCCATGTCACCCGTCTGGACGATATTGCCCGCATTGAGCTGGGCGCGGAGACCTACACGGGCAGCAGCCGCAACAACGGGGAAGATTCCGTGAACATGGCCGTGTACCGCCTGGACGACGCCAACGCCCTGGAAGCCATGAACGGCGTCAAGGATACGCTGGTAAAATTAAAGGAACGCTTCCCGGACGGAGTCAGCTATGTCGTCAGCTACGACCCCACGGAATACATTTCCGCCACCATGGCGGAAATCCTGGAAACGCTGATCATCGCCCTGATCCTGGTGGTGGGCATCACGTACGTGTTCCTTCAGGACTGGCGCGCCACGCTCATTCCGGCGCTGGCCATTCCCGTCTCCCTGATCGGCACCTTCGCCATCCTGCTGCCGCTGGGCTTTTCCATCAACGTGCTGACCATGTTCGGCCTGATCCTGGTGATCGGCTCCCTGGTGGACGACGGCATCATCGTCGTGGAGAATACCATGCGCATTCTGGAAACGGAAGACCTGTCCCCGGAAGAAGCCACCAAGAAGAGCATGCACCAGATTACGGGGGCCATCATCGCCACCACGCTGGTGACGGTGGCCATTTACGTGCCCATTGCCTTCTTCGGAGGCATGGTGGGGAACATTTACATGCAGTTCTCCGTGACCATGTGCGTGGCCCTCTGCCTTTCCGCCATCAATTCCCTGACGCTCAGCCCCGCCCTGTGCGTGCTGCTGCTGAAAGGGAAGAAAAAGACGCAGAGAAGGTTCAGCCTCTTCCGCCCCTTCAATGCCACGCTGGAATGGACGCGCAGGAGCTACATCAAATGTGCCGGCGTCATGGTGCGCCGCGCGTGGCTCACGCTGATTCTGCTGGCCGCCGTCCTGCTCGCCAACTGGAAACTGTTTGAGACTGTTCCCAAATCCTTCCTTCCGCCGGAAGACAAGGGAACCGTCTTCTGCGACATTCAGCTGGCTCCGGGCGCCACGCTGGGCCGTACGGAACAGGCCATGCGCAGTGCGGAACAGAAGCTCATGAGCATTCCCGGCGTGCGCCAGGTTTCCTCCACCTCCGGGTTCAGCTTCATGGGCGGCAACGGGGAAAACCTGGGCATGTGCATCGCCCAGCTAGACTCCTGGGACAAGCGCAAAACGCCGGACCTTTCCCTGAACTCCATCATGCAGAAGGCTTCCATCCTCTGTGATGAGATTCCCGCGGCCAAGGCCACGGTGTTCAGCCCGCCCGCCATCATGGGGCTGGGCCTGACGGGCGGCGTCTCCTTCATGCTCCAGGCCAGCGGGGAAGAAACGCCCAAGGACCTGGAACGCGCGACGAACGACCTGCTGGACAAGATCAACAAGCTGCCGGGGACCATGTACGCCCGCAGCCCTTATGAGGCCAACACGCCCCAGCTTTTCCTGAACATCGACCGTGAAAAGGCGCAGAGCATGCACGTGCCCGTCAACCGCATTTTCACGACTTTGCAGAGCAAGCTGGCTTCCATGTACATCAATGATTTCAACCTGATCGGCTACACGTTCAAGGTGAAGATGCAGTCCGCGGCGCAGGACCGCACCAGCATCAACGACATCATGAACACCTACATCCAGAACGACCAGGGCCAGATGGTGCCGCTCAGTTCCGTAGCCACCCTGTCTTACATGGTCGGGCCGCGCCAGATCTCCCGCTTCAACCAGCTCATGTCCGCGGAAATAACCGCCCAGGCCAAGCCGGGCGTCAGCAGCGGCCAGCTGATGAACCAGATTGAAGCCATTCCGCTGCCGGAAAATTACTCCATCACCTGGACGGACATGAGCTACCAGGAACGCCAGAACGACGGAAAAATCGTCCTGCTGATGGGCTTGGCCCTGCTCTTCGGCTACCTGTTCCTGGTAGCGCAGTATGAAAGCTGGACGGTGCCCATTTCCGTCATTGTCTCCGTCTCCGTGGCCCTGCTGGGCGCTCTGCTGGGGCTGCTCATCTGCAACACCCCCCTGAGCATTTACGCCCAGCTGGGGCTGGTGATGCTGGTGGGCCTGGCCGGGAAGAACGCCATCCTGATGGTGGAATTCTCCAAGATGGAACGGGAGCGCGGCGTACCTATCCAGCAGGCGGCCCTGGAAGGGGCGCGGCAGCGCTTCCGCGCCGTGATGATGACGGCCATTTCCTTCATCATCGGGGTCTTTCCCATGGTCATCGCCTCCGGCGCGGGCGCGGCAAGCCGCCAGGCCATCGGCATCACCACCTTCTACGGCATGATCCTTGCCACCATAGTGGGCATCCTGTTCATTCCGGCCCTGTACGCCATGTTCCAGCGCTATCGTGAATGGGTGAAGGCCCAGTTCACCGGAAAGGCCCCATAACGGGAGAAGAAATTCTCTTCCCGGAGGACGGAGCGGTTCTGCCGCTCCGTCTTTTTTTGCGCTTTAACAAACATCCGCAGGGAATGCGGAAAAGAAAACGGCAGCTCCCCCTACTCGTACAAATACAGGTCAAATCCGTCAAACCGCTCCTGCAGGGAGGCATGCCCCAGCCTGTCTTCAAACGGAGGGAGGAAGGTATCCGCCGGGTACTCGTCCTTCACATGGGACACCCACATGCGGGACATGAACGGCATCATCAGGGAAAAGATTTCCGCCCCGCCGATGACCATGACCTCCGGATCCGCCAGGTCCATCTGTTCCAGCTCCTCCACGGAATGAATCACCTGCACGCCTTCCGCCGTCCAGGCCGGGTCTCGGGTCAGCACAATGTTCTGCCTGTTGGGAAGCGGCCTTCCGATGCTCTCATAAGTCTTGCGCCCCATCAGCACGGGATGGCCCGTCGTGATGCGCTTGAAAGTCTTGAGATCGTCCGGCAAATGCCAGGGCAACGCGCCCCGGTAGCCGATGCCCCGGCCGGGAGACATGGCGACCACTCCTGTGTACGTAACGGACGGTGACATGAGGATGCTGGATCTGGAGGTTAAACGGAAACAGGCGCCTTGATGTGCGGCAGGGGATCATACCCCACGAGTTCAAAATCTTCATACCGGAACCCGTCTATGGTCCTTACCTCCGGGTTGAGCTTCATGACCGGAAGCGGGCGCGGCGTGCGGGACAACTGTTCCCGCGCCTGGTCCAGATGGTTCCGATACAGGTGCAAGTCCCCGAAGGTATGGATGAATTCCCTGGCCTCATATCCGCACACCTGCGCCGTCATGAGCAGCAGCAGGGCGTAAGAGGCTATGTTGAACGGAACCCCCAGGAACAGGTCCGCACTGCGCTGGTACAGCTGCAGGGAAAGACCGTGCTTCTCTTCGCCCGGCTGGGCGGGAATCACGCAGAACTGGAACAGGGAATGACAGGGAGGCAGCGCCATGTCATCCACCACGGCCACGTTCCACGCGCTGACAATGTGCCGGCGGGACCAGGGATTATTCTTAAGGCCGTCTATCAATCTGGCAATCTGGTCAATAGGCTGGCCGTCGTTTCCCGGCCAGCAGCGCCACTGCGCGCCGTACACGGGCCCCAGTTCCCCGTTCTCGTCAGCCCATTCGTCCCAGATGCTGACGCC
Organism: Akkermansia sp.; assembly: GCF_020860705.1. GTDB lineage: Bacteria > Verrucomicrobiota > Verrucomicrobiia > Verrucomicrobiales > Akkermansiaceae > Akkermansia. The sequence continues at coordinate 18,453 of NZ_JAJBTT010000036.1, forward strand.
GTTGTCCTTCAGGAACTTGACGTTGGTTTCCCCTTTCAGGAACCAGAGCAATTCATAAATAATGGAGCGCAAGTGGAGCTTCTTGGTAGTCAGGCACGGAAAACCGTCGCGCAGGTCATACCTGCTCTGCCGTCCGAACACGCCAATGGTGCCCGTCCCCGTACGGTCCTCCCGGCCCACTCCATTGGTCAGAACATCCTCCAAAAGTGCCAAATACTGCTTCATTCCCTTAAATTACGCTTTTCTAATCCGTGGGCTCGTGATAATACGAGCATGCGCCACTTTAGTATCATTTCCAGCTTTAAAAGCCAGCCTTTTCACCGCTTCCCATTGTTTTCCTTTTCCGCATTCTTTCCGGTTTCCATCCCATGATCATCCCTGAAGAGCCTTATTTGGAATTTGTCGCCCTGTGCCACATTGCAGGCGCATTTTGCCTGATTCCGGCCCTGCTCCACACGCGCACGCCGCAGGGGACCATCGCGTGGCTGATCTCCCTGCTGGCTTTCCCGTATATTGCGGTGCCCTTTTACCTGATCCTGGGGCGCCGGAGGTTCAGCGGATATGCGGAAACGCGCCGGAGGCAGACGGATCCCGAATCCTCCTGGGGGGAACTGACGGATAAGATCACGAACTGCATGGCTCCCTACACCGTCAAGCCCTCCGACAAGGCGGGAAACATCATGCATACGCTTTCCAACATCGTGCGCCTGCCCGTCTGCCGCGGCAATTCCTGCCGCCTGCTCATTGACGCGGACCATGCCTTCCCGCGCATTTACGACGCCATCAGGAACGCGGAACATTACATCCTGATTGAATTCTTCATCATCAAGAATGATTCCGTGGGCCAGAACCTGAAAAACCTGCTGATTGAACGCGCCAGAGACGGCATTCAAATCTACATGCTTTATGATGAAATCGGCTCCCACAAACTCCCCCCCGGCTACATCTCCGCCCTGCGGAAGGCGGGAGTGAACATTGAGCCCTTCAACGGGAAGCGCCACTTCCTGAGCAACATCCTGCGGCTGAACTTCCGCAACCACCGGAAACTGGTGGTGGTGGACGGCTCCACCGCCTTCATCGGCGGCATGAACATCGGCCGGGAGTACCTGGGCAAGGGGGCCCTGGGCTACTGGCGCGACACGTTCGTGCAGCTGGAAGGCCCCTCCGTGCAGCAGACTCAGATCAGCTTTCTGGAAGACTGGAACTGGGCCATGCTGAAATCCGGCCCTTCCTCCCTTCCCTGCCTCTCCTGGGAGATCACCCCCCAGCCGGAGGATGAAACCCTGCTGATCCTGCCGTCCGGCCCCGCGGACGTCATTCCCGCATGGAAGACCACGATCATCGCCCTGGCGAACAGCGCCACCCGGCGGCTCTGGATAGCCACCCCCTACTTCGTCCCGGATGAAGGAGTCATGGCCGCCCTCCAGGCCGCCGCCCTACGGAACGTGGACGTGCGCATCCTGCGCCCGGAACGGGCGGACCACATTCTGGTGAAACTCTCCTCCTTCACCTTTCTCCGGGACCTGGACACGTACGGCATCCAGGTATGGGCCTATCAAAAGGGATTCCTGCACCAGAAGGTGGTCCTGATGGATGACGACATCGCCACCGTGGGAACCGCCAACCTGGACAACCGCTCGCTGGCCCTGAACTTTGAACTCACGGCCGTCATCCATTCCCCTGCCGCCTGTGCGGAAGTGGCAGCCATGCTGGAGAAGGATTTCTCCTCCTCCAAAAAGGAATCCCTGGAGGATTACAACAACAAATCACTGGGGTTCAAAATGCTCTGCAACCTGGCGCGGCTGATGGCTCCCGTCCAGTAACTCTTCCAATCGGCCCGTTCTTGTATGCTTGACCTGTAACGGCGCGTGTGAGAAAATAATCCTCAAGAAGCCACCTCTTCAATTTTTAACAATAGTTAACTAAATAATGAATCCTGTTACATTCAATTGTACTGTTCTCCGCGACGGGCACCAGTCCCTGGCGGCTACCCGCATGAAGACGGCAGACATGCTGCCCATCGCCCCCATTCTGGACTCCATGGGCTTCAGCGCCCTGGAAACCTGGGGCGGCGCCACCATTGACGCCGGACTGCGCTTTTTGAAGGAGTGGCCGTTTGACCGCTTGGACGCCCTGAAGAAAGCCGCTCCCAAGACCCCGCACATGATGCTCCTGCGCGGCCAGAACATCGTGGGCTACACCAACTATGCGGACGACGTGGTGGAAGCCTTCGTCGCCATGAGCGCCAAGCACGGCATGAACATCTTCCGCATTTTCGACTGCGTGAACGACCCGCGCAACATGGAAACCTCCATCCGCGCTGCCAAGAAGGCCGGAGCCCAGGCGCACGGCACCATCTGCTACACCACCTCCCCCGTGCACACCACGCAAAGCTTCGTGGACATGGGCCGGGAGCTGGCGGACATGGGAGCGGACGCCATCGTCATCAAGGACATGGCCGGCCTCATCCCCCCCTATGTGACCCATGAACTGGTCAGCGCGCTGAAAAAGGACCTCAACATCCCCGTCTGGATCCACACGCATGACACCGCGGGCCTCGGCGCCTCCACGTACCTCAGCGCCATTGACGCCGGGGTGGACGCCTGCGACGTTTCCATCGCCCCCTTCGCCAACGGAACGGGCCAGCCGGATTGCCTGCGCATGCTCGCCCTGCTGAACGGCAATTCCCGCAAGCCGGATTACGACACGGACAAGCTCATTGAAGTGTCGGAAATGCTCAAGCCCATCTATGAATCCATGGGCAAGTTCACCTCCCACCGCAACGAAGTGGTAGACTCCGACACGCTGCGCTACCAGGTGCCCGGCGGCATGCTTTCCAACTTCCGCACCCAGCTCAAGGAACAGGGCATGGAAGACAAGTTTGAAGAAGTGTTTGCGGAAATCCCCGTGGTTCGCAAGGCCCTGGGCTGGATTCCGCTGGTGACTCCCACCTCCCAGATCGTGGGCGTGCAGTCCATGCTGAACGTGAAATTCGGCCGCTGGAAGAACATCACGCCCCAGGCGGCGGACATCGCCCTGGGCTACTACGGCCGCACCCCGGCCCCCGTGGACCCGGAAGTGCAGAAGCTCTGCGCGGAAAAAATGGGCAAGGAACCGATCACCTGCCGCCCGGCGGACCTGATCAAGCCCGGCATGGAAGACCTGCGCAAGAAGCTTGCGGAAAAGGGCCTTCCCACGGACGACGAACACTGCGTGATCTACGCCATGTTCCCGCAGCAGGTGGAAGACTTCTACAGGAAACCCGAACCGCAGCCGGAAGCTCCCGTGCAGGTGAACACCGCTCCTGCCGCCGCGCCCGCACCTGCAGCTCCGTCCATGACCGTCATCGACAACGGCATCACCGCCCAGGTAAGTGGCTCCTCCGGCTCCCGTGACCTGACCATCGTCATCAACGGACAATCCCACTCCGTAAAGGTGGAACGCGTCGGTTAACAAACTTCCGGAATACCTGATTTGAACAACTTGCGGGCTGTCCCTTCATGGAAGGGGCAGCCCGCTTTGTCATGACGGATTCCTGAAAAAGGACTCTCCGTCACGTCTTCATTCACTTGGCAAAGACCAGCATTTTCCTTGCTAGTGTTTCACCTAGGGGCGTTGCCGGAATCTGCTTGACGGAGCCGGGCTTGATCTGATGGGTGAAGCCATGGGAATCCACTGCCTCGCTGCTATCTGCCGCTTCACAGCGGTAATAACTCAGCCGGGTGCTGTCCTTTTCCTTGCCCCACCAGGAAGCATCGACATCCTTGATGGCATGGTTGCTGTTCTTCAAAGCAGTCAGGGACAAGCATCTTACCTTGTCACCCCAATGAAGGGCGATTACTTCGTCAGGTTTAGCCTTATCCGGAATAGACTGCAACACACACCAATGGGCGTGAATTCCGGAATTACTGGGGTTGCCTCCGGCATCCACGCAGAACGGCACCATGCAGAGTCCTCCTTCATCCAACGTTTTAGTAATGGAGGAAACATCACAGGCAACAGACCGGCACTTGATTTTGGGAGAAGCCAGAGCATTGATATAACCGGCCATGGCCGCCGTAGCGTCATATAATTCTCCAACAATGGTTTTCCCGTCCTTCTTGAATCTGTTCCTCAGGGATTCCTTTGTTTTGTCCCCGTTTGCCGTAGCGGGAATGTTCATATTATAGAGATATTCCAGGACAAAGGACAGGGCATAGAGACCGCAGGTCGGCCCCCGCTGGTCCTTGAATTCAACTTTCCGGCCTTCCGGATTGGTAATTGTAATAGACATAATTCAATAATAATGGCGTGGGGGATTCATTTCCCGCACGCCATTATTACAGCGCAGAAACGCGGCGAATGCATGCCCGGCCATTCCTGCGGCGGCTTCTTTCTTTCCAGCGAATGGAACAGACCCATGAAAGGAAAGAGAAGCCCTATCCATTTTCCCTGGGTTCAACCATGCTGATTTTCGGAATAATGAGGCTGAATATAATGAAGGCGGCCAGATACGCGCAGCCGCAGACCATGAAAATGATGTCGTACCCGTGGGAGGCATTCCCCTGCGCGGCGAACCAGGACAGGGTCAGGCCCACGGCCGTCTGAAACAGCACGCTGCCAATCTGCCCCGCCATGCCGGAAAGGCCAGTGATGGACGCCACGTCAGACTTCGGGAACATGTCGGAACCCAGCGTGTACACGCTGGCGGACCACGCCTGGTGGGCGCCTCCCGCCAGGCCGAGAACGGCCACAATGCTCCACATGTCAAAGTACTGCACAAAGATCACCGGAAGCACGCAGCAGGCAAAGATAAGCATGGAGATTTTTCTCACCTTGTTCAGGCTCCAGCCCCTGCCCGCCAGGAACTTGGTCAGGCTACCCCCCAGAATGCTCAATACGGTCACCAGGGCGTAAATGACGATCAGCGGCAGGGCGGATTCCTTGATGTCATAGCCAAAGTGCTTGCTGAAGAAGTCCGGCAGCCAGAAGAGGAAGAACCACCAGATGGGGTCTGTCAGGAAACGGACCAGGATGAGGCTCCAGGACTGCCGGTAGGCAAGCAGCTTTCTCCACGGGATGGACGCCCGGGCTTCCTCCTTTTCCGCCTGCGCCAGTGCGGCGGATTCCTCCGCCAGCTTCACGCGCGGGTTTTTAGGCATCCGGAGCCAGAACACCACCCACAGGAAGCCGAGAACGCCGGCGGCAATGAAGGCTGACTGCCAGCCCCACGCCGCGGCAATGAACGGAATGGTGGCCGGGGCCACCAGCGCCCCGACGTTCGCCCCGGAATTGAACAACGTGGTGGCAAACACGCGCTCCCCGGAGGAGAACCAGTTGGTCACCGTCTTGATGCTTGCCGGGAAGTTGCCGCCTTCCCCCAGCCCCAGGATAATGCGGCTGAGCCCCATGGATTTGACCCCCACGGCGAAGGCATGGGAGAGCGCGCCAAGGCTCCACCACATGATGGAAATGGCAAAGCCCATGCGGGCCCCGTATTTGTCGATAATCCACCCGAACATGGTCAGGCCCACGGCGTAGGACGCCTGGAAGATGGACATGATCATGCCGTACTGGGCGTCCGTCCAGCCCAGTTCATGGTCCAGAACGGGCTTCAGGATGGAAAGAATCTGGCGGTCCAGGTAGTTGATCGTCGTTGCCGCGAAGAGCATGAAGAGAATCATCCACCGGAAGGAATCCTGTCTGGGTTGTTCCTGGATCATAGGTAAAATGCGGGTCAGGGTTAAATGGCGGTTGTTTGCAGGGCCTTCAGGGCTTCCCGTGTGCGTTTTCCTATTTCCTCCCAGTCTCCGGCCTGGATCAGGGAAGATTCGCAAATCCAGGAACCGCCGCAGGCAGCCACTTCCGGAATTTCCAGCCAGGAGCCGATGTTGCCGGCGTTGATGCCTCCGGTGGGCATGATGCGCACGCCCGTATGGCGGAAGGCGGCCAGCAGGGATTTAAGCATCTTGACGCCTCCCGCGGCTTCCGCCGGGAAAAACTTCTGGAACTGGCATCCCAGGGAAAGGGCCTGGCTCATTTCCGAAGCCGTGGAAACGCCCGGAACAAACAGGAAATCCAGCTCCGCGGCGGCCTTCACCACCTGCGGGTCAAAACCGGGAGCCACGCCGAACGCGGCTCCCGCACGGCACGCGTCCGCCGCCTGCTCCGGCGTCAGCAGGGTGCCCGCCCCTACCAGCATTCCGGGCAGCTCCCGGGAGATGCGGGCAATCGCCTCCGCGGCGGCAGGCGTTCTGAACGTGATTTCCATGCACCCGCAGCCGTTGTCCAGCAGGGCTTTGGCAAGGGGTACGGCCTTGTCCGCGTCATGGAGAACGACGACGGGTACAAGCTTGATGGCGGATAATTTTTCCAGCAGTGTCTTCATCAGTTTAAAAGTTGAAATATTGTTTGGCGTTATGGTAGGAGATGTCCGCCACCATGGAGCCTATCATCTCCATGTCGTCCGGAACCAGGCCTCGGGCCATGTCCTGCCCCAGAATGCGGCACAGGATGCGGCGGAAGTATTCATGCCGCGTGTAGCTCAGCAGACTGCGGCTGTCCGTCAGCATGCCCACGAAGCGGGAGAGCATCCCGAGCTGGCTGAGGGTTTCCAGATGGCGCGTCATGCCGTCCATCTGGTCCAGGAACCACCAGGCCGCGCCGTACTGCATTTTTCCCGCCGTCCCGCCGTCCTGGAAACTGCCGCAGAGCACGGCCAGGGCGGCGTTGTCCCGCGGGTTGAGGTTGTACAGGATGGTGCGCGGCAGGGTTCCCTTCTGAGCGGAACGGTCCAGCAGGCGGCCCAGGGGGGCCATGTACGTGAAATCCGCAATGGCGTCAAAACCCGTGTCCGGCCCCAGATCCCGCAGGGCGGCGCCGTTCGGATTCCGCAAGGCACCTATGTGGAGCTGGCGCACCCAGTCCTTCCCGGAGTCCAGTTCCGCGAAGAAATCCATCAGGAAATTGGAAAAACGGGCGGCATCCCGGGGCACTATTTCCCCGCCCTGGAGGGCGGTGCTGAACAGGGCGGCGGCTTCCTCTCCGGAAAGGCTTTCCTCGTCAAACGCTTCCAGGGAGTGGTCCGAAAGCTTGCAACCGTTCCGCGCAAAAAAGTCATGCCTGGCGGCAAGCGCCTTCCTGAAAGCGGCCAAATCACGGATTTCCATGGAGGAAGCCCGTTCCAGGCGTTCCACCCATTCCCGCCATGCCGCGCCCTGATGGACGGCGCGCGCCTTGTCCGGGCGGAAGGTGGGGAGCAGCTTGACGGAATCCCCGGAAGCGGCATGCCTCCGGTGGGCGGCCAGGTCGTCACAGGGGTCGTCCGTGGTGCACACGGCTTCCACGTTCATCTTTTTCAGGATATCCAGGGCGCCCATCTGTCCGGACTGGAGCATGGCGGAGGTCTTTTCCCAGACTTCCCCCGCCGTGTCCGGCCCCAGCAGAAGGCCGGAAATGCCGAAGGGGCGGCGCAGTTCCAGATGCGTCCAGTGGTAAAGCGGGTTGCGCAGCAGGCGCGGCACCGTAGCCGCCCAGGCGTCATACTTCTCCCGGTCCGGGGCGTCTCCGGAACAGAGGCGTTCCGGAACCCCGTTCGTCCTCATGGCGCGCCATTTGTAATGGTCACCGTCCAGCCAGAGCTGGGCGATGTTGGAGAACTGGCGGTTGTCCGCAATGGCGGCAGGATCCAGATGGGAATGGTAGTCAATGATCGGCCGGTTCTCGGCGTACTCATGGAAAAGCGCCTTTGCCTGGGGAGTATCCAGCAGGAAATCGTCGTTGATGAACATGATGGTGAAGATGGGCTGTTATACTCCGGAATAGGCCAGAAAGCCCCCGTCCACGGGAATGATGGTCCCCGTCACGAAGGAGGCGGCAGGAGAGACGAGGAAGCGGAGCGCCCCGCAGAGGTCCTCCGGATCACCGAAACGGTGCATGGGCGTCTTCGCAAGCACCTTCCGGCCGCGCGGCGTGGGGGTTTCCCCATCCTTCTCCATCATCAGGAAGCGGTTCTGATCCGTGATGAAGAAGCCGGGGGCAATCGCGTTCACACGGACGCCCAGCGGCGCCAGATGCGTGGCGAGCCACTTAGTGAAGTTGTCCACAGCGGCCTTGGCGGCTCCATACGCGCCCACCTTGGTCAGAGGCTGGAAGGCGGCCATGGAGGAAATGTTCACGATGCAGCCGCCGGAAGCGGCCAGCAGTTCCCCGAACACCTGGGAGGGCAGGATGGTGCCGATCATATTGAGGCGGTTCACGTATTCAAAGCCTTCCATGTCCATGCCGAAGAAGCCCTGCTCCGCGGGGGTCTCCGGCGTGCACTGCTCCGCGGGGCTGGTTCCACGCGGGTCGTTGCCGCCCGCGCCGTTCACCAGAATGTCCAGCCGTCCCCACTCTTCCTTCACGCGGGAACAGGCCTGTTCCAGAGCCGCCTTGTCCAGCACGTCCGCGGCCAGCACCAGCGTCTGCCCCAGTCCTTCCGCCGCCAGCTGCCGCTGGAGGTCTTCCAGTTTGGAACGGGTGCGGCCCAGCAGCGCCACCCTGGCTCCGGCCTTCAACAGATCCCTGGCCATGACGGAACAGAGCACGCCCGCGGCTCCGGTCACCACAGCCGTCCTGCCCACCAGCGGGCGGAAGGACTGAAGCCCCATCGCCAGCCCGCGCAGCTCCGCCAGGCCGATTAAGCGGCCGCCGTAGGAATACCCGGCATAACAATGTTTTTCCAGATCAATGTCCATCAGCTTCCCGTGGTCCGGCCGAACCGGAATGCGCCACTCCGCCCATCCGGCGGCCTTGCGCCGGGCTTCCTCTTCCAGAAGGCACTGCATGGCATAGGCCATATCCGTATGGCCGCAGAGGTGGGAACCGGATTCACGGAAGCTTTCATGGTCCCGGTCAAACACCGTATTGCGGAAATGGGCAAAATACACCCTGTCCGCAAACTCCTCCATCAGCAGGTGCGGAGCGTTGGAATAAAGACCGCCCAGGGATCCGGTACAGAGCGTGAAGCCGGAATGCGGGGAGGGAACTTCACGCACCATCCGGCGCATGTCCTCCTCATCGCTCAGGATGCGGGGCAGCCCGAAGATGGGCCGGGGAGGGTCGTCCGGATGAATGGCCATGCGGATGCCCGTTTCCTCGCACACGGGCATGATTTCATTCAGGAAATCGTACAGGTTCCGGCGCAGCTGCGCATCGTCTATGCCCTCATAGCGCTTGAGCATTTCCCTGAACTGCTCCGGCGTCAGGTCATCCACCGTGCCGGGAAGACCCAGCAGAATGGAATCCGCCAGCGCCTTGCGGGCTCCCGCATCCATGGACTGGAAAAGTTCACGGGCGCGCTCCGCCGTTTCCGGGGAATAATCGCCCTCAGCCCCTTCCCGTTCCAGAATGAACAGGTCAAACGCAGCCACCCGGGCGGCATCATATTTCAGGACGCTGCTGCCGTCCTCCATGGGAAAGGCCAGGTCGGAACGCGTCCAGTCCAGCACGGGCATGAAATTGTAGCACACCACTTTCACTCCGCCGGCGGCCAGGTTGCGCAGGCTCTGCTTGTAAATGTCCAGGTAATGCTTCCAGTTCCCGGAACGCGTCTTGATGTCCTCATGCACGGCGATGCTTTCCGCCACCACCCATTTCATGCCGGCTTCTTCAACCATCCGCACGCGTTCGGCCACGGCTTCCTCCGTCCAGAGGTCCCCGCACTTTACTTCATGCAGGGCCGTTACAATGCCAGAGGCGCCCGCCTGGCGGATGTCCCTCAGGGTAACCGGGTCGCTTGGACCGTACCATCTCCAGCTCTCAATCATGTCGGTAAAAATTAAAAGGTTAACGGTCCACGCGGGCGGTTCCGCCCTTCATGACTTTTTCCACTTCCGCCAGGGTGGCCGTGGACGTGTCCCCCGGCGTGGTCATGGCCAGCGCGCCGTGGGCGCAGCCGCAATTGACGGCATACTGGGGGCCCTTGCCGGACATCAGGCCGTAAATCAGGCCGGAGGCAAAGGAATCTCCGCCGCCCACGCGGTCCAGAATCTCCAGGTTCGGGAGGGAGAGGGAATCATAAAACTCTCCATCGTAATACAGCATGGCCGCCCAGTCGTTCAGGGTGGCCGTACGGGCCACGCGCAGCGTGGTGGCCGCCGCCTTGAAGCCGAACTCCTTCACGGCGCGGCGGATCATCTGGCGGTAGGAATTCTGGTCAATGTGGGAAAAATCCTCCGTGGCCCCTTCAATGGAAAGCCCCAGGGAGGCCTGGAAATCCTCTTCATTGCCGATTATCACATCCACAAAAGGCGCAATGGCGCGGTTCACCTCCTGCGCACGGGGCTGGCCGCCGATGCTCTTCCAGAGGGATGGGCGGTAATTCAAATCATAGGAAACAATCGTGCCATGCCTGCGGGCGGCCTGCACGGCCTCCAGCACCACTGCGCTGGTCGTTTCCGAAAGGCCTGCATAAATGCCGCCCGTATGGAACCAGCGCACGCCATCCCTGCCGAACAGGGCATCCCAGTCCACCTCGCCGGGCTTCATCTGGCAGGCGGCGCTCAGGCCACGGTCGGAGCAGCCCACGGCGGCGCGCACGCCATAGCCGCGCTCCGTAAAGTTTAATCCCACACGGCAGTCGCGCCCAATACCGTCAAAGGGTTTCCAGGCCACATAATCCATGTCCAGGCCGCCCTGGAGCATGCAGTCTTCCAGCAGGCGCCCCACGGGATTGTCACAAATGGCGGTGACGATGGCTCCGCGCATTCTGAAACAACGCCTCAGGCCGCGGGCCACGTTATATTCCCCGCCGCCCTCGCACACGCGGAAGGAACGGGTGGTATGGATGCGGCCTTCGCCGGGATCCAGTCTCAACATCACTTCGCCCAGGGAGACAATGTCCCAGCGGCATTCTTGTTCCGATTTAATAATTAACGACATATAAAAACCTTAAACGGTACGGTTCCGTTTAGTATAAAAGAACTGTTTTTCTCCACAAGGGAAAACGGCGAAAAAAGACCAGACATGCGCCAAAATATTGATGTTAAGAATTTTCAACCCTGATTTCAACCAAGAAAAAAACGTATTGCAGGAAAAGCCCCAGGAATTCTGCAAACTGAAAAGCAACGCAAGGCACTCTAGTTCCACTTCTTCCATAAATAATTGACGCAGAGGCTTCACGTCCGTATACCGAAATCACGATGAGACGAAACAAGGACAGGCAGTCTCAAGAAGAACTGCTGGACAGCAAGCTCAAACCCGGAGAACGGGTTTTATGGAAGTGCCGTCCCGTTGAACGGAACTGGACCGTGGACGACACCAGAAAACTTCTTCTCGGAACAATTCTACTCAGCCTGTGCCTGGCATTCTTCTTCATGCTTCCGCACTTCCTGCATTTGTGCCTGCATACCAGGCCGAATTTTTTTCAGCTCCTTTCCTGTATTGGTCTTATGATTACCGTCTTCACGGTTGTATCACTGCTGACCTCTTCCCTGCATTCGCTTTTATCTCCGTGGCGAAAACGAAAAAAACGGCGCAATACTCTTTATGCACTGACGGACCAGCGCATCATCACGATCATCCGGGAATTCTTCTCTGCTGATCCCATTCCCAAACGGGTACGCCTGCACGTACATCCGCATCAAGACGGCACCGGGGATGTCATTCTTAAATACCGGAAAAGAAGCCTTGAAATAAAGGATATGGAGGATCCACGGCAAACAGCAGACACCCTGGAAAAGCTGATGAATTTTCATTCCTCCCCTGCGCTTCAGCATGGCCCTCGTCAGGTGACGAAGAGAATCCCATCGTGCACGGGAAACGCCTCTATTTCCTCTGTTTTTCCTGAAAAGAACCTGAACAGAAAACTCAAGACCGGAGAACAGATCCTGTGGAAAAACCGTCCCGTGAAAAGGTTTTGGACTTTCTCCGTCGTCAGGAAAATGCTGTACGGAACCGCCCTGCTCCTTCTTCCCCTCGCACTTGTTTTTGCAACCTGGCAGACGGCCATTGAGCTGACGGCGGATACCCTGTACACCCCCACCTTTTATTTTTTCATCCTCGGGGTGCTCATTGCAAGCGTCGTCTGGGCTTATCCCATCAAGGCATTTGCGTCTATCTGGAAGGAACGGAAGCTCCGCCGCAACACCTTTTACGTACTGACGCAACACCGCCTGATCACGGTGACGGATCAACACATCCGAACCTGTTCCGTCCACAAAATCAGGGAAGTCCGGCAACGGCTGCGCCGGAACGGTTCCGGAAACATCATCCTGAAATACGGAAAGAAAAAAATATGCCGGTTCAAGGACATCATCAACGCCCGGGAAGCGGTGGATATCCTCAAGAGGCTCCGGAGCGGGGACATTCCTACGGAACGGGAAAGATGACTCCATTCCCGTTCCGGGGAAAAGATCATTTTCCGTTCTCCCTCATCAGGGCAAATTCCCGCCTGGTGGTGCACTTTACGCGCCACAGCAGCAGCACAGCCGCCACAGACAAACCGATGATGAATCCTATCCAGATGCCGCGCGCGCCCATGGCCGGCACAATCCAGTTCGTACGGGCCAGAATGTAGCATGCCGGGAATCCCACCATCCAGTAGGAAAAGAAGGTGATGATGGTGATGGAGGCCGTATCCCGGAAACCTCTCAGCACCCCGGCAGAGAGCACCTGAAGACAATCCGGCAGCTGGTAGGCCGCCGCCAGAACCAGCAGGACGGAGGCCGTGCCGACAATGAGTTCCGAGTCATTGTACAAATGCACGATCTGCTCCCGGAACAGGGTGATGCCGCCAAACGTGCACAGGCAGATGGTAAGCACCAGCAGATAGGAGGACAGAATGGCGGATTTGGTGCCCGCCAGGTCTTTTCTGCCGTGGTGGTACGCCACGCGGATGGAGGCCGCCAGCCCTACGGAGAGCGGCAGCATGAAAACCAAGCCGCCTACATTCCCGGCAATCTGGTGGCTGGCCACCTGAGCCTCTCCCAGGGGCGCCAGAACCAGGGCGGCGGCGCAGAAGAGCATCACCTCGCACAACTGGGAAACGCCTATCGGCACGCCGAGCCGCACCAGGTGGGTGATGACGGAAGGCGTGGGCCACCGCCAGGAGACGATGTGCCTGCGGTACGGCCTGTGCTTGGGATTGAGATACACCAGCAGGAACATCAGCAGGAATTCAATGTAGAAAATAACTGCCGTGGCCGCACCGCAGCCCGCTCCCCCCATGCGTGGAAAGCCGTACATGCCGAAGACGAAGATGTAGTTCAGCGGAATGTTCAACAACAGGCCGGACACCCCTACGTACATGGCGGGCCGGGTCATGTTGGACCCCTCGTTCAAGCTCTTGAGAGCCACGAACCCCAGATTGGCGGGAAGCCCCCACATGATGGCGAACATATAGTTGGAAGCCATCTGGCACATGGCGGCGTCATCCGAAATCCAGCCGAACACGTTTCTCAAGACATCGATGACCGGCATGGAAACCAGGCTGAGCATCAATGCCAGCCACAAGCCGTGGTTGGCCATGTAGCCCACGCGGCTCTCATGGCTTTTCCCCCGCATGTTGGCAATCACGGGGCCGATGATCATCAGCACGCCGCAGGCGAACAGGGCCACCGGCAAATACACGGAAGACCCCAGCGCCACGGCAGCCATGTCCGTCACCCCGGCGCTCCCGGCCACAATGGCGTCCACCGCCCCCATGCCCACAATGGAGAGATTCACCACCAGCACGGGAAGAGCCAGCGGTATCAGTTTTTTCAGTTCCTTCAAACTCCACGTCTCATTCATTTTTCTCGTTCCTTCCATACATTCCTCCATCAGGAAGCCGGAGCATCCCGGCAAACAAGCCGGACTGGAGCGGCTGGCTCCAACCCGGCTTTACGGTTAAAGGGATCACCGGACCGGGGCCTCCTGCCCCGTCCGGACATTCAGCGGTCAAGCACCACGCGGGCGCATTGTTCAGCCACCTGGCGGAACGCGGCGGAAACCGGGTTCTGCTCAGGGTCTTCCAGGGCCACGGGGCGGCCTTCGTCCCCGCCGGAGCGGGTGGCGATGTCCAGCGGAATCTTGCCAAGGAGGGGCACGCCCAGCTTGGCCGCTTCACGCTCGCCGCCGCCTTCGCCGAAGATATGGTAAATCTTGCCGTCGGAGGGGCACTGGAAATAGCTCATATTCTCAATAACCCCCAGAATGGGGGTTTTCACCCGTTCAAAGAGGCCGATTGCCTTGCGGGCGTCAATCAGCGCGACTTCCTGCGGGGTGGTGACCACCACCACGCCGTCCAGTTCAGCCGTCTGGACAATCGTAAGCTGGATGTCCCCGGTGCCGGGAGGCAGGTCCAGAATCAGGAAATCCACGTCCCCCCATGCTACGTTGCGCAGGAACTGCTGGACGTAGCGCGTCGCCAGGGGGCCGCGCACGGCCACCGGATCGGATTCATTGATCAGCAGCCCCATGGAAAGAAGCTTCACGCCATGGGCCGTTACCGGCAGGAACTCGTCATTCTCGTTGGCTCCGGGCCGTTCCTTGGTGCCGAACATCAGGGACATGGACGGTCCGTAAATATCCAGGTCCACCAAGCCCACGGAATAGCCCAGCTTGCTCAGGGCCACCGCCAGGTTGGCGGAAACAGTGGATTTGCCCACGCCCCCCTTGCCGGAGGCTACGGCTATCACGTGCTTTGCGCCGGGAACAGAGGACTTCCAGGTGGAGGGATCGTCATTGACTCCCTTCCTGGCTTCCGGCGCCTTGTGCTCAATGTTGACATCACAATGCTTGACGCCGGGCAAATGTTTCATCACGCCATGAACGCCTTCAAAAATGTACCGGGGGATATCCGCATTCTTGCTCTCAATCACCAAATCAATCGTGACGTTGTTTTCAGCGTCAATGTCGATCTTCTTCACCAGCCCGAAGGATACAATGTCGCGGCTGAAGCCCGGAAATTTAACCGTGGTCAGCGCGGCCCGTATCAGCTCCGGAGTCAATTCCTGTTGTGTCGTCATGTGTCTGAAATACTAATGGTTACAATAAACATATCGTCTCCGGAACGCCATGGGGGCCGGAATACAAAAAAGAAACGGCAAAAAACCGGGAAGCGAAAATACTCCCTTTTTTATTTTTGACAACGCCTAATTCAGACAAAACGACTTTTTGTCTGTCAGGCGTCCAACCGTCCAGACATCCGAAAAAAGCGGGACAGACACCGCCCCGCCACCGTTAAAAGAAGAAAAAACAGAGGGATGTTATTCCCCCTGCTGCTTCAGCGTTTCCCGGATATCCTGGAGAGCCGCAATGAAGTCATCCAGAATTTCCGCAGGCACCATGATCCGGTCCCTGTTGGAACTCACCTTTTCCGTAATACGCACCACTTTGCCGCGCGTATTCTGCTTGAGATCAAGAAAGAACGTCTTGCGTTCCGCAATGATTTTTTCTGTACAAATAATATCGTCCTCCACGGCTGTAAATCTTCCTCCAGTGAAATTAGGCTTTCAGAATAGTGCTTTACTGCGGGCGGGTCAATGTTTTATTTGCACCCCTGGCAGATGCGGCGGTCAGGCAGAAGCCGGGAAAATACCGTCATTTCCTCCATCTGAACTTCCGCATTCCTTCTCCGGAAAGACCGGCTGAAAACAGGAGCGTCAACATTTACGTCTCCAACTTGATTGACTTAAAAAAACGAATGGGTTACAGGAGGATCATGGGCCAGCACAAGAAAGAATGCAGCCGCCTTCCCGGCCCGTTCATGAAGATCATCTCGTTCGACCTGTTTTTCCAAGGAAACAAATACGGCAGGAGCAAAAGCATTGCCAGTTACCTTCTTTTTACATACCTGTTCTTCGGAAGCATGTTCCTGTTCTTTCCCCGAACCTTGCGTCTCGATGAAAATTTCCTGTTGATCAGTTCCCTGTCAGTATTGATTTTCATGATCTGCTTCTTCAACTGCTTCCTTGTGTACAAAAAATCACAGGTATTGTTTTTCATCCTCTACATCCTTCCACTCATGGGAATAGTTATGTCCATGAGTCTGACGGCGCTTCCTCATCAGTTACGGCCCAGAAATATTTCAGATGCCGGACTGCCGCGGGAAAGAAAAGTGTGCGAGTCTTCCGCTTCCGGACAGGGAACCCTCCTGCCGCCCATGGGAAGCAACAAAGAAAAGTATGCGTTGCAGAGAGGTGAAACGGAAAAACCACTGCCCCCAGTCTCTTCCCTTCCCGTGCCCTACAGCCAGGGAGTCAACATCTTCACTCCCGAACAGGCCGCTGAAACCGTTTTCTCCATTAATCCCGAATGGACAGGACTTGTGACCTCATCCCAACCAGAAGTTTATACGGAAGCAGCACAACCTCCCGCATGGTGCCGGGAAACGAGAAGAGGCCTGAAACCCCATGAACGGCCCCCTTATGTCCACCAGTGGGACATCACCTGCGAGCGGGACGGGAAAACGCGCACTCTGTCCCTGTTTGCCAAAAAAGACCGGAAAAAATGGTACGTGGACATCCGGGGCAGGATGGTCCCGTGCATCCTGACGAGAGGCACCGTTGAGCAGGGGAGCTCCAACACGATGGTATTTCTTGACGCCCTGATTAACTGGTTCCACGAATGCGAAGACGGGAGGCCGCTCCTGTTGATCAGCTATCAGGTCCGTTCCTGGTATGCTGATTTGTATTTCAGCATCAAGGACGGCAAACTGCTATATCACGGTTCCGAATATGTTTCCGAAACGGGGGCGGCATCCATGTAAATCGGGCGGCCTGGGCATTCCGCCCACCGCCCATGCTGTCCCGTCCGATAGAGCTTGCTCAAGCCGGCTTCAATACAACCCGAATATCTGATATGTTACCAAGTATTAAATTCTTCTCAACATGCACTCTCGCATTGACATCTGCCGTCTTGGAGCATCTCCTGTTTGGAAAACCCGGTTGAAAGCTGACGCAACAGGCCATGGTATTCCCTGTGCAGGAAGAACTCATGCTTTCCGTTCATTTTAGACTTTATGAAAAAAATAAAAAAAATCTTTCTTATAATCGTTTCTTCCCTCTTAATAATATATATTATTAATGTATTTTACGTTTTATTCCATGCAATCCATGCTCTGAATAATTTAAAAAACGGACCAGACGTTAATAATTCAGAAATCGTTTTATATCAGCCGAACAATGGAATTGACGATGATTTCTACGTTTATGAAAAAGAAAGTTTAATCCCTGCATTCATTCCACAGGACCTGATCATTATTAAAAGAAAAGGCGATAGCGTCCAAATATGGTATGGAGGGCGTTTATCCAAATTTGATAAATGGTTCCAAATAACTCTTGACGGAGCCTATGAAGAAAAAGAATGCAATCCGACCACAGAAATTATTTCACATATAGAACACGAGTTATCAAAAAACGGATTTTTTAAATTAAATTGAGGCATCGGGGAACAGACCCCAATAAATAAAAACATCATGGTCCCAACCTTGATTCAAACAGAATCAACCCTCATCCCCTTCAGGATCAGGATGAAAGCTTTTCCGCAAGCCAACAACTTTATTCGTCCGCTTCAAACAAACCTGCTGACGGCAATATACTCAAAAGCCCTGGCGTTTTTTGACTCTATCAAAAAAACGCATTCCTTTTTCATGCAAATAGTTTCTGCCGTCCCGGGATTTCTTATCACCCCTCAGCATTCCGCACGCCATCTGGCCTGCTCCGTCTTGTAGAGCTTGTACGTCACGGCGTCCGCCAGGGCTTCCAGGCTGGCCTCAATGATGTTGTAGGAAACGCCCACCGTGGTCCAGGTGGCGACGCCGTCCGAGGATTCAATGAGGACGCGGACGTTGGAACCGGTGCCGTTTTCCTCCGCGGCGTCCGGAATGTTCGTCCGCGTGGGGGAGAGCACGCGCACCTTGTAGTCGATCAGGTGCATCTGCTCCAGCTCCGGGTACCAGCGTGTCAGGGCGCGGCGCAGGGCGCGGTCCAGCGCATGCACGGGGCCGAAGCCGCCGGCGGCGGTGTGCTCCACATTGCCGTGGACGTCCAGCTTGAGGGAGGCTTCCACCATCATGTCCGGGTCCATTTCATGGCGGGAGGTGAGCACCACGGTGCGCAGGATGTTGAAGTAGGGCTTCAGGGCGCTGTCCGGCATGTGCCGCAGGAAGAGCAGCTCCGCACTGGCCGGGGCCGCTACGTAGTCATACCCCAGCGCGGAGTTCTTCTTCACGGCGGCGGAAAGCACGTCCAGCAGGGGGTCCCCCTTCTCCAGCTCAAAGCCCAGGGTGCGGGAAAGGGAAAGAATATTGCTCTTGCCCCCCTGCTCCGTCATCAGCACGCGCTGGGCGTTCCCTACCAGGGAGGGGTCAATGTGTTCATACAGGGCGGCATCCTTCATGATCGCGCTTACATGCACGCCGCCCTTGTGGGCGAAGGCGGCGTTCCCTACAAAGGGCTGCCGACGGAAGGGAGCCAGGTTGGACACTTCCGAAACAAAGGCGGCCGTGGACTTGAGCCGCGTCAGGGAGGCCTCGCTGAGGCAGGAAAAACCTTCCATCTTCACTTGCAGGTTGGGAATGACGGAGCACAGGTTGGCATTTCCGCAGCGTTCCCCGATGCCGTTCACGGTGCCCTGGACCTGGACGGCTCCCTGGCGCACGGCCACCAGGCTGTTGGCGACGGCCAGTTCACAATCATTATGGGCGTGAATGCCCAGGGAGGCCTGCGGCAGACGCTCCCTGACCGTCCGGATGATGGAACTGATTTCCTCCGGCATGGCGCCTCCATTGGTATCGCACAGGATCAGGCAGTCCGCCCCGTGCTCATGGGCCGCGCGGAGCACGGCAAGGGCGTATTCCGGGTCCCGCTTGAAACCGTCAAAAAAGTGTTCCGCGTCAAAAAAGGCTTCTTCCAGATGCTTTTTAAGGAAGGAAATGGAATTCCCGATGATTTCCAGATTGCGCTCACGGGAGATGCCCAGCGCCACTTCCACATGGCGGGGGCATGATTTTCCGAAAATGGTGGCCACGCGTGCGCCGCAGGAAACCAGGGCATTCAGCGTGGGATCCGTCTCCGGCGTCTGGGCCGGATGGTGCGTGCTGCCAAAGGCGGCCAGCTTCGCGTTCCTGAGCTCCACGTCCCTCATGGCCTTGAAGAATTCCGTTTCCACCGGGTTGGCTCCGGGCCAGCCCCCTTCAATATAGTCCATGCCCAAATAATCCAGCTGACGCGCGATGCGGACCTTGTCCGTCGCGCTTAGATTGACGTCTTCGCTCTGCGCGCCGTCGCGCAGCGTGGTATCATAGAGAAAGATTTTGGTGGACATCGCCTTTGTTCATACATGCAAACAGGGTTCCGTTCAAGACCGGGGCCCGGTTTTTCCCCGGATGCAGACACGAAAAGCCGGAAGCTTGAAGCAGGGAAAAGCTTCCGGTAGGATAGCCGCCATGTGGTCGCCCCGCCAGTTTTTCTGCATCCTTTCCCTCTTTCTTTCAGGGATCCTCCCCTCCCCGGCGGATTCTCCCGCCCATCCTTTTCTGGATCATTCCCGGCCTATCCGCTGGAGCCTCCTGACTCCGGACAGGCTGGAACCGGACATCCGGGAAGCCATGAGCCTCACCCAGGCCGCCGTGGAAGAGATCAGCCGCCTCCAACCGGAGGAAATGACGTATGAAAACACGTTCGGGGCCCTGGAACACAGCAATGACCTCCTCCTGGAAGGCATGCGCAAGGCCTACGTCCTGAAAAGCCTGTGCGACAACGCGGAACTGCGCCAGGCCATGGATTCGATCGCTCCGCGCGTAGCGGCCTTCCTTTCCTCCGTCACGAAGAACCAGGCCCTGTGGAACGTCCTGAAAACCGCGGAAGCCCGGCTGCGGAACAAAAACCAGGACCCTGAACAACAACGGTATATGGAGCTGTGCATGCAGAACTTCCGGGACAACGGAGCGGACCTTCCGCCGGACAAACGCGCCCGGCTGGAAGTTATTGACCGGGAACTCACCCTCGCCTCACAGCGGTTCAACAACCTGTACATGGATGCGCGGAAGGCCTGGACCTGGACGGTGCGGGACGCCGCCCTGCTGGAAGGGATAGAGCGCACAGCCATTCAACAGGCGCAGGAAGAATTCCAGTCACGCCATCCGGGACATTCCGGACCGGGCTGGACGTTTACCCTGGATTCCGCGGCTTCCGCCCGCGTGATGGAAACGGCCTGCCGTGAAGAAAGCCGGAAGGATTTGTGGGAACATCTCCAGACGGTCGCCACGGGAACCTATGACACGGAGCCCGTCATCCGGAACATCCTCTTCCTGCGCCGGGAAAAGGCGCATTTATGCGGGTACGGAACGTATCCGGATTACGCCCTGCGGGAAAGCATGGCGGGCAACGGAGAAAACGCCATGAAGTTCATCAATGAATTGCTGGATAAGGTAAAAGCCCCCTTTTTCCGTGAAATGGAAGCCCTGCGCCGGCTCAAGGCCCGGCTCACTAGGCAGGAAAACGCCCGCCTGAATCCCTGGGACGTCGCGTACTATGCCCGCCTCCAGGCCACGGAACAGTTCCAGCTGGACCCGGAGGAACTCCGCCATTACTTCCCCCTTCCCTCCGTTCTGAACGGCCTGTTTTCCCTGGCGGAACAGTTATACGGCATCCGGGTGACGGAGATGCCAGCGGGGAAAAACGCCAACGCCGTAGAGGTCTGGCATCCGGACGTCCGTTTCTTCACCATTGAGGATGAAAAAGGCGTCCCCCTGGGGTCTTTTTACCTGGATCTTTTTTCCCGTAAAAATAAAAGGGCCGGAGCGTGGATGAATGCCCTGGACACGGGAATTCCCCCCACGGAGGAGAATCCCGGAGCTCCCCGCCTGGGCATGGTCTGCCTCAACATCCATCCTCCCGCGGGCCGGGATCCGGTACTTCTGTCCCATCAGGAAACCAGAATGCTGTTTCATGAATTCGGCCATCTGCTGCACCTGATGTTTACCAGGGTTTCCATTCCCTCCCTGGCCGGCACCAGCGTGCCGCGGGATTTTGTGGAAGTTCCCTCCCAGTTCATGGAAAACTGGTGCTGGCATCCGGGCGTACTGAAAAGCTTTGCACGCCATGAAAAAACAGGGCAGCCCCTGCCGGAGGACATCCTGCATTCCCTGGACGCCTCCCGGGGCAATACGCCCGCCATCCTCCTGGCCGGGCAGCTCCTGTACGCAAAAACGGACCTGGCCGTGCACATGGAGCCGGAACGCTTCACCGCCGGACCTCTTGACGATGCGGACGCCGCCGTAGCGGCAGACATGGAATATTTCCCAGGATTCAAACGGGCCGGAAAATTGCGCACGGCGCGTCATTTGTTTTCCTCTCCCGCGGGCTATGCCTCCTTTTACTTTGCCTACCGCTGGGCGGAAGTTCTGGACAAGGATATTTTTGAAGCCTTTGAACGGGCGGGAGGCGCAGACAGGGAAACCGCCCGGAAATTCCGGAAGACCATTCTGGAAAAGGGGTACACGGTTCCTCCCATGCAGCAATTCATTGATTTCATGGGCAGGAAGCCGTGCATGGACGCCATGCTCCGCAAAAGGCGGCTGTCCTCCTGAACCGGGGAACGGCGATAAAATGGAGAACAACATATTATACATTTGTTTAATTAAATTATCTATTCAATATGCAAAGGTTACGAATATTTCACGGGGAGCAGAACACATCTTTGCGTTGACTTTATAAGAAAAAGAAGCAAAATTCGCTCGCTCTGCCGCATCTTCCGGCACCAGTTGCAACCAACCGCATCCATTTATGTACAACAAGCCTTTGACGATTGCCGCCACAACCCTCCTTCTGAGCTCTCCGGTAATGATTTTAACTTCCTGTGAAGGGAAAAAGGATTCCGCAGGCCAGACCCAGGCGCTCGTTCCTGAAGTACAAGTAACCAAGCTGGTGACCAAGGACGTTCCCATCAAGCAGGAGTGGGTGGGCACCCTGCGTGGTACGGAAGATGCCGAAATCCGCTCCCAGGTGACGGGGTACCTTCTTTCCAAGGATTACAAGGACGGCGCCTACGTTAAGAAGGGACAGGTTCTCTTCCAGATTGACCCCCGCCCCTTCCAGGCGACGCTGGACCAGGCCCAGGGGCGCCTGGAGCAGTATGAAGCCACGCTGAAAAAGTACAAGCTGGACGTGGAACGCTACACCCCGCTGGTGAAGACCGGCTCCGTCAGCCGCAAGCAGCTGGACGACGCCCTGCAGCAGGTCCAGGAAACGGAAGCCGCCATCGCCACGGCAAAAGCCCAGGTGGATGAAGCGAAGATCAACCTTAAATTCACCACCATCACGGCGCCCATTTCCGGCCTGGCCGGGCTGGCTACCCCTTCCATCGGCAACCTGCTGACGCCTTCCAACCCCAATCCGCTGACCACCATTTCCGCCATTGACCCCATCCGCGTGGATTTCTCCATCAGTGAACAGGACTTCCTGAACTCCATGGATAGCAACCTGACCCGGCAGGATCACCTTAAATTTGACGTCATCCTGGCCAACGGTACGGAATTCCCCATGCAGGGCGAACCCGTGGCCATTGACAGAAACGTGGACGCCCAGACCGGCACGATCAACATCGTGGGCCACATCCCCAACCCGAACCTGACGCTGCGGCCCGGCATGTTCGTCCGCGTCCGAGCCACGGTGAAGACGCTGGAAAACGCCACGCTGGTCCCTCCCCGCGCCGTTCTGTCCGCCCAGAGCGCCAAATTCATCATCTACCTGGATGACAAGGACATTCCCCACATGCAGGTGGTGACCCTCGGCCCCGTGGTGGACGGCATGCAGGTGATCAACATCATTCCCATGCCGCACTCCACCTTCACGAAGGACAGCCCCATCGTGGTGGAAGGAATCATGCAGGCGGCCAAACTCCAGGGACAGGCCCCCGTGAAGCCCCTGCCCTACAATCCCGTCGTCTCCCAGCCCGTCATGCCTTCCGTAGGCGCGCAGTCCTTTAAAAAGGCCAAAACGCCTGAAGGAATGAAGCACGACGAAGCCCAGCCCCAAGCCCAGCCGGCCGCCCAATAACCCTTCCTTTTTCAGGGGGGGATCCCGTATTTTCCTCCCCCGTTTTTCCCCGTACTTTCATGATTTAACACCATGTCCAGCTTTTTCATCAAACACCCGACCATCGCCATCGTCATCTCGATCGTGATGATCCTGCTCGGCGGCCTGTCCCTGCTGGGGCTCCCCATTGAGCAGTACCCGAACATCGTCCCGCCCACCATCAAGATGCAGGCGACTTACCCGGGCGCCAATGCGGAGACGGTAGCCAACTCCGTAGCCTCCCCCATTGAGCAGTCCATTTCCGGCGTCGTAGGCATGGACTACATGACTTCCACGAACGCCAACAACGGCATCTGCGCCCTGAGCATCGTCTTTGAAGTGGGCACGGACCCGAACATGGACCAGACGCTGGCCTACATGCGCTACGGGCAGGCCACCGCCCAGATTCCCTCGGAAGTGTCCCAGATGGGCATCACCATCACCCAGTCCACCGGCAGCCCGCTGGCCGTACTCAACCTGTACTCCCCGGATGACAGCCTGAACGCCATCTTCCTGAGCAATTATGCCTATGTGAGCCTGGTGGACCCCGTCAAGCGCGTTCCCGGCGTAGGGGACGTGCAGGTGTTCGGCGCCGGACGCTACGCCATGCGCATCTGGCTGGACACCACCAAGATGGCCGCCCAGAACATCTCCGTGGGAGAAGTCCAATCCGCCATCCGGGCGCAGAACACCGTGATTCCCGGCGGCCAGATCGGCGCGGAACCGGCGCCTCCCGGAACGGAATTCACGTACAGCATCCAGACCAAGGGCCGCCTTCAGACCGCGGAGGAATTCGGTGACATCATCATCCGTGCGGACGGGAACAAGCTCCTTTACCTGAAAGACATCGCCAAGGTGGAACTAGGTTCCCAAACCTACAACGTATCCAGTAAATACAACGGCAAGGACTCCGGCGCCATTGCCGTGTACGCCGCTCCCGGCTCCAACGCCATCAATACGGTGGACGCGCTGAAAAAGCTTTTTGAAGACCGCTCCCGCAGCTTCCCCGCCGGCATGAAATACAACCTGACGCTGGACACCACGCTGGCCGTGCGCGCCTCCATTGTGGAAATTGAGCACACGCTGGTGGAAGCCCTCCTCCTGGTGGTGCTGGTGGTGTTCGTCTTCCTGCAGGGCTGGCGCGCCACCTTGATTCCGGCGATCGCCGTGCCGGTCTCCATCATTGCCACCTTCGCCTTGTTCCCGCTCCTGGGCTTCACACTGAACACCATCTGCCTGATGGGCATGGTGCTGGCCATCGGCCTGGTGGTGGATGACGCCATCGTGGTGGTGGAAGCCGTGGAATCCCACATGGAGCGGGGCCTCACGCCGCGCCAGGCGGCCTTCGCGGCCATGGAGGAAGTGTCCGGCCCCGTCATCGCCATCGCCCTGGTGCTGGCGGCGGTGTTCCTGCCCTCCCTGCTGCTGCCGGGCATTACGGGAACGCTGTTCCAGCAGTTCGCCGTCACCATCGCCATTTCCATGCTGATCTCCGCGTTCAATGCGCTGACGCTTTCCCCGGCCCTCTCCGCCATCCTGCTCAAGCCCAAGGACCCGAACAAGGGCGGCCCGCTGAAGCTCTTCTACCGTGTCTTCAACCGGGGTTATGACGCCACGGCCAGCGGCTACACCAAGGTGTGCCACTTCCTGACCCGCAAGCTCATTATCTCCATTCCTCTGCTGGCCCTGATCGCATACTGCATCATCCCCGTGGCCAAGCACATCCCGAACGGCTTCCTGCCGGACGAAGACCAGGGCTACCTGTTCTCCGCCCTGATCATGCCGGAAGCCCGCTCCCTCCAGCTGACGACCGCCGCTGCGGACAAGGTCAGCGAACTGATCCGGCAGAACCCGAATGTCCAGGATGTGATCGCCATTTCCGGGTTCAGCCTGCTGACCGGAGTGCAGAGCACGAACAACGCCTTCTTCTTCGTCATGCTGAAGCCCTGGGAGGATCGCCCCAATCCGGACCAGAGCGCCAAGGCGGTCACCGCCCAGCTCAACGCCCTGCTGACCACCAAGGTCCCGGAAGGCATCCCCATGTGCTTCCAGCCCCCGGCCATTGCGGGGGTGGGGTCCGCCAACGGCGTCACCTTCATGCTGGAAGACCGCGACGGCCGGGGCACGGAATACCTGGCGGAACAAACGGACATCTTTGTGAAGGAAGCGAGCAAGCTCCCGATCTTCAGCCAGCTGAACAACGGAGGGGTGCGCAGCGTCATGTCCTTTGCCGTGGAACAGAAAGACGTGCGGCTGGATGAAGAAAAGTGCGCCACGCTGGGCGTCAGCATCAGTGAGGCCAACAACCTGCTCCAGGCCTACATGGGGTCCCTGTTCATCAACTACATCACCCTGTACGGCCAGCAATGGCAGGTGTACATTCAGGCCCAGGGCAGCGACCGAACCGGAACGGACATGCTGAAAAACTTCTATGTGAAGAACAACACGGGCAGCTCCGTCCCCCTCTCCACCCTCGTCAAGATCACGGACATCAAGGGACCGGAATTCCTGCTGCGGCAGAACCTGTACAACTCCTCCAAACTCATGGTCACCCCTGCCCAGGGCTACTCCAACTCCCAGGCCATGGAAGCGCTGGAACAGACCTTTGACGCCTGCATGCCCACGGACATGGGCTACAGCTACGCGGACATGAGCTACCAGGAACAAAAGATCCAGAACGGCATCGGCATCGTGCAGATCTTCATGCTTTCCTCCGTTTTCGTCTTCCTGATCCTGGCCGCCCTGTATGAACGGTGGTCCCTGCCGCTCAGCATCTTCATGACGGTGCCCATCGCGGCCCTGGGCGCGTTCCTCGGCCTGTACTGGTTCGGCTATGAATTGAACCTGTACGCGCAGATCGGCCTGGTGATGCTCATCGGCCTGGCGGCCAAGAACGCCATTCTGATCGTGGAATTCGCCGTGATTGAAATGGAGCGCGGCAAGACGCTGATGGAGGCCACGCTCTCCGCGGCAAGAATCCGTCTGCGCCCCATCCTGATGACCTCCTTCGCCTTCATTCTGGGTTGCGTTCCGCTGGCCCTGGCCTCCGGCTCCGGCGCCTACTCCCGCAACATCATCGGGATTGTGGTCATTGCCGGGATGACGATGGCGACGGTGGTGGGCGTCTTCCTGATCCCCTGCTCCTTCTACTTCATTATGAAGCTCTTCCGCGTCCGCATCGCCCGGAAGACGGTGGAAACGGATGACCCGGATGAAATCATTGCCCGCAAGCATCTGTTCCACGAGGCCCATGAATCACTGAAAGGATAAAACGTCGCCCCTGAAACCATTTAAAAACAGACAAAACGCCATTATGCGACCGAATCAATACATCACACGCGCTATCCTGCTGGGTACGGCCATCACGGCTTCCTCCTGCATGATGGGACCCGACTTCAAGCCGGTGGACATGCCCATGCCTGCGGCATTCAGAGGCGCCGGCACGGCCACGGAATCCATCGCGGACCTCCCCTGGTGGAAAGTCTTCAAGAACAAGGACCTCCAGGACCTCCTGACAGATACTTACAACAACAACCGCGACTTGCAAGCCACCATGGCGCGCGTGGAAAAGGCCCGCCAGTACATCACCGTGACGGAAGCCCCGCTCTTCCCGTGGGCGGATTATTCCGGCTCCCTCAGCAAGGGTGCCAACTACACCAACGGCAATGTGATCCAGACTACCGGCAATACGCTGGCGCCCGGCACGATTGACGCCGGAATCTCCTGGGAGCTGGACATCTGGGGCAAGACGCGCCGGATGACGGAAGCGGCGCGCGCGGATTACCTGGCTTCCGAAGAAGGCCAGCGTGCGCTCATGCTTTCCCTGCTCCGCCAGGTGGCTGACTCCTACCTCCAGCTTCTCCAGCTGGACGAACAGCTTTCCATTGTTCAAAAATCCGTGGAATCCTATTCCGAATGCCTGCGCCTGTTTGACGAACAGCTTACAGGCGAGGTGGGTGACAGGCTCCAGGTGTCTTCCGCCAAGGCGGCCCTGGCCTCCTCCCAGGCCCAGATTCCCGCCATCCAGTCGCAGATTGCCAATCTGGAAAACGCCGTTTCCGCCCTGGCCGGCCGCGCTCCGGGCCACATCCGCCGTTCCGGCAGCACCAGGGACATCGCTTACAACGTCAAGGTTCCTGCCGGCATTCCGGCCTATATTCTTTCCAGAAGGCCCGACGTCCGCCAGAGCGAATACCAGCTGCGTGCGGCCAATGCGGACGTGGGCGTAGCCATTGCCAATTACTTCCCGACCATTTCCCTGACGGCGGCGGGCGGTCTCGCCTCCAATGACCTGCGCCACGTGCAGGGACGCCGCAGCGGATGGGGCGTGGGAACCAACC
The DNA here is from genome assembly GCF_020860705.1 of Akkermansia sp. Taxonomy (GTDB): domain Bacteria; phylum Verrucomicrobiota; class Verrucomicrobiia; order Verrucomicrobiales; family Akkermansiaceae; genus Akkermansia. The sequence continues at coordinate 45,814 of NZ_JAJBTT010000036.1, forward strand.
TGACCGGCCCCCTCTTCCAGGCAGGACGACTCACGGCTTCCGAAAAGGCGGCCAAGGCCGAATTCCTGGCAGCCAGCAAGGACTATGAACAAACGGTGCTCAATGCACTGGCGGAAGTTTCCAGCACGCTTATCCAGCGGGCCAAGCTGCGCGATATCACGGCCATCCAGTCCGAGGCCGTGGAGGCCTACCAGACGGCGGTGAAGCTCTCCTTTGAACGCTACCGCACGGGCCTGTCCAACTACATTGAAGTGCTGTACGCCCAGCAGAACCTGTATCCGGCCCAAATCCAGCTTTCCCAGTACTACTACCAGCACGCCAGTACGCTGGTGTCCCTGTACACGGCGCTGGGAGGCGGCTGGAACATGAGTCACAAGGCTATCATGGATGGCCCGCCTAAGCGATAAAAAAAGCAGCCCCTCAAAATCGGGAGAATCCTTGACTGTTTTTCCATCCCCCCGGCAAGTACAACTTGCCGGGGGGATTCTTTTCCGGCGCAGCGGAGAAACAGGCGTACGGGCCTGTCCGGCCCCGTCAAGCCGGCGGGCATACGCCCTCCACCGCTCCGGCAAAAGTGGTCTGTACGTTTGAACTGCCCTGCTCAACAGGTTATCCTGTATCCTCCCTCCGCATCGTTCCGGTTGAAGGAGCGGCGTCTCCCTCACTTCCTTTCTCCCTTCCCGGCAGAGGAAGCCAGGAGGAAGAAACCATGCCTGAATTTGTCTCAAATTCATAATTCATTGACCATTAAAACACAGAAAAACGATTTATTTTGTTTTTAAGGAATTAATTTTTCATAAAATTCCTACTCCATAATTTCCTGTAACCCGGTCCAATTCCAGCCTTTACGGTTCATTTTCAGCGCCGTAACGGATTCCTAATCCGGCAACAATTAAAAATATTAACGGTGAATGGATTGTTTATGATAAAAGATTGAGTTTCATGGAAATTTAGCAGAACTGGTCTTTTTTTGACCCTTCATTTCTCCATGGTTCTCTAGTCTTTATCCCTGCCAGTTCAAGTGGAGGTTACAGGCGGATTAGGAATTCGTTAAAAGCCGGATGTTCCTTGGCAACGGGAACTCTTTTCTAACCCGCTTATAACATCAAGATGAAGACCAAATACCTATCCCTTCTCATCGCCTTTCTGGGAGGCGGTCTATCCTTCGGGGCTTCCATCTCCGGCCTGGATTCTACATATTCAAAGGAGCACACCGTCTATAACGGACAAAACGGGGATTCCTTGAATGTCTCTTCCCCTACCACCATTCCAGGATATGGTAGTGGAAATGGACAACCACCAAATTCATGGACGATGGCATTCACCATTTCCAATCTAGGTACTACCTCCGGATCTGATGTAGGCCTGCTGTTTACCTACAATACCCAATCTCATCAGAATCTGGAGGGAATGGGCTACCAGCTGACGGAAGCTGGGGAGCTCACTCTGTGCGTGGGAGGCTATAATTATAACGGCGGCGCTGCTGCCAGCTCTCCCTGGAAAACGAATACCCTGTCCGGTTATTCCCCAGAACAGCCCCTTACCCTGTTTTACACATTCAACAATGGAACCGTCAACATCTCTGCTATACTGGGTAATGACACCAGTACTCTGACTACCCTTGGAAGCCTTAGCGGGAGTGCTAGTTTCTCCAACCAAAACATGCAGCAGATCAATTTCTCTGCCATGGGTTCTGGAAACACATGGACCCCCCCGAATGGAGTCAACGGGGAATATACCCTGAACAACTTTGACCTGTACATGGGGACTCTGACAGAAGACCAGATGAAGGAATACGCCCTGAGCGCTGTTCCGGAACCGGCCGCAGCGTCCCTGAGCCTGCTTGGCCTGGGCATGCTGCTGGTACGCCGCCGCAGGGCCTAGACTTTTTCTATCCACGGCCATCCCGGGTACAGTCCGGGGATGGCCGTTTTTTCCCCTTTTTTCAAACGCCCGTTTTATTCCTTCCGGCCGCCTTCATGAAAACCAGACTTCCTCTCTCCCTGCTCGCTGCCCTGCTGGCGGCTGTTCCCGCCGCAACTGCCGCCCCCTCCGGTACGGATCTGGGCAACGTCATGTACGTGGGGGATTCCATCACCCATGGCATCAACAGCGCCTCCTACCGCTGGGCCCTGCACAAGATCTTTGCCGACAACGGCATTTCCTACAACGCGGAAGGCGTGAACACCGGCAACAACGGAAGCGGCGTCACGGCCGGGACTTCCTACGGGGGCCGGGTCTTCAATAACGCTCACTCCTCCCAGTCCAGCGCGAGGGCCTGGGAAATATCCGGCAGAAAGTTACCGCCTTCACCCACCCCGCCCAGGTTTGAAGGTTCCAACATCAAGAACTGGCTGGGGCTTGACCCCACCAAGACGGACGGAACGCCCTACCAGAAGGCCCCCTTCACGGGAACGAATACCCCGGATACCTTTTTCCTGATGATCGGCACCAACGATCTTCTGTCAGATGACAACAACGCCACGCTGGCCAACCGTCTTGATTCAGTCACCCAGACTCTTCTGGGAGACATGGACACCATCGTGGACGCCATGCTCACGGCCAACAAGGACGCGAACGTCATCGTAATGACCATCCCCTGCTGGACAGAGCATGCCAACGGCAATTTGGACTCCACCCACGAGGCCGTGAACACCTACAATTCCTCCCTTCAAACCTGGGGGCAGAACAAGCAGGGCGTCACGGTCATTGACGTCAACAAGGGCATCATTGACGTGGCTTCCAAAACCCCGTTCTACGGGGTCAGCTCCATGTTCCACAATCCCGGGACGGACGGCATCCATCCCAACGCCCAGGGGGACCTGATCATGGCGGGCAACATCGCCAGGGCCATGGGCTACGCGGGCCGCACCGCCGGGCAGGAGCGCAGGGCAGCCTCGGAACTGGCCGTCAATTTCCACCAGGGAGGCCAGGCCCCCGCATGGACCGGGGTGCAGGACCTGGTAAACGCCGGGTTTGCCGTATCCAACGTCACGGTGTCCTCCGGCGGCATCAGCCTGGGTCAGGCCGGGATGAGTTCCATCAGCTATGAGTGGGCGGAAGGAACGGACCTGTCCCACGGCTTTACCTTTGACTTCACGCTGAGCCTGGGGGACGGCGCGGACAACGGCTGGAACATCTCCGACCAGTTCAGCGTCAGCCTGGGGAACGGCTCTTTCTACGGAACGCTTAACATCAATGAAGCCTACATCAAGTGGGGGGACACCATCCTGTATTCCACGGACATGTCCCTCAACACGGACAGCCTGCGCATGGCCTATGTGAACGGCAATGAACTGGAAGGGCTGAAGGGCGGCTATTACATCTGGCTGGGGGACATGCTGATCGGGGAGGCTCTTTCCGTCACCTCCGGTTCCGGCGTCAACGGCGTCGTCATCCAGTACGGCGGGAGCGGAAACGCCCTCCTGAAAGACCTGTCCCTGGACGGCACGGGATCGTACGCGCCCACCACCTCCGGCCTGGCCAACCAGGAAAACGCCTTCATTTCCTCCGGCCAGGGCACCAGCGGCTCCGGAAGTACCCCGGAAGGCAATATCACCTGGCCGCAGACGGGGTTCACACACGTCAAGGACGGCCTGGCCTGCTCCGGGGTCTTCAACGCGCGCGACATGGCGGATTCTTCCACAGGGGCGGCGGGGAACTCCGTCTCCGCGACCATCGTTTCCGGCAGCGCCGACTATATTTTCGCGAACAAAGGCGACTACACGGGCGATGTCTGGCTGACTATCTCCGGGGAAGGGAACGCCTCCTCCTGGTATGGAGCCCACGGAGCCGAATACGGACAAAACGCCGGTACGCTGGACGGCAGCGCCTACCTGCGCTTCACGGGTTCCGCCGTGGGAGGAAACACCGTCTTCGGCGCCGTGAACGCCTCCGGCGTTACCGGAAACGTTTATCTGGAATTCTCCGCGGAAAACGCTTCCTTCAACTCCTTTACCGGCACCAACGCCTCCTCCGTGGTAGGAGCCTTCAACTCCAACATTGGAGGAAACGTGGACATCGTGATCAATTCAGGCACGTTTACCAGCCAGGTCATGGGCGGCATTCATTCAGGAAACAATAACACCATCGGGGGAGGCACGAACGTCTACGTCAACGGCGGCAGCGTGAACGGGGACGTGATGGGCGGCGGCCTGACCGGAACCATTGACGGAGGCACGAACGCCACCGTCACGGGTGGAGTCATCTCCGGTTCCGTCTACGGAGCGGGCAAGGGAGGCGACATCCGGCAGGGAAGCGCCGTGCGCATTACAGGCGGCATCATCCGGGGGAACATTTACGCGGGCGGCACCAATGGAACCGTTCAGGGGAATACGTCCGTCACCCTGGCAGGAAATTCCGCCGTGCTTTACAACGGTTCTTCCTGGGGAGACATTTCCGGGGGAGGCTCCGGAGGCGCCGTCAGCGGCAATTCCGAGGTGCGCATCAAGGACCTCTCTTCCGGCACGGCCGCCTACGGCTTTGACAAGTACGCCGGGACCATCAGCGGCGGCACGAACGTCAGCGGCAGCCGCACCCTGGTGCTGGACCACGTGACCGTGGACCATTTCCTGGCCTCCCTGACCGATTTTACCCACGTCTCCGTAGTTAACCGCACCAATACCACGCTGGATTCCCTGGGAGGCGCGCTCACCGTGACCATTGAGGCGGGAAGCAGCCTCGTCCTGAACGGCGTTTCCGGCATGACCTCCCTCATTCTGGGGGAACATGCCTCCCTGACTCTCCAGGGGCTTACCGCGGAGACGGTCATCGTGGACATTACCGGAACGGCCAATTACACGCTTTCCCTGACGGAAATCCCCGCCAATCTGGATAATATCAAATTCCTGAATAACGGCGTCCTCTATGACGCGCAGATGACGACGGACCCGCAGGCCAATTCCGCCATGGTCTTCGCCCAGGTTCCGGAACCGGGCAGCGCCACGCTCGGCCTGGCCGGACTGGCCGCCCTGCTGTGGCGCAGACGCAGAAAAATGTCCCATTGAGAAGGCCCTTTGTTTTCTTCAGGCCCGAATGGACAAAAGAAAGCCCCCGGCGCATCACGCGGCGGGGGCTTTCCCGTTGCAGAAATGATCAAAAGGTAAGAAAGGGAATGCCTCCCCTTCTCCGGCGCTCCATGGAGCGGCCCCTTCAGGCTCCCCTGTTCTTAAACAATTCCAGCGCCAGCTGGGACCAGGTTTCCAGCTTGTCAAACATCTCTCCGGACAATTCCTCCGGAGTCACAAAACGGAGATTGTCCAGGGCGGCTTCATTCGCGCGCACCCGGTCCGTATCCAGTTCAAACAAATGGACGATCCCCAGGTGAACGGCCCCTACTTCATTGGAATCATCATTGATCACGCCAAGCACCCGCTGGGTGCAATTCCCGTCAATGACCAGTTCCTCCCGGATTTCACGCTCCACACCGGCCAGATAAGTGGAAACGTCGTCATGGCCGGACTGGCGGTCTACCGGATTGATGTGGCCGCCAATGCCAATGGAGCCCTTGTCATGCAGGCGGGCCTCCCCGCCGGAGCCGCCGCGCGTGTAATGCAGGATGCGCCCCCGGTGGCAGAAAATGGCGTAGGCGATGATCTGCTTGTGGGAGGGATCGTTCTCCGCCGCCTCCCGGTCCATGAACGAGGCCACTCCCGGCTTCATGAAAGCATCCAAATAATGATCTCCGCCTTCCCGGTGGCCCTGGAAATAGCCTGCCTCCTCAAAGGTGGCGCGGGGAACCACCAGAACCTGTTCTCCATTGTAACGTGACATGGGGATACCCTACCCGTTTTACCCCTGCGCTCAACAAAAAAGGCGCAGCAACGGAAATTTTGAATCCCCTCCGGACCAGCCGCAAACAGCTTTCCGGATCAGGAGAGCTCCCGGACCTCCACGCCATGGTTCCGGAACCTGTTCATGATGCTTTCCAGCTGTTCCGCGCTCATCAGCTGGAGCGGCAGCCACAGCACCAGCTTCTTGCCAAACAGGAACAGGAGGGCGTGGCGGGTCTTGCACAGGGTGGTGAAGCGGTCGTAGGGAATGTTCATGGGGTCAACGCCCTTGCTGGAAAAAGTCAGGTAATCCTCGTGAAAAACGTAATCCTTTTCCTGATGGTACATGGGCACCTTCTTGTTGGCGGCCAGAGCGGCCTTAGCCAGGAAGGGAACGTAGAACCAGGACAGGATGATCGCCATCAGCGCCCCGGCCAGGGAGAGCCACGCAAACAGGGGCAAAGGACGCAGGGAAAAGGAATACAGCGTCATCAGCACAAAGAAGGCGGTAATGGACAGGTCCAGGGGCTTCTTCCACCTGGGCCGCACCGTATTGTACCACATCACCAGCACCTGGGTCGCCAGCCGGTCGGACGGCACGGGCTTGACGAGTTTGATGACCTCTGAATCCTGCATCATGGCGGAAGGGTAGCTTCATTCCCGCGGAAGAGAAAGCCTAAAAACAGGCCCTTTCCCCGCGTTTGTGTCAAAAAGGACGCCGTGGAAAGGCCTCCGCCCTTTTTCCCTGCTCCCAATTCCCCGGGAAAGCCCCCTTCCCCGTACGCAAGCCAGAATTTCCTTGATAATCATGGTTCCCGTCATAGAATTAAAAGCCAAAAGCCTTTAGCAGATCCGGTGGCAGACAATCTTCAAATTCACGTACGCACATTCCAGCCCGCGACCACTCAGGAACAGGCCCTGGAAACTTTGACGGATTCCATGGCGGAAGTCCTTGACGAACGTCAGCTAAGGCACATCAAGAATGCCGTCCTCCTGCGCGAGGAAACGCAAACCACCTATCTTGACCACGGCCTGGCCGTGCCCCACGGGCGCACCAGCGCGCTGGACTCCATGCAAGTCACCGTAGGCATCAGCCCGGAGGGCATCCTCTGGCCGGACGGAGACAGCAATGCCCATCTCATCATCATGCTGGGCGTTCCAACCGCCATGGTGACCGGCTACCTGACAACCATGCAGAAATTGCTGCGGTGGCATAAAAACGCTCCCCTGGGCCCCAACGGGGAATGGACGGGAGATGAAGCCAGCCTGCTGGCATCCCTTCAACACGCCCTGCAATGACGGACAAGAAGAACCAGCCTGAGGCGAACACGCGCATTTCCTGGTCATGGCTCCGCATGGCGCTGAGCCTGCGTGAAAAAGTCAAGCTGGGGGACAAGCAGGTCATCTTCATCTGGGCGGTCGTCGTCGGCGCGCTGGGCGCCTTGACGGCCCTTGTCTTTGAAATGGGGGTGGAACTGGTGCAGGACCTCCTGACGGGCCGCACCAGCTACAAGCAGATCCAGGTCTTCCAGGAAATGGCCAGCCAGGACTGGGCCTGGTGCATCTTCGTCCCGGCAGCGGGCGGTCTGCTGGCGGGCCTCACCCTTCTCTTCACCCACCGCTTTGTTCCGGCCAAGGCGACGGAATACATGGAAGCCGTGGCGCTGGGCAATGGCTACGTGCCCCCCAAGCCCAGCCTGCTGCGCGCCCTGTCCGCCGTTTTTTCCGTGGGGTCCGGCGCCTCCATCGGCCGTGAAGGCCCGCTGGTGCAGGCCGCCGCCGTGGCAGGATCCGCCCTGGGGCGCTTTTTCCATCTTTCCGCTCCGCGTCTGCGCCTGGTCGTTGCGTGCGCGGCGGCCTCCGGCATGTCCTCCGCCTTTCACACGCCCCTGGCCGGCGGCCTGTTTGTGAGTGAAATCGTCCTGGGCGCCCTGACCATTGATTTCCTGGCCCCCCTGCTGGTGGCCAGCTGCGCGGGGTACTTCACCATGGGCCTGTTCCATGAACCGTCCCCCATCTACCAGCTCCAGCAGGAGGTTTCCCTGACGGGCAACCAGCATGTGCTCTGGTGCGTTCTGCTGGGGGCCCTGGCCTCCCTGGTCGCCAGTTTCTGGCTGATGATCCTTAAAAAATCGCGCCAGTACCTGAACGGGAAACGCCAGTGGCTGCCCGTGCGCCTGATGGCCGCGGGCATGCTGGTGGGCGTCATCGCCATTTTTTACCCGGAAATCGTGGGCAATGGTAAAAATATCATCACCTCCCTCATTCATTATGAATTTGACGCCACGAGGGCAAGCATCCTGCTGTTCCTGAAAATCTTCACCGTCGCCATCGTTTTCGGCGTGGGGACGGTCGGGGGCGCCCTGACGCCCAGCCTGACCATCGGCAGCGTCTGCGGCTTCCTGTTCAGCACGGCGCTCACCCAGATGGGCGTGCCGGGGGACCATGCCATCGCCTATTCCCTGGTGGGCATGGCCGCCTTCTTCACCACGGCGGCCAACGCCCCCATCACCTCCCTGGTGCTGGTGGTGGAATTCACCATGGCCGGGCACATGATGTTCCCCCTGATCATTGGCGTTCTGGTCTCCTACGGCATGGCGAGGCTGACCAAGGCCCAGTCCATGTATCATGACTCACTGGCCTTCGGGCCCAGAAGCACCTTTGACAAACCCCTGTCCCAGGTGCAGCTCCAGGACGTGGCACGCAAGGATCCGCCCGTCGTCCACCCCCTGGACAAATTCGGCACGATTGCCTCCATGCTCATTAAGAACCCGGCCCAGCCGATCTTCGTCACCTCCCCGGCGGGCAAATACCTGGGCAGCGTGGTGGCGGAAGACGTGGCGGCCTTCGCCCGCAACAAGGAACTGGCCCAGGCCGTCCTGGCCATGGACGTGCTGCGCAGCGACATGCCCACCCTGCCCGCGGACATGCACCTTCCGGAAGCCCTGGGCATCTTCTCCCGCCCCCACTGCGCGGAGTCCCTGGCGCTGGTGAATCCGAACAACGACCTGCTGCTGGGAGTCGTCAACAAGACGGACCTCTATCTGGTGCTCTCCGAAATCATGCGTAGGGAGAAACTGCAATAAAGGCCCCCTCTGTCCGGAACCGGTCCGGATTTTTGAATCCGCCGGAGAAGCGGAAGGATTGAAGCAGGAATGGGCAGGGTTAATTGTCAATGTTAATAGTTAAGAGTTAATGGTTAAGAGTTAAGAGTGGACTGTGTGATCTGGGTAAACTGGCGACCCGGAAGGTCAGGCGGTCAAGAGGTTCCCGGCCATGAGAAGGAATTTTCCGGAAACTCTCCGTATTAAATAACAGCTGGTTTTCGCCTCCGGCCCTTGGGAATGAGGGGCTCCCGCCCCTCATCACACTCTCCACACTCCACTATGAGTTAAAAATTGATAGGTAATAGTAACTCCACTCAACAGCCTATCCGGAAAACGCAGGAAACGTTTCCCTCATTTCTCCCGCGGCATTGCCCCGTCCCTACCGTGGGACGCGCCTGAAGAAGCATTTTTTTCACCTTTCTTTTAATACATAGGGGTCAGGTTAAAAATAACAACAGGCTTGTATTTTTACTCTCATCCGGTACGCTTCCGGCATGAGCCGGACCCTGAGAATAGAATACCCCGGAGCGGTCTACCACGTACAGAGCGAAGGCAACCGGGGGGACGCCATTTATCTGGATGACGAAGACAGGGAAACCTTTCTGCGCACCTTCCAGGAAGCCGCCCGCAGAAGCGGCTGGACCGTGTATGCCTATGCGCTGATGGCCAACCACTACCATATTCTTTTCCAGACCGCGCGCGCCAATCTGGTTGACGGCATGAAATGGCTCCAGACCGCCTACACCCAGCGTTTTAACGCGCGCCACCGCATGAGGGGCCACTTGTTTGCAGGCAGATACCACGCCATGGTGGTGGAAGCGGAGAACGCCCACTATTTTTCCACCATCATTGATTACATCCACTTAAACCCGGCCCGCTCCGGCCTGGCGCGCCGCCACACGTTCCTTTCCGGCTGCAAATGGACCAGCCTGCCCGCATGGCTGGACGCGCCCGCCAAAAGGCCCAAATGGATTCATCCGGAGCGCGGCCTCGTCTGCTTTGGCTGTGATGATACGGAGGACGGCCGCCAGAAATACCTCAACCACCTGATGGGCCGCTTTGAAGCGGAACGCATGGATGAACGCTCCCTGCTCCCGGCCGGCCACGTGGGCCCCGGCACCGTCCAGCGGGGGTGGTGCTACGGGTCCAGCGCCTTCCGCGCCAGGCTGGTGAGCGAGCTTCCCCGTCTGGCGCGCAGAAAACCTGTCACAACGGGCATCCGCGCCTTGGAAATAGGGGAATACCAGGCGGAAATCATTGTGAAAAACGGACTGAAAGCATTCGGCCTGTCAGAAGAAGACCTGCTCGTCACGCCCTACAGCCACCCGTCCAAGCTCATCATCGCCCTGGCCGTCCGGCAAAGCACTCTGGTTCCGTACGCCTGGATCAGCAACCGTCTGCACATGGGCATCTCCAAATCCATGGGAACCCTGCTCCACCGTGCCAAGAAAATGGCGGAAACGGATCTGAAAACACGGGCATGGATTGAACGGCTGACCGCCTGACTCCATCTTACGGACCGGAGGAACGGAAGGTACTTTTCCTCTTTCCTTCCCGCTTTCCGCCCCTTCCCTTCCATCACCAGGAAAGCGCCGGAGAACGGGGCGCATTCCGTGTGGTGGACGAGTCTTGTAATGCCCCCCCTGCCGGAGAGGAAGAAGTCACGCCCTGCGCCGGCGCATCAGCAGAGCGGCCAGGCCCAGCATCCCCATGGATGCCGCGGCCGGCTCGGGAACAACCGCAAAGGCGATAGCCGCAGCGCCGGCCTTCTGGCCGCCGATGTGGAAATCAAGGGTGCTGGCCGTTGCCTTCCCCGTCCACTTGACCAGGGTAAGCCTTCCATTGGTGAAAGAAGGATCCGGAGAGAATCCGTCCCCGTCCGTTGCCGCATATTCAAAGGCCCCCGTTCCCCCTGTCATGGTGGTGGCCCCGGGAGCGGCCGCCGTGCTGGAAACAAACATGTAAAACGTCACTGTGTCTCCCACGGACAGGCCTCCCAGTTGAATGGAGGACGTGGTTGAGCCTCCGGCCCCGGGAGCCATGTAGGAAGACAACGCGCCGGCATCAAAGGAACCGAGGGTGTTGACGAGGTCCGCCATGGCCGCCTTGTTCTGGTAATAAACGCAGTAAGCCGGGTCTTCTTCTCCGGGAGTAACGGCGGTAATACCCGTGTTAAAAAAATTCCCGCCGCTTTTAACGATTTTAAGCGTATAAGGAGTATCATTTCCGGAAGCATCCTGCAACGGGAGAATGGCTGCAGTATTGGAAGTGTACTGGTTCATGCCCTCCCTTCCCGTACCATCCTTGTACACATCTACAAAAACGGAAGCCGCCTGAGCGAGGGAAAAAGTCCCTCCGGCAATAAGCAGGAATAATGTTTTCTTCATGGTTTTTTGTTATTTTTAACGATGGATTCAATGTAAGGATTTTGAATCCGGATATCACGCAAGGCATACAAAAAAGATTGCTTATGAAAAATACCCCGCCTATTTGCCACGGACGAATTCCATCATGATGGCAACGGCGTTTTCTAATAACTTTTTCTTTTTTATTTCTTCTTTATTGACAACGGATTCAAAATCCGCATCCATCAAAAAAGAAACCGAATCGTCAGGACCACTCTGCGGTTTCCGCCTTCAGGAGTATGGTGCATGAACGGCCGTCCCCTTCTTAATGGGGTCAGTTTAAAAATCACAACAGGTAAAAATATTTTCTATTTTCCTGCTGACCCCTGATGCTTTCCCGGGAAAAAAATGATTGCCAGTCAGCGCTGTGGAATGATAAACGGAAAGCGCGTGCGAACCATCGTGCGCAAAGCGTCAACCCAAATAGATAACAACAGAAAGATGGCACAGACATATTCCCAGCGCGTGCTCGACTTGGTTAAAGCCAAGAACAGCCACGAAAAAGAATTCATCCAGGCCGTTCAGGAAGTGCTCAACACGATTGAGCCGGTTCTGTCCGCGAATTCCAAGTATGAAGACCACGCGATTCTGGAACGGATCGTGGAACCGGAAAGAACCATCCTGTTCCGCGTCCCGTGGATTGATGACCAGGGCAAGGTCCAGGTGAACCGCGGCTACCGTGTGGAATTCAACAGCGCCATCGGGCCGTACAAGGGCGGCCTCCGCTTCCACCCCAGCGTCAACCTCGGCATTCTGAAATTCCTGGGTTTTGAACAGGTTTTCAAGAACTCCCTCACCACCCTGCCCATGGGCGGCGGCAAAGGCGGTTCCGACTTCGACCCCAAGGGCAAGAGCGACAATGAAGTAATGCGCTTCTGCCAGAGCTTCATGACGGAACTCCAGCGCCACATTGGCGCGGATACGGACGTTCCCGCCGGGGACATTGGCGTGGGCGGCCGTGAAATCGGCTACCTGTTCGGCCAGTACAAGAGAATCCGCAACGAATTCACGGGCGTTCTCACCGGCAAGAGCCTGAACTGGGGCGGCTCCCTCATCCGTCCGGAAGCCACCGGCTACGGCTGCGTGTACTTCGCCCAGAACATGCTCGCCACCCGCCATGACGATTTGCAGGGCAAGATCTGCCTGGTCTCCGGCTCCGGCAACGTAGCCCAGTATACCGTGGAAAAACTCAATGAGCTGGGCGCCAAGCCCGTCACGATGTCCGACTCCAACGGCTACATTTACGATCCCGACGGCATTTCCCCGGAAAAGCTGGCCTGGGTCATGGAGCTCAAGAACAAGCGCCGCGGCCGCATTGCGGAATACGTCAAGCAGTTCCCGAAGGCGCAGTACTTTGAAGGCCAGCGTCCCTGGAGCGTCCCGTGCGACTGCGCCTTCCCCTCCGCCACCCAGAATGAAATCAACGGAGAAGAAGCCCGCACCCTGATCAAGAACGGCTGTACGCTGGTAGCGGAAGGCGCCAACATGCCTACGGACCTGGAAGGCATTGAAACCTACCTTGCCGCCAAAATCCTGTACGGCCCGGCCAAGGCCGCCAATGCCGGCGGCGTGGCTACCTCCGGCCTGGAAATGTCCCAGAACAGCCAGCGCCTTTCCTGGACGCGCGAGGAAGTGGACCACAAGCTGAAGAGCATCATGGCCAACATCCACGCGAACGCCCTGGCCCACGCCCAGGAATATTCCTCCGACAAATCCTTCACCAACTACGTCACCGGCGCCAACATTGCCGGCTTCGTGAAGGTGGCGGATTCCATGATCGACCAGGGAGTGGTTTGAACCCTGGCTTGACACACTTGCTGCCAACGTAAAACACACCAGAAAGCGCCGGGTTCGCCCGGCGCTTTTTTATTCTTCCAGAGGAGCCTCCGGACAATGAAGGAATTTTCCTTTCCCTGTTTCATGAAAACCGTCCCACCTTGAATTGGGGAATTCCCGCCCGAACCGGCCGCACAAGGGTCTGGACCATCGTGTCAGAAAATACGAAATGAATTAACGTTGATTGTGTTTGGCTTTAACATGAGAAGCAGATCCCTGCTCTCCCTGGGTGGACTGAGCCGAGCCTGGCAAGTCCGGCATTGTATGGAGGAGTTAAAAATAATAGAAATTTGGAGGCGGAATCATCATGAAAACCACAAATAAAAATATAGACGGTGGAAAAGCATTTGACTGGGGCAAAACTTCGGCAGGCTATGCAGCATACCGCGATATTTATCCGCAGGAATTTTACGATAAAATCCTAAGCCGCCGACGATGCGTCAACGGTCAGCATGTACTGGACATAGGAACGGGAACAGGAGTCCTGCCAAGGAATATGTACCGTTATGGAGCAAAATGGACAGGTACGGATAGTTCGGAAAACCAGATTGAACAGGCAAAAATTCTTTCAGAAGGCATGGAGATCAATTACTACGCGCTACCTGCTGAAAAGATGGATTTTCCGGACCATTCATTTGATGTAATCACAGCCTGCCAGTGTTTCTGGTACTTTGATCACGAGCAAATCATGCCCAAGCTTTTCCGCATGCTCAAACCGGATGGCCGTCTTCTGGTATTATATATGGCGTGGCTGCCCTTTGAAGATGAAATTGCAGGGGCAAGTGAACAACTTGTCCTGAAATACAATCCCCAGTGGAGCGGTGCGGGAGAAACGGTTCATCCGGTATTGATTCCCGGTTGCTATGATAAAAAATTTGAGCTGGCGCATCATGAGGAATATCTATTGAACGTACGTTTCACCCGGGAAAGCTGGAATGGCAGAATGAAGACCTGCCGGGGCATCGGCGCCTCACTGACGGATGCAGAAGTTGCTGCATGGGAACGGGAGCACGTTAAGCTGCTTGCTGAAATAGCTCCCGCGGAATTCAGCGTTTTACATTACGGAGCCATTGCTGAACTTAAAAAGAAGTGAATGCTGCGTTCCCCTTTTTTCTCCCGGACTGCACAATCCGTTATTTCAGGCAGTCCAGGCAGTCAGCGGCACTCCGGATCCATTCCTCCCGCTAATCAGAATTCTTCCCTTTAAGAAAATGGGGAAGCCGGATTCCCGCCCCCCTCGACAATATCCATCAAAGAAAAATCAGGAAAATCACTCTTTCAGCAGGCGGCAGACGGCCTGCGCCGCGTGTTCGGCCGCTCCGCCCTGCCCCAGCTTGTCGGAAGCCTGCTTCATTTCCGCCAGCATCCTATCCCTGTTTTCCGGAACCAGCAGGCGTTCTATTTCCTCAATCACCTTGTCCGGTGTAAAATCAAACTGGACCAGCTCCCTTACGACAGGCTTCTGCGCCAGAATGTTCACCATGCCGATGAAACGTATCTTGACCAGCATGCGGGCCATCCAATACGTCAGCAGGGGAACCTGGTATACCAGCATGTACGGGAGGCGGTGCAAGGCTGCCTCCATCGTGGCCGTGCCGGAAGCCACCACGCCCACGGCGGCGCGGTCCATCAGCTCATGGTAACGGCCCACCGTAATATGGAACAGTTCCGGCGGCATGCCGGCTTTCCGGGCCATACCGCGCATTCTTTCCGCAAGCGCCTCGTTGGAGGCGGCCGTCTCAAAAGACAGTTCCGGACGTTCCCGTGAAAGGCGCCGAACCACTTCCACAAACACCGGGAAATGCCGGTCAATCTCCCGGTTCCGGCTGCCGGGAAAGAGGCCGATCAGGGACGGCTCCCTGACGTCGTCCTTCCGGATGGAAGCAATTTCATCCACCAGGGGGTGTCCCACGAACTCCGTTTTCAGCCCGGCCTCCTGGAACAAGGGGGCCTCAAAGGGGAAGATGCACATCATCAGGTCCAGCATGCGCACCATCTTGGGAATGCGTCCACGATGCCAGGCCCACACCTGGGGAGAAATAAAATAAACGATTTTGGTATGGGGGCAGCACTTGCGGACCTTCTCCGCCAGGCGCAGATTGAACCCAGGATAATCGATCAGAAGGAGGCAGTCCGGCTGGTCCTGCCGTATCCGTTCCAGAATGGACAAAAAACGCTTCCTGAACCATCCGTATTTCTTGAGCACCTCCACCACGCCGATGACCGCCGCTTCATCCGCCCAGTCCTCCACGCCGGGGCACAACGCATGCATGCCGTGGCCGCCCAGCCCCGTGACCTCCATGCCGGGCATCAGGAGCAGCAGATTTTTCAACAGCAGGGCTCCGTGAATATCCCCGCTCTTCTCTCCTGCTATAATATAAAGCTTCATCACTCTCTGCAGCGTCGCGCGCCGTATGCCTTTTTACCTTACCAGCCCCGTTTCCGCGGCGCAATAAAAGACTTTCCTTTCAAGGATTTTAATGCAAGATACGCGCCGTTATGCATGAGTTGATCTCGGTTTGGATGTCGTGGGTGCAGGACTGGGGGTATGCGGGCGTCATCGTCCTGATGGCCATGGAAAGCTCTATCTTCCCCGTTCCCAGTGAGGTAGTCATCCCGCCTGCGGCCATTCTGTCCGCCCAGGATGGAACATCCATGAGCTTCTGGGGGGTGGTGGCTGCCGGAACATTCGGGTCATGGCTGGGATCAGCCATGACGTACGTCGTGGCCCGGACCGTGGGACGCCCGGTCATCATGCGCTGGGGCAAATTCTTTTTCATGCCGCCCCACAAGGTGGAAAAAGCGGAAGTCTTCCTCCAGCGTTACGAGGTATCCGGCGTTTTCTTCGCCCGTCTTCTGCCCGTCATCCGCCACCTGATCTCCATTCCCGCGGGGATTGTCCGCATGGGCTTCGGCGTCTTCTCCCTGGTCACCGTGCTCGGCGCGTTCGCCTGGTGCACGGTGCTCGCCTGGTACGGCCACCGCATCGGGGAACGGCATCCGGAACTGCTCAAATCCCCGGAGGAACTGATCCACACCGTAAAAAGTGAAAGCCTTCCCCTCATTCTGGCCGTGCTGGTGCTGGCCGTGTGCTACATCGTCATGCTGCGGCTGACGGACCGTAAAAAACCGGAGGATGCCGCCACGGACGCCGCCGCTGAAAAAGAGCAGTAAACATTTCCTTCCCATGAACGCTTTCAAGGACGCCCGGGAAACCCGGGCCCTGGATTATTTCCACCAGGGATACAATTGCTCCCAGTCCGTCTTTGCGGCTTTTGCGGACGTTTGCGGCCTGACGGAAGAAGCGGCCCTGAAACTTTCCTCTCCCTTGGGAGCGGGCATCGGACGCATGCGGGAGGTATGCGGCGCTTTTTGCGGACTGAGCATGCTGGCGGGGAGCCTGTACGGGAACAGCTCTCCGGAAACCGGAGAGAAAGAAAAAATCTTTTCCCTGGTCCAATCCCTGGCCGCCGCCTTCAAACAGGAATTCGGCACGCTTTACTGCCGGGAACTGCTGGGGCTTTCCCCGGAACGCCTGGCTGTGGAAACGGCGCGCCCCGGAGAAAGAACCGCCGCCTATTACGCCTCCCGCCCCTGCGAACGCTGCATTGCCTTCTGCGCCCGCCAGGCGGCCGAGCTGGAGGCAAAAGCCCGGTCCCATTAAAAAACCCGGTTTCCTTAGAAGGAAAACCGGGCATGTAAAATCAAACGGAAGGTTCCATTAATGAGCGTCTTTGGAACAACCGCATGATCCGTCCTTGCAGGACGCCTTCAATTTTTCAATTTTTTCATTGGTTTCACCAATGCCTTCATCGTAAAAGCCCTGTTCATCCGGGGCAAGAACCTGAAGAAGGCGGTAAAATTCGCCAGCGTGTTCCTTTTCTTCATTGGAAATATCCAGAAGAACCTCCTGGGCCAATTTGTTATCAATGGATTCGGCAAGCTGGGTATAAAGCTGGATGGCTTCATACTCCGCAGCAATCATGAACCGGATGGCCCTCACCAATTCGTCATGGGTAAGCAGCCGGTCTTCCTTTAATACGCTAAATGCATTTGTAAATTCGGGCATGCAGGTATGACTCAAGTCATCGCTTATGTATTCAAACTGTTTTTGTCATACATTTTCCGTGACATTCCTTGAACTTTTCCACTTGAAAACGGTCTAAGGGAAATCATTCCGTGGTCCGTTTTTTCAAACCCAAAAAACAGCTGTTTTCCCCTTCTGCCGAAGCATCTGTGCGAAAAAGTCATCACTAGCTACGCAGAGGATCAGCTGATCCCGGACGGGATCTCCGGTACATGAAAACTCCCGGTTGCTTTTGGAAAAACCGGACATTTTAACCAGCAGCAATAAAAAATCCGTCACCGGAAGGCACGATTGCTCCACTTGCCTTCCGGGACAGGATGGCCTCCAAGCTATCCATCTCTCCGTGATTTACCCATCCATTGCCATAGAAACCTTGTTCATCAGAGACAGAAACCTGAAAGAGACTGGAAAATCCTCCCAGTTTTCTTTCTTTTCATTGGTTCTCTCCGGAAAAATTTTCCGCCCCATCCGTTACCAGCAAATACGCCAAGATGGGAATATAGCAGAACTATTCATCTTCCGCAGCAATCATGAACCGGACACCCCTGCTAAAACCTCATGAATAAGCAGCCTATTCCGCTCTAGTCCTCCAAATACATTTGTCCATTCAGGCAATCCATGTGGGGTATCCGCAAATCCTCCATTCTATCACCCTCAGCCACCATGTGAACACGGCTTCCCCTGGACTTTCCTTATGAAAAGCAGGCTGGCAAAATCGCACCCTCTCTTCCCGGACACGGAAGGAGCGACGGTTTGCCGCCGTCGCTCCTGTTGAAGATGTTCTGTTCCGGAACAAACGCCTTACTTGCCCTCAGCAGTCTTGGGCATGTACTTTTTGAAAAAATCAACGTACTGGACAGGAGTCTGGCCGGGAATATAACCCGTGCGTCCCAGTTCCTTGCCTTCCGCATCCACCACGACCATGGCCGGAACGCCTGTGACTTTATATGTCTTGGCCTCCTTGGATTTGCTGAAATCGGCACTGCCAAACTCAAACTTGACGCCTATGGCCACGCCGTCCATGCCCTGCTTGAATTCTTTCTTGGAAAGGACTTCCTTCTCCAGCTTGATGCAGTAACCGCACCAGGACGATCCCGTGAAAAGAAGGACAATGGGAAGGCCGGTTTCCTCCGCCTGCTTCTGGGCGGCTTTCAGGCTCTTGCCCCAGCGGAATTTCACCTTCGCCGCCTTGGCTGCCTTGGCGGCGGCTTCCTTGTCCGCAGGAGTGCTTTGAGCCAGGGAAATTCCGGACACGCTGAATCCCAATACGGCGCACAATGCAAAAATAAAATGTCTGTTCATCACAACTTAGGAAAGGTTCTTTTTAAACTAACAAAAATATACTGCATAGGAAGACAAATTGACGTCTTTCTCCGGAGCGGGAACGCTGCCTTCTCTTTTGCAAAATGGACTGCTTTCAAAAAAAGTATTGCTCTTTCCGCCTTAATCGGGTAATAATCCGCCCGCACTTCCAAACGCGCGGTTAGCTCAGTGGTAGAGCAACACCTTGACATGGTGGAGGTCGTAGGTTCAAATCCTATACCGCGTACCACCTTCAACAAAAAGACTGCCTCCAAAGAGGCAGTCTTTTTTTATTCTATTTATTGAATATCAAACAAATTACAGCATTTTTACCTATCTACAAATTTCATTCATTTACTACGGGAACAATAAAATCCATTGACGTTTTGTGTAAAAAATTATGTAGAATTAATCTATTTATTATAAAAATAATAGCGATTCTATCGCATACCATTTTCTGAAAATCCCGTCCTTCCCTGGACGGGATTTGTTTATGGCAGCTCCTGAACAGGCACACTTGCACAAGGTCCCAGCCATGTCGTCTGCTGGAAAAATGCCGGAATATGCTGACGTGCCGTGCCACCATGGACAAAACATGCCCGAATGAAAAACAGCGCAGGGGGATACTTATCCCATATCCCCCTCCAAATAAATACCCAAGAGCTATTTTATTCACTTCGTTCCCATCAGGAGGAAAATGTTTTTCCAACTTTTTTTGAACAGAAGCCCCTTCCCGGGACGTTAATGGTATGAAGGCAGACGAAGGCCCCAGCCCTTGACCCTCCTTCCCTGATGAAATAATGACCATTAAAAGCCCGGCGGAAGCATTCTTCCGCCGGGCTTGCTTTTAACACATTCCGTTCGTGAATGTCCGGGAAAATTACCGGGAAATCAGACGGTCATACAACTCATTGGCGTACTTATGATTGGGATGGTTTACATTCATGTACGCCTCATAAAGCGGATGGGAAGGATCCGATTCCATGCGTATGGCTTCCCCCTCCGGCGAAGGCTCCGCGGCACCCGAATGATGAAGAGGGGCTTCATCAAGCAGGCGCGAGGCCTGGTACAGCAGGCGGATAACGTCCGGATTGGACCCCAGCCCCGGATTGTCAAGCAGGGCATCCGCATCCACCCCCGTCTCTGACGCAAGACGCTGGAGGGCAGCAGTGGCCCGGCCCATGTTGCGCTCATAATTGGCGCCCCATTCATGCTGCAGGGATTGTTCCGCCTGTGTTTCCATCTCCATCCGGGAATCCATCATCTGCTCCCGGGCCTCCTCATACGCCTGGGACATGGTTTCCTGAAGGGCATTCATGGCTTCCGGAGGCACGCCGTAACGGTAGGCCGTACGGGCCATGCGTTCCGCCAGTCCGGCATTCCATTCGCTCTCCGGCATGGATTCCGGTCGCTCCAGGCGGTACTCCTCTTCCGACTCCGGAAGGCCGGCCATGCGGCGGAAGCGCGCCATCTGTTCTTCATTCTCCACGCCGGGATAATGCCGCAGGCGTTCCAGCTCCGCATAGCTCTTCGCCAGGGCCTCCGGCGTTTTAAACTTGGAAAGGGATTTCTCCATCCCCTTCAACTCATCAAACCGGGCATACCAATCCGGAACAAACCCTCCGTCCTCTCCCAGAAGGGCGGGAGGAGGCTCGGGCTTCATGGAGGCTTCGGATAAAACTTCCCCCTCCGGGGAAACTGCTCCGGAAAAATCCGCATCCACGGAGGGCGCGGCTGTACTGTTATCAATGGAATCAATCATTCTTGTCTTCTGCTGTGGATTCTTTAATGGCTAGTTGAAGCTGGCGGCGGATATACAGGAAAACCTCCCTGTAAGCATCGCGCCTCATGGCGTCCAGAGGGTCATAACTCCCCGGACTGCCTTGAAAAACGGGCAAATCAGTCTGGAAGCGGGCTTCCAGAAAGGTCAGCGCCTCTTGGCCGTCCGGCGTGTCAAACACCCGGAGAAGCTGGCGCCTTTTAAGTCGGGCCTCCCTGATGGAAGCCTCCTGCTGCAATGTCGTATCCCGGTTCATTCCTGGATCGTGGTTAACTGGTTAAGCAGGGGATTAAGGGAAGCGTACGGATCATCCTCCACAGGAGCCAGAGGAGTCTCCTGCTGGCGGTCCGCACGTTCCTTCCGCATGGCCTGGACATCCGCCCACGGCCTGAGCATGCTCTCCGGAGCGCCGTCCACACGGGTGGACAGGCGGAAGCAATGATCCCAGTCCACATGATCCGCCAAATCCGGAGCGGCCTGCATCATCATGTTCAGCCGCTGAAGGCTGCGGTCCATCCCTTCGCTCTGCAAACGCCGGAGCACCAGGGCAATCTTTGACTGGTACACCACCCTGGGTTCCCCCACGGTAACGGAGCCGTCCCTCCCTTCCCGCATTACGGCACGGGGTGGCCTGGGGAACTTGCCCATGCGGAACAGCAGGGAAAAAATGCGAGTCATGGTGGAATACAGGTCGCTCACAAACAGAGTGAAGGACGGGGAAAACATCAGCACACGTTCATTCTCCCGGGCCATCACCTCCGTAGCGGTCATGCTCCCGTGGTGGCCGCTCCAGAGCTCCAGCATGGGGAGGTAATAGGCACGGCGGATGGCGTCCTGCTTCTGGGCCAGACGGTCCATGCCGACATCGTACCTGCCCTGGGTGGCCCATTCCCGGGGGAGATGCAGGGAAGCGGCCTCCGGGGTGATGACGGTTCTGCCGCCAGCCCGCAGGTCCACCTCCCCGATCTGGTTGGCGAGCTCCAGAATGCGTGGAAAGGCGGCCACTTCCCCCAGGGTGTCCAGAATGCGGTTCAGGAACTGCACCTGCTGGATGGCGGGGAATACCAGTCTGCCGGGAGCAAGGCCATACGGCCCGTTGCCCCATTTCAAAAAACGGGTCACCAGGTAGGGGAACTCCATGTACCCCCCTTCCTCCACAATCACCTGGTCATCCAGGGACAGGTACACGCTTTCAAACGGCATGTGGGCGGCCTGTTCCCTGCGGCGGCTGCGCCGGGTGCGCGGACGCACCACATGCAGAAACCTCAGGGACGTGGCGTACGGGTTGCCCCCGCGTCCCAGCACCTCCCGTGCTCTGGGCCCCAGGGCCTTTACTCCGAACATGGAACGCGCCTGGTGGGCAGTATAGGTAAACTCCCGCACATAGGTATCTACACGGCCTTCCGCATTCTCCGCACAGGCGAACTGCCCGCAGGGAATATTGGTGAACAGCAGCCTGCCATCTGAGGAAGACCCCGTAAACAAGCTGCCTGTACCCAAGGCCACACGATCCAGAAAACACTCATGAATCTCCGTATAAAAATTGGAAACGGACAACTCCCTCAGCGCTATCTCCGAACACTGGTTGTACCAGGCCTCCGCCTCATCCCCGCCGTGGTCGTCCGGAGCCGACCACTTGAACCACACGTCATGGCTGGGCGTGATATACGACATATGGCCGCTGGCGAGCTTCTGGCACGCCTCCACGGCGGTGGTATCCGTCATGCGGTCCATGGCGTCCCTGTTGGGCAGGGAAACATCCCCTTCCCGGTTCAGGCGGCGGGGCAGCACGTAATCCCTCAGGCGATCCCACCAGGTCTCCCAGGGTGCACGCTGGGCGGCCAGGGACTTGTACACGGAGTTCAACTCCGCAACTCTCTCTTCCATGGCCATGCCTATCCCAGGGTTTTCCTAAGCAGGGTCCGGGGATTGACGTCCCCTTCCCCGGCGGAAGAGCTGCGGCGCGCCAGAATCGTGGAAATCATTCCCTGCCTCTGCCGTTCCCGGAGCTGATAATCTTCTCCCACTTCTTCTCCCACGCTCTCCGCCTTGACCGGAATGGTCTGCTCCGGAGCAGGACTGGAAGGAGTGGACGGTTTCATGAATCCCATAATCTCTTTTACTTTCTATGCATGGTTTTATTGATGGCCCGTTCCGTTTGCCGGAATGACCGGCTCCCCGGAATTATGGCGTCCTGCCGCACGGACAATCCATGCAACGGAAGCGCCTTCTTCCCGTGGACGGAAAGGGCGGCCTCTTCACCTGCCCGGAATCTTCCGGACCGGTGCATGCCCCTATCAAATAGCGCAATTGACGGAAAATGCATCTGGGGAAAAACCGGGAGCATATGTGCCACCGGTGGCATAAAAGAAGGCATCCCCAAACATGATGCATGCTGCCTTTATTTCCGGCAAACATATGGCGCTATGACCAAAGAATCCTTACTTCAGCCGGACACTCCCTCCGCGCTGGACATTTGCAACGCGGCGCTCTCCAAAATCGGGGAAGCTCCGCTGGACGCGCTGATTGCCAATGAATCCACGGCATCCCGTCTCTGTGTTCTTCACTACCACCCGGCCCGCCGGGAAACCCTCTGCATGGCGCGCTGGACCTTCGCCACCACGCAAACCACGCTGGACTCCGTTTCCGCCCAGGCCCCCAACTCCCTGACTCCCTACCAATTCACGCTGCCTGCGGACTGCCTGCGCGTGCTGGATGTGAAATGTACGGAATGGAAAATGCAGGGACGCCGAATCCATGCCTCACGCGCACCGCTGCCGATGAGCTACATTTCCGACATTGAAGATGCGGAGCAGTTCGATCCCCTCTTCATGGATGCCCTGGCTACCCGTCTGGCAGAAAAACTGGCGATGCCCATGACGGGAAACCAGAGCCTGCGCCAGAACCTTCACCAGGAATTCCATAAAATCATCCTTCCGCAGGCGGCCACCGTCAATGCCGTGCAATGCTTCTCCAATGACTCCCATCCCCTGCTGGACCTGCTGAGGAAAATCAAGTCGCCGACCTGCCCGGAAGAATGTGAATAACATGGAAATAACAGGAAAATAATAAGGGAACAACCTAGCAATAACCTGTGAATATAAGCTCATGAAAGCTCTGGACTTCATACAGATATTCGCCTCCAACGTCCGCAGGATGGATTTCCGCCTCAGCAGCGCCCAGGTCATTCTGGCCGTCATTGCCGGATACAGACGCCACAGCACCATTACGGAGGCCACCCGCCTGCATCCCAATACCGTCACTAACATCCTTCAGGACCTCATCTCTCAGGGATACATCAACCGCTTCGGGGACTCCCGTCCTTACGTGTACCGCCCCACCACGGAAGGAGAGCAACTGGCCGGAAACCTGCTGGACAAAAACACGCTCCCCAGTCCATGAAAGAACCTCTGCTCAGTACGGAAGAAAAGCGCCGCTGGCTCGCACGCGTCTTCCGGGATACGGATGGTGAATACTCCCAGGCGGACAAATTCAAGGCTCTGGTGGAAGACACCAAACTGGCCGCCCTCCAGCAGGAAGAAGAGGAATTCAAACGCCAGAGGGAAACGGACTCCACGCCGCAGGACCCCATTCTGGCCCTGCTCCAGTCCCTCCCTCCGGCAGAACTTAATCTGAATAATCAGCCCCCTTCCTGACAACCTGACAGGATGATGCAACAAAAAAGCTCTCCAGACCAAACAAGCCTGGAGAGCTTTTTATCCTTAGGCAAAGTTGCGCACTCCTTGCGGAGTACGACTCCGGCAAGCTTCTGAGCTTCATCATAGCCAAAGGTTTCAATCCACGCACTCCTTGCGGAGTGCGACCATGGAGCAGGGGGCGCAGGGTGGGGCGCGGGTTGTTTCAATCCACGCACTCCTTGCGGAGTGCGACACGAAAGCCATGCTTGAACTCAAGGCAGCCATGCGGGTTTCAATCCACGCACTCCTTGCGGAGTGCGACAGCACCCGACCTTATATATTGCTACTCAACAGAGCAAATCATACTTTGCGCCAACCTCCCTAAAAAGACCGTCATTGCACGGTTTATCCTCGGGGTATTTATCTGTCAATATTCTATTCTCAATGCATTACACCAATCGCCGATCTGCCGGGGAATTCGTGTGAGCTTGAGGTTGGCGCACAGGCCATGTTCAACAGCCTTTAAATAATCAAGGGTCCGGAGATGTCATAGCTTTTCTCCTTGCCCAATTGTTCTATTTTGTGATGCCAATTGGACCCCATATGATAAATTCTGAGGCTGTCACTCTCGTTATCAATAATCTTAAGCAACTTGTTCCTGATGTCAACCAATTGGGCAGGAGCCAATTCACATTCAAACACGGAATTCTGTACTCTCTGGCCCACATTTTCACAGGCTCGGGCAACTTGCCGCAACCGCCGCTGTCCGGCCTTGTCATCCGTAGCTACATCATAAGTAATGAGAATATACATGACAACAGCTCGTTTTACTTGCCGATGAACGGAGGGTAGCAGTCCAGATCCCCACGCAAATGGCGTGCCAGCAAAAGGGCCTGGATGTGAATCAGCAATCCCAGGGTGGTTTTTTCCTGAAGAAAAGGATGCACCAGCACGGTCTTTTTCCGCTCCTGCCAGGCATTCAATACTTTTTTACGGGAATCTTCCTTCAAAAAAACGGCTCCCGACTCTTCCTTGTCAAAATCATCTGAGGATATCTGCTTGCGGTTAATCAGGGTAAGGGCCAGGCGATCGGCGAGAGGAGCCCGGAATTCCTCCATCAAGTCCAAAGCCATTCCGGGACGCCCCGGGCGGTCACGGTGCAGAAAGCCTGCGGCGGCATCAATGCCGGAGCTTTCAAGGGCAGACCTGGCGTCATGGCACAACAAACTGTATAGAAAAGATAAAAGAGCGTTAAAACAATCTTTGGGAGGCCGTCTGTTGCGGCCTTCAAACACCAGCTCCGGATCTTCCGTCCTCTGGCAATGAGACAAGCAGGAAAAATAGGTTTCCGCTGCGGAACCTTCAATGCCCCGTAACATGTCTCCGGAATTGCATCCGCGGGCCATACGGCAAAAAGCCGCCAGACGATCGACCGCCTCCGACAAATCTTTCCCGTACGTTCTCTGCGCCCTTAAAAGCAGACTGCGGCAATTCGCAATTTTGGCTCCTATCATTTCCCGGGCAACGCCAACCCATCTTGCCTCATCATCAGCCCAGCGGTATTGCTCCCGACGCAACAGGATATTTCCCTTCATGAATCCCTGTACGCCAGCCAGGAATTTACCGTAAGGATTGCAGAAGGAAAGCGTGATGCCGCGTTCCGCACAGGCCCCCATCAAATAAGGGGAAACTCCTATGTCCCATCCCAGCGTCACAATACCCTCCAAATTATGGAGGGGAACCCGCAGCAGACACGTTCCTTCCGAATTGACTTTTACGGTATCGCCATCCTTGGACAGCCAGCATCCTTCCAGCGTCACAAACAATGTATTTAAATGCTTCTTCATAAATCATCAGCTTCATTTGTTTCCAGGCTGTCTTCAAACACACTATCCACCCGGGCTTTCATGGTCTGCCTGTGCTCCCGGCAAACGTCAGGAAGACAGTCATTGACCAGGGAACAGGATTTGCAGGCTTTGGAATACATGGGCAGCGGCGTCACTCCCCCGGTTAAAACCTCCCTGGCATTCCTGATAACCCCGGCTGTCAGAGTACGCAGCTCTTCATCAAATACCACCTCCATCCTTTTCTGGGTCTTTCCATAAAACAGAAAACCGGAGGGAATCTCCAACCCAAACATTTCTTCCAGGCATAAGGCCTGGGCGCACACCTGCACTTCATCTGCACGGTGCGGCTTGGGCTTGCCCACCTTGTACTCCACGGGAGTCATGGATACGGGAATGCCGCCTTTCTCAGCATAAACAGCCTCC
Organism: Akkermansia sp.; assembly: GCF_020860705.1. Classification (GTDB taxonomy): domain Bacteria; phylum Verrucomicrobiota; class Verrucomicrobiia; order Verrucomicrobiales; family Akkermansiaceae; genus Akkermansia. Next base: position 72,010 of record NZ_JAJBTT010000036.1, read on the forward strand.
ACGACATCCGCAATGCCGTGAATTCCCCATTGGAGGGAGGAAATATGAAGAGAACGCAGAATCCTCTTTCGCCCGCGGTTTTCCGTCATGCCGGAATCCGCCCGTTCATGAAATACATTCCCCTCCGCCGTAAATTGGTTCTCTTCCCATATACACTCCAAATGAATCAGCGCACACTGCCTGGGACAATACAGGTAATGCTGTAATGCCGCCAAGGGTACGGAAAAGAGAGTAGGTAGCATCCGGTAAATTTGTTTGAAAGTGCTACTATTGCATAAAATAATAAAAAATCAATTCATACCTTGAAAATCCCATGGAAAAGACTATTCTGATTTTCCGTCCCCAACTGGAAAGGATACATGGAACATGCTAGCACGACCCGGACAGACAATAGAACAACATACACATGAGTGTACTGTAGGAGCTTCGCTCAACGCCTCAAAAATAGGTTTGGCAAGGACGGCTGCTCTTATTGGAGCGTTCCATGATTTTGGAAAATGGAGTGATGCCTTTTATGACTATATGGAAGCTATTGCCTCGGGGAAAAATCGTACTCGGAAGGGCTCCGTCGATCATTCTACGGCAGGGGCACAACATTTATGGCGTTATTTCACAGATGGACGGCAAGCAATAGAGCCCTTTGAAAGATATTGGGTTCAAATAATAGCCCTCTGCTGTCTTTCCCATCATGAAGGGTGCCTGATTGATAATTTAAAAACAGACGGGACAAATCATTTCAAGGCACGCATAACCAAAGACGTCCGGCAATCCTATTATGAAGAAGCCTGGAAAAATATACCGGCAGAAGAAAAGGCCCGGATGCAGGAATTGCTTTCAGACCCGGCATTAAAAGAAGAATGGCGTTCGTTTGACGCCCTACTCCGGAAGGGTGAAAAAAAACTTTCCTCCAAGGAAATAAAATACCGATATGGCCTTTTATCTCGCTTTTTACTGAGTTGTCTTGTAGATGCCGATCATTCCAGTGCGGGGGGCGAACCGATTGAAGCCGTACCTATACCTCCATGGGATAAAATTTTGGCAAATCTGGACAGATATCTGGCGCGCCTTGCCTCACGAGGAATGATTGATGATTTGCGGGCAGAAATTTCCCAACGCAGTTTCACCACCGCTGACTGTCCTCAAGGCAAGTTTTTGATGACACTCCCCACAGGAGCCGGAAAAACTTTGGCAAGCCTGAGATTTGCATTGGCTCATGCCCTGAAGCACCAGCTGGACCGGCTAATTTATGTCATTCCCTACACTTCTATTATTGATCAGAATGCAGCCACTATCCGCGAGGCATTGGGAAATGAGTTCGCCGACCTTATCCTGGTTCATCATGCCAATGTGCTGGTGGATCCAAAAAACGACCTATCTGAAGAAGAATTCTACCAGGAGGAAAAACGCCGTTATAAAGCAGAATGTACGTGGAAACCTCCCGTCATCCTGACAACGGCAGTACAGTTTCTACAGACTCTGTTTTCCAAGGGTAGCAGCTACGTGTGTCGTATGAACAGTTTGGCCAGTTCCGTGATCATTTTTGATGAAGTACAAGCGCTTCCCTTAAAATCGACCTACCTGTTGACGTCTGCATTAAATTTCATGGAAGAAGCCATGGGATGCAGTCTTGTTTTATGCACGGCCACGCAACCTATATGGAGCCAATTGGAAGACGAAAACTGGCACTTAAGGCTGAATCCGGATCCTCATATCATTCCCGACTATCAGCGGTACTTTGAATTGTTTTATTCCAACCGCCGGATCGCTGTGAATATGATTGAAGAATCTGAAAAATGGAAGCTGCAGCAATTTGCCGATTTTGCTCTAAAACAAGCTCAAAGCGGACGAAATACCTTAATGGTTGTTAATACCAAAACATTTGCCCGCAATTTATATGAGGCGTGTGGAGACGTACCTGACGTGCAAATCTACCATTTGAGCACAAACATGATTCCACAGGATCGCTCAAATATCATCACCAATAGAATAGACAAGCAATCTCTTAAAACGGCTAAAAAGATAAAAAAGCCCGTTTTGTGCTTCAGTACGCAATTGATTGAAGCGGGCGTGGATGTAGACTTTGATGTGGTTATTCGCAGTGCAGCCGGGTTGGATTCTCTTGTCCAAGCCGGAGGCCGCTGCAACAGAGATGCGCAACTGAATAAAGGAGAAATTTTTGTCGTTTTTCCATCGGAAAAATTGGAAAATACAAATAAACTGGAAGAAATCAACATAGGCAAGTCTCTTTTAAAAAGAATTCTCACCGATGTACAAGGCACAGCCGATTTACTAATGAAAGAAGACGCCTTGAACTCTTTTTATCAATATTATTATTCCGAAAACAAGAGTAAGCTGTATTATCCGTTAAAAACCAACAGTTACACTATGATGGACCTTCTTTCGACGAACAATACCATCAAAATGGAGGCTCAACGGATCCAGGCCGATTACTCCTTTATGTTTCTGCACCAGTCCTTCCAGGAGGCAGCAAAAAATTATCAAGTCCTGGAAGGTTTATCAACTCCCGTCATTGTGGGTAAAGAAAAAGGTGCAGAAATCATTGAGCATCTGCGGGCCTTGGCACATCCCCACTCCAAAGAAGAATGGGAAGCAGTCCGGAAGTTGCTCAAGGAAGCCATGGAATATACTCTCTCCTTAAACTATACAGAGAAGGATATCAATGCCATGCTTGCAAGCGGCATCATTGCCTTATTGCCCACGGATTATCCTGTCTATATACTTTCAAAACATCATTATGATGAAAAAACTGGTTTTTCATGGTCAAAGTCGGAACCATATGCTAAAAATCCGAACGGTCTTACCGTTTAACCTATCTTATCATGGGAAATAACATAGAATATCTGGTATCAGGGAAATTAGCCTTATTCACTGATCCCCTTACCCGCATGGGCGGTGAAAAATGCTCTTACCATATCCCCACCTATGAAGCATTAAAAGGGGTGACCAAATCCGTCTATTGGAAACCCACCATTAATTGGGTCATTGATGAAGTACGCATCATGAATCCTGTCCGTACTTTCGCAAAAAACATGAAACTGATCAAGTATCATGAAAGCGGCGCCGAATTATCCGTATATACCTATTTAACAGACGTTTCCTATCAGGTACGGGCTCATTACGAGTGGAATTTGCTTCGCGATGATATGAAGGCGGACCGAATTGAAGGCAAGCATTCCGCCATTATCCAGCGCACGCTGGAAAAGGGCGGAAGACGCGATATCTGCCTGGGTGCGCGCGAATGCCAGGCTTATGTGGAACCGTGCCGGTTTGGAGAAGGCCCGGGAGCGTATGATGATATTCCGGAATTAGCCTTTGGCGTTATGTTCCATGGATTTGATTATCCGGATGAAACAGGAAGAGAAGAATTGGGAGTACGGTTCTGGAAACCTGTCATGAAGAATGGGATTGTTAAATTCATTCGTCCCGAAGAGTGCAAAATAACCAGAGTTGTCCGCAAGATGAAGGCTAACCCTCCACAATCATGTGGCGTAAACGATTTATCTTTAGAAGAATAGGAAGTGAGATAAACAATGAACTGGATGGAAGCTTTATATAAGACATATGAAGATAATGCCCAACGGACAGGCTTGAATTCTTCGGAAGAGAAAAATTCAAAAAACCGAACAATCACCCCGTTATTTCCGCTTTATCATGGCAGCCAAAATGCCCAGGTAACAGTTGTACTGGACAGTTCCGGTGCATTCAGACGAGCGGAGGTAGTCCCTGCCGGGAACCAGCAGACAATCATTCCCGTTACTGAAAAGTCGGGAGGCAGAACCAGCGGATTGTATCCTCACCCCCTTTGCGACAAACTGCAATATGTGGCGGGAGATTTCACCAAATGGACAGGTAATACAAAAACCGGGTACAAAGAATATCTAAACCAACTGGAGCGTTGGAAAGATTTTGATCTTTCCAATACAACGCTTTCTTCCATCTTTTTGTATGTATCCAAAGGCTGTCTCTTGGAAGACCTCGTCAAATCAGGGGTTCTTCCCGTGAATGAAGCTTCCGGAACCTTGATGAAAAAATGGATGGGAGAAAAAAATGACGCACCGGAGATTTATGCGGCTCTTGGCGTCGTTGCCATGGATGCCATCCTGATCAGATGGCGTGTGGAAATTCCCGGAAACCTTATCCCGGATGTATGGAAAAACAAGGAAATGTGGGATTCCTGGATCAGATTTCAAGAGTCACAGGAACAAAATGCAGGCCTTTGCTATGTAACAGGTGAAATAACCAATTTGGCAATACAACATCCAGCCCGGATCAGAAACGCTGGAGACGGAGCCAAGATCATCTCTTCCAATGATTCTTCCGGGTTTACGTTCAGAGGCAAATTTGATGATTCAACCGAGGTTTGCGGAGTTGGAAGAAAAGTTTCCCATAAAGCTCACAGTGCGTTGAGATGGCTTATTTCCAACCAAGGATGGAGGGATGATTCCCAGGCGATTGTAGCTTGGTCATCCAACAGTTTTTTGATACCGAATCCGTTAACCGACACTGAAGAGCTGCTGGATTTGGACCCGGATGAAGAACATCAAACTGTCCCGTATACGGCTGAAGAAACGGGACGGAAAATTAGAGAAAAAATCTCCGGTTACAAAGCGGAAGTGGCCAATACCAGCCACATTTTTATCATGGGCCTGGATTCAGCCACACCAGGGCGGCTCTCCATAACCTTCTTCAATGAGATGGATTCTGTGGAATACTGGAACAACATTGAACACTGGCATACCGAATGTGTGTGGTGGCAATGGAATAACAAAAACAAATTGTGGTACGTTGGAGCACCCTCTCCCCGAACTATTGCGGAAGTGGCTTATGGAAAATCTTCAGATGAAAAATTGCGCAGGCAAACAGTAGCACGCTTACTTCCCTGTATTATTGAAAAACGCCCCGTACCCTCTGATCTTGTGGAAGCTTGCATGCATCGGGCGTGTAACAGAAACGGCCTGGAATCTTGGGAATGGAATGTTGCCGTCAATACAGCGTGCGCTCTATTTCGATACCGATTTAACTCAACTAAAAAACAATACCATTATACCATGAGTCTGGATAAAACCATTACAGAACGGGGATATTTATACGGAAGGCTGCTCGCCGTAGCGGAATTGCTGGAAAAAACCGCCCAGAAAACTTCCTCCGACACGGAACGTCCCACGAATGCGGAAAAACTGATGCAGCGCTTCAGCATTCACCCGCATTCAACGTGGGAAATATTGCGCAAAGCATTGGACCCCTATCTTCAGATTCTGACCAAAAATGAACCTGGGTTGAAATTCTACTATGATAGGGAATTAGCAAGTATCCATGCCCTTTTCGATCGAAACGACTTCATCGACGACAGCAAGGTGTCAGGAGAATTTCTTCTTGGATACTACTGTCAAAAATCAGAAATGTTCCCTAAAAAATCTTCTGAAAAAGAAAAGGAAAATTCCCAACCTAAAGAATAAACATTATGTCACTACAACATAAGATAGACTTTGCGGTGATTTTCACCGTAAAAAATGCAAACCCCAACGGAGATCCGTTAAATGGCAACCGTCCGCGCACCACGCTTGACGGAAATGGAGAACTTTCCGATGTCTGCTTGAAACGTAAAATCCGCAACAGGCTTCTTGATTCGGGAGTGCCTATATTTGTTCAATCAGACGATCACAAGGTGGATGAATGCAAAACATTAAAAGACAGGGCCTCCATCCTTCTGGAAGGAAAGAAAACCAAGGAGGAACAAACCAAACTAGCCTGCCAGACCTGGTTTGACGTACGTGCTTTCGGCCAACTGTTTGCTTACAAAGGTACCGGGGAAAAAAAGAACGACGGCGTTTCTCTCGGTATTCGCGGCCCCGTCACTGTTCAGGCAGCTTTCAGCGTGGAACCTGTGGAAATCACCAGCACCCAAATCACGAAAAGTGTCAGTGGGGAGGGAGATGGAAGCAAAAAAGCATCCGATACCATGGGGATGAAACATCGTGTAGATCAAGGAGTTTATGTATTCTACGGGGCCATTTCCCCACAGCTTGCCTCCCTGACAGGTTTTAGTGATGAAGATGCAGAATTATTAAAAAATGCTCTTCCTTTTATGTTTGAAGGGGATGCCTCTTCCTCCCGGCCTGAAGGAAGCATGGAAGTGAAGAAAGTGATCTGGTGGAAACATTCCAGCCCTGCAGGTCAATATTCTTCTGGAAAAGTCCATAGAAGCCTCATTGTCAATAATGATGGCACCTATGAATTGAAAGAACTTCAAGGATTGACCCCAGAAGAAATTGACGGATTTTAATCTCTCCCATCCGGCCTATTTTCAATGAAAATAGGCCGGGCTTTGAATTCACTTATAATTTGGACTTTACCTTTCCCTTGTAAATTGACCCTCTAAATAAAATTGGGGTACTATTTATTTCTTCATACTATGATATGGTAAATGAGTCACCCACTCTTTCCAGAACAATTCAATACTTTTTACTAAATACCTCCGTTTTTAGAAAATTCTATTGAAGGGACTCATTGTTTTAATAGCATTTCAGATTCTTTCTGTCTTGTTATATAAATACATCTCGTGAGGATGCGACTGTCCAGCTTTTTGATCCTGGAAGCCTCTTTTGAGTTTCAATCCACGCACCCGTGAGGGTGCGACGGACGGCGGAGGCCCCCGTTCTTTTTCCTCCGTGGTTTCCAATCCACGCACCCGTGAGGGTGCGACGCGGCGTTGATGATGTCACTGCGCACGTTATAGTGTTTCAATCCACGCACCCGTGAGGGTGCGACGACGTGGCTGCTTGGCGAGGTGCTGGACTACCCGGTTTCAATCCACGCACCCGTGAGGGTGCGACCAGGCAATGCGTGACGAAGTTGGTTACATTGGAGGTTTCAATCCACGCACCCGTGAGGGTGCGACGGAAAATATTTGCAATAATGAGCATTTTATGCTTGTTTCAATCCACGCACCCGTGAGGGTGCGACTAACAGACATGAGAAAAATAAATATTGACAAACGGGTTTCAATCCACGCACCCGTGAGGGTGCGACGCTTGCGACGAGTTTCGCCTATCATTTCCAGTTCGTTTCAATCCACGCACCCGTGAGGGTGCGACTCGCCGTTGCGGTGCAGATGCCACCAGTCCGCCAGTGTTTCAATCCACGCACCCGTGAGGGTGCGACGGTTTTCTCCGTTGTCAGAGAAATCATGGACATGGTTTCAATCCACGCACCCGTGAGGGTGCGACGATCAATGCCACCACTTCCGCCGCTACGCCGGAGGTTTCAATCCACGCACCCGTGAGGGTGCGACGGCGGAAGGGAATATGCGTTGAAAGTTAATGGTGCAAACAGCTTTTTGCGCCAACCTCCTTCCAAATGGATATCCCCTCACGCCTTAAAGTTTATTACAGGAAATGTCAATCTACTGATTTCAATGACTTACAGCAATCGCCGATCTCCCGGGAAATTTCTGTGAGCTTGGGGTTGGCGCAAACAGATTACCGGCTCTGCCCTCCATCCAGGAGTTACTGATTCCTACCTGTTTCATCAACCTGTTTTTATGCTAGACGGTCTGCCGTTCTCCGTCCAGCAACTTTTTCCTTCACAGTCCTTCCAAAAATAAAAGGCCGCTCCGTGTCCAACGGAGCGGCCTTGAAGTGTTCTCCAGTATCAAAATACCACTAAAAAAACCATTAACGCACGCGGGCAATGAGCCAGTGCAGCAGGTCCTTGATTGCAACGCGTTCCTGTTCCATGGAGTCGCGGTGACGGATGGTCACCGTGTCCTTAAGGGAGGAATCGTTTTCTCCAAGGGTTTCAAAGTCCACCGTGATGCAGAAGGGCGTGCCGACTTCATCCTGGCGGCGGTAGCGGCGGCCGACAGCTCCCGTTTCATCATAGAAGACGGGCATCCACGGTTGAAGCGTTTTTTCAATTTCTCGGGCGATGCGCACCTGTTCCTCGTTTTTCTTGAGCAGAGGGAAGATGGCGGCCTTGATCGGGGCCATGCGGGGCACAAAACGGAGCACTGTGCGGACGTCCTTTTTGCCTTTGTCATCCACCAGCTCTTCTTCATCGTAAGCTTCGCAGATGATGGCCAGAATGGTGCGGTCGCAACCGGCAGACGGTTCCACCACATGGGGGATGAATTTTTCCCGAGTTTCTTCGTCAAAGTACTCCAGCGGGCGCCCGGAACCTTTCTGGTGGCAGCTCAGATCATAGTCCGTGCGGTAGGCAATCCCTTCCAGTTCCTGAATGCCAAACGGGAATTCGTATTCCAGGTCGTAGGTTTTCTTGGAGTAGAAGGCCCGTTCGCCGTCCGGCACGTCCAGAATATGGATGTGTTCGCGCGGCACGCCCACTTCGTCATAGAAGCAGAGGCGGTGTTCCAGCCATTCGTCCACCAGGCGCAGTCCGTCTTCCGGACGGCAGAAGTATTCGATTTCCATTTGTTCGAATTCGCGGGAACGGAAGGTGAAGTTGCGCGGGTTGATTTCATTGCGGAAGGATTTGCCGATCTGGGCAATCCCAAAGGGAAGCTTCACGCGGGAGCTGTCCAGAATGTTCTTGTACTGGCAGAAGATGGACTGGGCCGTTTCCGGACGCAGCCACCCCGTGGCGTTGGGATCGTTTTCATCGGAGGTGGCCCCGATGGTCGTCTTGAACATGAGGTTGAATTCGCGGGCTTCCGTCAGCAGGGAGCCGTTGACGGGGTTGTACATGGTGGAGTCCGTCACGGCTTCCATGCGTTCGCCTTTCAGTTCCATGTCCTTGTGGGAGACATCCCTGCCGGCCAGCTGGGCATAGTACTGGGCCGCGGTCTTGCGGGCCTTGTCCGCCTGTTTTTCAGATTCCACCAGCACGGAGTATTCCTTTTCAATACTCCAGGAGCCGTCTTTTCTGGCGGCTCCAGCATAGAAAAACCCCATGCCGCTCTGGGCCGGAACCTGGTCGGCGCGCAAGCGCTCCTTGGTCAGCAGGCAGTCGCACATCGGGTCGGAAAATCCGCCCACGTGGCCGGAAGCCACCAGCACGGAGTTGTGCGTCAGGATGGAGCCGTCCATGCCGACCACGTCATCACGTTCCTGCACGTTCTTGCGCCACCAGTATTCCTTGAGGTTGCGCTTAAGTTCCACCCCCATGGGACCGTAGTCCCAGCAACCATTCAGACCGCCATAGATTTCAGCTGCCTGGAAGATGAAACCCCGCCTTTTGCAGAGGCTCACGATTTTCTCCATTCGGGCGGGATCTGTATTGGTTCTGTCTGCCATGATAATATCTATAATTGGGTTGGCTATGCGGGTTGTATTGATGACCGCAAATAGCGGCCAGTGAAAGCAAAAAGCGTGTCTTCTCAAGAATTCCAGGGGAGGGGCACGCCCTTGAGCAGCTGGGAGTCATATCCAGCTTCCACCAGCGTGCGGAAGGCTCCCATAGCTTCCGGAGTCACAGGCTGTTCCGTGGAAAATCCCTGCCGGGGATATTCCAGGATCCTCTGGAAGTCCCCTACCATGGCGGAGACCACCAGATCATGCGGCAACGCTTCCGTCAGGTATTCCCGGAAATTCCCTGCGGGAGAACCGACCGTTACCCTGGCTTCCGGCCACTGGGCTTGAAGCGTGGCCAGCGTGCGACGCTCCATGTAAGGCTTTTGCAGGGCGATCAGACTGACAGGTTCCGGGATGCCGGCCTGTTTCAGGATTTCCCGGGAAAAGCGCACGTTTTCCCCGGTGTTGGTAGATTTGTTTTCAATGAGGATGCTGTTTCCCGGCACTCCGGCTTTCATGGCCGCCTCCGCAAAGAGTTCCGCCTCCGCCATGGTCCATTCCCCCGTAAAACGCCCCATCCCGCCGGAAAATAGCAGCAGGGGCGCCAGCTTCCGCGCATAGAGTTCTGCCGCATATTCCGCCACCCGCACGTCATTGCTGCCAAGGATGAAGATGAGATCCGCCGGGCGGAGTTCCTGCTTCACATGATGGTAGTCCCACAAAATTTCAATTGCTTCCTCCGGAGTCATCGGTCCTATGTACCCAAGAAGCCCTTTCCTGTAAACGCCGGATTCACCACAGTCCGTATTTGCCCCATTCCAGAGCGGCCCATCCCAGCAGTGCATTCGCCACCGCGTGCATGATGATGACGGCGCACAGGTTTTTCTGCCAGACGGCAAGCAGGTACGCCAGGGAACCGTAAATGAAAGCGCCGCAGTAGTCCACAGGCTGGTGCACGGCCATGAAGCAGAGCGTGGTCACCCAGTACGCTTTCCAGGCGTGCGTGCCGAAGGGGACTTTCCACGGATGGTCCAGATTCACCATCAGCCGCATCAGGTAACCGCGCCAGAAGAGTTCCTCCACCAGCGCCACCACCACCACGGCGCGGAAGAAGCGCAAGGCCAGCGCCGCCAGCCAGCTCCAGGAATCCGGAACAAAAACGATGCCGGGGTCAAAGCCTTCCGGACGTGCATCAATCCCCAGCAGGTACCGGTACCAGGGCCAGGAAGGATGCCCAAACCAGGCGTCCGCCCCTCCCGGCAGACGGTCCGCAATCATGGTAGGGGCCAGCCAGCACAGGATGCCCAGCACGCCGAAGAGGATTCCCCATACGGCGGGTTTCCATTTCCAGTCCCAGTCAATGGCTTTTCTCCACCACAGGACCAGAACAAAACAGACTACGGCCTGCACGGGGTATAGCCATTGCTCCGGAGCCCTTCTCCACCAGGCGGCGGCAGGATGGTCCCATTCCAGGAACGGCCCTCCCAACTGCCACAGGAGGATAAAGCCCATGAACACCGCAAACGGCGCCACATACGCCTTTGTTTTCAGGGCCTCCGGGACGGAGTTCATGGACGAGGCAGGGTCAGGAAAGAGTTTTCACAAAACGCTCCATGCGGTTGCAGGCCTCCTTGATCTGGTCAAAGGCGGTGGCATAGCAACAGCGCAGGAAGCCTTCCCCGCTTGCACCGAAGGCGGTCCCCGGCACGGCGGCCACCTGCTCTTCCATCAGCAGGCGGGTGGCAAATTCCTTGCTGGTGAGGCCGAATTTGGAGACGTCCGGGAAGACGTAGAAGGCGCCGCCGGGCAAATGGCAGTCCATGCCGATTTCATTGAGGCGCTTCACCAGAAAATCACGCCGCTGGCGGTAGCTTTCCCTCATTTTCAGCATGGCGGAAGTTCCGTTTTCCAGCGCTTCTATGGCTGCTTCCTGGGAAGTGATGGGAGCGCAGAGCATGGAGTACTGGTGGATTTTCATCATGGCGGAGATGAGCGGCTCCGGCCCGCAGGCGTAACCCAGGCGGAATCCCGTCATGGCAAACGCCTTGGAAAAGCCGTGCAGCAGCAGGGTGCGTTCCTTCATCCCCGGCAGGGAGGCTATGGAAACGTGCGGTTTGCCGTCGTAGCGCAGCTCGCTGTAGATTTCATCCGTCAGCACAATGAGATCGTGCCTGATGCAGATGCGGGCAATTTCCTGAAGGGTTTCCACTGGAGCCACGGCTCCGGTCGGATTGGTGGGGAAGTTCAGCATCAGCACCTTGGTCCGCGGCGTAATGGCGGCTTCCAGCACCGCCGGATTAAGGGCGAAGAGATCCTGCTTGCTCGTAGGAACGGCGGTAGCCGTGCCATAGGCCATTTTCACGCTGGGAGCGTAGGAGACATAACAGGGTTCATGGTAAAGAACCTCGTCCCCCGGATTCAGGACGGCACGCAGCGCCAGGTCAATGGCTTCGCTAACGCCCACCGTCACCAGCACTTCATGCAGGGGATCATAGTTCACATGGAAGAAACCGTCCACGTATTTGACGATGGAACGGCGCAGGGATTCCAGCCCGTAGTTGGATGTGTAGGAGGTGTGCCCCTTTTCCAGGGAGTAAATGGCCGCTTCACGGATGTTCCACGGCGTGACGAAGTCCGGCTCCCCTACGCCCAGGGAGATGATGTCCGTCCGGCCTGTAACCAGGTCGAAAAATTCCCGGATGCCGGAACGGGGAATGGAGTCTACCTGCTCCGCTATTTTGTTCTGCCAATTCATGATTGATTCCTTTCGTGGCGGCAGGGGCTTACGGAGCGACAACCAGGCGTTCGGACTGCACGGGAGCCTCGAACACACAGCCGTTCTTCTTGTAGGTTTTCAGATGGAAGTGCGTGGAAGTGGACAGCACCCCTTCCAGCGTAGACAGCTTTTCCGCTACAAACCGGGCGATGTCCCGCATGCTTTTCCCTTCCACCAGCACCAGCAGGTCAAATCCGCCGCTCGCCAGATAGCAGGAGGAAACTTCGTCAAAACGGGAGATGCGCATCGCCAGGCGGTCAAAACCGCCGTCGCGTTCGGGCGTCATCTTCACTTCAATGAAAGCAGCCACCCTGCTGTCATGCTCGTATTCTTCATTCACCACGGCCTGGTAGCCCAGGATCACGCCTTCCTTTTCCCACTGCTCCCGCTGGGCCCGCACGGCTTCTTCAGTCATATCGAGACGTTCGGCCAATTCGCCATCGCTCAAGCGGGCTTGAGTCGCCAGTAACTGTAGAAGTGATGCAGAGGACATAAAATTTCAGGCATAAAAGACCCTTTTACAGAGGGCGTGTCAAGAACACATGTTACGCAAGGCTGACATCCGTTCTTTCCATGATGATAAAATGCATCCTTTTTGTAAGAAAAACGGCTATTCCTGATGAAAACATAACATTATTGTCTTCAATAATATAAATATTATTTAAAACATTCGTTGGAATTATTTTCAGAGAATAGTTGCTCTAATCCGCCTTTTGTGCCATAGTAAAGTGCATAGACCTGTAGCGTCCTTATCTAAGGAACGCTTGTTTCCAATTTTTATATGACAGTCTGATATTATGAGCATGGCACTTAACCCGGATAGGGCTACACTGAACTTTCTCAATGCCTTTCCGGAAGAAATCCGGCTGCGCGGCGAGAAGCTCCAAAAAGACGGGGCAGTTACACAAATCTTCGGCAATCACTTGTACATTCAGGGCCGCGTGGAGGATGCGCACGGCGTGCACCGCGTGAACCTCCGCCTCCAGGGCAACAGATGGTTCGGCGCCTGCTCCACGGAAGACGAGGATCTGGCCGGAGCGGCCATGTACGCCGCCATGCTGGAACGCATGTACCGCGGCCAGGATCTTCCGGAATCCCCCAATGAATTGAACGACGTTCCCCTGCTGGACATTCTGGAAGAGAAGCTGGGCCGCGAACTGGATGACAAGGAAGCGGATTACGTCAGCAAACTGGAGAAGCGCTACCGCCGCTTCGCCATTGAGCAGGAGATTCATGACCATGACATGGTGCGCCTGAATCCCCGCTGGGAAATCGTCAGCTATGACCCGCTGGAACTGTGGCCCGTGCCTCCCACGAACATTCTCGAATTCTGGAACTACATCGCCTATGCCTTCAACAAAAGGCGCCTGCCCTACCCGGAATTCATGGAATCCATCACGGATCTGGAAAAAGTTCAGCGCAAGATTCACGAATGGGAGCGCTCCCGCGAAGTAGGCACCTGGTATGACCGCATCCAGTCCGTGAATGAACGCCCCCCGCAGCCGCCGCGCGGAGAGCTGTTCATGAGGCTTGTTTCCACCATTAACGAGGGCCACTTTGAATATCGCCATTCCTTGAAGCAGGATTGGATTCCCGTCCGTGAAAAACAGGACCTGGAACATCTGGAAAACCTGCATGAACGCGCTGCCGTGCGCATGGACGCCCAGACGGAAATCCTCCTCGTGGCCCTGTCCAATTACGCCCGTACGGAAGACGCCCTGACGCTGGACCTGGACCAGGAAGCCGCGTGCGCCCTGATGAACAAGCTTTTCCACCAGCCCGCCCTGAAAGGCTACCTGGTGAACCTGGATGAAAATTACTTCAAGGTGGTGGATGAACCCCTCCAGTGGATTTGCCAGGACGATCCCATTGAGCCGGACTGCTACGCCCTCCAGCTCGCCACGTCCACCGGCATCAACGTTTCCCACTCCGTCCGCCAGCTCCCCGGGCAGCAGGAACTGTACCAGTCTGACGAAACCGTTTTTCCGGGCCCCCCCCGCTGGCTGGAAAGCACGGAAGTAGAGCCCCGCTATTCCATTCCCAAGCAGGTGATCGACAGTCTTGAAGGGGTGGAATTCCTGCGCAAGATCGGCGCATCCCTTCCTTCCAGCATGGAGGACCGCGTGGTGGATATCGACCTGCGCGGCACCTTTGACATGAAAATCGTCCGCGGCCTCACCTCCGCGGAAACGGAACACGTTCTCTGTGAAGTAAGCGCTAAAGACGCTTCCGGCTACCGCACGGAAAAACTCGGCAAGGACGGCTGGGACGTAGCTCACCAGGAACCCATGAAGAACAAGGCCCTGCTGCGCTTCATCCGGGAACACCTTTATCCCATTCCCGGCCTTCTGGAAGAAATGGGCTTCTCCTATGATCCCCAGGTGGGCGCTTTCAAGGCCCGCGTCACCCGGCAATTCCCTGAAAAATTTGCGGAATGGGCCAAGCAGCTTCCCGAGGAGCTGACCGTCAACATGGACGACAAGCTCAAGACTCTGCTTGCGGACCCGGTGGCCGCCGCCGTGCGGTTTGAAGTGGTCAACCAGGAAATTGACTGGTTTGACCTCCGCATCGTCATTGACGTGGAAGGCGTCCAGCTTTCCAAGGAACAAATCCGCGCCCTGGTGGCCGCCAGAGGCGGCTACGTCCGCATGGACGACGGCGGCTGGATGCGCCTGGAAATCAAGCTGGACAATGACCAGCGCGACGCCGTCACCCGCCTGGGTCTGGACCCCTTCGACCTCTCCGGAGAAACCCACCGCATGCACGCCATGCAGCTGGCGGATCCGAAGGCCGCGGAAGTGTTCGACCCGAAGGCCTGGAAACGCATCAAGGACCGCACCGCGGAAATCCAGATCGACGTCAAGCCGGACGTCCCCTCCCAGCTGCAGGCCACCCTGCGCCCGTACCAGGTGGACGGCTTCCATTTCCTCGCCTACTTGGCCACGAACGGCTTCGGCGGCATTCTGGCGGACGACATGGGCCTGGGCAAAACCATCCAGTCCATCACCTACGTGCTCTGGCTGCGTGAGGAATTCGCGCGCAAAAACAAATCCAAAAAGAAGGTCGTCGTGCCTCCGGTGCTCATCGTCTGCCCCAAATCCGTGCTGGACGTATGGGCCGGGGAAACGGAAAAATTCGCCCCCGGCGTGCGTGTCCTTGTCATCCGCAGCAAGGACCAAGCCAATCTGGACGACATCAGGAAGAACTACGACATGGTCGTGGTCAACTACGCCCAGCTTCGCGTCTGCGGAGAAACCCTGAACCAGATCAAGTGGCTCACGGTCATTCTGGACGAAGGCCAGCAGATCAAGAACCCGGATTCCAAGGCGGCCAAGGCGGCACGGGAAATCGTCTCCTACAACCGCCTCGTCCTCTCCGGCACGCCCATTGAAAACCGCCTGCTGGACATGTGGTCCCTCATGGCCTTCTCCATGCCCGGCGTCCTCGGTTCCCGCTCCTACTTCAAGAAGCGCTTTGACAAGCGCAAGGATCCACAGAGCCAGAACCGCCTGGCCGCGCGCCTGAAACCCTTCCTGCTGCGCCGAACCAAATCCCAGGTGGCGAAGGACCTGCCCCCCAGAACGGAAGAAGAAGTGTACGCCAAGATGGAAGGCATCCAGAGCCAGCTGTACAAGGCGGAACTCCGCCGCATCCAGCAGGCCCTCCTTGGCCTGGACTCGGACGAATCCGTCAAGAAGAACAGCTTCGCCATTCTCCAGGGCCTCATGCGCCTGCGCCAGATCTGCTGCCACCCCGGCCTGGTGGATCCCAAATACGCCAAGGAAGACAGCGCCAAGATGACCGCCCTGTTCTACCTGCTGGACCAGCTCCGGGAAGAAGGGCACAAGGTGCTCGTCTTCTCCCAGTTCGTCTCCATGCTGGAAATCATCAAGAACCGGCTGGAAGCGGAAAACAGGCCGCTTAACTACCTGACCGGTCAGACCAAGGACCGCCGCGGGGAAATTGAGAAATTCCAGACGACCAAGGATCCCTCCGTCTTCCTGCTCTCCCTGAAAGCGGGGGGCGCCGGCCTCAACCTTACCTCCGCCTCCTACGTCGTCCTGTATGACCCCTGGTGGAACCCGGCTGTGGAAAGCCAGGCCATCGACCGTACGCACCGCATCGGCCAGAAAAACAAGGTCATCGCCTACCGTCTGCTGACGAAGGACTCCGTGGAAGAAAAAATCCGCATCCTCCAGCACCAGAAAAACCAGCTCGTCGCCAACGTGCTGGGCGACGAAGGCTTCACCTCCAGCCTGGGCATTGACGACCTCAACTTCATCCTCAACCACGGGGATGACGAGGAAGGCTAAAGCCATCCGGAAAACCGGATGGCAGTGACTAGAGAATAATTATTAATGATCAAATATCAGACCGTTCACGGTCTGCCAACGTTCTATCCATTCTCTTATCTTTAATCCTTAATCACTATAAAAAAGCCCTGCAATTTCATGCAGGGCTTTTTTATTTCACCATTTAAGGCTGACCGGGTCCGTATGGTAAAGAATTCCGGCCTCATCCCGGACCAGCAGGGTCAGCTGGATACGCGCCGGCAGGCGCAGCATTTGAAGGCCGTTGAACGCAAAAATCTGCCCCTGGCACAGCAGCGGGCGGGAACCGAACAGCTCATCCCCTTCAATCACCTGCGTGCCGTCTTCATGGGAACGGACGGTCCACTTTTTGCCGATGATGCGCACCGCACCGTCCCCCGTATTCAGGATGCTTACATTGTAGGGTACGGGAATGCGCCCGTCCTCCTGGACCATCCGCTCCAGACGTTCATCCCGGGAATACAGGCTGCGCGGCGTCAGGCGCACGTCCAGGCTGGTCAAGAGGGGAAGAACCATACGGAAACCACGGAAGGAATTATGATTCCACGGGAGCCAGGGCCGCCTTCATCAGCTCCAGCGTCGTCTTGCGGATGGCTTCCACGCCGGCCTTCGCAGGCTTGGCGTCCGGAGCCAGCGTCATCTGCTCCTGCAACGTCGTGAGGAGGCTCATGATCTTTGCAATGTCCCGGCGTTCCTTCATTTCCGGTTCCACTCCGTCCAGAATGTAATGGAAATACTCCGGCACGTCCGGCTGGAAAATGACCTTCGCCTTGTCCTCCGCAAACTTGTTGTCCAAGGCGGCCGTGGCGGCGTCCAGAGCGCGTATCCACCCTCCCAGACCAATCAGGTTGGCCATGTCGGAATCCCGCAGGGAGGCAAGCTCCTGTTCCACGTCGGACTGGATCAGGGCCAGGTTATTCTTGAAACTGCTCAAATCCCCGTCCTCCGCATTTTTCAGCAGGCTGGCGGCGTGGCGGTTCACCCGTTCCCCGGCCCCGATGGCCTTCGCATAGTTGGACAGGTCCAGCGCAATGGGCTTCACCTCATTCATCTTGCCGCACTGCACAATCACAAACCCGTCCGCCATCATGCCGCCCAGCTGGAGAGCCAGGGAACAGCGGTCCATGGGGGGACGTTCCGGGCGGGCGCGCAGCGCAGCACTTTCCGGAATCTCCGGCAGGCCTTCCAGGTCTTCAAAAATCTTGCGGATGGAGGGCGCGGTAAATTCGTTGATGCCCAGCTCCTCGTTCATGTGGGAATCATCCAGCAGGCGTTCCGGGATGGACGGCTGGGCCTGCCTGTCGGACGGAGGCGTCTGCACGTCCAGCACGGCGTTCTCCTTTTCCAGGGCTTCCTCCCCTGGAGCGGCAAACGCCATTCCTCCCGTGACGGATACGGCCGCGGCCAGCAGATACAATCTCTTCATAACAAAACTCAAAAAGGTTAAGCAAAACGGAATATGTCTTGACTCTCGCCCTATGGTGTCTTATACGGGCCTCACGTCAAGGAAATCCCCAACCCCTGACGCAAAAAGATACCAAACACCCTTGCAAGTCCAGTATGTCTTTAAACTACAATTTTATCTGGCTCCTGTGCTATCTTCTAGTTCTCGTCGGTCTGGCCGGATATGGCTTCCATCGCCTGAGCATTGTTTACCTGTACTGGAAGAACCGCAACAACAAGCCCCAGCCCAAGTCCCATTTCCAGGAACTGCCCGTCGTTACGGTCCAGCTCCCCATGTTCAATGAAAAGTTCGTCGTAGATCGCCTTCTGGAATCCGTGGCCGCGCTGGACTATCCCCAGGACAGGCTGGAAATCCAGATTCTGGACGATTCCACGGACGACACCACGGAACAGTGCTACCGCAAGGTGGAGGAATTGAAGGCCCGCGGCTTTGACGCCGTCTGCATCCACCGCACGGACCGCACGGGCTTCAAGGCCGGCGCCCTGGAAGCGGCCACCAAGGTGGCAAAAGGCGAATTCCTGCTGATTCTGGACGCCGATTTCGTTCCTGAACCGGACCTCCTTCAAAAAACCATCCACTTCTTCACGGACGAAGGCGTGGGCCTCGTCCAGACCCGCTGGGGCCACATCAACCGGGAATACAATTTGCTGACCCGCGTCCAGGGCATGTACCTGGACGGCCACTTCGCCATGGAACAAACGGCGCGCAACCGCTCCGGCCGCTTCTTTACCTTTAACGGCACCGCCGGCATATGGCGCAAATGCGTGATCGGGGATGCCGGCGGCTGGTCCCATGATACCCTGACGGAAGACATGGACCTTTCCTACCGCGTCCAGCTCAAGGGGTGGCGTTTCATTTACCTGAACGACGTCGTCACCCCCGCGGAACTTCCCGTGGACATGGATGGCTTCAAGTCCCAGCAGCACCGCTGGACCAAGGGTTCCATCCAGGTCTGCCAGAAAATCCTGCTGGACATCTGGCGTTCCAAGGCCCCCCTCAAAGCCAAGGTGGAAGCCACCACGCACCTCACCTGCAACTACTCCTACCTTCTGCTGGCCCTGCTCTGCTTCCTCGTGTACCCCATCTGCACACAGCGCATCCCGGAAAATGAAACGGTATTCATGTGGTTTGTCAACGTGGCCCTGTTCTTCCTGACCAGCGTGGCCGTCTGCATCTTCTACATGAGCGCCCAGATCGTGGTGCGCCCCAAATCCTGGTGGAAGGAACTGCCCTACCTGCCGCTTCTCCTTACGCTGAGCGTAGGCATGGCCGTCAACAACGCCAAGGCCGTTCTGGAAGCCATCTTCGGCCATCAGTCCGCGTTTGTACGCACGCCCAAATACGGCGTGGACCAGAAGGAAGACAGGCAGCACGTCTCCCAGCTCAAGCGCAACGGCTACAAGGCCATCAAATCCGTCGTCATTCCCATCCTGGAAATCGCCTGCGGCACCTTCTTCCTGAACCTGATCATCATCATGATCCGCCAGGGCCATTACCTTTCCCCCATCCTGATGATTCCCTTCCTGGGATTCTATTACACGGGCTTCTGTTCCCTGGGCCGCATGATCTCCAACCTGCTTCCCGCCAGACAAACTGCCAAAGCCAAAAACTGACTTCTTTCCCATGCCTGCGCCTCTCTCGCAAGCAGCACGCCTGATTCAAGTCGCCGGCGCCGCCTTCGCGGTGCTCGGCGTTTTGGTATCCTGCTCCGGGCCGGACTACCAGCCCACCGCCATCGTCAAGGATGGCGCCGTCGTTAGCGTCCGGGACCAGAAAATGGCCGTCCTGCGCAACGGCCAGGTAGTAAAAACCTATCCCATCAGCACTTCCAAATTCGGACTGGGCGACAAGAAGGGGAGTTGCCGGACGCCCCTGGGCGCCCACCGCATCGCCTCCAAGATCGGCACCGGACAACCCAAGGGCATGGTGTTCAAGAGCCGCAAGCCCACCGGGGAATGCGTAGCGCCGGATTCCCCGGGACGCGATCCCATCGTCACCCGCATCATGTGGCTGGAAGGATTGGAATCCCGGAACCGGAACGCCCACTCCCGCCTGATTTACATCCACGGAACAGCGGAGGAACGCACCATCGGGACGCCCGCTTCCTACGGCTGCGTGCGGATGAAAAGCAATGACGTGTATGAAGCGTTCAACCTGCTTCAGACCGGGGACCCCGTAGTGATCGAACGCTGTTCCATCAATGCCTCCCTGAAAGCGCTGGCCCAGGCGGAAAAAACGCATGATCCCTCCCTGCTGGTCATGGCTTCCGCACCGCCCTCCATGGATGAAATCAACAGGGCATCCATCATTTCCCATCGCCGCCGGGCCTCCCGCCCCCCGGCCGTAGCCCTTGCCCGCAAGCAAACGGCATCCGTCAAGAAGAAGGCCGCTCCGTCCAAAACTAAGGCGGCCTCCCGCAAAACCGTCCGGAGCGCCAAGGTTTCCGGCCGTTCTTCCAAGGGAACCCGTTACAGCCTTCGCTGAACATCCTCTTCCCTGCCGCCCTCTGCCAGCATCCCTGTGTTCCCGCCCCTGACATGGCTGTTTGAACGCATGGTTGCCTGCATCCGTCACATTTGTTAACGTAGGCTTATGGCGATGATGGAACATGAAGATATCAGCAATGAAAACCTGGCGGGCCATCTCCTGGTCTCCGCCCCCTACCTGGACGGCGGCGGCTTCTACCATTCCGTGATTTTCCTGGGCCGTGTGGAGGAGGAATTCGTCATCGGCCACATCCTGAACCATCCGGCCGGCATGAACGTGGGAGAAGTGGCGCGCCATACGGACATTCCGGAATCCCTTTACGCCGTCCCCATCTTCAAGGGAGGCCCCGTGGAACGCAATCAGCTCATTTTCGCCGCCTTTGTCCGTACGGAGGATAAACTGCGCATCCAGTTCCATCTGCAGGAGGAACAGGCCCTCGAATACGTCGACGACCCGCGCGTGACCCTTCGCGCCTACGTGGGCCACAGCGGGTGGACGCCTTCCCAGCTGCGGCGGGAGCTGAATGACCGCGCCTGGTACGTCTCCCCCATGGTGCCGGACATCTGCCTGGAGCCTGACTCCTCCAAGGTCTGGGCCATGGCCATGCGGAGCCTCTCCCCCCTGCACCACATCATGAGCCATGCTCCCGCACAGCCTTCCCTGAATTGAAATCCATCATGAGCATCCAACAGAATCTGGAACATATTCTCTCCCGCATCCGCGCAGCGGAACTCCGGGCGGGCCGCCCGTCAGGGTCCGTCCGCCTGGTCGCCGTCAGCAAAACTTTTCCCGCAGAGGACGTCAGGGCGTGCCACGATGCAGGCCAGCGCGTTTTTGGAGAAAACAAGGTTCAGGAAGCCCTGGGAAAAATCCCCGCCCTTCCCCCGGACACGGAATGGCACCTCATCGGCCCGTTGCAGCGCAACAAGGTGCGCAAGGCCATAGAACATTTCACGCTGATCCACGCCGTGGATTCCCTGCGGCTGGCGCAGTTCATGGACACCGTGGCTCAGGAGACGGGCAAGCGCCCCCGCATCCTGCTGGAAGTGAACGTAGGGGATGAAGACAGCAAATTCGGTTTTTCCCCGGAGGCCCTGGAACGGGAATGGCCGGAGCTGACCGCCCTGCGCCACCTTGAAATCGACGGCCTCATGTGCATTCCTCCCGCCGTGGAAAATCCGGAAGAGGCCCGCCCCTATTTCCGCCGCCTCCGGGAGCTGAAGGAAACCCTGGCCGCCAGGGGGGGGACTCCGCTGACGGAGCTTTCCATGGGCATGAGCCATGATTTCGAAACGGCTGTGGAGGAAGGAGCCACCCTCGTCCGCGTAGGAACCGCCATTTTCGGCGGACGGTCCTATGCTCCGGCACCGTGATTTTGATTGGACAGAAAGAACAGCGGCGTGTAGGTTTGTTCCGGAAGAAAACGGGATGGCCCGGACGGATTCTTGACCTCATTACCCCATGCTGACAGGAGGAAAAAACGTGATTCCGCATGCGGTGCGGGACGTAGCGGATGCCGCCGCGGCATTTTCCGCCCGCATTGGCCCGGACCGCCGTTTCAATTCCCAGCAAGACGTGGAGGAAGCCCTGGCGGAATGCTGCTCTCCGCAAAACGTCACTGTCATCGGGCTGACGGGTTCCGGCAAATCCTCCACACTGGACGCCCTGGCCGGGGAATGTTTCTGTTCCCGCGTTACCAGTGAAGCCACGCTGGTCCGCTGGCAGTACAGGCCCCATCCCGCGCCGCACACCCATGAGTGGGTGCTGGACCTTTTTTACCCGTCGGACGCCCTGCTGAACCTTGAGTTCTGGGACACCCTCGGCCTGGAACAGGAGGACGCCCCCCGGAAACTGAAGCACATCGTCCCCAAATCAGACGCCATCCTCGTAGTTACCTCCGCCACAGCCGGGAACCAGCCCGTCCTCTGGGACTACCTCCAAACGCTGGAAGAACGCCTCCATACCCGCATGGTGCTCGTCATCACCCACGCGGAACTGCTCTCCTTTGACCGGCTCCAATCCCTGAAAGAGGAACTGCGCGCCACCTCTCGGGAACGCCTGGGCGCGCAGCTTCCCCTGTACCCCGTCACGACCGCCGGGGAACAGGCGGGGGAAGGCGTGGAAGCGCTGAGAACCTGCGTGCAGGAGGTCCTGAAACGCAGCCCGCTGACGGATAAGCGGGTGGAACGCCTGCTGCGGGCTACGGACCAGCTTCTGGAAGAACAGGGAAAGGTGCTCAATGAACTGCACCGCCTTTCCAAGATGGATTCCGGCTTCCTGACTTCCATTGACCGGGAGATTGACCGCATCCAGCTCCAGATGGAGGATGAAATGCCCGCCAGACTCAAGGCGTATGCCCAGTACGTGCAGGACTGCGTGCCGCGTCTGGGGAAAAAATCGGCCCGCCAGATGGGCCGCTTCCTTTCCATCCGGCGCGCGATGATCCTGCACAAGCTCCCGCCTGTCATTGACGAGTGGTTTTATGAACTGGCCAAATCCGGCATTGAGGAACGTCACGCGTATTACAACAAGGAATTTCTCAACATCTGCCAGACGCACTGGAACCATGTGCGCCCGCGGGTAAAGGAGCAGTGGGACTGCGATATAGGCGACTTCCCGGCTACGAAGCTCCAGACGGACCTGGAAGTGTACAAGGAGCGCCTGGGCCGTTCCATTTACATGCCTCTGAAGGATTTCGGCATCAAGCCATGCCTCAGCAAGCTGTTCCTGGACCAGGAAGACGTGATGAGAACGGAAATCAAGCTGATGCTCATCATGGTGATTCTGGGGGCGCTGCTGGGCTGCTTCGGAGAGCATGCGGCGGGATTTGCCTGCGTGGCTGCAGCCCTGGCCGTCTGGGTGGGGAGCAACGTGGGGCTGGCCTGGATGCAGTTCCGGCTGTCCCGCCAGATTGTGGCCGCGGCGGCGGAAATGCACGTTGCCGTGGAATGCGGACTGCGCACGCCCCTGTATGAAGCCATGATCAGCGGCCTTTCCGACTACCGCAAACTGTATGCGGACATCCGCGGCCAGGTGGCCGGCGGCGTGGAACATCTCCAGCCCCTGCTTAACGCCCGCTATGACCTGTTCTATAAACTGACCGTGCAAAAACACCGGTTCCGTCTCTAATATCTTCCCTCTCTCTTTCCGGGCTCCCGGCCCCCGCTGCAGAAACGGCCCCCCTTCCAGGAACCGTCATTCCACGTCCGGCGTAATCACCATATCCACCAGCCTGTCATGGGCCTCCATGGGAAGGTCATCCAGAAGCTGGCAGGGAAAGCAGACTCCCGCCAGCGGCACTCCCGCAGCCGGACCGGCCAGCAGGGTGTCATAAAATCCGCCGCCATACCCCAGACGCTTGCCGTCCCGCGTAAAAGCGGCTCCCGGCAGGACAATCAAATCCATTTCACCAGCATGCAGCTCCGGGCATCCGGGGCCGGGTTCGCGAATGTCCCAGCAGCCTGTGACAAACTCCCCGTGATGGCGCACGCGGTGGAAGCTCAGCGTCCTTTCCTCATGCACCAGAGGGAAATACCATTCCCGGTCCGGCAGCATGTCCAGCAGGGGCAGCAAATCCACCTCCCCCGGCCTGGCGGCAAATACAGCTATGCGCCGGAAATTCTTCTCCTGCGCCAGAGCCGCCACACGGCGGCAGATGGAACAAGACATGGCCTCCCGGGAGGCGGCGTCCAACCCGCCTATCCTTTCACGTATCATACGGCGCACTTCCCGCTTGGAAGCCGCCGGACCTCCTACGGTTCCGGGTTGGGGTGTTTTTCCTTCCATTCCAGCAGGCTCTTTAAAAATACGCTTTCCAGGGAATTGCGCGGGTGGCCGGCCTCCAGCCATGCGGCCCGGCCGTCTTCCTGCACGATCTCCTTCAGCCGTTCCAGCAGTTCCGGGGAGGCATGTTCCAGCAGAATTTCCTGCTTGTCGGAATCCCGCGTCAGCTCGTTCACGGAACCCTCCGCAATGAGCAGCCCTTTAAAAATAACGCCCACCCGGTCGCATACCTCCTGAACCTGTTCCAGCAGGTGGGAACACAGGAAAACGGTCATTCCGCGGCCTTTCAGGTTCTCAATAATATTCCGGATGTCCCGTGAACCCAAAGGATCCACGCCGGCGGTCGGTTCATCCAGCACCAGCAGGCGGGGAGACTGCACCAGGGCCTGCGCCATGCCGATGCGCTGGAGCATCCCCTTGGAATAACCGCCCAGCCGCCTGTCCGCCGCGTCAGCCAGCCCCACCAGGTCCAGCAAATCCCGTACTTTTTCTTTCAGGGATTTTCCGCTCAGGCCACACAGCTTTCCGTAAAAGGAAACGGTTTCCGCCCCCGTCAGGAATTTGTAGAAGTAGGGATTTTCCGGAAGGAAGCCAACTTCCTCCTTGCTGTCCGGGGACAGGCTGGACTTGCCGAAGATGGTGCAGGCCCCCTGCGTGGGCCTCACCAGCCCAAGCAGGGCTTTCATCAGGGTGGACTTGCCGGAGCCGTTCGGCCCGATCAATCCATACACCTCGCCCTGCCGGATGCTCATGTCTATCCCCCGCACGGCATGCACCACGGGCTTGCCAAGGCCCGTCTTGAAGGTCTTGTGCAGGTTGACGATTTCAGCGGCGGCAGGCTGGTCCATAAAAATGCGGTCAATGCTTGATCTGCCCCAGACGGCGCAGAAGAATCTGGCTCATGTCGATGCCCTTGGAAAACAGGTCCACCGGGAAATTCTCATTGGGAGAATGGATGCGCGCGTCCGGCAGGCACATGCCCAGCATCAGGGCGTCCGCCCCCAGCACACGCTTCATTTCCTCAATAATCGGAATGCTGCCGCCTTCCCTCACCAGCACGGGCTTGCGGCCAAAGGCCTCTTCCAAAGCCTGCTGGGCGGCCTGCCCGAACTCGGAATTGGGATCGCACACGTACGCGTTGCCGCCGTGGCCCCGCTTGAATTCCACCGTGACGCCCCTGGGAGTATGGCTCTTCACATGTTCTTCCAGCAGGTCTTCAATCTTCTCGGGATGCTGGCCCGGAACCAGGCGGCAGGAAATCTTGGCAAAGGCATGGCTGGGAATAATCGTCTTGCTCCCCTCCCCCTGGTATCCGCCGCCGATGCCGTTGAGTTCCAGCGTAGGACGGGCGAAAATGCATTCCGCTCCGGTAAATCCGGATTCCGTCACCACGGTTTCCACACCCGTCAGCTCCGCCAGTTCCCCATTGCTCATGCCAGGCACAGTGGCCCACATGCTGCGCTCCCAGGTGGCGATGGGTTCCACTCCGTCGTAAAACCCTCTCACGGCCACGCGGCCGTCCTCGTCATGGAAGGAGGTGATGATTTCCGCAAGGGCCGTAATGGGATTGGCCACCGCACCGCCGAACACGCCGGAATGAAGGTCCGCGGAAGGCCCCCTTACAATAATCTCCGCCCCGGCCAGGCCGCGCAGGCCATAGGAAAACGTGGGGGTGTCCGGAGCAGCCATGCCGGTATCGGAAACGACAATGACGTCGCAGGCCAGCTCCTCCCTGTGGTCCTTGATAAATTGGGAAAGGCTGCCGCTGCCTACTTCCTCCTCCCCTTCCAGCAGAAAAATCACGTTCACGGGAAGGTGGCCGCCGTTCTGGCGGAGCAATTCCTCCACCCCCAGAATATGGGCGAACAGCTGGCCCTTGTTGTCCGTGGCGCCGCGGGCGTAAATCTTCCCGTCCCGCACCTCCGGTTCAAACGGGTCTGAGTCCCACAGCTCAATCGGGTCCACGGGCTGCACGTCGTAATGGCCGTAAATCAGCACGGTAGGCTTGCCTTCTTCCCGGGGGCTGCGCGCCATCACAATGGGATGCAGGTGCGTCTTGTGCGCCACGGCTTCCAGCCCCATGCCGGACAGCTTGTCCACCAGCCAGTCCGCGCAATCGCTTACGTCCTGGGCGTGTTCCTTCTGGGCGGAAATGCTGGGGAATCTTAACAATGTAGCCAACTGATCCAGTCTGTTCATGACATCATGAGACCATGCCTGAGCCATCAAATCAATCGGTAAAGTGTGGCATTCCGCGCCGGAACGGGCCTTTTTTCAAAAAAATGGAGCTCCGGCGCGAATTCAGCAACATATTTGATTGCCCTCGCGCGACATTTGTTCCTTTATATAGGATCATGTTCAGCAAATCCAAAGTGAAGAAAGTGGATTTCGTCACCCTGTCCAAATTTTACGGCAAATACAAGGAAGCCCTCCAACTGGAGCTCATCAACAGCCCGGCCGGCCTCAGCCGCCACATTTGCGAACCCGCCCTGAACCGCCCCGGACTGGCGATCGCCGGCTTTTACTCCTACTTTGCCAACAAGCGCATCCAGGTCTTCGGCTCCGCGGAACTGGCCTATCTTCAAAAACTGCCGGAGGGCATGCGCAAATCACGCATTCAGCGCATGTTCCGGTGCGAGGTGCCGGGCATCGTCTTCTCCCGTGACCAGGATCCGCCCCGGGAAATCGTGGAACTGGCGGACGAGGCCGGCGTCTGCGTCTTCCGCACCAGTCTGGTCACCATGAAATTCGTCAACTCCGCCACCATCATTCTGGAAAACGAATTCGCGGAAAGCCTCACCCTGCACGGCTGCATGGTGGACGTGCGCGGCGTGGGCGTCCTCATCCGCGGCAAAAGCGGCGTGGGTAAAAGTGAAACCGCCCTGGGCCTGATTGAACGCGGCGCGGCCCTGGTGGCGGACGACATGGTGTACGTGCGCAACGTGGGCGGCGAACTGGTGGCCAGCGCGCCGGAGATGAGCCGCGGCTTCATGGAGGTGCGCGGCCTGGGCATCGTCAACATCACCACCCTCTTCGGTCTCAAATCCATCCGCCACAACAAGCGGCTGGACCTCATCGTCACGCTCATTCCCGCCAAGGACCAGGAAGCACTGGACAGGCTGGGGCTGGAACGGGAAGGCCTGGACGTTCTTGGCGAAAAAGTGCTCCACGTGCAGCTCTCCGTAGCCCCCGGCAGGGACATTGCCCGCCTGGTGGAAGTGGCCGCCATGGACTACCATCTCAAGGACATGGGCATTGACATGGCCGGGGAGTTCAACCGCCGCCTCATGTCAAACTTCCAGACCTCCGAAAACCAGGACTGACAAAAAACTCTTGGAAAAAAACTTCAATTAGTGTACTTACCGTTCTAGCAACCGTTATCACCCCTTACTTCAAATTCCATGGTCACCAAGGAACTCACCATCATTAACAAACTCGGCATTCACGCGCGTCCGGCTGCTCAATTCGTCAAACTGGCCAGTAAATTTGATGCAGACATTGTCGTGGAGAAGGATGGCGAAGAAGTTGATGGAAAGAGTATTCTGGGCCTGATGATGCTGGCGGTAGGCCACGGCTCCAAAATTACCGTCACGGCGGAAGGGAAAGATGAACAGGAAGCGTTGAACGCGCTGGAAGACCTGATTTCCCGCAAGTTTGAAGAAGATTGAACACTCCGGCTCACGGCCATATGAGACCGGGCCATCAAGCCCGCAGATGATTCAGGACCCTATTTCCACGGAAGAAACCTGGCTTCAGGGCATTCCCGTTTCCCCCGGCATTGCCCTGGGCAAGATCAAAATTCAGATCAGCGGTTCCAAGGAGCCCGTGGCGTACGAAATTTCCCCGGAGGAGATAGACGCCGAGCTTGTGCGCTTCCACCAGGCGCTGCAAACCACCGCAGACCAGATCAGGGCCTTGCGGGAGCGCATGATCCAGATATCCGGGGAAAAGGACGCCTCCATCTTTGACGCCCACATCCTTCTCCTTCAGGACAAGGTCGTCCTCCAACAGGTTCAGAAGGAACTGACCAAGCGCCTCCAGAACGTGGAGCACATCTTTTATGTAGTCATGCAGAACTACATGGAAGTCCTGCGCCGTGTGGATGATGCCTACCTGCGGGCCAAAACCGCGGACATGGAGGACGTCATGCAGCGCGTCATCAACAACCTCCGCAGCACGGAACCCCTGGAAGAAGAGGAAGACGCGGAAGAAGCCCAGGTGCTGGTGGCCTACGACCTGACCCCTTCCGATACGGCGGCGATGGATGCTAACCTGATTCATGGGTTTGCCACGGAAATAGGCTCCTCCGTCTCCCATACCGCCATTCTTGCGCGCTCCATGGGCATTCCCGCCGTCGTGGGGCTGGACCAGGCCCTCCTGAAGGTGGAAAGCCATGCCCCCGCCATCCTGGACGGCTACAAGGGCGTGCTCATCCTGAAGCCCACGCAGGAGACGATAGAATACTACAACCGCCTCCAGGTGGAAAAGGCAAAGACCTACAAGGCGCTGGAAGCCCTGCGGGACCTCCCCACCATCACCAGGGACGGCCGTAAAATCCGACTTTCCGTCAACGTGGAATTCCCCCATGAATACTCCGGCATCAAGGAGGTGGGAGCGGAAGGCGTGGGGCTGTTCCGAACGGAGTTCTTCCTGCTGGGAAACCCCGCCGGCATGCCGGACGAGGAGGAACAGACGCGCTACTACAAAAAACTGGCGCAAGGCTGCGCGCCCCATGGCGTCATCTTCCGCACGCTGGACTCCGGAGGGGACAAACTGCCGTGCGAACGGCTCTGCACGCCGGAACCGAATCCTTTCCTGGGCTGGCGCGGCATCCGCGTCTCTCTCAGCCGTCCGGAACTCTTCAAGCAGCAGCTCCGCGCCATCCTCCGCGCCTGTGCGGACACGCCCGGCTGCGGCATCATGTTCCCGATGATTTCCGGCTATACGGAAGTAATCACGGCCAAGCACATCCTTCAGGAATGCCGGGAAGAACTGGAAAAGAAAAATATTCCGTACGCGCGGGACCTGAAAGTGGGCATCATGATTGAAGTGCCCAGCGCCGCCATCATGACGGACGTGCTTGCCAGGGAAGTGGATTTCTTCTCCATAGGCACGAATGACCTCACGCAGTACACGATTGCCGTGGACAGGATCAATAACCGCGTGGCCAACATGTTCCGCCCCACGCATCCCGCCGTGGTGCGCATCATCGGCATGACGATCACCGCTGGTGAGCGGGAAGGCGTTCCTACGGCCATCTGCGGAGAAATGGCGGGAGACATCACCCTGCTTCCCCTGCTGGTAGGGCTGGGAGCCACTTCCCTGTCCGTAGGCGTCCACCTGGTCCCCATCATCCGTTATGCCATCCGCAACCTGGATTACGGGAAATGCCGGGACATGGCGCAACAGGCGCTTCGCGCGCCCAACAGCAGGACCATCGTTGACCAGAGCATGGCCCTGGCCAGGGAATCCTACCCAGCCCTGTTTGAATAAGGCTTTCCTTCCGGCGAACTCTGGAACACCGGAGAAAGGCCATTCCACAAAAAATGCCGCGGGAACACGAATCCTTGACAGGATTCCATCTTTAGTGCGTTATACTAACGTTGACTTTTCCGTTATGAAGACTCCCTGCATAGCTTTTTCTCTCGCCCTGTTTCTCTCGGGAAGCGCCTTGTTCTCTTCCGCAGCCCCTGCAAACACGCCTCACACGGCGGTTCAGAAGCGTCCCAACATCATCCTCTTCCTGGTGGACGACATGGGATGGCAGGATACCTCCCTGCCGTTCTGGAGGGAAGCGGACGGCACCCCCAAGCCCACCTTCCTTAACAAGCGCTACCGCACGCCCAACATGGAAGCCCTGGGCAAGCAGGGAATGGTGTTCACGAACGCCTATGCACAGCCCATCTGCTCCCCCACGCGGTGCAGCCTTATCTCCGGCATGAACTCGGCGCGTCACCGCGTCACCAACTGGACGCTCCTTCGGGACCAATCCACGGACGCCGCCCACAAGGCCATCAAGGCCCCGGCGGACTGGAGCATCAACGGCGTGCAGCCGGCGGGCACCAAGGCGTCCGGCACCACCCGGCTTCCCCTGACGGAAGAGAAAATCCAGTACAAGATGGAGAAACCCTTCACCCCGGTTCTGGGACTGCCCGCCCTGCTCAAAAAACAGGGCTATACCACCATCCACTGCGGAAAGGCCCACTTCGGCACCAAAAACACTCCGGGAGCCAACCCCAGACTCTTCGGCTTTGACTACAACATTGCCGGTACGGAAATCGGCGGCCCGGCGGACTACCGGGGCTCCCAGAAATACGGCACGGGGAATTTCCATGTCCGCGGGCTGGACGAAAACAATTACTATGAAAACGACGTGTTCCTGACGGAGGCTCTGACGCAGGAAGCACTGAAACGCCTGGACGCCATCCGGAAAGACCCCAAGGAGGCGGACAAGCCCTTCTACCTGTACATGGCCCACTACGCCATTCATGCCCCCTTTGACATGCGCGGCTATGACAAGCGCTTTGCGGAAGACTACTCCAACCCCAACGACGGCCACAAATGGTCTGATAACGAAAAAAGGTACTCCGCCCTGATCCAGGGGATGGACAAGAGTCTGGGCGACATCCGGGAATACCTGAAAAAGAACAACCTGGACAAAAACACTATCATCATCTTCATGGCGGACAACGGCGGCCTGGCTATCAGCGGACGCATGGGCAACAAGGAATCCAACTACCCGCTTGGCTTCGGCAAGGGCTCCAACCGGGAAGGAGGCATCCGGGAGCCGATGATCGTTTACTGGCCCGGAGTCACCAAGCCGGAAACCGTCTGCACGACCCCCGTCATTATTGAAGACTTTTTCCCGACCATCCTGGAAATAGCGGGCGCAAAAAAAATCCAGGCTCCCCAGGTCATTGACGGAAAAAGCTTCGTTACCCTGCTGAAGGGCGGCAAAATGAACCCCAACCGCCCCCTGCTCTTCCATACGCCCAACATCTGGGGGGAAGGAAGCGGCAATAGTCCCTGCTACGCCCCCAGCACGGCCATGCGCCAGGGGGACTGGAAGCTTATCTACTGGCATGCCGACCAGAAATTCGAGCTCTTCAACCTCAAGGAAGACATCAGTGAAGAGCACAACCTGGCGGGACAGCACCCGGAACGCGTGAAAGCCATGGCAAAAACCATGACCGCCCTGCTCAAGGACCGCAAGGCCCAGATGCCCACGTACAAGAAAGACAACCCTGCCGGAGCCCGGGAAGGCTCCCCCGTGCCGTGGCCGGACCAGGCGGCGGCCAGGCTGTAAAGGCACCTCCATCCCTCCGGGGAAAGCCGCATTATTCCCTTTTCTTTTAAGAAAACCGGGAGTATGGTGCGGCTTTCCTGTTTTTATTCCCTTTCCAACACAATGAAAAACCTTCTTTCCATAGAACAGCTTACCGGAGACGAAATCAGGGACTTGCTCGCCCTGGGCCACAAGCTCAAGGCGGAACGCGGCCACCATGAACACCTTCCCCTGAAAGGCCAGACCTGGGCGCTCATCTTCTCCAAATCCTCCACCCGCACCCGCGTTTCCTTTGAAGTGGGCATCAGCGAACTGGGAGGCCGCCCCATGTTCCTTTCCGTCCATGACATCCAGCTGGGACGCGGAGAACCCATCAAGGATACGGCCCGCGTGCTGGGACGCATGATCCACGGCGCCGCCATCCGGACGTACGGCCAGCAGGAAGTGGAGGAATTCGCCAGCTTTTCCGGCATTCCCACCATCAACGCCCTGACGGATGAGGAGCACCCCTGCCAGATTCTGGCGGATCTGCTCACCATTGAGGAAATCTACGGCCCCGGCTCCTGGAAGGATATGAAGATAGCCTTCGTGGGGGACGGGGACAACAACATGTCCCGCTCCTGGATGTGGGCGGCCAAGAGGCTGGGCTTCACGCTCGCCATCGGCGCACCGACCAACTACCTGCCGCTGGAAGACTTCCGCAGGCACCTGGACTGCGACAACGTCATCTTTACCACGGACCCCGTAGAAGCCGTCAGGGGAGCCTCCGTCATCAACACGGACGTGTGGCTCTCCATGGGCCAGGAAGCGGAAGGCCAGTCCAAGGAAAAACACTTCTATCCCTACCAGGTGAACAGGGAACTTCTGGAACATGCCGCGCCCAACCACTCCGTCTTCCACTGCCTGCCGGCCTACCGTGGCAAGGAAATCACGGAAGACGTGCTGGAACACTTCGCTCCCGTCATCTTCCGCGAGGCGGAAAACAGAGTGCACGCCCAGAAAGCCGTTCTGGCTACGCTGGCGGCCGGCCACCAGGCATAACTCCTCCCTCTCCTCCTCGCCATGAACTACGAAGAACGCCTGCAAGACCTGCTGGATGAACTTGATCTGTTCCAGGACTGGACGGAACGTTACGAATACATCATCAGCCTGGGCAAGAAGCTCCCCAAACTGGACGATTCCCGGAAGACGGACGATTCCCTCATCAAAGGCTGCCAGTCACGCGTGTGGCTGCACACGGAACCGGACAAAGGGGTGCTGAAGCTCTCCGCCGACAGTGACTCCCTCATCACCAAGGGCCTCATCGCCGTATTCATCCGGCTGCTCTCCGGCCTGCCGCCGGAGGAAATCCTGAAAGCGGACATGTCCAAGCTGGACAAGACAGGCCTGAAGGATCATCTGGCCCCCACGAGGGCGAATGCCCTTAATTCCATGGCCTCCCAGATCAAGCAAGCCGCTATGAACATGGTGGAAAATCACTGATTCCCTCGCACAATGACCCACGGCCTTTTCCAAAACCTCTTCCTCCTGTCCACGGCCTGCTGCGCATGCATTTCATGCAGCAGCTCTTCCAGGGACATGACCATCCGCAGCATCCCTTCCGGAGCCAGCCTGCGCGTCAATGGGGATTACGTGGGGCAGGCTCCCGTTTCCGTCTCCGTCAACAGGCACAAGCCCGTGCATGTGGCGGCGGACAAACCCGGCTACTTTTCCGCGGAAAAAACGTTCTATCCGGAAATGACTACGGAAGGGGCCATCCTGTGGGGGCTCAACAACGAGAAGTCAAAAAACTTCAAGACGGACACGCTGACCATCCGCCTGAAAAAAGCGGGCTCCGGAGCTCCGCCCCTGCCGAAACTGCCCGCACAGTGGTAACTCCGGGATCAGAGCTTCGCGCAAAACGCGGTTCCGCACCCTCCCCTGATGCATCCGGACCTGCGCCGGATGCCTTTCCCAGAGTCCGGCCGCTTTAGGATCAGGCTTGACGCAGAATTTTTGCTACCCCTCATCCTGCCCCGGCGGCCGGGACATGACGGCAGAACCCACTCTTTTCAGGACAAGGGCTGTCCGCGGCAGCAGGTACAGGGAAAGAGCCCCGGCTTCATCCGTGAAATGCGGAATGGAACCGTCCTGCCTTCCGAAACCGCCGAAGCGGGCGCTGTCCGTATCCAGCACCACCCGCCATTCCCCCTTCTGCGGAGCGGGCAGCACGTAATCCATCATCGCCCTGTCCCCGGACCAGTTGAACACAAACAACAAGCCGCCGCGGTGGAACGCCATGACCTGGTTGCCCTCGTCAATATTCAGCGGGAACGGCGGCGGATTATTCAGCAGCCGGGCATCCAGCGCCATTCGGACCATGGCCTGGTCAAAGGCATTCAGGAATTTAAACCTCAGGGCCGGATTGTCCACCAGGGACCATTGGCGGCGGCAGTGCTCATAAGACCAGCCGTTACCCTCCCGTGGAAAATCAATCCATTCCGGATGCCCGAACTCATTGCCCA
Source organism: Akkermansia sp. (assembly GCF_020860705.1). Lineage (GTDB taxonomy): Bacteria > Verrucomicrobiota > Verrucomicrobiia > Verrucomicrobiales > Akkermansiaceae > Akkermansia. The sequence continues at coordinate 105,910 of NZ_JAJBTT010000036.1, forward strand.
TGAAATTCAGCCAGCCTTCCCCGCCCGTAGCCAGAGTCACCAGACGAATCATTTTGTGCAGGGCCATGCCGCGGTCAACAACGAGACTCTGCTGGTCCAGGCCCATCTTCCAGTACATCTCCGCATCCATCAGGCGGAACGCCAGGGTCTTGTCCCCCACCAGGGCCTGGTCATGGCTCTCGCAGTAAGCCACGTGCGGCTCACCGTAACGCCTGTTGGTCAGCGTATACCACATATCACCCATGCTCCATTCCTCATCCTTTTTCTCCTTGAGCAGCTTGATCCAGTAATCGGGAATGCCCATAGCCAGCCTGTGGGAAAAACCCAGCCCCCCTTCGTCCACCGGGCGGCATAGCCCCGGCATGCCGGACATATCCTCCGCAATCGCCATGGCGCCTGGCCTTACCTGCTGGATCAGCGTGGAAGCCAGCTGCAAATAGGCCACGGCGTCCAGGTCCACGGACGGACTAAAATACGCGCCCAAATCCCCGAACGGTTCATGCCCCCGGTGGAAATACAACATGGACGTCACGCCGTCAAAGCGGAAGCCGTCAAAGCGGAATTCCTCCAGCCACCACCGGACGTTGGACAGCAGGAACTCAATCACCTCGTCCCGGCCATAATCAAAACAGCAGGAATCCCAGTCCGGATGATGCCCCCGTTCCCCGGGCAGGAAATACATGCCGCCGGAACCGTCAAAATTGTTCAGGCCCTCCGCCTCGTTCTTCACGGCATGGGAATGCACCACGTCCAGAAGCACGGCGATATTCAAGCCGTGCGCTTGGTCGATCAGGTACTTCAGGTCGTCAGGCGTGCCGAACCGGGAGGAAGGAGCAAAAAAGGAGGAAACGTGATAACCGAAGGAACCGTAATAGGGATGCTCCTGCACGGCCATCAGCTGCACGGCATTGTAACCCTGCTTCGCTATACGGGGAAGAACCTGGTCCGCAAACTCCCGGTACGTATGCACGCGCTCCTCTTCCCCACTCATGCCCACATGCGCCTCATAAATGAACGGAACATCTACCCGGGAAGGGTCAAAACCCGCATTCCTCCACTCATAAGGATGTTCCGGCATCCATATTTCCCCGGAAAAATCATAGGTGGAGGGATCCTGCACGGCCCTGGTGATCCAGGCCGGAATCCGGTCCTTCCCCTTCCCGTCCGCACCGATCACATGCACCTTCACCCTCTGCCCGTGAGCCAGAGAATCAGCCGGAAGCGTTATCTCCCAAACGCCGCGCTCATTCCGCACCAGCGGATGGCTCTCCCGGTTCCATCCGTTGAAATCCCCGATCAAAAACAACCCACGGGCGGCTGGCGCCCATTCGCGGTACGTCCACGCGCCCGTCTCCGGATCACGGTTGAACCCGTAATAGCGGTATCCCTGCGCATACCCCTCCAGGGAACCGGAACGCTGGATGATCCTTTTCACTTTCAGATCAAACAAACGCTGGCGGTCGCGTATCTGGCGGGAATACGGCTGCAGCCATCCGTCCTCCATTACCAAACCAGGAATCGGGGGTCTTCTCATTGTCCGATGATACTCCGGCGCAATCAGCAGGGTCAAGGAGAAAGACAATTCCCGCACCCCCGCGTCATGAACCGTCCCCGCAGCGGAAGGAGAGTCTCAAGCCCTTGCGGCAACTGAATTCCATGAAGCGTGCCGGCACAAATATAAAAAGAAACGAGTACCCTCGGGACGCATTCCCATCCAGGCTTCTCCGTGGGGAGGCACTTCACGAAAACCTTTCTTCCGGAGCACTTGCCCGGAAAACACGGAGGGGTAAAATACCCGGGACAAGCTCCTCATCCCCTCCCCTGGGCCTCCTTAACCGCATTCCGGCAGTTTGCCCGTATCCCGCATGTACAACATTCTCCGAAGAACTTCCTTGGAAATCCGGTTCAAGTCAAAATGAACAGGAGGGGCATCCGGGAGAACGCCCCAGTCTCCATATTGTCCGTATAAAACCATTTCAGGCATCTTTGGTCCCGGAAAAGTCATTCCCTCAAACAGGACGTGGGACAGAGGGAACATCCATTCATGACGGAAAGAATGGCGGCAGGGACCGGCAAAAGGGATTTCAAAACCAAGAAAGACGTTTCCCCCTTCAACAGGATCCCTTCCCTCCATCAGAAGCTCGTCCCGGATTTTCATCTTATCCTCATAAGAACACCGCGCCTGATAACGCTGAAATGAATCAGCCTTATAATCAATAAGTTCAGATGCCTTATAACCACGCTGCAGCCAATCCCGTTCCTCAGGATCATCCGGAGACCAGGAACCGGGTGCGACATCGTACGGGAAAATATCCACATTGCACAAGGTTCCGGGCAGTCCAATCTGAATAAACGGCTCCAGGTTGACGGAAAAGCCGCGGGAAACAAACAAATCGGCGGCATTCGCCCTCAGACGCTCATAGTCGCTCCGCAGCATGGAAATATCCAGATCATCATCCCACGGAATAAATCCCTTATGCCTGACCGCCCCCAGCAGAGTACCGAAATCCAGCCAGTACCGGTAGCCGTTTTCTTCAAGGAGATGGCCCACTTCCTTCAAAAATAACGCCATGGCTTGCTGTACAATCCTCAGCACGCCGGATGCCACCGGAAGATCCTCCGCACGAACGGTGGATTTTACCAGTTTTCTCAGCTGTGCATATTCATTTTCCTTCCCTACTTTGAACCGTCCACAGGGAATACCGAAAAACCGGATGGTGCGCTTTTTCCTGTCCGTGAATGAAGAGAGCACCTTCAGACCGCAACAACGTACTTCCGTCACCCACAAATGCTTATTTCCCTCTAACTTTCCGGTTCTTCTGGCAGTAACGAACGAAGGCAATTTCATAGCAAGAAAATCTGGTCAGAGATACTCGGAACCCGCCAGCCTTTGTTAAGCAAGCATATCCCGCTGGGGCAACAGCGTATCCTTCAAGCATCACAAGTCAACGAAAAACAACCCTTTCATTTTTGAGGAAACCTGCGGTTTCCTAATATTAAAACCATTTTTCACAGGATGAAAGGACGGGAAAAATTCCCCACTTGTTTTTCTCAACTTTTCATAACATGCGGATTGATCATTCGCAAGAGGAGCTCTATATCTCACCGCAGCTCAATCAATGGAAAATGAAGGAAAATATATTAAGGACTTTTCCTTTTTAACCAGGGTGTTTCCGGCTAACATGTTTTTACAGAAATTTTTACTTTGACGGCGGATGATCAATTCGTTAAACATGGTTTCCAGTTCTTTTTGAGTTCTTAAGACAGATTAAAGTATTTATGCAGGCGATCATTTTAGCGGCCGGAATGGGGAAAAGACTGGGTGCCCTCACGCGGAACAATACCAAATGCATGATTCAGATCAACGGTGTTACACTGATTGAGCGCATGCTGAAACAACTGGAAAATCTTTCCCCATCCCTGGAAAAAATCATCGTCGTTACGGGTTATGAAGGAGAAAAGCTCAAATCCTTCATTTCCCTGCTGGATATTTCCACCCCTGTGGAATACGTGGATAATCCCCTTTACGCCACCACTAACAATATTTACTCCCTTTACCTGGCGAAGGAACACCTGTTGCAGGATGATACGCTGCTTTTTGAATCCGACCTGATTTTTGAAGATTCCGTCATTGACGTCCTGCTGCACCATCCCTACCCCAATCTGGCTCTCGTCGCCAAATTTGAAAGTTGGATGGACGGCACCGTCGTTACACTGGATGAAGACGACAACATCAAGCAGTTCATTCCCGGCAGCAAATTCTCCTACAAGAAGAAGACAGAATATTTTAAGACCGTCAACATTTACAAATTCAGCAGGGGCTTCTCCCATAGCCACTATGTCCCTTTCCTCTCCGCCTACAGCAAAGCTCTGGGCAACAATGAATATTACGAGCAGGTGCTGCGGGTCATCGCCCTGCTGGACAAGCCGGAAATCAAAGCCCTGCGCCTTGGCAACGAGGCATGGTATGAAATAGACGATATCCAGGACCTGGACATAGCCGCATCCATGTTTACTCTGGACCAGGAGGAACATCTACGCTTGATGGAATCCCGGTATGGCGGCTACTGGCGCTACCCCCGCATTAAGGATTTCTGTTACCTGGTCAACCCGTATTTTCCCAACAAACGCCTCATGTCCGAGCTCAAGGCGAACTTCGGGCACCTGGTCAGGGAATACCCGTCCGGCATGAGGGTGAACAGCCTGCTGGCCGCAAAATACTTCGGCATCGACCTGGAATATGTCTGCGTCGGGAACGGCGCTGCAGAACTGATCAAGGCGCTCATGTCCCGGCTGGAAGGAAAAATGGGGGTCATTTACCCCACCTTTGAAGAATACCCAAACAGGATGGCCCCGGACATGGTGGAACCCTTCCACACGGTGTCCAGGGATTTCAGCTACACGGCGGACGACCTGATACAGTTTTTCTCCGGAAAAGACATTCAAACCCTGCTTCTGGTCAACCCGGGCAATCCTTCCGGCTTTTTCCTCCCTAAAGATGACGTCCTGCGCCTCTGCCTGTGGACGAAGGCCCACGGCATCCGCCTGATCGCGGATGAATCCTTTGTGGATTTCTCCCGCGGCATGCCGGACAATACGCTGCTGCGAGATGACATCCTTGAGGAGCATCCACATCTGGCAGTGGTCAAAAGCATTTCAAAATCCTATGGCGTCCCGGGCCTCCGACTGGGCATACTGGCTTCAGCAGACCGGGAATTGATTGCATGGATGAAAAAGGATGTCTCCATCTGGAACATCAATTCCATTGCCGAATTCTACATGCAAATCTTCGGTAAATATGAACAATCCTACGTACGCGCATGCCACCGGTTCATGGAAGAACGGGACCGCTTCATGCAGGAACTCTCCCATATCCCCTTCCTGAACGTGTTCCCCTCCCAGGCAAACTACTTCATGTGCGAGGTAAAACCGCCTATGAAAGCACGTTCTCTGACCAGCCTTCTCTTGAAAAACTATTCCATCCTGATCAAGGATTGCAGCCGGAAAAAGGGCTTTGAAGGCCGGGAATTCATACGCATCGCCGTCAGGGATACTGCTGACAATGACACCCTGATCCGCGCCATGCGGGAGACGGCCGCGCAAAACACCTCCCCCGACATCAGTCCCTTACCCACACATCATTCCTAACACCCCGCGTACCCGCATGCTGACCATCCCTCATGAAGTCATTTCATCCCTGGATATTTCCCCCCGTCAAGCTCTTCAATGGGTGAGGGAAAGCTTTTGCATTAAGGAACAAGGTCCGGTCTTCCTTCCGCATAAAACAAGCATTGTATTTGAACAGGGCAAGTTCATGAACACGATGCCCTGCATCGCGCCCAGCTTAAACGCCATGGGGGTGAAAATCGTAACGCGTTATCCGGAACGGACCAGAACTATTGATGGGGAAATTCTTCTTTACGATTATCGTACAGGAAGGCTGCTGGCACTTATGGACGCTTTCTGGGTCACAAACGCCCGCACGGGGGCTGTAGCCGCCCTGGCCCTTCAAACATTCATTAATCAAGATTTTCAGACTATTTCCCTCATGGGGCTGGGCAACACGGCCCGGGCCGCCATGGCATGCATTCTGTCACTGTATGCTGAGAAAAACTTCACGGTACGTCTTCTTACTTATAAAAACCAGGCTTCCCGATTCATCGAAGAATTTCAACACCATGCCAACGTCCGCTTTGAAGAAGAGGAGGATGTCAACAGATTGATTGACGGGGCTGATGCCGTCATTTCCTGCATTACAAATGCGGAAGGCATCCTTGCCGAAGACAGTTGTTTCAAACCGGGTGTTACTGTCATTCCCGTACATACCAAAGGTTTTCAAAACTGCGATCTGTTTTTCGACAAGGTATTTGCCGATGATCGTGATCATGTCAAGGGCTTCCGCTATTTTGAACAATTCCGTCAATTCGGGGAAATATCCTTGGTCCTGGCTGGAAAAACTGCCGGAAGAACTTCTGCGGAAGAACGCATCCTCAGCTACAATATCGGTCTGGGGCTTCATGACATCGTATTTGCCAGACACATTTATGATCTCCTGGTCAACGTAGAAGGACAGGAGGAAAACCCTTCTTTCTTTCATTTCCAGAGACCGATACGCTGACCAGCGTCATCTAATCTCCTCAGCACTGTTGTCTTCCAGAAACTGTTGCGTGACGTCAGCCATGAACAGGGAATCCTCCTTGGACATGAGACGCGCTTCATGGCAACAGCCGTGAATCAGGCGCAAAAAGGCGGCAAGTTCATAACGCAGGCCGTCGCCTTCAAATTTGATGAAATACTTCCTGTTGAGCCGGGTGTCCTCAAAGCGCACTTCAAACAAATCCGTCTTCCACCACGGAGCTGGCACATAAATGTAACCCTGCGTTCCCGTAATGCACAAATCCCCCTCTCGCTTGGCCCCGATGGCGACCGTGGCGGAAGCGACCGCATGGGGATAAAGAAACTCGGCGCGCGTAAAAATATCCACGCCTGTCTGCGACTTTCTGCAGGTCACAAAGTGGATCCCGCGGGGTTCCGTGCCCAACAGTTTTCCAATGACAAAAACGGGATAGGCCCCCAGCTCCGTCCATGAACCTCCGGCCTGCATGGGATCGTATTCCCTGGCGGAATCATCCTCAATCAACTTGGTGAACGTGGCGTCCACTGCTTTAATAGAGCCGATGACGCCGCTCTCCGCCACGCCTATCAACTGCTGGAATGCAGGGAAAAACGCCGTTTTCAGAGCTTCCAGTAAAATGCATCCCTTCTCGGCCGCAAGCTGGAACAATTCTTCCACCGCCTTGCGGGAAAGGGCCAGAGGCTTTTCACACAGCACATGCTTCCCTTTCATAAGAGCCTTCCTGACCAGCTCTTCATGCAGATGATGCGGAACGGCGATGTACACGGAATCGACCTTATCCAGGAACCGTTCATACTCCGTATAATATTCCGGCAGCTCATAAGACTCCGCAAAACGGCGCACCTTTTCTTCATTCCGTCCGTAAACGGCTGTTATTTCAATTCCGCTGACATATCTGGACTCCTGTAAAAACCGGCCCGCTATCCTGCCACAACCGGCAATCCCCATATGGATAATGAAATTCCGTGCGGACCGGAGATCTGTTGAAGAAACTCCCTTGGTACGTTCCAGATAAACTACCTCGCAATGCTCGCAGAGAAAATCAAACTTTCCCGTCCAGTCCGACCCGATCGCAAAAATATCCGCCCCATATTTCTGGATGTCGTGTAATTTCTGCCCTTCCAGCTCCTCCGTAATAATGAGGTCCGCCAAACCCGTCTTCCGAACGTTCTCCATGCGCTCCGCCAGGCTCTGCATCACATTCAGCTTGCCACGGCTCTGGTCATAACTATCCGTAGTTACGCCAACAATAAGACGGTCTCCAAGTGCTTTAGCCCTTTTGAGCAGATTGAGATGGCCCGTATGAAGAAGGTCGAAGGTGCCATAGGTAATAACCGTTTTCATGAATGAGGTGTATCAATCTGCTTGCCGTAAATGTCAATGAAACGGTTGACAGCCGTTTCAAAGGGAACATGCTCCACCATATATTTTACAGAAGGATGCTTAAACTGTATCCGCGGCGGATAGGACAGGTAGTCGCCATAAAAAAATTGCAGGTACTGGCGTGCATGGTTAGGCACGGAAAATTTCAATCCCTCAAAATCCATGGTCCCCAAGGGGAAAAACGTCTCATAGGGAAGATGAGTGTTTTTCGTAAAGGTAATGGCCGGAGAAAGGAAAATCCCGGGGAAGTCTTCCTCCGCAGCAGGCTTTTTCCCATCCAGAATCTCCCGGCGGATTTTCTGCTGAATCTGTTCGTCGCTTATATTCATCCGGTCCCCCATCAGCACGACATCCTTCTTGAACACAGTCAGCCGCCTGTCCAGCCTGCCGTGCTGTTCTGGAGAAATAAGGCTTTCTGAATAAAAATGATAGGGGTATACGTCAATGTTAAGGGGGGTGCCCTCATAACCTATCTGCAAGAAGGCGTGCCGTTTCCAGGTAAACCCTTCCTCCTGGGGAAAAAGGGAGGGCAGCAGTTCCAGAAGGCGATCGTATTCCGGCCTCATCATGCTTGCATCCAAATCATCGTCCCAAGGAATAAATCCCCTGTGCCTCACCGCACCCAGCAGAGTTCCATAATCCAGCCAGTACCGCAGACCGTTCTCCCGGCATTTCCGCGCAAAAAGAGCCAGTAAAACGGTATTACCATCCTGCAATAAGCGCAGTTTTCCCACCGCCCGCGGGACCTGGGAAACAGGATGGTTATAAATGAGAATATTGCGGATATCCTCCAGTTGCGCCGTTACGGACCGATCTTTCTTTCCTCTGTAAAAATGCGCAATGCGACGGATCATCCCCCGGAGATAACCGGGCAACGTGCATGCCACCATATATTTCACGCGAGAAAAGTTCATCATATACTATCCGGAAAAATTAAAACCATCTCCTATACTCGCTTTATTTTTTGGAAAAAGAAGAAAGTCAGTATAATGTAATTATAAGGCAATGCAACGTTTATTAGCCGGTACGGGCAGCAGCCTCCTGCCCTTTCAACGGCAGACAGAAAAGCCCGGCAATCCATCATCGGATACTTGTATTTCCCCATGTCTTCCTGGCAATACCTGGAAAACAGATCGGTATTCTCTTCCGGCTTAACGGGACATGTTTTCCAGGTATTGCCCTATGAAAATTTAATCCTTCATGGTTAATCAATGTTTCAAATCAGAAACCGTAAAACAAGCAATTACAGCAACGTGAAAGAAGCATGCTGAAAGAATGCCGTGAGAGAGCATTATTCCATCCTGTGATCAGACATTCTCCCTCATGAATCCATTCTTCAACTTCTTTCTGGCAGACCGTGGCCATTCTTTCTCCCGGCTTGACGCCTGATTACTATGCCGGCAATCCCTCTCCCTGACGAATGCTATGGAAAGTGGCAAAAGTCCCATAGGAATATTCCGGCTACCTTTTCCTCGGAAGATAGGGAATTTCGAGAAATTGAGCACTTCTTGCTTTTTCCCGTGACAGAAGAATCCACGCAATAAAGAGCATCAGGACTACTGCTGGCAAAGAAATGACGGAAAATAAAAACACCAGTAGAGAAACATCATCTTCCTTCCCCAGATGAATGAGGCCACAGCCGATGTACAGAAAGGAGGCAACAGCGGTTCCTGCATAATACCCGACTTCCAACATCTTTCCCGTTTTTTGCGGAAATTTTCTTACACGGGCCAGCACGGGAAGCCATACCAGAAGACAGGGAACAAGAATACCCAACGCAATAATTACCAGAGGGAAACGAAGAAAAAGGAACTTCAGAACATTCCTTTGCATGGTGGTCAGCCAACTTTCGCCCCCCGCGGCAATGTCCAGGGGAAGTACCGTTTCATTCCCCAGGAAAAATCCCCTCTTCAATTTCAGGATAGCTTTTTTCCGATCGGGGGAGAACAAGAGAGACACCCGGTAAGCAAATTTTTCATTCTTGTATGAGGGACGTCTCCCATCCTGCCATAAAAAAGGGCCGCCCTCCATCTTCGTCCAGCATGAAACATCTGAATTTTCCCGCCATTTGGTGAAGGACCTGCTCTTCTGCAGAAAATCTTCACCATCCAGGGAATAAGTATTCCCAACAATCTTCAGGCTGAATCTGTTAATGCATCTTTGGAGCCAGTCCTCATCCACCCTACACAGGAACCAGGTTATCTCGGATCCCCCGTTATAATTCCCATAAAGGTCCACACGCTTTAGTTCCCCGGCAGGAACCTCCAACCCCACCAGTTTTTTCCACTCTCCCCAACCTCCCCCAAAGGGAAAAAACGGATAAAAGACGCACCCCACCATGAACAGCGTCAATGCCAGGCTGCACCACCAGGTAATTTTTGCAAAACGTTTCACTGGCTTTAGCAGGTTCCTAAAGTTTATCCAGGGCGGAACGCCCATAGGCGGTATTGGGATACCTGTCTGCTGCTTCTTCCCAGTATTGCCGGGCTTTGTCCGGATTGTTGAGCAGGGAATCGTAAATGGCCCCTATCTTGTATAAAAACAGCGCCCGGTCCTCCTTGCGCCATCTTCTGGATTTCAGCCCTTTCTGAAGGAGTTCAACGGAATCCGCATACCGACGCATATCGTTCAACAGGCCGGATTCCATGAGCCAGGAACACACCAGCCCCGGATTTTCCTCCCGGTAGCGTTCCAGCAGTTCCAGAGCCCCCCGGGCATCTCCGGAATTCAGCATGCGCCGGGCGGCGTCCACCAGCACTTCTTCATCCGTGGTGATGCTGGAGGAATACAACGTCTTGGTTACCAGATCGCCCATGACGGGCAACAGGTATTTGACTACCAGCCATACTTCAAAGGCAATCACAGGGATCAGCACGATCAAGGACTGAAGCGGAGAAAGAGGAATGGCCTGCGCCAGAAAAGCAAAGAGCCCCAGGGGGAGCAGCACCAGCAGCAGCCGTATAAACATGCGCCGGGCCAGCAGCAGAATCATTTTCAACATGGCGGGATTGTTCAAGGGAGTAGAGAGGGGGCCGGGAGCGCCGGAAAAAAAGAGCCTCCGCGCACCCTCCCGGAGAGAAGGGACGCGGAAGCTTCCGCTTAAAAGTGATAGACGGCTTCCACGCCCACGCGGATGCGGAAGTCCTCAATCGTGCTCATGCCGGTGTAACGGCGTATCTCGGAACGCGTGTTTCCGGCCCAGTCCAGCTGGATGAAGGGAATAATGCGGAACCCGCGGCTGGCATCCACACCGGTCACCCGCACGGGAGCCGCCAGCTTGATATTGACCTGGTCAAATCCGGCAACGCCGGCGCCCCAGTAGCTGGAAGAATAGCTGGTTCCAGCGCTCAATTCCAAATCCACTTTTTCATGAATCAAGCCGCTCCAGCGTTTACCCGCGTTCAGGTCAATGCGCCAGCCTATCATGCCGTAAAAACCGTACTGCACATCCAGGGAGCCAAAATAACCGTGTCCGGGATCGTCATACACCAGTCCGGCCGTCAGGGACTGAGCCACGGAATGGGGGGCCTTCCCCATGTATTTGCTCAAATAGCCCGGCAAGCCGCCGTAATTAAATTCGTAGCCGCCCCGGAAAGACAGGTTAGGGAACAGTTCCTTGACGGCCTTCCAGTTGGCGTCAAAGGCATCCTTGTCGCTCAGCAGGCCATCGCAGAAGGCCATGTACTCCGCGCCGATTTCCTGCTTCCAGTCCTTGACCAGATTGAGATCCAGTTCACCGCCGATGTTGAATACGCCGCTGCGGTTCAGCAGAGAGGAAGCAACCAGATCCTTATAGGCATACCGGGAATCATAACCGATATGGGCCGCACCGCTGATCGTATCGTTGTAGGAACTTGCGGGACGGGGATCATAACCGTATCCATCATAGGCGCCGGCGGAAACTGCGGCCAGGGCTGAGGCCGCCATGAACAGGGCTGCTGCTTTCATAGTAAATTTATCTTAATCATTTCATCCCCGCCAACGCAAGAAGAATCCCGGAATAAAAAGGAGAAACGAACCGCCCCGGCAGCCATGGAGAATCGCCTCGAAAAAAGACAGAGTCTTTCTTGAGAAAAACCCCTTTTCCCCTATCATGGAGCAGTGATGGACTGGAACGCAGACTTATACGAGAACAAGCATGATTTTGTCGCGGAATACGGCAGGGACCTGCTCTCCCATGTGCCGGAAAACCCCAGCCAGTCCATTCTGGACCTGGGCTGCGGAACCGGCATGCTGACGCATGCCCTGCTGGAAAAATCATCCTCCGTCGTCGGCTTGGATGCTTCCCCGGAAATGATCGGAAAGGCCCGGCAACTCTACCCCGGCATGGACTTCCGCGTGTTGGATGCCTGCCGCATGCCCTGGAACAACTGGTTTGACCTTGTGTTCTCCAATGCCGCCTTCCACTGGATACCGGACCAGAAAAAATTGCTGAAAGCCGTTTTCCGCATCCTGAAACCTCAGGGTAAATTGATCTGCGAATTCGGAGCCCATCACAACATCCTCCGCATCAGGGAGACGTTCCAGGCCAGCCTGGAGCGGATAGGCCTCACCCCCAACACCCGTTTTTACTTCCCCACGGCGGAAGAATACCGCAGCCTGCTGGAGCAGACGGGACTGCATCCGGAACTGGTCCTGGACTTTGACCGCCCCACTCCCTTGAAAGACGGACCGTACGGCCTGCGCAACTGGGTGCGCCAATTTTTCTGTGCCGACCTGAAAAACCTCACGGAAAAAAAGCGTATCCGGATTTTCAAGGAAATGGAAGAGGCCCTGCGGGACGATCTGTGGGACGGCTCCCAATGGGTGGCGGATTACCGCCGCATCCGGGTGATAGCCGTCAAATGAGACACCCCGCTGCACGCTTATGCCGGATACGCTTATAATGCTTGAGCCTCCACCGGGCATTTTGTACAAAAGCCGGCCATGAGTACGTTCACTCTTTTTGAAAAAAAGATGGAGTCGACCGGCATTTCGGCTGCGGCCATCAAAGCTTTCTCCCGTTGTTACGAAGCTCTTGTCTCCAACCACTCCGGCATGATTCCGGAAACGGCTATCCTGCCCGCCGACGAGGTGGCTGACTGGCAGGATATCACGGCTTCCACCCCCGCGGCAGACAAGGACCTGATTTCCCAGTGCGTCTGCATCAAACTCAACGGCGGCCTGGGTACCAGCATGGGCCTTCAGAAGGCAAAAAGCCTACTGAAAGTTAAGGGAGAGGATACGTTCCTGGATTTGATCGTCAGACAGGTAAAGCATCTGCGCTCAATCTCCGGCACGCCCGTTCGCCTTCTGTTGATGAACTCCTTTTCCACCAGCACGGATACGCTGGCATACCTGGAAAAATACGCGGCGGACGGCTTTGCGGACCCCTCCCAGGTAGAACTGATGCAGAACCGCGTTCCCAAAATCCTGGCGGACGGACTGACACCGGCCAGCTGCCCGGAGCAGCCTGAACTGGAATGGTGCCCGCCCGGCCATGGAGACCTGTACCCGGCCCTCCTCGGTTCCGGCTGGCTGGACCGCCTGCTGGCGGACGGCGTCAAGTACGCCTTCGTCTCCAATTCCGATAACCTGGGCGCACAGCTTGACATGAATTTCCTGCGCTGGTTTGCAGAAAGCGGCGCCCCGTTCGTCATGGAAGTCACCCGCCGTACGGAAGCGGACAAGAAAGGCGGCCACCTGGCCGTCAGGAAAGCGGACGGCCAGCTGATTCTGAGGGAAGTAGCCCAGTGCCCGGATGAAGACATTCCCGAATTCCAGAACATCTCCAAGCACCGCTATTTCAATACCAATACCCTTTGGATACGCCTGGACGCCCTTAAAGAAATCCTGGACGCCAACGGCGGAGTCCTTCCCCTGCCCATGATCCGGAACAGCAAGACGCTCAACCCGCGCGATCCGGAATCAGCCCTGGTGTACCAGCTGGAAACGGCCATGGGCGCCGGCATTGAATGCTTCCCGGGCGCCAGGGCCGTGAATGTGCCGCGTTCCCGCTTCTTCCCCGTCAAAACCACTTCCGACCTGCTTTTGCTCCGTTCGAACGCCATCGTGGCGGATGAAAACGGGAAAGTCGCCCTGGCGCCGGAACGGCAGGGAAACACCCCCGTCGTGGACCTGGATCCCAAGCTGTACAAACTGGTGGATTCCCTGGATACCCTTGGCCTGCCTTCCCTGATCGGCCTGGACAAGCTGACCCTGCGCGGCCGCTTCCACTTCCAGGACGGAGCCGTTCTCCAGGGTACGCTGCTGATGGAAAACGGAACAGAAGAAACTAGGGAAATCCTCCCGGGCATCTATGCCGGAGCCTGACCTCCATTCTCCCGCCGCCCCATCCACTCCGGTCCAGGCAGGGCTGGGCGTGGATGACATACGGCACATCCCCGTGCGGGAAAGGGAACTGCGTTTCACCCGCAACCGCTCGGGAGCCATCCTGATGGCGGCGGGATTCCTGCTGATCACCATTGCCCTCTTCCTTCAGATCACGGGTTACGATACAATCACTCCGTACCTGCCCACCCCTTTGTGGCTCATGGAGGCCACAGCCCTTGTTCCGGCCGTTATCTGCTTCTCCGCGGGAAGCCGCTGCCTGAAACACGCCGCCGTCATCGTGACCCCCCTGGGCGTGGAAACGCTGCCCTTCCTGCGGGCTCGCCGGAACATGCAATGGTATCCCTGGCAGCAGATACGTTCTGCAGAGAGGAAAGACGGGCTCCTGAACCTTCATCTGACCGACAGCTCAACCGTCTCCATCAGCCTGCGCCCCATGACGGCCGCCAGCCGGGGCATGCTGGTTCATGCCGTCCAAAAACGAGTTAACGTCCTACAATGCTCCGGTTATGGTAAGGCCTGAAAAACTGGCCGCTCTCAAGGAGCGGATGGAAGCCCTGGGCATTCGTGAACAGGATCTGGAGGAAAGCTTTGTCCGCGGCAGCGGGCACGGCGGCCAGAAGGTGAATAAAACCAACAACTGCGTTTACCTCAAACACCTCCCTACGGGAATCGCCGTCAAATGCCACGTGGACAGATCCCGTGAACTCAACCGTTTTCTGGCGCGGAGGGAACTGTGCGACGCCGTGGAACAGGTGCAAACGGGGCAATGCGCCGCACGAGCCCGCGTCATCCAGCGCATGCGCAGGCAAAAGGACAGAAGAAGGCTCCGGCGGTCCAGCCCTCCCAACTCTTCTCCGGAATAAATGGAAAATCACCACTCCCGCCTACATCTCCGCAGAAGACGTACTGGCCAAACTCCAAAAAATCACCCTCAAGCAAGAAACCATGGAACTCGCCTGTAAGGACTCAGACGCGGGCAGCGTCGTCTGGGCCTGCCAGTCCACCCTTGCCAGACGTTATGACATGTCCAAGTCCAACATGTGCCGCCTCCTGCTCGGCGGCGTCTCCAGTAAAAATCCTTACCTCTCTGGAAAAATCTAGTCTTTCGTCTTTAGTAACCGCTTAAAACCGCCCAAGTTGCCCACACCTCTATCAGACATTCGCAATCTGAAACTCGGCCTGATGT
This sequence comes from Akkermansia sp., assembly GCF_020860705.1. Lineage (GTDB taxonomy): Bacteria > Verrucomicrobiota > Verrucomicrobiia > Verrucomicrobiales > Akkermansiaceae > Akkermansia. The sequence goes on from NZ_JAJBTT010000036.1 coordinate 120,948, forward strand.
TTGATGAGGCGGCCACTATCGGGCACACCGTCGCTCCCCTCCCTGCGGTTAAAAAATATTTGTTCGACAACGTAAAAAACTGATGGAAGAACTGAAAAGGGAGGATAGTTACCCCCCCCGTCCCGCCACACGGTAGGAATAAACCCTCCGTCATACAAAATATGACAATCCACTTGGGCTCCACTCAGAAGATACTATTGATTCCCTTGCGGGTTGCCGCCTTGAGAAGCCCTCTCCTTGAGAGTTTGATCATATGTTTGCTGAATAGTGGTTTTCAAATCAAGGTACATGTCCAACTCGACAAATTCCCCGGACATGCTTGATTTCAGTTTGTCACTTCCGAAATACTGTGACGCCTGGATGTGTTTCCCTTTTTCATTGAAGAATTGCGCACCCAGATTAAGAAAAGCTGGCCCCCATGTGCTTTGGACATAAACCGTATCTTCAGCCGACAGATGGCTTCGATTAAGCATCTTGACCGTAAAACGAAGGGTATCGAAAAGGGCGGCAAGTTCGTCTTCATGGGCGCTTGCCGTCTGTGGGTCGATGATCCGGGAGGCCAGGATATTCATACGCTCAAGAGTACGCTGTACCTTGTCCATCAACTCGCGGGCCTTGGGTTGGTCGCAAAAGGCGGCCATCACGCGGGCCTCTTCATTCCCCAGTTCGGCCGATTTTTCGAACAGCTTCCGGGCTTCCTTTCTATCCCGGGCTTTGTGCAAGACAAAGAACCCTTGAAGCAAATAGGGATAGCTCTTGTCCTGAAAAGAGTCCACATACTCCTGTTTGAATACGTCATCGGGCTTAAATTTGAATACGTTGCCGCTATCATCTTTATAGGGGAAAAGAATAATCATTTTTACTTTAACCGTATTGATAAAATCTTTGCTTAGAAATTGCTTCTCCCCCAGCTTATCCAAAACGTCGGAACAAGACTCAAGAGCCGAACTCATTTTCATTCGCGCATTTTGGATGGCTTTTTGATTTTCTACCACAGTAGTGGCAAATCGCACATCTTCCTCCATCTGGGTAATGAATGCGCCGATATACTCCACATTGCGCTCAAAGTATATGGAGATTTTTTCTTCCTCGTCCCTGTTTGTTACAGGAGCGGAGATGGAATTTAATATTCCTTTCAATTCGCTTAAATCTGAGCAGACCCATCTACAGTATAGATCTATGTATTGTAGATTGGGAACGGCTGTATCATTCCGTTGTTCGGAAGAGGCGCCCGCCTGGTCATGTTGTGTGGCTATAGAATTTTCGGCTCCATAAACTCCCAGGCAACACGCCGCCATGATGAATAGTTTTGATAAGATCATGTATTAAATCTCCCGTGTAATTCCTATTTTCGCCTCGATTTCGAATTTGATCTTTCTGAAATCTAAACCCGATATACCAGTTGATTCTTCACATGATATAGTGCCGACTCCTATTTTACAATCAATAAGTTTTGCATTAGCCTTAACTGAATAACCAAATTTATCAACAGCTCCAAATTTTGCTTTTAATTTATTCTGAGGCGTGAATAAGTTTTTTTGCACACCAACGCTCACAACATCGGAAACTGTTACTCCTATCTGTTTATTGGCGACCTCGCATAGAGGAATGTTGAGTGTCGTAGAAAGGGAAAACGATTTATTGGAGGAAATCTTCGCGCCATTGAGAATGTGCAGTAACATGGCGGATGGAGCGGAAACTTTGCCCTGCAACAAGTTCTCCGCCGGATCTTGTCTCTGCAATGACTGCATAGAGGGGCCATACTGAGTGACGGGAACATAATCGTACCAGGTCTGTATTCCGTCCACTTCCTGCGTCATGCGGACACGGCCACGGGCATGGGGATTTTCCGCATCGGCCTGCCATGTCTCCGTGACTTCCAGTCTCGTCATGCCGTTGGCCGTACTGCGCTTCTCTACCCGTTTGACGTGGTTTTCCACATGGTAGGAGTAAACTTCCTTGCAGTGCAGGTGCGAAATACCGACGGCATCCACCATATAAAAGGCTATCTGAGCAGGTTCGCCGCTCCAGGCGCTGCCGTCGTCAAGGTATGTTGTTTCCACGAGCTGGGAGGTACCTCCCGCCCATGGCGTTGATCACTCTTACCTCTTGGCGTTTGCGCCATTTTGCTACTGTTTTGGGGTTGATTCCATAATGGGCTGCCAGTGTTCTTAAGCTCTCTTGACTATGTTGTATTGCTCGTCGGGTTGCCTCTATCATTCGGGCGCTTCCGTGTAGTATTTGTCCCATAGATTCTATTGTTCCTGTTTGTCTGGTTTTGTGCCATTATATCATGGGACTATTCACCTAACCTCTCCTTTCCTCCGTCCAAAAAGACCTTGTTCTCAACTACATTAAAAAGATACAAGAGGAACCGAAAAGGTAAGACGATTAACAATCGTTCTGGTGGGAAAATAACAGGGATTTCTCACATCACAAAAAAATCAGAGAGGTTTTCCCGCCCTCTGGTCTATTATTCATTTTGATTTCCGAGCTATAGATAATTTCCGTTTTTTGAGAATCACTTTTTCTGATTAAGAAATTGATTGTAAATTCCCTGAATGATTGTTCCTATGTCAAAATACATGTCCAGTGCGACGGCTTTCCCGGTTGTATTTGATTTCAGTTCGTCGCTTCCGAAATACTGCGCTGCCCGAATGCGTTTCCATTCGTTGAAAAATTGTGCCATCAATTTGCTGTAGGCAGGAACCCATGTGCTTTGCGCATAAACCGTATCTTCAGGCGACAGATGGCTTCGATTAAGTTGCTTGACTGTGAAACAAAGGGAATCAAAAAGGGTAACAAATTCACGTTCATGAGCTATTGCTGTTTGTTGATCAATGATTTGAGGAACAAGGATATTTATCCGATCAAGGGTATTCTGTACTTTGTCCAGCAGATCACGGACTTTGGGCTGGTCACAAAGAGCAGCCATCACACGAGCTTCTTCATTCCCAAGCTTACATGATTTTTCAAACAGCTCCCGGGCTTCCTTTCTATCCCGAGTTCTGTGCAAAGCAAAGAATCCTTGAAGCAAATAGGGATAGCTTTTGTCCTGAAAGGAGTCCACAAAATCTTGTTTGAATATGTCCTCGGGCTTTAATTTATCGTCAGCGTCACATACATATGGGGAAAGAGTAATCATTTTCATTTTGACTGCTTTGATAAAATCATTGCTTAGAAATTGCTTCTCTCTCAACTTCTCCAATACATTGGTACATGATTTTATCGCCGAACCCATTTCTATGTACGCATTTTGAATGTCTGCCACATTAGCGGCAAACCGCACGTCTTCTTTCATCTGGGTAATAAATGCGTCGATGTTCTTCACATTACGCTCAAAGTATAGGGAGATTTTTTCTTCTTCGTCCCTGTTCGTTACAGGAGCTAAAATGGAATTTAATACCCCCTCCAATTCATCCAAATCTTTGCAAATCAATCGACTATATATATCTATATATTGAAGATTGGGAACGACTGACTCATTCCGTTGTTCAGAAGAGGTATTCGCCTGCTCATGCTGCTGGGCGGCGGAATTTTCGGTTCCGTAAACACACATACAGTATGCCGCCATGATGAATAATTTTGATAAGATCATATAGTTAAAAATTGTATTTGAATTGAGCTCTTACTTCTCCTCCTACTTTTATATTCCTGAAATCGGAACCGGAAACTGTTGCCGATCCTTCGCACGATACAGTGACGTCTCCTACGTTAAAATCGATAAGCCTGACATTAGCCTTAACTAAATAACCAAATTTATCAACAGCTCCAAATGTTGCATTCCAATTATTCTGAGGCATTAATGAGTTTTTTTGTGCACCGATGCTCATAACATCGGAAACTGTTACTCCTATCTGTTTATTGGCGACATTGGAACCGACTATGTCGACCTTGTTTCCGGCGCCTGTTTCCCCGAAATGGAAGCCAATGTTGTTTACCTGGATCGGGATGAAAAAATCTCACTCCTTCGTAAAGGAACTTCCAGCCGGTTGCCTTGATGAAAGCATCCAGCCGGGAGCGAAGGCCTCAGGCCTTCGCAAATGAATTTCTTCCGAAGTGAAACGGAGGAATACTTTTTAAATCACAACCGTCCCTAGAAACGCGGGAAAATCTCCTTGTACTTCTCCTTCAGCATGGCGAACACATTGTGGGGGACATAGCGGCTCACCTGGCTTTCCCAGCCTTCCGGCCCAATCAGTCCCTTGATCATGCTGGAGGATAGCTCCGCCGTATCCCGCGGAGGCATCAGGAATACCGTGCAGACCTTGGGAGCCATGTCCGCATTAATGTGGCGCATCACGCGTTCATATTCATAGTCCTGGGTGGAGCGGATGCCGCGCAGCATGAAAGAAGCCTCATGTTCCTTGGCAAAATCCACCAGGAAACGGTTGTGGAACTCGGCGATGCGGACGTCCGGCATATCGGAAAGCGCCACCCGGAGCATGGTCATGCGTTCCTCATGGGAGAACGTGTAGTGCTTGTCCGGATTGTCGCCTATGGCTACAATCAGCTCATCAAACATCCTCGCCCCCTGCCTGATCATCCATAAGTGACCATTGGTCAGAGGGTCAAAACTACCGGCATACACGGCGATGCGCTTCATTCGTGTCATGCTATACGCCCTCCTGCGGAAAATACAATCCTTTTCCATGCGGCTCCTCCATCTTCACCGCCCATCCCACCCCTTTTCTCCGCATCCCCGCTTGACACTCCTGCGATAACCGCTAAATAGAAATGAACAGCGCCGCACTTTTCCTGTAAGGCCAACTGTTCCGCAACTACTACATTCTTCTCCCATGCCAGAACCTTCTTCTCCCTTTCCGGAACGCCCCTTCCTTCCGCCTTCATTCATCAGCATTATCCGCAGTGATCCGCGTCCGGCTCTTCCTCCTTCCTGGTGGAGGCACGGGAACATTCCCCTGCTTGCCCTGATTGCCAGCGGCCTGGCTGCAGATTTCATCTTCGGTACGCTGGAGGGCCTTGGCATCGGAACCGCCCTGGGCATCCTGCTGTACACGGCGGCCTTTCTGGCCCTGAGAACGGACCTCAGCCGGAAGGAACAGGCGTTCCTCATCTTCATGGCCCTGCTGAACGCAGCGGCAACCGCCGTCAACCTGTCTCCCTGCACCCACTTCAACCTGCTCATCGGCATGCTCCTCCCCGTCGCCATCACCTTCCTGCCGCGGAAGAAGGGCAACAACTTCGACCCTGCCAAACGGTACGTCTCCTGGTGGGGATACAAATTCTTCCATCTGAACCAGGCAAAGGAGGCGGCGGGAAAAGCCGCGGGGAAAATTCCGCTTGCAGGCAGCGTCATCATCGGAGTGGTTCTATTTTTTGTCTTCCTTTCCATTTTTGCCGATGGAAACCCCGTAGTCGCTGCCGTCAGGTCAGCCATGTACACATGGTTCCGGCAGTACTGTTCATGGCTGGTTCCGGATTTGGGAACCGTGGCAGACATCCTCTTATGGTGCCTGGGTGCCCTGGCATTCGGCATTGCGACAAAACCGCGGCCCTGCTTCTCCTTCCCGGAAAAGTACCCCGTGCATCCGAGTCGCCCGTGGCTGCCGTCCCTGCCCGCCATTTCCCTGCTCTTCATCAACCTGGCCTTTCTGGTGAACAACGGCACGGACGTGGCTTTTTTATGGCGAGGGAGCGTGCCGGACGGCATTTCCCAGACCGCATACCTGCACGAGGGAGCGGACTCCATCATGCTGGCGGCGTTTCTTTCCGCCCTTGTGCTGCTGGTCCTGTTCCGACCGGAAGGTTCCATCCGGTCGTCAAAAACCGGAGCCGTCCTGGGCTTTATCCTGGCGGCGCAGACAGGCCTGCTGGCCGCCAGCGTGGGCATGAGGCTGTATTACCAGATACAGGATTTCGGCTTTTCCCCCACCCGGGTCACGGCCGGCATCTATCTGCTGATGGGAGCCTGTTTCCTGTATCTCCTTTTCCGCTACATGGCCAGCAGCGGGAACTGGCTGCGCTACGGAAAGAACTGCGGCGCCCTCGCCCTTGTCGTCATGGCTCTGGCCGGCTTCCGCAGCCCGTCCCAGCTGAGCGGAGACCTGAACCTGATGACGATGGACGGACATGAGGACTGGTATTTCAGCGATGGCGACCTGCCGCGTTTTGAACTACCGTACAATCTTCCCTTCGCCATGGCCGTCTACCTCCGGCTGGGAGGAGATACGGAGGAGGGCGCTAATGTTTACGCCATGATCCGGGAAACTCTCAACTCCGGGCGGCGCATCTGGAACTGGAGGTCATTCAACCTGCAAAAATGGAACAGGGACCGGCAGAGACAACGGTTCCAGCAGCTTCCCATACCCACGACACAGGCCACCTACGGAACGAATGCATGGATGCCTTCCTCCCGGCCAACCGGAATGAGGTCGCGCTGATAGGGGGGGCAAACTTTCCGGAACGCGGAAGATTTTCATCCCCCGGCTTGTCAAGGGTCCGTATTTTTTGCATCATTCTTTTCCGTTATGCAGAAACGACGCGTCGTCATCCTGGGTTCCACGGGTTCCATCGGAACCAGCGCCCTGAAAGTCGCCCGGGACATTCCGGACAGAATGGAAATCGTGGGGCTGGCCGCCGGAACCAGTGCAGACGCTCTGGCGCTCCAGGCGCGGGAATTCAACGTCCGCAACCTATGCATTTTTGATCCGTCCAAAGCGGACGAACTGGCACGCGCCCTTCCCGGCGCCCAGGTAGAAACGGGAGAAGAAGGCTTGTGCCGCCTGGCGCAGCTTCCGGAGGCGGACATGGTGCTGATCTCCATCGTGGGAACCGCCGGCCTCAGACCCGCCTTCGCCGCCATTGAAGCAGGCAAGGACCTGGCCATCGCCAGCAAGGAAATTCTGGTCATGGCCGGCCAGATCGTCATGGAAAAAGCGCGCAGGGCCGGCGTGCGCGTACTGCCGGTGGACAGCGAGCACAATGCCATTTTCCAGTGCCTGAACGGCAACCACGGAGGGCCGGAGGCCGTCTCCCGCCTGATTCTGACGGCGTCCGGCGGCCCCTTCCGCACCTGGAAAAAGGAGGACCTGGAACACGTCACACTGGAACAGGCCCTCAAGCACCCCACCTGGAGCATGGGCAGGAAGATCACCATTGACTCCGCCACCCTGTTCAACAAGGGGCTGGAAATGATTGAGGCCCGCTGGCTGTTCGACGTTCCCATGGAGAAGGTGGACGTCATCGTCCACCCGCAGAGCATCGTGCATTCCATGGTGGAATACCAGGACGGCACCGTGCTGGCCCAGATGAGCAGCTCCGACATGTGCTTCCCCATCCAGTACGCCGTCACGTGGCCGGACCGCGTTCCCAATTCCCTCAAACAGCTCAATTTTGCGGAAATCGGCCGGCTGGTGTTTGAGGCTCCCCGCCCGGACGCCTTCCCTGCGCTGGACCTGGCACGCAGGGCCGGAGCAAGCAGCAGCACCATGGCCGCCGTGTATAACGCCGCCAATGAAGTGGCGGTGGACGCCTTCATCCACGGCAGGCTTCCCTTCCCCGGCATCTGGAAACTGGTGGAAGCCGTCATGAACGACCATTCCCCGGAAGATCCCTGCGGGGAGCTGGCCCCCATCCTGAAAGCGGACCAATGGGCCAGGCAGCGTGCGGCGGAATTGATACCGTCCCTTTCCCGCCCTTCCTGACGCCATGACCGCCCGGACCTCCGCCGGAACGCCTCCCCAGGCGGCGCGCATCACCATCCTGGACATCCTCCGGGCGCTCGCTCTGCTGGGCATCGTCATCGTCCACGCGCACGACCATTTCAACCTGTACCTTCCCGTTCATCCGGCGGAAGGATGGCAGGCCGCTGCCAACAGCATGGCGGACTGGGCCTATGAATACCTTTTTGTCAGCAAATCCTTTCTTCTCTTCTCCTTCCTGTTCGGCCTGAGCTTCTTCATCCAGCTGGACAGGCAGGAACAGAAGGGCATCGACTTCCGGAAACGCTTCATGTGGCGGCTGGTGCTGCTGTTTCTGCTGGGGCTGGCGCACACCCTTTTTTATGACGGCGACATCCTCACCATTTTCGGCGTCCTGGGCTTTGCCCTGGTAGCCCTGTACAAGCGCAGCACGACTCTCCTGGTCATCCTCTGCCTGTTGTGCCTGATGCAGCCCATCGCCTTCATGGACACGCTGTCCCGCGCCGGAATGGCGGACCTATGGCCGCATTCCTCCGGCTGGTTCCAACCGGCTTCCCCGGCGGCTGGCCCTTCGCGGGAATTCCTGTATGAACACGGGAGCTGGGGTGAAGCGGCCCTCTGGAACCTGACGCAGGGACAGACCGGCAAATGGCAGTTCCTCCTGCTCAGCGGCCGCCTCTGGCAGACCCTGGGACTCTTCATCCTGGGCATGCTCGCCGGAAGATGGAAGGTCTTCATGGATGCCGTCAACAAGCGCCGCCTGTTCCTGACCCTGCTGGGAATCTCCGGAACCCTTTTCCTGGCGCTTCTGGGCACGCGCCTGATCCTCCCCTCCCGGCCGGATTCCCTCTTGGGAACAGATATGCGGCACCTCCTGCACCAATGGGAAAACCTCACTTACACCGCGGCCTTCGTTTCCGCCGCCGTCCTGCTGTTCACCCATCCCGGACTGCCGCTGCCTTCCAGACTGCTCAGCAGCACCGGTAAATGCACGCTGACGTGCTATGTCTCCCAAACGCTGGTGTTCACTTTCCTGTTCTTCGGGTGGGGTCTGGGCCTGGCGCAGGACATGGGGCCGTGGGCATGCCTGTGTGCGGCCATTGCTGTCTTCCTTCTTCAGGCCTGGGCATGCCGCCTGTGGCTGAGCCATTTCCTGTACGGCCCCCTGGAATGGCTGTGGCGCACCGCCACCATGTGCAGGATGCAGCCGTTCCGCAAACGCACGCCGTAACTACCGCCTCCCATGGGAGCGCCGCAAAAACTTGCAACACTCCCTGAAAGCCTTCTTTTTCAAACGCGGAGTGATCCGGGAGATCATCAATGCAGGTGGCGCCGCCTCAGCAATTCCGGGAAAATTTCTTGGAGGAACAACAGGCAACAGACATGAAAAATCATGCCGGAACAAAAAAGGCTTTCCACCCGGAAGGATGGAAAGCCTGAAAAAGGAGAAGGAAAGGCGCTTTATTCGTCGTCTTCCGCATCAAAGGCGGAATCTTCCGAATCAAAGTCCGCATCCAGGTGGGCGGTGAATTTCTTCACGCGCTGCTGGGCGGGAAGCGGAGAAAGCACCATGTGCATGGTATTGCCGGCCAGACGGGGAGCCTGGTCCACCTGCGCCATGGTCTTCATGTCCGCAATGACCTTGTTGAAGACGTCATAGCCAAGTTCCTGGTGAGCGTTCTCGCGACCGCGGAAGCGGAGCTGGAAACGGACCTTATGGCCGTGGTCCAGAAAGCTTTCCGTGCGGGCCATCTTTACGTTGTAGTCGTTCGTGTCCGTACCGATGCGGAGCTTGATTTCCTTAAGCTTGATCGTGCGACTCTTGTTGTTTTTCTGGAGCTTGGACTGCTGGTACTTGTACCGTCCATAGTCCACCACGCGGCACACGGGCGGATCGGCATTGCCCGCCACTTCCACCAGGTCCAGGCCCAGGGCCTTGGCCTTTTCCAGCGCGTCGCGCGTGTTCATTACCCCGAGCTGGTCGCCGTTGGCGGTCACCACGCGCACGCGGGGGGCGCGGATGCGTTCATTCACACGGGTTTGATCACCGCGCTCACGGCGGCGATTACCATCATTATTCTTCGTTGGCTTGATTGGCACGTCCGGATACTACTAAACTAAATAAAATAACTTGGCAACTCAAATCATGGGGGAAATATGACGTTCGGCAATTTCCCTGGCCACGATGTCAGCGAACTGTTCAAAGGGCATGGCCCCCAGGTCTCCCTTGTCCCTGTGGCGGACGGAAACGGTGCCTTCCTCCGCCTCCCGCTGGCCGAGCACCAGCATGTAGGGAACGCGGTCCAAGCGGGCGTTGCGGATTTTGGCGCCGATCTTGTCCGGCGTTTCATCCACCGTCACGCGCACGCCCCTGTCAGCCAGGGCGGCGCGATGCGCCGCGGCCACCTCCATCACCTTCTCGGAGATGGGAAGCACGCGCACCTGTTCCGGAGAAAGCCAAGTGGGGAATTTTCCTTCAAAATGCTCAATCAACAGGCCTGTGAAGCGTTCCATGGACCCGAACGGAGCGCGGTGCACCATGACGGGGCGGTGCGGCTTGTTGTCCGCTCCGGTATAATGGAGATCAAAGCGTTCCGGCAGGTTGTAGTCCACCTGCACGGTGCCCAGCTGCCATTCACGGCCGATGGCGTCGCGCACGATGAAGTCGATCTTGGGGCCGTAGAAGGCGGCTTCCCCGGCTTCCTCGCTGTAATCCGCGCCCAGCCATTCTGCGGCTTCCCGCAGGGCCTGTTCCGCCTTGTCCCAATTCTCCGGGGATCCCACGTACTTGTCGCTCTCCGGGTCGCGCATGGAAAGGCGCACACGGTAGTCCGTCATGCCCAGCGTGCCGAAGATGGTTTTCACGATGCCCAGGCACTGGCGGATTTCCCCGGCCAGCTGGTCAGGCGTGCAGAAAATGTGGGCGTCATCCTGCGTGAAGCCGCGCACGCGCGTCATGCCGCCCAGCTCCCCGCTCTGCTCCCAGCGGTACACCGTGCCGAACTCCGCCAGCCGCACGGGAAGATCCCGGTAGGAATGGGCGTCATTCGCGTAAATCTTGATGTGGTGCGGGCAATTCATCGGCTTGAGCATGTAGCCCTCAATGGTGCCGGTAGCCAGTCCGTTGAACAATTCCGCGCAGGAAGCCCCTTCCTGGCTGAGTTTTTCCATGGCGTCCCGTTCCGGAATGGGCGCGTACTGGCTTTCCTGGTAATACGGGAAGTGGCCGGAGGTGCGGTACAGGTCCAGCTTGCCGATGTTGGGCGTATACACCTGGGAATAGCCCAGCTTGTCCAGCTCCTGCGTAATGAAATCCTGAAGGGAGCGGCGGATGAGGGCGCCCTTGGGCTTCCAGAGAATCAGGCCCTGGCCCACGGCCTCGTCAATGCAGAACAGGCCCAGTTCGCGGCCCAGCTTGCGGTGGTCGCGGCGGCGCGCTTCCTCCAGCCGTTCCAAGTGTTCGTCAAGCTGCGTCCGGTTCGGGAAGCAGGTGCCGTAAATGCGCTGGAGCATGGGGCGGTTCTTGTCCCCCTTGTAGAAGGCGCTCGCCACGCTCATGATTTTGAACGCCTTGCAGTTGCCCGTGCGCCCCACGTGGGGGCCGGCGCACAGATCCGTAAAATCTCCGTTGCGGTACAGGGAAATCTCCTCGTCCTCCGGAATGTCGTTCAGCAGGTCGATCTTGAAGCGGGAAGGTTCACTGCGGGGCCCCAGGGCGCCCAATTCCCCGGATTCAGCCATCTTCATGGCCTCCGCACGGGAAATGACTTCCTTCTGGAAGGTCTGGTTTTCCTTCACCACTTTCTTCATCTCCTCCTCAATGCGTTCAAAATCCTCTGTGCTGATGCGGTGGTCCAGCTCCACGTCGTAATAAAAACCGTTATCCACGGCAGGACCGCCGGCCAGCTGGGCATCCGGCCAGATGCGGCAAATGGCCGTCGCCAGAACGTGCGCGCAAGAGTGGCGCAACCGTTCCAGATCAGACATCTGATGGCGTTCTTCAAGAGTCTTTCTTTCCTTGTGTTCGGACATACGCGCATTAGTTAACCTCCCTTAGGCACTGTTGGCAAATGCAAAAACCCCCCTTTTCCAAAAATTCAAGGCATAGTAGCTGCGGGAAAGGCAGGGAAAGCGCCGTGGACGGAACATGGGGAACGGAATTCCCCTTTTTCCTTGTCTCATCCGGCGTCCCGGTATAACAAGCCCATTAATGATAGATACCCTTGCCCGCATCCTTGGAACCCTGTTCCTTCTTCTGTCCGCCTATGTCATCCTGGTGCAATGGTATGCCATCATCGCCAGACTGCTGACGCGCCCGGAACGTAGGAAAAGCTTCTCTATCCTCTCGTCCGTCTTTTCCGATGCGGCAAATCCTCCTCGGACCAACCTTCGGAAACCGCCCGCCAAAACGGCGGCGATGCTCCCAACGAATGATTTACACCCGTGCCCGTCTATGCCATAGTAACGGTCAGCGGTTATGAAAATCCTCCCCCTCTCCCTTCTCTGCCTCTGCCTGCCCTGCGGACTCTCCCAGGGCGACCAGCCGCCTGCCGATGCTCCCGTCCGTTTCCAGATCAACATGGAACAGCCTGCGGCAAACAAGGCTCCGGAACCCGGCCCCATTCCGGACCAGAGCACTCCGTTCAACGCGGCCAAACTGCTGCTCCGCGCCTTGCAGGAAAAGACGGACTGGAAAAATGAACCGTACAAGTCCCTGCCCGCCACCTCCCCCTTTGTAGGCCAGCTCAAGCTGAAAAGCATTCTTTCCCGCATGATGGCGGTTGAGGCGTATGTAACCGGGGCCGCACCGGAACGGCCGCCTTTTGTGGATGAAGCCTCCATCATCACCCAGGGAGACCTGGCAATGGCCTATATCATGCTGCCGGACAGGACAAACCCGTATATTTACGCGGCCACCGCCGTAGCGCTGGTGAAAAAGGGAGACCAGTGGAAGGCTTCTCTGACCCCCGGAAGTTTTGACAACACCTTTCTTCCCTTTGACGACCAGATACGGGAGGAAGCAAAAAAAATATCCACGGAGGCCAAGAAAAAAATCTTTGGCCTGGCCCATCAATACTCCGTAGCCGCCGTCAAAGGCGCCCTGGAAAAAATCAAGCGGTTCCGCCTGGAAGCCGTGAAGGGGAAATCGGATGATGAAATCAAAAAACTGCTTATCCGGACGGTGAAGGAGGATGACCCGGCCCGCATTGCCGCCCTGCTCGTTTCTCCCTACTACATGGAATCCGCCATCACTCAGAGCGCCCGGCTCACCCCCGTGGTCAAGGCCATGCGCCTTCAGGACAGGAATGAGGAAAACCGCTACATCCAGCCCACCAACCTCAGCTTCATGACCTTTCCGAACACCATCCTGGTTCCTCTCCGCCCCCATCCGGACGATCAGCTGGACCCGAACAAAAGGGATGAAGACCAGGAGGAGAACACCAACAAGAACAATGCGAAGAAGAAAGACAAGGACATCCACAGCATTGCGACCATGACCATCCTGCCGCCGCGCATGAGTATGCCGGACCTGGATAAGCCTGCTCTCATTTACCGCTACGCGCTGGAAAAAATCAAGGACCCCACGGATGGATTCCCCGTCTTCAAAATGTACCTCACGGATGCATTCACTTCATGGAACCTGAAAGCGGATGAATCCACCACGGCCCGCATCATTGCGGACTTCCACCGGACCTATCCTCCGCTGGCCTATGCCACGCCGGAAGAAGCCGTAACGGCCGCCGGGCGAGCCCTGGCAAACCGGGACAGCCTGGCCATGATACGCATGCTGGCTCCGGCCAAATTCGCCTCTGTAAAGGAATTTGAAGATGCTCTTTCCCAGCTGAAGACCGTTTTGACCAGGATTCCCGTTCCGCGTACGGAGGGGAAGGAAAAAAGCGCTCCCACCGTCATGGCGGCGTACGTTCCCGTCACCAGGGACGGCAGCCCCGCCATCAAGGCCACCATCGGCGTGCGGACGGCTTCCATGGACAAATTCATCCCCGGCAACCTGTACTTTACAAAGACGGACAGCGGATGGATGCTCACCGGAGCCGATAAAGAGCAGCCGCTGGAACTGACGGAACCCAAGAAATCCTGAAACGCACCGCCGCAACGCTCCCGGTCCGTGCCCACAAAACCTTTTCCATTACCACACCATGATGAATCTACCGATACGGCCGCGCCGCAACAGAAAATCCGCCAACATCCGGGGCCTTGTCCGGGAAACATCCCTCTCCCCGGAACACCTCATTTACCCGGTTTTCGTCCATGAAGGATCCGGCAACCAGCCCATTTCCTCCCTGCCGGGATGCACGCGCTGGAGCGTCAAGGGGCTGGTAGAGGAAGCCAAGCGGCTGATGGACCTGGGCATCCGCACGCTGGACCTTTTCCCCGCCATTCCGGATGGGAAGAAAACCCCGGACGCCTGTGAAGCCTGCAACCCTGACGGCCTCATCCCGCGCACCATTTACGCACTCAAGAGTGAAGTTCCCGGCATCACCGTCATGACGGACGTAGCGCTGGATCCCTACAATTCAGACGGTCACGACGGCCTAGTGGAATTCCGTTCCGACGGCACGATGGAAATCCTCAATGACGATTCCGTGGAGGTTCTCTGCCGCCAGGCGTTATGCCACGCGGACGCCGGGGCGGACATCGTCTCCCCCAGCGACATGATGGACGGCCGCGTGGCCGCCATCCGCGCCACACTGGATTCGGAGGCTCTGGATGACGTCTCCATCATGGCTTATACCGCCAAATACGCCAGCGCGCTGTACGGCCCCTTCCGGGGAGCCCTGGAAAGCGCGCCGAAGGAGGGGGACAAAAAAACATACCAGATGGATCCCGGCAACATCCGCGAGGCCTTGAGGGAAGCGCAGCTGGATGAAGCGGAAGGGGCGGACATCCTGATGGTGAAACCCGCCACGCTGTACCTGGACGTCATGGCCGCCATGCGGAAGCACGTCACGCTGCCCATAGCCGCCTACCATGTCAGCGGAGAATACCTGATGATTAAATCCGCCGTGGCCTCCGGCTGGCTGGATGAACGGGAAACCGTTCTGGAGACTCTAACTTCCATCAGGCGCGCCGGGGCGGACATGATCCTTACGTATTACGCCCCCCAGGCGGCCGAATGGCTTAAACAACGCTGACGCCGCACGTCTTCCGTCCAGGAAGCGGACGTGCGGCCCAAGGCTACAACTCTCCGCATGTCCACTTCCACGAAAATCTTTGTCGGCGTCGTGATCGTCGTCGTCATGGCGCTCACTTCCTTCTGGGGCGTATACGCCCCCACCTTTTCGGAAGCCTACGTACTGCCCGTCCAGATGACGGCGGCGGACGGAACCCCGCTGGGGAACTTCCAGTGCCGCCCGGTGGCTGCGGAAAACGGGAAGACGCTCCTGGTCTTCCGGGATACGGACCTCCTGCGCCAGACCACGGGAAACATGGTTCATTCAAAAATCATCCTCACGTACAAGGGGTCGCCGTTCTTTGAAGGCATCGTTCCCGGTCCCATGGAGGCCATAGAAATTCCCGCCGGAAGCCTGCCTGCCCCGTTCCGGCCCCTGCCGCAGAACTGAGGCGGCATCCTCCGGAAAACTTCCGGCCCTCAGCCGTCCCGTTATGGCATTGTTACTGAAAGGGCGCAGGTTTCTCTATACAAAAGGGGAAACATTGTGGTTTTATAGAATCAAACGATGAGTGATTCAGCATATACCATTCTGATTGCAGAGGATGACGACAGCATCAGGCATGCCCTGACGGAAGTGCTGGCAGCCTCCGGCTATGAGGTGCTGGCGGTGGAAGAAGGCCTGGCCGCCATCCGCGCCGTACGGGAACGCAACTTTGACCTCGCCCTGCTGGACGTGGCCATGCCGGGAGCGGACGGATTCCAGGTGCTCCAGGTCATGTCTGCGGAGCGTCCCGGCACCCCTGTCATCATGCTCACGGCGCGCGGGGAGGAGGAAGACCGCGTGCAGGGGCTCAAGCTGGGAGCGGACGACTACATCGTCAAGCCGTTCAGCATCCGTGAACTGCTTGCCCGCATTGAAGCCG
This sequence comes from Akkermansia sp., assembly GCF_020860705.1. Taxonomy (GTDB): domain Bacteria; phylum Verrucomicrobiota; class Verrucomicrobiia; order Verrucomicrobiales; family Akkermansiaceae; genus Akkermansia. Next base: position 136,670 of record NZ_JAJBTT010000036.1, read on the forward strand.
TGCTGCGCAGGTCCCCGGAACGGCCGCGCCAGCTCCGGGAAATCAGCATCCCCGGCGCCACCCTGGACAACGTCAACCGCCTGCTGACCTTTGAAGACGGCAGGGAAACCTCCTTGACCGCACGGGAATTTGAATTCCTCACGTACATGGCCACCCACCCCAACCGCGTTATCACGCGGGACGAACTGCTCCGCCGCGTGTGGGACGTGGACCCGCGGCTGACGGATACGCGCTCCGTGGAAATGACCGTCATGCGCCTGCGCGACAAGCTGGGCTCCACCGCCGCCTCTCCCCTGGAAACGCTCAGAAGCCAGGGCTACCGCTGGAATTCATCCTTTGTCTCCTGATCCGTGAACCGGCGCATACGTATCATTCTGCTGGCAACCAGCCTGCTGCTGGTCGTCGGCACGCTCGGATGGCTCACTCACGTCCTGCTCGTGCAGGCGGAGGAAACGGGCCATTCCGAGCAGCGCATCAGGGTGGAAGCCCTGGCCCATGAAGCCAAGCTGGAAATAGACCGCCTGCTGACCTCCTTCATCACCTTTGAACAGGCCCGCGGCTACTTTGAATACCAGCCCTGGTACGCCTACAAGCGTCCCTATGACCAGCGCATGGGCGTTCCGGAGGCCAGCGAGGCCTCCCGGGATTCCAACCTCGCCTCCTACCTGCCGGACTATGTCACGGCCTATCTTCAGATTTCTCCTTCCGGCCGCGTCACCGGCCCCGCGCTGGACCCGCAGCTTGCCAGACGGCTCAATGAACAGAAAAACCTGTACGAACGGCTGAACGACAAGGTATCCGCCCTGACGTCCGTACCGTCCAGCGGCAACCTCTGGACAGACATCCGGAATGAAATCCTGCATGAAGCTCCCGAGCCGGAGCCCACGAAGGCAGGAATTCCCGCCCAGGTGGAAACCGTCACCTCCTTCGTTCCCGTGGAAGACGGGGGGAACTTTTACATCCTGCGCCAGGTGCACACCAGCCGGGGAGTGTACCTGCAGGGAGCCCTGATGAACATGGACAACCTGAACAAGCGCCTTCCCGCCCAGGTGACGCAGCTGCTGCCCCATAGCCGCGTGGCCACCTTTGACCCCTCCGCTCCGCCGCAGGAAGAGGCCCGGCAGACGGGCACGCTCCCCTTTGCGAACGCCCCGCTGGTTTTTCTGCCGGGGGACACCGGAGCCGTTCCCCTTCAGGACCACAAGAAAATGCTGACGTGGACGCTTACGCTCATCTGGAGCATGGTGCTGCTGGGCGCGGCAGGAGTCATCTGGCTCATGCTGGGGACTTTCCGCCTGGAACAGCGCCGCGGGGACTTCGTCTCCGCCGTCACCCATGAACTCAGAACGCCCCTCACTTCCTTTTCCCTGTACACGGAAATGCTGGAAGATGGCATGGTGCCTGAACAAAAAAAACCGGAATACTATGCCAACATGCAGCGGGAATGCCGCCGCCTGGAACACCTGATTGACAACGTGCTGGCATACTCCAAACTCCAGCGGAACGCCATCCGGCGCACGCGGGACACGCTTACCTGCCAGGAACTCTTTGAACCTATTGCGGAAAAAATAGAACGTCGGCTCCGGGAGGCGGGCATCAGCTTCTCCTTTGCACTGGCCCAACCCATCCGTATCCTGCCCATTCATACGGACGCCGTATCCGTGGAACAGATCATGGACAACCTGACTTCCAACGCCATCAAATACGCCAAGGGGGAAAACGCAAAAGTCCAGCTCACCGTTCATGCGGACCGCCACAACATTGTCATCCGTTTCCGGGACAACGGTCCGGGCATCTCTCCCAAAAACCGCAAGATGGTCTTCAAACCCTTCCAGCGCACGAAAGACGCCACCAACAGCCGGAAACCCGGCGTAGGGCTGGGGCTGGCTCTGGCAAAAGACACGGCCCGTTCCCTGGGGGGAGACCTGAAACTGGAATTCGGCACCCTGGGGGGCGCCAGCTTCCTGCTGACGATTCCCAAATCCTGACCTTTTTCCAGAAAGCCCCCCTGGGAATGAAGGCCTCCCGGCCTTCATCATTGAACCATCCATGAATGAAGGTTTGATTCGTTCATCCTTCAGATTCGCTCACCCTGCGGGCTTCAAGCTTGCGCTTTCCGTTCAACCGGGCTTACCCGGTTTCCCGGCCTTCATCGCCGGAACCAAGCCGGGGGAAACAATAGGCTGTTACAAGGGCCGGGAGGCCCTTGTTCCCAAGGGGCGGCCAGCAGAAAACGCGGGCAACAGGCAGCTTCACACGGTTTGGAGAAAAAGCTGCCCTGGGAATGAAGGCCTCCCGGCCTTCATCATTAGGCCCCCCGCGTAAAGGAAAATCCCATTCACCATGCTATGCTCTTGCCTTCCTGTGACGGATATGTGACATTGAACCGCAACGCACGGCGGGACGAAATGTTCCCGTTCCAGGCGGGAATATCCGCGCCTTTCCGGCACGGCGGAGCGCAAAACGCATGGACATGCTATCATGAGTAAAAGGATTTTGATCACCGGAGGCGCCGGCTTCATCGGCTCCCACCTCAGCGAACGGCTGCTGAAAGAAGGCCATGAAGTCATCTGCATGGACAACTTTTTCACAGGCAGCAAGCAAAACCTTCTACACCTGATGGACCATCCCGGATTTGAAGTGATCCGCCATGACGTCACCGTTCCCTGCGTGATGGAAGTGGATGAAATTTACAATCTGGCCTGCCCGGCTTCCCCTCCCCACTACCAGTTTGACCCCATCCACACGATGAAAACCTCCGTGCTGGGCGCCATGAACATGCTGGGTCTCGCCAAACGATGCAAGGCCAGAATCCTTCAGGCTTCCACCAGCGAGGTATACGGAGATCCCATGGTCCATCCCCAGACGGAAACCTACTGGGGCAACGTCAATCCCATAGGCGTGCGCTCCTGCTATGACGAAGGCAAAAGATGCGCGGAAACCCTGTTCATGGACTACCACCGAATGAAAGGGGTGGACATCCGCATCATCCGCATCTTCAACACCTACGGCCCGCGCATGAACCCGAACGACGGACGCGTGGTATCCAACTTCATCGTCCAGGCGCTGAAGGGGGAGGACATCACCATTTACGGAACGGGCCAGCAGACCCGCAGTTTCCAGTACGTGGACGACCTGGTGGAAGGCATGATCCGCATGATGGATACGGAAGGCTTTTCAGGCCCTGTGAACCTGGGCAATCCCGTGGAATTCACCATGCTGGAACTGGCGGAAAAAGTCATTGAAATGACAGGCTCCTCTTCCAAAACGGTTTTCCGTCCCCTGCCGCTGGACGACCCGGCCCAGCGCAAGCCCGACATCCGGCTGGCGGGAGAAAAATTGGGATGGAAGCCCGGCATCCCGCTGGAAAAAGGCCTTGAAAAAACCATCGCCTACTTCCGGAGCATCCTGTAGATCGCGCCGCAGGCTTCTGCGGCAGCCGGAATACAGCGCGAGCTCAGCGAACACGTTTTATCTCAAGCCGGCATCCCCCCGGATGCAGGTTGAGACAGCGGGTACACAGGCATGCGGCGCTCTTCCATGGAACTCCGAAAACGCCAAGGCCTTTTTCATTGAAATAAACGGTGAAGGTCACGCAGTTACCCGCCCTGCCTGCAAACTCTGCGAATACCCATCCCCTCATTACCTGTTTTTGTCTGGTCCCGGAAAACGGTTCGGCTAAAATGAACCGTTATGAAACATGTCGACTCCCAGGGGATCTACTCCACTCAAGCCACCGTCCGCAGTTATGAAAGCGGAGCGAACGGTCTCATGAAACCGGAAACCGTTCTGCACTGGTTCCAGGAAATAGCGGAAGCCCATGCCTCCGCCCTGGGCTTCGGCTACGACTTTGTGATGTCCCGCGGACTGGCCTGGGTGGAAGTCCGCCTGGATGCCGCCATCAGCCGCCTCCCCGGGTGGAAGGAAACGGTGGAACTCCGCACCTGGACCGCACAGGAAACGCCGTTGCTGGCACGCCGCAATCTGGAAATAAGGGACGCCGGGGGAAACGGCATCATGACGGCCAGCTGCCTGTGGGCGATCATCGACGTGCGCCGCAGGCGCCCGGTGCCCTTGAACAGGCATATTGATTCTTTCCCGGACACGCCGTGTGAGGAAACAGTGGCTCCCGTTTCCATGGACGTTTCAGGCCTTCAGCCGGAAGTCCGGGAATGGATGGCGGAACGCCGTGATACGGACTTCAACCGCCACATCAATAATGCAGCCTACCTGCTCTGGGCTCTGGAATCACTGCCGGATTCCTGGGAGGAAGAACACGAACTGACGGGAATGCACCTGCATTTTAAAAAGGAAACCCACGCGGGAGAGTCCATGAAATCCCTGCTGTTCCGCCAGTACCCCCTCACGTGCCACCACCTCATGCAGGGAGACGAAGTGAGGGCGGAAGCAGTACTGGAATGGAGTGCGGTTAATAGTTAAGAGTTAAGAGAGAAAAGTTAAGAGTGGAGTTGCTATTAACTATTCCCTATTAACTAAAAAAGAGGGCCGCTCCGGCTCTTGTCCGGAACGGCCCTGGAAGTCCGGAGAGTGAAAAGTATCT
>NZ_JAJBTT010000053.1 GCF_020860705.1 Akkermansia sp.
CCAGGAAGTTTTGGCTTGATGAAGGGTGCAAGTGCGCAGTATTTTGAAGTTTCTAATATACACATCGGGCATGGCAGGGATACGTCCCTCCATGCCCATCTTGTTTTCATCAGTGGTGTGATTTTCTTCTCTTTTTCGATTTGGTTGGCTGGTATTGTTTTTGATCACCCACCCATTTTGACGTTGAGCTGATCATTTCTTGAATTTCAATTCCACAAAGTCCCGAATACGCTGTACGATGACGGCAAACTCTTCAATTTCGCCAAACAACATCGGTTTCATTTGGATGTAGTCACGAGCCCATGCCTGATAACTGTGGTCGTCAGGAGGCAGGATATGCATATCGGACGGGCTCAGGTGATCATAATCGATCCACGAATATCCGTAATTGACCGCACGCTGTTGTTTGATTTGTTCGAACAGAGACCCGTCGTACATGCCATTTTTGATCAGGGCATCCAGATCATAATAGTGTCTCGCCAGTCGTGGTTTGCTGGGGCCACCCCGCACGTTTTCCTCATGCAGAATGAACGCCTTTTCCCAAAAGATGCGTTTGGGAGAAACGACTTGCAGAGAAACAGGCGCTGCCAGCTCGGGAAAAACATGAGCTATATAGGATTCGATCTCAGCCGGGGACGAAGGCGTTGTCTCTGCTCTGCCGCTTAGTTCCAGTTTGACAGCTGGAGCCACATAGGACCCAGCATCATGTTCCAGCACGGAAGGATAATGAATATAAAGAACGAACGGATCACGGGCCTTGCTGAGATCTTCCAGTTCAAAACGAACTCCTGAAATGCCGCGTCGTTCAAAAGATTGCTGTAAGGTCGGCAGGATGAAGTCACGCATCAGACTCCTGTAGTACTCTCTCATTTTACGCTGCTTGCGATCACGCTGCGACGAAGATTCACCAGGGACAGGGAGTAGTTCACCGGACATGTCAGGAAAGAACGCAGGAGATAAGGCAATGTCTATGTCCTCAGAAAAGCGCTGGATACAATGGAAGGCTTTCGACAGGGACGTACCGCCCCGGAAACACAAATGGGGGTTCAATGCCTGGTGTTCAAACAACATCTCCAGCACCCTGCATACCCAGTAGTCTTTTTCCAGAAAGAGAGCTGGCAGGCCCAATTGGTGCTGAGTTTCAGCGAGCACATCACGTTGCTGTTCGGGGAAAAGCTGGAAATAAGGAATCATGATGGCAAATTGAAAATGATAGGACGCATCCATTCAGGAGCTTGGGGCGTCCACCGGTTGAGCTGTTTCTTATCGTTCGATGAAAGATTTTGCGACAAACGGGAACGCACTTCTTCCACATTAGTCTGATCCTTACCGAGGAAACGCAATGCCATATATACTTCTCCCATGATGGTGCCAGACAAATCCATCAGGTTTTTGGCCGTGCGGCGTAACCTGATTTGCAAAGCCCCGATACGGAAGTCTTTTGACCGTCCATCCGTCAAATATTCATACGAGGCGGGAACCTGATCGATCAATCCGAGTTTGTTGGCAAGGCTTGCTCCGGACGGCATGATACGGGAACCTGTTTTACGAGCCAGAGCCTGAATGATCTGATCCGGGGACGGAGGCAATGGCCGTTGAGAATAACTGCTGATTCGGGGCATGTAATACAATCCGGTTGCAATTCTGACAATACATCCCCTCTCTGCCAACCGGGAAAGAGACTGATCCAAAGCAGCTCGAGAGCCAAGCTCCTTCAAGTCTACAGCTGAGAACACATCTCCCAAGGCAAATCGCTTTTTGATTTGCTTCAGCATGTCAATTCTGGTTGCGGACAAGTTCATATCTTTCTGAGGAATCGTAAATAATCTGCACGATTTCTGACATAAGGTCAAGATATATGCTTGCGCGTTTTCTGACATCCTGGATTTCAGACAATGTGTCTTCCCCATGCCTTTCAGGCGTGATGACACTCCGATTTGTCCGGGAGAGCATAAATAACATCACCACCTGGCCCTTCAGTCTCACCCGGAATGCCAAAGAGTTCGTACCATATTCAGAAGCTAGCCGTGAGGTGGGGCTTCTTTTTAGGACGGGACAACATCTACATTTCTTCCTCATCGGTGAAGAAAGAAGGCGTCAATTCCAGAAGTTGGTAACGGTTTTTTCTGACTCCCAGATTATATTCCACGAGCAGGGAAACCAGTTGCTCGCCATCAATCAAGTCAATGGATGCATGGGAAGAGGAGCGGGTTGCTTCCTCTCTGGCCCCCTTGGAAAAGCCGGAAGTGGTCACAATCAAGCCGCGTTCGTCCGTTCCCAAACTGCCACGGAGTTGCTGAACGATAGGGGACTGCACATTGGCTTTCCACCGTTTGGCTTGTACGGCCAACTTGATGTGAATGGCATCATGCACCGTCATAATGCCTCGCACATCAACACCGCCATCACCTCCGTAGGGAGTCCGGCTTACTTCGGAAAATCCCATGTTATCTAATAACAGAGCTATCAGCCTCTCGAAATTTAGAGGAGATAATGTCTTTACTTTCTCCATCAATTGCTTCCTTTTTTTCTCATTGTGAGAGTCAATCTGTTGTTCAAGCCCCGAAGATTCCCAAGAAGTGAGTCCTATCATTCCTTTGCCCAGCCTTTTGAAACGAGGCACTCGCCCTTGTTGCTCCATTCGTTGGATTTCTGTTGAAATTCTGGCTCGCATACTTGCTTCCGGAGTCAGTCCCTCCGTCTTAAGCCACCCCAGTTCCAGGGCTTTGTTGGTGATATCCCTGTAGTGCATGGGGACATTCCCGGAGAAATGAAGAAGGATCTTTTCCGCACAGTCGGAAAACGAATAGGAAGCGTCGCTCTTCTCCGGTAGTCTTTTTGTGGCTGTCTTGCCTGCATGATGCTCAGCCGTCGTGGACTTGATGTCCGCTTTTGGATTCAGCGCAAACAGCCCGCCTTCCACTTTGACGAACCTCGATTGACTCCCGTGCTTTTTCATATCGTCATAGATACGCGCGCTTACTGTCGCAGCGGGAGTCTTCCCCTGCGAGCTCCACATGCCACGTTGAATGAGCAAATCAGTAAGCTCCCTGGGGTGCATGGGAGATGCAGACTCATTCAGTAGCAGGGAAACAGAATCAAGAAGATGGCTCATAACAGGAGTAATCAGGAATTGCCTTAGCCTACCATTCTTTCGAGGTCGGGCAATCTCTTTTATTTCCTCCGCATCGTCACGGATACAGCCGATGTTTTGCGGAGAAGTCTCCGGGCTTTGTTCTCGACAATATGACCTATCCACGCTACTAATTCGAAGGCTTAGCTCCCCTCATGGTCGTCGTATTTGGGGTAGCAAACCAACACCGAATCAACGAATATTGAGTCGGCAAAAATCTATCGATATCGAAAGCCGTCAGGCAACATGGGGAATATCCCCATCCGTCAGGAACACGTTATGAACAAGCAACAACTCGCTGCAAAAATTTGGGAGTCCGCCAATAAGATGCGCTCCAAGATCGAGGCCAACGAATACAAGGATTACATTCTCGGTTTCATCTTCTATAAGTTCCTGTCAGACAAGGAGGTCAAGCACCTCAAGGAGAACGATTGGACGGATGAATATCTTCCCGATTTGAAGGAAGAGGACAGCGAAACCGTCGAGAGTGTCCGAAAGAATATTGGCTACTTCATCTCCTATGATCATCTGTTCTCTACATGGATTGCCAAAGGCAGAGACTTTTCGGCGGATCACGTAATGACTGCGCTTTCGGCCTTCAACCGCTTGATCAACCCTTCACATAAAAAGGTATTCTCGGGCATTTTCACCACGTTGGAGACTGGTCTTTCCAAGCTGGGGGACACTTCCGGTGCGCGCACCAAGGCCATTCGAGACCTGATCTATCTCATCAAGGATATTCCCATGGATGGCAGGCAGGACTATGACGTCCTGGGCTTCATTTATGAATACCTGATCAGCAATTTTGCTGCCAATGCCGGGAAGAAGGCCGGTGAGTTCTACACGCCGCATGAGGTTTCCCTCCTCATGTCCGAGATCGTAGCACACCACCTGAAGGAAAGAACGGAAATCAGGATTTACGACCCCACCAGTGGTTCCGGCTCTCTGCTCATCAATATCGGCAAATGCGTCGCCCGGCACATGGGCAATGACGACCATATCAAATACTTTGCGCAGGAGCTCAAGGAAAACACGTACAACCTCACCCGCATGAACCTCGTCATGCGCGGCATTTTGCCGGACAATATCGTTACGCGCAACGGCGATACGCTGGAAGAAGACTGGCCGTATTTTGACGAGAATGACCCGATTCACAGTTATAATCCGTTGTACGTCGATGCCGTCGTTTCTAACCCTCCCTACTCCCAGGCATGGAATCCGGCCGATAAGGAGGCGGATCCCAGATATGCCCGTTTTGGACTTGCCCCCAAGGGGAAGGCAGACTACGCCTTCCTCTTGCACGACCTCTTCCACTTAAAGAGCGATGGCGTGATGACGATTGTTCTGCCTCATGGCGTGCTGTTCCGTGGAGGCGAGGAAGGAATGATTCGTAAAAATCTGATTGAGCAGAATCATATCGACGCCATTATCGGGCTTCCTGCCAATATCTTTTTCGGCACGGGTATTCCCACCATTGTCATGGTTCTCAAGCAGAAACGCCCGAATACCGATATCCTCATTGTAGATGCTTCCAAAGGCTTTGAGAAGGTCGGCAAAAACAATGCCCTCCGCGCTCGCGATATCAAAAAAATCGTGGATGTCGTCACCGCGCGTGCTTCTGTGGAGAAGTTCTCGAAAGTCGTATCTCGCGATGAAATCCGGGCCAACGATTACAATCTCAATATTCCCCGTTATGTGGACTCTTCCGAGAAGGCAGAGAGTTGGGACGTTTACGCGTCAATGTTTGGCGGTATCCCGGAAAAGGAACTGCTGGAGCTGCACGAATATTGGGAAGCCTTCCCGAATTTGAAGAAGGACCTGTTTTCTCCAGTCAATGACGCGTATCGCGAATTGTGTGTACCGAATCTCAAGAAGGCCATTTCGGAACACCCGGACGTAACCGCCTTTATTTCCCGCTTCGCCGAAGCCTTTGACGGGTTCGAATCCTTCCTGCATTCGGAACTGATCGAGAAACTGCAGACGCAGGGCACGTCCGGTGAAGAAATGATTCTCTGCGAAGATATGTTCGCCAGGTTGACGAATATCCCCCTGATTGACAAATATGAAGCTTATCAACTCCTGAATGACGACTGGACCCAGATTGCTGTCGATCTGGAAATGATCCAGACGGAAGGCTTTGCCTGTGTCAAACAAGTCGATCCCAACATGGTGTTGAAGAAAAAGGATGGCAAGGATCACGAAGTGCAGGAGGGCTGGAAGGGGCACATTCTTCCCTTTGATCTCGTGCAAAAAAAACTGTTGCCGAATGAACTCGCTTCGCTGAAGTCAAAGGAAGAGCAACTTGCCGCGATCCCGGGGAATTATGAAGAGTTGCTGGATGAGCTGAGCGAAGAAGACAAGGACAAGGATTTCGTCAACGATGAAAAGGACGCCTTTGTCCCTGCTGTCGTGAAGAAGGCGCTCAAGTCCAGAGAGGAGGCCCCGGAAACCCTTGCTATCCTGAAGAAGGTGGATGCGCTCTTCACCAGGGAAAAGGCCCTTAAGAAGCAGGTGAAAGATGAAGCCGTAGCACTGCATATGCGTACCCGGGAAACCATTGAGGCTCTCCCGGACGAACAAGTGCTGGAGTTGCTGAAGCTCAAATGGATTACTCCCCTAGTCGAGAGCGTTAACAGTTTGCCCCAATCCATCATCAGCGAGCTGGTGACCAAATTGGAAGCGCTTTGTAAGAAGTACGAAACAACCTATGCCGAAGTGGAACAGCAAATTATCGACACGGAACGTACTCTGGTTGGAATGTTGGGCGAACTGCAAGGCAATGAGTTTGATATGAAGGGACTCATGGAGTTCAAAAAGTTGCTTGAAGGGAAGTGATATGGGTGAAGATGTAAAAAAACCGGCTATAAGGTTTGCCGGATTTACGGATGCTTGGGAACAAAGGATGCTGAAAGGAGTAGCAAGTGTACGAACTGGTTTCCCCTTTGATAGCAATGTTTTTTCTGATACAGGAGCTTATTTGGTCATTACGAATGGCAATATACAGGATGACAATCCAACAGTAGACAACAATGTTGGAAACAGGATTGATATGGCAGATGAACGTATAAAAGAACAATACGTGTTGGATATAGGGGACATTCTTGTTACGATGGATGGAACTGTTGGGCGTACTGCAAAAGTGGCGCATAGTCAGTTAATTTTAGCACAACGAGTCGGGAGGTTAACTGCCAAAGAGAATTTCGAATTTTTATATCAGGCTCTCAACACGGGAGATTTTTTGGATGCGATGACAACCTTATCACATGGGGGAACTATCAAACATATATCGCTCGCGGAAATTTCTGGATACACATTGTTGGTCCCAATAGACAAAAAAGAACAGATCAAAATAGGCGACCTCTTCCACAATCTAGACGATCTCATTACCCTTCATCAGCGTAAGTATGACAAGCTGGTGAATCTGAAAAAATCCATGCTGGAAAAAATGTTCCCACAACATGGTGCTGATACGCCAGAAATCCGTTTTGCCGGATTTACGGACGCTTGGGAACAGCGGAAGCTGGGAGAGCTTTGCAATATTGCCACAGGAAAACTTGATGCGAATGCAATGATCGAAAATGGTAAGTACGATTTTTATACTTCGGGCATTAAGAAGTATCGCATTGATGTAGCTGAATTTGCTGGTCCAGCCATTACAATCGCTGGAAATGGAGCTACTGTCGGGTACATGCATTTGGCCGACGGCTTATTTAATGCTTATCAAAGGACTTATGTATTAACAGGATTTTGTGCTGATCGTCAGTTCCTTTTCTCCTCTATCGGTAATGTATTACCTAAGAAAATTAAAGAAGAAGCGAGAGCGAGTAATATTCCGTATATTGTACTCGATATGCTTACTGATCTAAAAATTCAGTTACCGCCAACACAACTAGAACAATCCCAAATTGGCGACTTTTTCCACAAGCTAGACGACCTAATTACTCTCCATCAGCGCAAACTGGAAAAGCTGCAAAACATCAAGAAATCTTGTCTGGAGAAGATGTTTGTCTAAGATGAGAAGACGCTTTTCATGATGAACGCTCAAGCTAACAGACCTTGGGCAATTTCAATAAACGTCTGACAAGTACCGTACTATTTTGTAAAACTCCCCTCACTGCCCTATTTATCCACATCCCTACGCCCAAGAGGCATGAGATGAACAACCCAAAACGACCGAACACATATGATTTGCTCCCAGGAAAAAGATTTTGAAGACGCCCTAATCGAAATGTTGACGGAGAAGGGCTGGGAGAAAAACGTGTTGGCCAATTACACGGAAGAGCAACTCATCCAGAACTGGGCGAACATTCTCTTTGATAACAACAGGTGTGTTGATCGACTGAATGACTACCCCCTGACTCCCGGGGAAATGCAGCAGATACTGGAACAAATCAACGTTCTCAAGACTCCTTTGATGTTGAATGGTTTCATCAATGGCCGCAGTGTGACGATTATTCGCGACAACCCCGATGATGTCGAACATTTCGGCAAGGAAGTTTCCTTGAAAATTTATGACCGCATGGAGATTGCCGCCGGGCAAAGCCGCTATCAAATCGTCCGGCAACCCAGATTCGCTTCATCGTCCGCCATGCTCTCTGACCGCCGGGGAGATTTGATGCTGCTCATCAACGGAATGCCGGTCTTCCACATTGAACTGAAAAAAAGCGGTATCCCTGTCAGCCAGGCTTGCCATCAGCTTGAAAAATACATGGCAGAGGGGATCTTCACCGGCCTCTTTTCTCTGGTGCAGATTTTTGTAGCCATGAATCCTGAAGAGGCTGTTTACTTCGCCAACCCGGGACCGGAGGGGAAATTTAACCCCGACTACTATTTTCATTGGGCCGATTTTAATAACGAGCCTATTAACGATTGGAAACAGATAGCCTCTACCTTGCTATCCATTCCGATGGCGCACCAGCTCATCGGCTTTTACACGGTGGCCGACAACTCTGACGGTATCCTGAAGGTCATGCGCAGTTACCAGTATTTTGCCGCCAGCGCCATTTCCGACAAAGTGGCCAAGACAAAATGGGAAAAAGAAGATCAATTGGGCGGCTACATCTGGCATACCACCGGTTCCGGCAAGACCATGACTTCGTTCAAATCCGCCCAGTTGATTGCTTCCTCACAGGATGCCGACAAGGTGGTTTTTCTCATGGACCGCATCGAACTGGGAACGCAAAGCCTGAAAGAATACCGTGGCTTTGCCAGTGAAGACGAGGATGTGCAGGCGACGGAAAACACGGGCATACTCGTCAAGAAGCTGAAAAGTACCGACCCGGCGGATACTCTCATTGTCACCTCCATTCAGAAAATGAGCAATATCAAGGATGAAGCGGATGGCGGCATGAACGATGCGGATCTTCAACTGATGCGGGCGAAGAGAATCGTTTTTATCATCGATGAATGCCATCGCTCCACCTTTGGAGATATGTTGATCACGATCAAGCGCACATTCCCCAAAGCCATCTTCTTTGGTTTCACCGGTACGCCGATTCAAGAGGAGAACCAGAAGAAAGACAATTCCACAAAAACAGTCTTCGGCAATGAACTCCACCGGTACAGTATTGCCGACGGTATCCGCGACAGGAACGTGTTGGGTTTCGATCCGTACATGGTTCTCACGTACAAGGAGAAAGAATTGAGAGAAGCTATCGCCTTGGAAAAGGCCAAGGCTGATTCCCTGGCTGAAGCGCTGGCCGATCCCCGGAAAAGCGAGGTTTTCTATCACTACATGCGGTTGCCGATGGCAGGCAGTACGGATGATGATGGAAACTACAGGAAGGGAATCGAAGATTACCTCCCTCAAGCCCAGTACCGCAGCAAAGAACACCAAAGGATGGTGATCCAGGATATCCGCGAGAACTGGATCAACCTGAGCTATAATGGAAAGTTTCACGCGATCCTCGCAACCAATAGTATCCCGGAAGCTATTGACTATTATCGACTCTTCAAGACCGAGGTTCCGGAACTTAAAATCACTGCCCTTTTTGACCCCAGCATCGACAATAAGGACGGAGCCGTGGTGAAAGAAGCCGTGCTTGCGGAGATCATCGAAGACTATAATCATTGCTATGGTCAGGAGTTCAGCATACCGGCGTTCCCCAGAATGAAAAAGGACATCGCGGCAAGGTTGGCGCATAAAAAGCCTTATGAGAGAATCGAACAGACGCCGGAAAAGCAGATTGATCTTCTCATTGTCGTTGATCAAATGCTCACCGGCTTTGATTCCAAATGGATCAATACGCTCTATCTCGACAAGAAACTCAAGTACGAGAATATCATTCAGGCGTTTTCCCGGACCAACCGCCTGTTCGGACCGGAAAAGCCCTTTGGTACGATTAAGTACTACCGCTTCCCTCACACGATGAAAAGGAACATTGAGGCGGCCGTCAAACTCTACTCGGGCGATAAGCCCCTGGGGCTGTTTGCCGAGCGCCTCCCCCGAAACCTTGATGGCATGAATGATCTCTATGCGCAGATCAAAGACTTGTTCAAGGAGGCTAGGCTTGATGACTTCACACGCCTTCCTGATGACGGCTCGGCCAAAAAGAAATTTTCCGGCCTCTTCAGGAAACTCAACGAGCATCTTGAAGCGGCAAGAATCCAAGGCTTCCATTGGGAAAAGCTGGAATACACGTTTACGGATGCTGATAGCGGTAAGAAGTATTCCATTCGCGTTTCACTGGATGAGAAGACTTACAAGGTGCTGGCATTGAGATACAAGGAACTGCTTGGGCCGGGAGGGAACCAGGAACCGGGAGAAGATATCCCCTACGATATAGCTGGTTATTTGACCACCATCGATACGGATGATATCGATTCCGACTACATGAACTCCCGTTTCGACAAGTACCTAAAACTGCTGACCCGGCCGGGAGCTGAAGCCGAAGCCATCAAACAGGCAATGGATGAGCTCCACAAAACATTCGCTACGCTTTCTCAGGAGGAACAAAAATTTGCGGACATCTTCCTGCATGATATCCAACGCGGGGATGCCGTGCCCGAAAAGGGGAAAACGCTCCGGGACTATATTACGGAATACCGTGCCAAAGCCAAAGATGATCAGATTCACCGCTTCGCCCTTGCCCTTGGCCTTGATGAAAACCTGCTACGCAAGATGATGACATTACGAGTGACAGAGAGCAACATCAACGAGTTCGGTCGCTTTGACGCTCTGAAAGCCACGATAGACAAAAAGAAAGCGAAAGCCTGGCTTGAGAAAAGAGAAGGGTATGCCATCATTCCGCCAAAAGTACCGATGAAAATCGATATGCTGCTCAGACAATTCATTATCAGCGGAGGCTTCGATATCGAGCCCCCAAATGAATGCGATTGAACGGGGAGAAGATTAACTATAAACTTTACCATATAAGTTCGGGGATAGTAGAGGCGCTTCATCAGGAGTCGTCCATTTCAAAGATGGTTATACTCCTTTATACCTTATCCCAGATATAAATGAGTATAATTTTTGGTTCTACCATCCTGAAATTCCCCCTCCCCTCCCGTCATATATCCTTGAGTAAGTAGATTCTCTGCTTCCTGCCTGTGCCCGCCTTCCGGTCTTGTTCCGGGGGCGGGCTTTTTGTTGCAACAAATCAATCATCAATGAACATGAATACTCACACATCTACTCGTGAACTCTATCGCAATCGAGACAACAGCCCTCTGGACAGAGTCCAGATACGGCGTGTCGCCCCCTCCGTCTTCGCCGACCGTGAGGACGACAGCCGTTCGGGAAAATACCGTTTCGTCTCCTCCGACTCCCTGCTTGACCAGATGGAAGAAGCCGGATTCCTCGTCGTCGGAGCTCAGGAACAACGCACCCGAAAACCGGACGGCACACCCACCCGCAAGCACCTGATTCGCTTCGCTCACCGGGACGTGCTGGAACACAACCGTGATCAGCGCATCGAAGTGGTCATGATCAACAGCCACAACGGCAGCTGTTCCTACCAGCTCATGGCAGGCATCTTCCGACTGGTGTGTACCAACGGTCTGATTGTCGGGGCGCGTATTGCCGCGATCAACATCCGTCACATGGGCCATACCGGGGAAGAGGTGATCGCCGCCAGTCTCCGGCTGGCCGGAGAAACGCCCCGGATCATGGACGACATCCGCCGCATGCAGGGAGTCGAACTCCTTTATAAACGACATGTGGACTTCGTTCATGAAGCGGCCCGGCTGTGCCTGGGAGGTGACTATGAAGACAGGATACGTCCCGATGCCCTTCTGTCGCCCCGGCGCTGGAACGACATCGGCTTTACGGCGGGAAGTCCGGCTACCGTCTGGCAGTGCTTCAACCGGGTTCAGGAAAACCTGATCCGGGGAGGAGTACCCTTGAAGCCTCAGAAGGAGAATGTCTACCGACGCCGTTCCCTGCGGGCGCTCAATGGCATTGACGGCAATACACGCCTGAACCGGGAACTCTGGGATCTGGCCGACAGCTATACCGTGAACAACTGACCTGAGATGACCATGAAAAGAAAATATCATCTGAGCTTGAGACGTATGGGACGGACTCCATCCCTGACCGGGCTGGAGCTGTCCATTCTCCTGCACCTTCACGGCGACTTTGAATGCAGTGACGAGGAGATCATGGCGGAATGCCGTGGCATCGAACAGGAGAGCGTCAGGCATGCCGTCCGTGGTCTGGCAGGGAAGGAATTCATCATCCGCACAAAGGAAGAAGAATTCCTGCTTCGGTCCGACTGCTGGCTGATTACCTATGCCGGACGACAGGCGCTCAAGCAATGGGTGTCCGCTGCTGCTCCGGCTCGTCGATCATCCCGGACAAGAGCTCACGCATCAGCATAGCCATGAACATGAAAGACCTCCTCATTGCTCTGGTGGTACTCGTTATGCTGTGTCTGCTGGGGCCGGCTGTCGTCGGCATCCTGTCGGCACTGGTGACCGTAGCTCCGTACCTGCTCGCCGTGTTGTTGATCCTGGGCGTCATCGCCTTCTTCTGCAAGTAACTGGAAAAGCATGGATGACGAGGTCAGAATATGCAGCCGTAATCAAAGAGCTTGACCACTGCTTCCGTTCACCGTAACGCGTAGGGGGGGGCTAGCCTCCCTCCCAAGGTGGGATAAGTTTCCGGGACAACCGGGAAGAACCTTGAAAAAATCATTATTTTCTGCATTATCTTTTCGCCGGGTTGGTCCCGGAACAAAGAAAGGAGGTGTGATATGTGATCTATTATATCGTGTTAATCAGGCTGATTGAATTACTTATTGTAATGTTCAATTAACGAAAAACCCCGTCCTGCGGCAACAGGACGGGGTAATTTATAGAGATGTATATGTGATATACAATAGTGTTAATCTAAGCCCAATATGTGGGATTTCTACCCGTAGTCAAGAGGAAAATGTAACAATCACTTATAAACGCTACCGCTTGACCCAGTTGGAGACATGTTAAAAAAGGTTGGAATTCCGCCAAAAATCATTGAATAACCGATTATAACCGACCTGTTTTGAGGTATGCCGCAAGTTTTTCCAGGCCTTGCGGGAAAAACGGAAAATGGAAGAATATCTGTCTATCTCTTTCCAAAAGCCGTCCATAGCCGTTTGCCATGCGGCGGAAAATAGCGCTGCTGACACGGGATATGCTTTTTTGTTTGAGCGGAATATCGTTTTGTTAGGTATACCTTATAACGCAAGAGATCATCAGCACCATGACCAGCAGCCGTGAAGATTATTTAAAAGCCATTGCCGAACTCCAGCGGGGCAGGGAGAAGGTCGGCAACAGGCATATTGCTGCGTATTTAGGCGTTTCTGCGGCTTCCGTCAGTGAAATTATCCGGAAGATGGAGAAGGAAGGACTGGTGCAGAATATGGAGAAGCGCTCCATCCGCCTGACGCGGAAGGGAGAGGAAGCGGCGATGCAGCTGGTGCGTATCCACCGGCTGTGGGAGGTTTTCCTGGTTAACCATCTCGGGTACTCGTGGGAGGACGTGCATGAGGAGGCGGAGAAGCTGGAACATGCGGCTTCCCCCCTCTTGATGGAAAAGCTGGACCGTTTTCTCGGCTACCCGGAGATGTGCCCCCACGGAAGAACAATACCGGGCAGGAAAGATCAGCCCTTGCAGGAAGGGCCGCTTTCCCGTTTGTCCGACATCCCGGCGGGGATTCCGGCAGTGATCAGGCGCGTCCCCGAATCAAAGGAACTGCTGGAGCTTCTCACTTCCCTGGGCATTCATCTTCATGAGACGGTAGCCCGGATGGAGGAGGAAGCGCCCGGCGGGGCTTTTCTGGTAACGGCGGAGGAAGGGCAGCGGCTGGAATTGCCGGCTGCCGCGGCTGATGCCATTCTTGTGGAAGTTTCTGCATGAATAATCAATAGAAAGGAATAAACGGACAATGACATTGAACCAGTTGACTGAAGGAGAGGCCGCCAGGATTGAGTCCCTGCGGATGGAAGGCCGCCTGAGACGGCGGTTGATGGATATCGGCATGATTCCCGGAACCCGGGTGGAATGCCTGGAACGGGGGCCGTTCGGAGATCCCGTGGCCTTTCTTGTACGCGGAACGGTCATGGCGCTCAGGTCTTCCGATCTGGAACTCATCACTGTAAGGTCCGCCTGAACCCAGCCATGGAAGGAAACCCGGTGAGGCCGGACTGCGGCGTGGAAAAGGATGGGGCTTGCGGCTCTCAGGAAAAACGCATGCCTGTCGTGGCCCTGGCAGGCGCTCCCAACGTGGGAAAGAGCACGGTGTTCAATGCGCTGACGGGGCTGCGCCAGCACACCGGAAACTGGCCCGGCAAGACGGTCGTCCGTGCGGAGGGCATCGTGGGGCGCGGCCCCCGGGAGTATCTTTTGGTGGATACGCCGGGCACGTATTCCCTGCTGGCCTGTTCTTCGGATGAAGAGGCGGCTCGCGATTTCATTTGTTTCGGTGATGCGGATGCCGTCATTGTGGTGTGCTCCGCCACCAATTTGGAACGGGATTTGAATCTGGCCCTCCAGGTCATGGAGACGACGGGCAATGTGGTGGTCTGCGTCAATTTGATGGATGAGGCCCGGAGGAAGGGCATCCGAATCAATTGCCCGCTTTTGGAAAAACGTCTGGGAGTGCCTGTTATTCCGGCATCAGCCGCGAAGGGGGAAGGGTTGGAGGCCCTGGCGGAGACGGTGCAGCGGCTGGCGTGGTCCGGGGAAAGGCGTCCTCCCCTCCGGCTGTCCTACGGAGAGGACGTGGAGCCATGGCTGGCACGTTTGGAGGCTTCACTTGCCGGGCGTCCATGGCATGGACTGGCTCCCCGCTGGGCGGCCGTCAAGTTGCTGGAGGGGGATGAGGGAACGCTGGGCCTTCTGGAGCAATATGAGGGAAGCGATTTGAGAAAAGAGGAGGTGGTGGAAAAAATTCTCCGCGAAGCGGCCGGGGCGGCGGAAGCCAGGGACTTTGGAGACCGTGTGGCGGCCGTGTTCGTTGAACGGGCGGAACGCCTGTGCCGGGGCGTAGTCGTGGTGCCGGATGGAGGGGGAACGGGGCGCGACAGGCGCATCGACAAGGTGCTGATGGGGCGGTGGACGGCTTATCCCCTGATGTTCGCCCTGCTGGTGCTCATTTTCTGGATTACCATTGTAGGGGCGAATTATCCTTCCCAGGGGCTGGCGGACCTGCTCGGGAAGGGGCAGGAGGCCCTTACGTCCCTGTTCCGGCTGGCCCATGCTCCGGAATGGCTGCACGGGGTGCTGGTGCTGGGCGTTTACCGCGTGGTGGCGTGGGTTGTGTCCGTCATGCTGCCTCCAATGGCCATCTTTTTCCCCTTGTTCACGCTGCTGGAGGATTCCGGCTACCTGCCCCGCGTGGCGTTCAATATGGACAAGGTTTTTCAGAAGTGCTGCGGATGCGGCAAGCAGGCGCTGACCATGTGCATGGGGTTTGGGTGCAATGCCGCGGGAATCACCGGATGCCGGATCATTGATTCCCCGCGGGAACGGCTCGTAGCCATCCTGACGAATAATTTTGTCCCCTGCAACGGCAGGTTTCCGACGCTGATCGCTCTCATGACCATGTTTTTTGCCGGATCCGTGGCGTCCGGCTTGCAGCCGCTGGCCTCCGTCGCGGGATTGGTGCTTCTGATCGGGCTGGGCGTAGGGATGACCTTTGCCGTAACGGCCCTTCTGTCCCATACGATTCTCAAGGGAACACCCTCTTCCTTTACCCTGGAACTGCCTCCCTACCGCAAGCCCCAGATCGGCAAGGTGATTGTCCGTTCCTTTTTGGACAGGACCCTGACCGTTTTGTGGCGCGCGGTGATGGTGGCGGCTCCCGCGGGGATCGTCATCTGGCTGATGGCCAATATACGGGTTGGAGACGCCAGCCTGCTTGTCCACGGTACGCAGTGGCTGGATCCCGCTGGCCGGCTGATGGGGCTGGACGGCGTGATTTTGATGGCCTTTATTTTAGGCATTCCTGCCAACGAAATCGTTTTTCCCCTGATCATCATGGGCTACCTGGCTTCCGACAACATGATGGACATGGACGATATGAACGAATTGAAGTCTCTCCTGGCAAACAACGGATGGACCTGGGTGACGGCGTTATGCACCATGCTGTTTTCCCTGATGCACTGGCCGTGTTCAACTGCGCTTCTCACGGTCCGCAAGGAGACGGGCAAGTGGAAATGGGCCATTCTTGCCTTTGCCATTCCGACGGTCTGCGGCGTTGTCCTGTGCCTGCTGGTAGCTGGAATGGCGCGTTTGATGGGGTTTGCATGATGATCAAATGAAATTCATGCTCCGCCAGGGCACAAGGGCGGAAAAGAGGCCATATGGCCGGAAGATCCGGCAACTGCGGAGAGCTGAAAGAGCCGCCGTTTTGCCTTGAGGAGCACGCGTTGATCCGGGGATTCCATTGTTCAGTGGTAAAAATTTCCCTTTCCGGACCCCCAGAAAGGGAACAAACGCCTCAAGATTCCGTGCCCTCGGAAAAGCATGCTCCTGGCGGTGGAAAGACGGCCGGAATCTTCTTCTAAAGCTGCGAATTCCGGATCAGGACAGATGCATGCCGCCGGTGACCCCGAAGACTTCCGCGGTGATGAAGCTGGATTCCTGGGAGGCAAGGAAGACGTACAGTCCGGATAATTCCACAGGTTGTCCGGCACGTTTGAGGGGTGTTTTCTGGCCGAATTCCGGCAGGTCTTTCTGAAGCTGGCCTCCAGTCACTTGCAGAGGCGTCCAGACAGGTCCGGGAGCCACCACATTGACCCGGATACCCTTGGAGGCTACCTGCTTGGCCAGAGCGCGGCTGAAGGCGATGATGGCCGCCTTGGTGGAAGCGTAATCCACCAGGTTTTTCCCGGGCTGGTAGGCCTGGATGGAGGAACAGGTGATGATGCTTGCTCCCGGCTTCAGGTGCGGGAGGACGGCCTTGGCTATCCAGAACAGGGAGAAAACATTCACTTCAAACGTCTTGGTCAATTGTTCCGTGGTAATGTCCTGAATGTCTTCCACCGCCACCTGCTTGCCGGCCACCAGGGCCAGAATGTCCAGGCCGCCGAGTTTTTCCAGGGCGTCCCTGATGAGGTTTTGGCAGAAGGATTCATCGCTGAGGTCGCCAGGCAGCAGAACGGCTTTCCTCCCTTCCTTCCTGATAAGTTCCGCCACTTCTTCCGCATCGCTTTGTTCCTCTGGAAGATAGTTCAGGGCGATGTCCGCTCCTTCACGTGCGTAGGCAATGGCGGCCGCACGGCCTATGCCTGAATCTCCTCCCGTAACCAGGGCTTTCCGTCCCTGGAGTTTTCCGCTTCCATGGTAGCTCTGTTCTCCGGCATCCGGAACGGGGTTCATTTCCGATTGGAGTCCGGGAGCTTCCTGCTGCTGTTTTTCGTATCCGCCCTGATGGAATTCATGGCCGGGGTCCTGCATTTCCTGAATGTTTTTGGTGCTCATTTTTTATGAATCATGTTGTTGGCACGGGACTGCCGGGAAAGATGAATGGCCATGCCGCCACGGCATGGAACAGGACTGGCCGTGTTTCTTTCCCCGGCGTTCCGCTTCTCCTATCCGTGGTGACCGGGAATCGCCTTATCTGTTCAGGAGAAGACATGGTTTTGTCTCAACATGTCATTGATATTCATTCGTATAAGGTTATTTTTGAATATTGTTCTCCTTGATCGGGATAGAATGGTTCAATCACCGGCCTTCCTTGAATCCTTTTAAATTTCTCCAATTTGTTTCCAGAGAAAACTATCGTAGGGGAACAGGCAAACAAGTTGAGCGGCAATGCATTTAAATCATTTGCCTTCCTTTTTGTGCCCAGCTGGGGGGGGGGAGAAGCCTTCCTGTGTCCCCGCTCTATCATGGAACAGCGTGGAGCAGGACTTCAGACTCATCCATAGATGAAATATCCGGCCAAACCCGTCAGAACCATCAGCAGAATGGGGTTCATCTTCCATTTCCGCAGGATGAACAGGGCTGCGCCGAACAGGATGACGCTTGGGAGGTCTGCCTCTGCAAGGGCGTGCCAGTCAAAGGTGCCGCAGAAAGTCAGCAGCAGGATGGTGCCTCCCGCCGACATGATCAAGCCTACGGAAGCCGCTTTCAGCCCTTCCAGAACTCCGGAGATGTAAGCGGATTTTTGATGTCTTTGGAAAAAGAGGTGCAGCAGGAGCGCCGCCGCCACGCCGGGAATGATGCATCCCAGGGTGGCCGCCACAGCTCCCGGAATGCCGGCGATTTGCAGTCCCACGAAAGTGGAGGTGTTGATGGCCAGAGGTCCCGGCGTCATCTGGGAGATGGTGATGATATCGGTAAAAACCTTCTGCGTAATCCAGCCCTGGTGAATGACCACCTGGTCCCGGATCATGGGGATGACGGCATAGCCTCCGCCAATGCTGAACGCTCCGATCTGGAGAAAGACGCTGAAAAGCTGCCAGAGCGGCTGTATCATCCGGACCTCCTTCCCAGCGTTTTCCGGACGTGCCAGAGGCTCAGGAGGCAGCACACGGCCAGAATGGCGGCGATATTGAGGTGAAAGACGAAGCTGGCGATGAATGCCCCCGGAACCAGAGCGTTCAACAGGGCGGATTTTCTGCGGAGGATCATCTGCCACATGTCCACGACAATGTCCACAATGAGGGCCGCCACCCCTGCCTGCATGCCGCGAAGCACCGCTTCCACGGCGGTGTTGGAGCTGAATGCCTCATACCAGACCGAGATGAGGGACAGGATCACCAGCGGAGGAATGACGGCTCCCAGGCAGCTGGACACGACGCCGGCCATGCCTGCGGCGCGGTGCCCCGCCAGCGCGGAGAGGTTGACGGCAATGGCCCCCGGCGTGGATTGGGCGATGGCAGCCATGGACAGAAGTTCCTCTTTGGAGAACAGCTGTTTTTTCCGGACAAAGTATTTGTTGATCATCGGCACCACGATGTAGCCGCCTCCGAACGTGAAGGCCCCGATGAACAGGTTGATCCAGAACAGCCAGAGGCATCGTTTCACTTGTTCGCCTGTCATGTGGTTTGAAGAGGAGGGCGTTGTTGGCATGTTGCCTCGGCAGAAGAATGGGGGTAGTTGTTTCTGGGAAAGGGAGGCTGAGGCTCCGGCGTGGTTCCGTTTTCCCCGGCTGCGGAGGAGTTTTATCTTGTCACAAATGCGAATGGAATTCCATGCCATTACACGGATAAAAGGGAAAAAGAGAGAAAAAATGTTCTCGTTGCCAACCCAGGGGGATGGTTGCCATGAAGCCCCGCGTATGGCGTGGCGGGCAGTAAACACGAAAAAGTCCGGGAGGCTTTAGCCTGCCGGACGTGAAGGGAATCGGGAGAACCGGCGGAAGAAAGCCTTTTCTTCCCGTCTGCTTTTGGGTGGAAGAGAAAAGGCGTGGAAGAAGCTGGGGTCAGCTTTCTTCCTGTTCCAGTTCCGCCTTACGGGCCAGGATTTTTTTCATGACGGCGTGGCGGTCCCCTTCCGGAATTTCCACGGGGTTGCCGCGGTAGTCGCTGGTCATGGCGGCCAGGGCGCCCCCCACATGGTGCATGTTGAAGATCGGCAATTTCCAGGTGGAAGGCTTTTCAGGGTCGGGAACGTAGGCGAAATCGGAAGCGGGATGTTCCTCTCCATCCACTTTTTTCATTTTAGGTTCGTGGTCGCGGTCCATAAGGAATGGACAACCGAATCCGCGCGCCATTGTAAAAAAGCTCGGGATAGAACGCACAAATCCGTTCATCCGGCGGAAAAACGGATAATTCCCGTCCGGTTTTATTCTTGATGAGGCCTGTTATTCCTGCGGGTTCAGAGGGGTCAGTTTCAGATTCACCATGCCTCCCGTAAAGTAGTAGACAGGGCTTTTCCTCCCCGGCACGTCCAAGGGTTCCCTTGCCATTTTGGATTCTCCCACCAGGGTGTCATCCACTTCCAGTCCGAAGCGTTTAAAGGTTTCCTTATAGGGGGCAAGAAGCTTTTCCTCCCGTACCAGCCTTGCACAGGCAGCCATGTAGTGGCCATCTTTGTTGGAGACGCGGCTTTTTCCCTCCCGCGCAAGCTGCTTGAATTTTTCCTGAATGTCTTTCGCCCGCCCCAGGGAAAGCGTGGAAAAACGGGTGATTTTTTCCAGCGGGACACCTTTGGCCTGCTGTTCTTTCAGAAATTGGTCCAGGGCTGAGAGGTAATCTTGCAGCATATAATCTTTTGGATACGGGAAAGAGCTGTCTCTCAACCAATACGCGGTTTCTTCGCCTGAGTGGGGCCATTCCGTCAGCGTGAATTCGAAGCGGGGCGCCTTTTTTTCTTTTCCCTCCTGTTGAAGGGAATGGGAGGCTCCGGGAGCCGTTGGTCCAGCCATGGAATTCGGAATGGCCAGCAGGGAAAGGAAAACCGGAAAGATGGCTTGTATAAAGGGAATCCGCATGATTCTTTCTAACCTGACAACAAACCTATCGTCAATATTTTATTGTTATATACATACGGATTTCGTTCTCCCTGGGGGCGCAGGCCGTGATGGGGCCTGTTTCGCTTCCGCGTTTTGCTCTTTACAAGAGAGCCGGGATAGATGAGCATAAACACCGTAATTTATAATTATTCTTATTTATGGAAAATACATACCACCATACCCAGCTTCCGGAAGAGCGCATTCCCGCCTTGCGCGTGGAGCCGATGCCTGCGGATACCAATCAGAGCGGGGAAGTGTTCGGCGGCTGGGTGATGAGCCAGGTGGACCTGGCGGGAGCCAATACGGCCATGCGTTATGCGCTGAGCCGTTACATCGTGACGCGCGCGGTCAGCAGCCTGACGTTTGAGGCTCCCGTGCTGGTAGGGGACGTGGTCTCCTTTTATACGGAGATTATCAAGGTGGGGCGCACTTCCATCACCGTAAAGGTGGAGGTGTACGCGGAACGCCTCACGAAGCTCTGCAATAACATTGCCAAGATTACGGAGGCGGAACTGGTTTACGTGGCCCTGGGGGCCGACAAGAAGCCGATTACCTTGGAAGAGTCCCGCGCCCAGTTTGCGCAGTGCTGTTCGATTGAAACGGGGGACAGCGTTTCCTGCTCCTGACCGGGTGCAGGACCGGTTTTTTCCGGTCTTACGCCGCTTTTTTCCGTCTGCGGGTGATTCCCTTGTTCTTGTCTACCAGGGCGAAGATGAAGGAACTGGCCGCGGCAATGATGCCGATGGTGACGAAGGTGGCGTGGAAGGCGGCTTTCACGGCGTCTCCGGATGTGGCCGAATGGCCGCCGAAGCTGTCAAGCAGCAGGGAAGCCGCGGCAATGCTGATGGCGATGGACAGCTGCATGATGGTGGAGAGCAGGGAATTGCCGCTGCTGGCGTCTGCGTTGGGGAGGTCAATCAGCGTCAGGGTGTTCATGCAGGTGAATTGGATGGAGTTGGCTCCACCCAGCAGCGCGAGCATCCCCAGCAGCGTCAGTTCATGGGTGCCTGGGCCGATGAAGTAGAAGGCCGCCAGCAGTGATCCGATGGTAAAGGTATTGATCACCATGATGTTCCGGTAGCCGAATTTGCCGAGCAGGCGCGGAGCGAACGTTTTTGCCAGCAGGTTGCTCAGCGCCAGGGGAATCAGGGACATGCCGGACTGGAGGGCGGAGTAGCCCAGGACCACCTGGAAAAATAACGGAATCAGGTAGGGCAGGCAGCTGCCCCCCAGGCGGCACACGATGTTTCCGGCGATGCCGATGGCGAAGTTCCTGATGCGGAACAGGGACGGGCTGAAGATGGGCGCTTCCGAACGGAACGCCAGCACCCAGTACAGGAGTTGCAGTATACCTCCGGCAGCCATGAGCAGGGTCATACGCATCTTGTCGGCTGCGCCTCCTGCGGAGGAGAGCCCCATGGTGACCAGGACGGCGGAGGAAGAGAAGAGGAGGAAGCCCGGCCAGTCGAATTTCTGTTCCCTGACCGCTTTCAGGTCCGGCATCAGCTTCCAGGTGGCCCACAGGCCCGCAAGGCCCACCGGGATGTTGATCAGGAAAATCCAGTGCCAGGAGGCGTATTGGACGATGATGCCGCCCAGCACCGGACCCAGAAGGGGACCCAGCAGCGCCGGAATCGTTACAATATTCAGGACGTTCACGAACATGGAACGCGGATAGGAGCGCAGGACGACCAGGCGCCCCACTGGCATCAGGAAGGCTCCCCCTATACCCTGGATGACGCGGCAGGCCGTCATCATGGAGACGGAGGTGGAGAGGGCGCAGAGCAGGGACCCCACGGAGAAAACGGAAATGGCAAAGAGGAAGGTGCGGCGTGAGCCCATCTTGTCGGATACCCACCCGGAAGCCGGAATCAGGACGCAGACGGTGAGCATGTAGGCCGTTACCAGGGAGTGAAGCTGCAGCGGATGGCTGTGAAAGCTGCGGGCGATGGTGGGGATGGCCGTATTCAGAATGGTGGCGTCCAGCATCTGCATGAAAAATGCCGATGCCACCAGAAAGGGCAGATAGCGCAGGGCTTTTGAAGATGTCGGCAGTTTTTCCATGGAAGACCGCCGCCAGTATCCGGCTGGGCCGCTTTGGGGGCAAGGCAGATGTTTGTCCGGCTGCCTCCGCTGTTGTTCCGGGCATTCCCGGTGGAGCCGCCGTGCCTGCGGCTCCGTTTTACGCTTGGGGCGGTTCCTGTGCGCGCCGTGCGAGCACACGCCTGGAGAGCCACGCGCGTACGGGTTCGTCATAAAGCTTCAGACATCCGTAGGCTACGGCGATGCAGAGGAAAAGCACTCCAACTGCCACGGGCAGAGCGCTGGAAAGAGGCGCTTCCGCATCGTGCACCCAGGCCAGGTAGAGGTAGACAATGGGATAATGGGTGATGTAAAGGGGGTAGGAGATGTTTCCCAGAAACCGGCTGGCTTTGGAGGAAATGTCTCCGGGGATGTCGCTGGCTCCCAGGAAGACCACCGCGGGGAAAATGACGATGATGCAGAAGGCGTCATACAGACCGTTCAGGTGGAAGTGCTCCGCTCCGCCCACGTGCGGCATGGCCAGGGCGGCCGCCAGAAGCAGGCTGCACCACCAGAAGCCGTGCCTGATCCGGCCGGGTTTGCACAGCCGGTACAGGAGCAGGCCCCCGAAGAAGGGGAACATGAGCCGCGTCAGCCCTATCCGGCACTGTTCCACGTCCAGCGTCCAGCCGCCGATGTTGTTTCCCTGCGTGTAGCATTGGTGAATGAGGACGCAGGCCGCCATGAACACCAGGACGGCCAGCCATTTAATGGTGAACTTCCTGATGAACAAGGCATAAAGGATATTGGCGATATATTCGAAAAAGAGGGACCAGGCCGGCCCGTTCAGCGGGTGCATTTCCGACCATCCCCGCACGTCCAGAGAAACGGGGACGGGAAGCAGCGTAAAGCCCACGGTCATGACCAGCAGCATTTTCCATACGGGGGTTTGTTCGATGTTCGGGAAAATTTCAGAACCCTGGAAATAAAAAAGGGCCCCACCCAGCAGCATGCCCATGACCACCATGGGCTGAAGGCGCACCAGCCTTCGCTTGCAGAAATCCCATAAGCTCATTTTTCCCCATCGGTCGTCATAAGCGTATCCGATAACGAACCCGGACAGCATGAAGAAGAAATCCACGGCCAGATAGCCGTGATTGATAATCTGGTCCGTGTGGAACTGGAAGTCCTTGACGCTTCCTTCAAGCATATGGAACAGAACCACCATGACGGCTGCCACGCCGCGCAGGCCGTCCAGGGCGGCATAATGCGGTTTGGGAGCCAGGACGGAAGGAGAGAGGGCGACCGGAGAGCTCATGGTATATAGTACGGTAAAAAATGATGGTGCTTACATAAAATGGACTGTATTTGCCTTGCGGGCGGCCGCAGTCCCCGGAAAGGCCCTTCCCGGGAAACCCCTCTGGTCCGGTTTGTACTAAAGAGGCTTGCCGGCAGACGGACGGACCGCTCCCTATCCTCCACAGACGGGGTAGGACGTAAAGAAAAATGATGAGGCATGTTTTTCCGGCGCCCTTTCAAGGCGCCGGGTGCCGCGGAAGGCAGGAAGGCCTTTATGGAGCCGGTGTGAGCACAACGGACTTTGTTTCCGCCCCGCTGGTGATTCCTTTGATCGTCAGGGTGCATTTTCCCGGCGGCAGCGTAAGGGTGCCGGGAGAGTATTTGACGAACCGGGACCAGCCGCCGGTTCCCGGAAAGGTGAATTCCGTCAATTGATCATTGACGGAATAGCCTATCTTGAAGAGGGTGGAAGCCGCGCTGGCAATGGCATAATCCGTCGTTACCGTATAGGTTCCTTCTTCTTTGGTGTAGATGTCCCAGCTGACGGAATTGAAATGGGACAGGATGATGAATTTTCCCACGTCTTTTGCCAGAGCGCGCGTGACGAGGCAGTTTTCAGGCAGAAGCGTGATTTTACCGCTTGCCCCCGGCTGAACCACCGGGAAGATGGCAGCGGGAATCAGCCTGATATAGCGGAGGTAAATGCCATCCCTCCCTTTTTTCTTGAGGGTGAAGGTTTGTTTCCCCTTGGTCAGGTTCATGCGGCCAATATGGTAGATTCCCCCATCGGCTGCGCCGCCGCCGGAAGTTGGCACTTTCCACAGGAAAGGGGCGCTGCTGCCGCATTTCAACTCATATTGGGCAGAGGCGGAGGCGGTCCAGGGGAACGTGTACCAGGTTTCGATGATGTATTCCCCGTCATTGGGGATATTGACTTCCCAGCTGCCGCCGGAGTCCTTCTTGGCCATGCTGGCGATAAATTTATTGGAATTGATTTTTGCCAGCTTGCTGTCCACAAGATCGGCGTCTTCCGCCTTCATCAGGACGGCTTTTCCCTTAATGATGCCGGAGCTGGCTGTTTTAATCAGGCCTTCCGCCGGGAATTTGGCTTGTACGGTCCCGCAAATCAGAAGAGGTACGAACAGCGTCAACAGTAATTTCATGTTAGATATGGATGGTTGGAGTTGAAAAACAGAGATAAATCTCTTTCTTCCTTGTCCTGCAAGATCTGATTATGGTCAATAAAAAAATGGAAGATTTTCCGTGTTCTTCCCGAGAGAAGCAATTATTTAAGAATGACCGGAAACTCTTATTGCAGTTGATTTCCGGGTGCGGGCGGAATTCCTTCCGAATAGAGGGAATGTGATGAGCATGGCAACGCGGAAAATAGCGGCCACTCAGAGAGATGGGCTTTCTTGTGAACTGCCTGTCCGCGGGAACGTCAAAAAGCGGCAGTATTTTTTCCCGCTGGCGTGGGGTAACCTGCTGTGTCCGCTAGAGGGACTGGAGCGATACGCGGTTTTCCAGCGGCTTGCCTTCCAGAAAATCCCGGATATTGTGCAGGGTGACCTCCGCGATGTTGTGCAGGGCCTCCTTCGTGAAAAAACCCTGATGGGAAGTCAGGATGACGTTGTTGAAGGAGAGCAGGCGCGCCAGGGTATCATCATCAATAATCCTGTCGGACTTGTCTTCGTAAAAATATTCCCCTTCCTCTTCATAGACGTCCAGCCCGGCAGACCCCACTTTTTTTGATTTCAGACCGTCAATCAGCGCATCCGTGTGAATCAGCTTGCCGCGTCCTGTGTTGATGATCATGACGCCGTCCTTCATTTTTCCGATGGAGTCCGTATTGATCAGGTATTCCGTTTCCGGGGTGAGAGGGCAGTGCAGGGAGATGATGTCGGAGCGTGCGTACAGGTCCTCCAGCGTGGTGTATGTAATGCCGGCTTCTTCCGCAAAGCGCTGGTCAGGGTACGGATCGTAAGCCAGGATGTTCATGCCGAATCCCTTGAGGATGCGAATGAGAATTCGGGCGATCTTCCCCGTTCCGATGATTCCGGCCGTTTTCCCATGCATGTCAAAGCCCATCAGGCCGTGCAGGGAAAAATTGCCGTCCCTGGTGCGCCAGTAGGCACGGTGGATCTTGCGGTTCAGGGCCAGCATCAGGGCCACGGCGTGTTCCGCTACCGCATAGGGGGAGTATTGGGGCACCCGGACGACGGGCAGTTGCTCTTCTTCCGCCGCTTTCAAGTCCACGTTGTTGAATCCGGCGCAGCGCAGGGCCAGCAGTTTGACGCCGTTTTCCTTCAGGCTCCGGATCACTTCCCGGTCTGCCGTGTCGTTGACGAAAATGCATGCCACGTCCATGCCGCGGGTCAGCGGTACGCTGTCCGGAGTGAGATGCCCCTTGAAATAGCGGATGTCGTAATGGAATTCGCGCTCGTTGATCGGGTTGAAGGATTCCCGGTCGTAGGGTTTGGCGTCAAAGAACGCAATGCGGCATGGCTGGTCGGTCATATGGAATGAATGGAGGTTAGGCGGTTGGCGGTTTTTTCCCCGCGCTTCCCTGGTTGGCGACGGCTTCCATGCGTTTGCGGATTTCTTCCGGATCCCCCAGAAAGTAGTCTTTCTCCAGGTTCAGGGAATCGTCAAATTCAAACACGTAGGGAATGGCAGTGGGCAGGTTCAGGGAAAGGAGCTGTTCGTTAGGGATGTGTTTCAAATACTTGATCATGCCGCGCAGTGTGTTGCCGTGGGCTACGATCAGGATGTTGTCCACTGTCCGGAGGGAGGGGAAAATGGTTCCCTCCCAGTAGGGCATCATGCGGTCAATCGCATCCTTCAGGGATTCTGTCCGCGGAAGCTCATGATCCGGGATGCCCTTGTAGCGGGGGTCCCATCTGGGGTTGGCGGGATCGTCCTCCGCCACGGGAGGGGGAGCCACGTCATAGCTGCGGCGCCAGACCAGCACCTGCTCGTCTCCGTATTTTTCAGCCGTTTCACTCTTGTTCAGGCCCTGAAGCATGCCGTAGTGCTTTTCATTCAGCCGCCAGCTCTTGGCGACGGGAAGCCAGTCCTGGTCCAGACGGTCCAGCACGCAGTTGAGCGTTTTTACGGCGCGCTTGAGATAGGAAGTATAAGCCTGGTCAAAAGCCATGCCCTTGTCTTTTAACAGATCGCCTGCATGGTTCGCTTCCTCCACTCCCCGTTCCGTCAGGTCCACGTCCGTCCATCCGGTAAATCTGTTTTCACGATTCCACGTGCTTTCTCCATGGCGCAGAAGAACAATTGTTTTCATTTCTCTGAATTTAGACACATGGCTTCCGGCATTCGCGCAAAGGAATTCCGGTACATGACATAAAATTACAGCTTCCTGGATGGGAAAAAATCGTGTTATCCAGTTCCTGAAGCCTGGTGAAGAAGGGAAGGGGAAGCCCGCAAATGCGGCGGGACATGTAAGATTGTGATTGGCAACCCTCTTTAAATGGATTAACAGTTCTCCATGATAAAACAATATGGGTTTAGATGGACTGCCGCCCTGATGGCTGCCGGAATGGGCGCGTTGGCCTGGGCGGGTCCCGAAGCGGTCCAGAACGTGCAGAGGCCTGCTCCTGCCGGAGGCTCCCGTGCGGTGTTCAAGTTCGGCGGAGAAGGGAACCAGGAATTTATGTTGAATGGAAAACCGTTCCAGATCCGTGGAGCGGAGATGCACCCCCAGCGCATTCCCAGGGAATACTGGAGGCACCGTATCAGGACCGCCCGTGCCATGGGATTGAATACCATTGCGTTTTACGTGTTCTGGAATGACCATGAACAGCCGGACGGCAGCTTTGATTTTAAGACGGGCAACCGCAACCTGGGAGAATTTCTCAAAATTTGCCAGGAGGAAGGCATGTGGGTTTTATTCCGTCCCGGCCCCTATACATGCGGAGAATGGGATCTGGGCGGTCTTCCCCATTATTTGCTGAAAGATCCCAAGGCCAAGCTGAGGACTACGGAAGACGCCAAGTTCATGAAGGCGCAGACGCGGTATCTGGAAGCGGTGGCGCGGGTGGCGGAACCTTTTTTAGTTAAAAACGGCGGCCCCATTCTGATGACCCAGATTGAGAACGAATACGGCAGCTACCAGAGGAAGGACCGCAAGTATATGGAATGGCTGAAAGAGTTTTGGACTAAAAAGGGCTTCGGTCCCTTTTACACGTCGGACGGAGCCGGAGAAGGTTTTCTGAAAGGCGTGGTGCTTCCCGGCGTGGCCGTGGGATTGGATCCGGGGCTGAACGACGGCCACTGGAACGTGGCCAATAAATGTAATCCGGGCGTTCCCGTTTTTTCCTCGGAAACGTACCCGGGCTGGCTGCGGCACTGGGGAGAAGGAAACTGGGCCCCCACCCCTGAAATCGTCAACCATGTCCGCTGGTTTATGGACAAGGGGCGTTCCTTCAGCCTGTTCGTTTTCCACGGAGGCACCAACTTCGGGTTCACGGCAGGAGCCAACAATGGAGGGCCCGGGAAATACCAGCCGGACCTCACGAGTTACGATTACGGCTCTCCTGTGGATGAACAGGGCCGGAAGAATGAATATTACGACCGGATGAGGGAGGTTATTCTGGAAAAACTGCCTCAGGAAGTTGCTGTTCCGGAACCTCCCGCGGATATTCCGGCCATGGAGATTCCGGAGTTCACGCCCGTGGTGCATGCCGGCCTTTGGGAGAACCTGCCCAAGCCGTTCCGGTCCAAATTCCCGCAGCCGCCCTATTTTGAGCAGTGGAACCAGAACCAGGGCATGGCCATTTACACTACTTCCGTTCCGGCGGGTCCGGCTGAAAAGCTGGAATTCACTAACCTCAATGATTATGCCCAGGTATATTTAAACGGGGAGCTGGTCGGCACGCTGGACCGCCGCTTGGGGCAGAAGAGCATAGAGCTGCCGGAACGAAAGAAGCCCGGAACGCTGGAAATCCTGGTGGAGGCCATGGGCCATATTAATTTCCACATCAGCATGGAAAGCGACCGCAAGGGCCTGTACGGAGACGTGAAGCTGGGAAGGCGTGAATTGAAGAACTGGACGGTAAGGGCGCTTCCCCTGAAAGCTTCATCCATTGTCCAGGCACCCAAGGGGAAAGGCCCTTCCGCGAATCGGGAAGGAGCGCATTTCCGGGCTGTGCTGAATATTGAGGAACCCCAGGATACGTTCCTGGACATGTCCCGTTATGCCAAGGGGTATGTGTGGGTGAACGGCATCAATGTGGGACGGTATTGGAATGTGGGGCCTCAATTAAGGCTGTACGTGCCGGCTCCGTTCCTGAAAAAAGGGGAAAACGTGATTGATATTCTTGACCTTCATGAAAAGGAACCCAAGCCCATCCGCGGCATGAAGGAACGCAACAAGGAAGCCGGAAAAGTAAATACCAGGAATCTGGACAACCAGTGGTAAAGGTGCCGTGGCTTCTGTCTGGGGCTTCCCAGGGAAACGGACCAGAGGAAGAACCGTAGCCTTGAAGTCAGGCGTCTTTCATCTGCCGTTTTTGCCGGAATTCCGCTTTAAAGGCCTTCCAGTCCGTACTCCTGACCAGTTCTGCAAGGTTGGAGTAATAGGACTGGTGATGCCCGAAGCGCTCGTCCGTCAGTTCCTCAAGCGCTTTTTCCGGCGTCCAGTCCTGCATGACGATACGGTAGGCGGCGCAGACAATCCCGGTGCGGTCGGCTCCATGCCAGCAGTGTACCAGAACGGGCT
Organism: Akkermansia sp.; assembly: GCF_020860705.1. Lineage (GTDB taxonomy): Bacteria > Verrucomicrobiota > Verrucomicrobiia > Verrucomicrobiales > Akkermansiaceae > Akkermansia. The sequence continues at coordinate 29,072 of NZ_JAJBTT010000053.1, forward strand.
TGGGTGCACTGCTAATGACCAGGAGGCAGCTCATGAGTTCTTCCCGTGTCACTTTTCCGGCCGCCAGTTTAATGCGGTACAGGCGTAGCGGGCCATGCCCCGCATTGTCGGCGTCGCTGTGGTATTCCCGCAGGTTCAGGACGGACTTGATCCCCAGTTTTTCCAGGGCCTTGAACCCCTCGTCGCCGGGCTGTGCGGAACGGTACAGTTCAGGACTGAGCCGATAGCAGTTTTTGATGCCTTTTACCTGGACGGGAATGGGAGCCTCCTTCCCGGTCTCCGCGCAGACAGCAGGAAGGGCCGCCGCCAGGACGGCCAGTACGGCAGGATTCCAGTTCATGGCTTCTTTCAGGAATGGGGAGGATAACCGACGCTCTGGGCGTACAGGACTTTTTTGAAGATGGGGAGTTTGAGCTGCTGCTGAAGATAGTCGGCATCCAGCATGGCACGGAAGACCGTGCCGATGCCGGCGGAAGTGCAGAAGAGGTAGACGTTTTCTCCGATGAAGCCCACGCCCGTGCAGGCTGTGACCAGTTTTCTTTTGGTGTCAAAGTCTCCGGGCTGTTTGGACTGGTCTACCACATAGACCAGGTTCAATGGCGCGGAAGCCACAAATTCCTGTGTTCCTGTGGCGGCTCTCAGATCACCCTGAACTACTTGGGCCAATTGGTGGGTTTCCGGTTTGTAAAGATAGGCGCCTTCCGGAAGAACGACGTAGATTTCTATTTCGTTGGAATTCCTGGAGGACGGCGCCGTACGGTAATCCGGATCATCCCGGTTGACGCCCTGCGCCGCCCACAGCAGGGAAGACAGAATTTCCAGAGGGATGGGTTTGTTGGCAAAGGATCTGGTGGAATGCCGTTCCTTCAGGACCTGCATGAGAGGCTTGCCTCCCTTCTTGTCCGGCGGGGGCAGCACGATGTCAGCGCCGGGCGCTGTTCCGGAGAGGAGTACTGCAGAGCTGACGGCAAAAAGGAGCCGAAGAGCATGAAAAATATTCATAGTCAGTAAAAAAGAGAGAGTTCAGGGAATAATCAGCAGGATGTTTGTATTTTTACCGTGTTTTTGGGAACACACGGAAACTTGATCCTATAAAACGAACTTCAAAATACAAGGAAAAAGCACTTGGACTGGTTCTTAACACATTCCGGAAGATGGATTCTCCGGTGAAGGAAGCCGTTTCAAGTTGACGTTGGAAAGGTATTACGCTTTTATGTGAAGTGGAACAGGGTGGGGACCGTTTTTCCGCCCTGGCCCAAACTGTCCCAACCTTCTCAAACTGTACCTGATGAACCCTGGCAATCCTTTACGTCCCGGCTCCCCCAGATATAAAAAGTCTTCCTCCGGGGGCATTATCATGACGATTATCCTGGTGCTGGCTCTTGCCGGCGGCGGTGTGGTCTATCACCGTATTTCCGTTCAAAGGGAAGCGGAAGCCGCAGAACTGGCGGCCAGAAAGGAGGCGGAAGAAAAGGCGGCCCGTGCACGCAAGGCCGCGGAACTGGAACTGGCGCGCAAGGCTGCAGAGGAACGGGCGCGTGCGGAGGCGGCGGAGAAAGCGCGGCTGGAAGCGGAGCGCCTGGCCGCAGAAGAAGCGGCCAGAAAACGGCAGCAGAAGAAACCGGAAGCAGTGGAGCCGGCTCCCGCAGAGCCGAAGGAGGAACCTGTGGTGCAGGAGGAAGACCCGCGGCTGGAGATTTTCAAGAAGCCCGTCCTGCTGGTCAGTTTGAAGGCCAATAATGCCGCCAACAGGAAATTGTTTACGGACGCCTTCAATCTGGCTCTGGAAACGGGACGCTATGATTTATACGCTGGTTTTCTACGCTCCAACCTGGAACGGGACGCCGTGAAGGTCATTAAATTCGGCAAATTTGACGGGACCATGTATGAGCAAAGCCCGTTTTTGATACGGGCCAATGAGTTGTACCAGCTCATCAGCAAGGTGGGGCCGGAAACCATTCAGGAGCAGATCCAGGAAAGTTCCCCCAGATATTTTTATCCATGGCTCTTTTCGGACCCCTCCGATCCCCTGAGGCTTTTCCTGCGCACGATGGCGCGGGAGCAAACTCCTAAGGAGCAGTGGGGCGGCATCCTGCGGAAGTGGGCGGAATTCTGGATGAAGACCTCCGCCATGCCGCGGAGCAAGTATTCTTCCCTGGCTCTGGCTTGTGCCATGCTGGATCCGCGCATTGCCTCCGCTCCGTCCAAGCTGCGTGCCTCTTCTTCCAGCAATATCTCTACCACGCCTCTGACGCTGGAGCAGGTGTTTGAGTACTTCATGGAGATGGATGAAGCCCATGAGCTGCTGACAGATATTACCAAATTAAGCCCTTCCGAGCTATTGTTCGTGGTGGATGTGCGTCTGCCGAGGTCGGAAATGGACTGGGCTCGCAAAAAAGTGCGTCTTACCCGTAAAGGCTGGGGGGGCGCTTATTCCATGATCCGTTACCGGATGGACCGCGCCGCCCTGGGCAAGGACCCGTATAAGAATTATACCTTTCAGGAGATTCTGGATGAAGGCGGCATCTGCATGGACCAAGCCTATTTTGCCGTGAATACCGCCAAGTGCAACGGCATTCCCTCCGCTTACGTTACCGGGGACGGCAACCGCGGGCCGCACGCCTGGATCAACCTGCTTACAACGGATGAAACCTGGCAGTCCTATGGCGGGTACGGGTACAACACAGGGCATTTTTCCCATCCGCACAACCGCAAATCCAAACATGAATCCACCCTTCTCCAGGGCATGGACAAGAAGGTGAACGGAGCCCGGCTGGACACCTCCCTGGATTATCTTTCCCTGGCGGACCTGTTTGAAGAAATGCAGAAGCCGGATTGCGTCAAGGTGATGCTGGACGCCGCCACGCAGACCACTCCCGGAAGCCCCCTGGGCTGGGAACGCCTGATTGAACTGATGGGCCGCCCGGAAAGCGGAACAAAGCTGGAGGAATGGGACGCGCTGGTGAGCGTGATCAAGCGCAAGTTCCGTTCCCGTCCGGATTACCTGGCCATGGCTTCCCGTGTGGAGGATGAATACATTTTCCCCCTGAGGGACCCCTCCATCAACAAGCGTAATGTGGCCCGTGACCTGAAAAAGCTGGAAAAGGAAACGGATGAAGGCCGCAGCGACCTGACTTCCGCCGCCATCAAGCGCCAGGCGGATATCCTGATGGAGAATGGGGACAAGGCGGGAGTGGCTTCCCTGTACCGGAAATCCATGAAGGACTACGCACGCCGTGCGGAAGTGTTTGAAGCATTGATGGGGCAGTATTACCGGTATGTTTCCCAGGACCAGGATGCCGTGCTGCAGCTGGCCAAGGAGGCGGAGTCTTCCTACAACCGTTATATCCGGACCAAGTCGGACGACTATTTCAAGGTGAAGAAGGAAGTCTCCATCCAGAAAAAAATCGCCGGATATTACGAAAAGGGCGGCAATGAGAAAAAAGCCTCCGCCCTGCGCAAGGATGCGGAAAAGCGGGAGAAGAACAGCAAGAAAGGCATCCGGGAAGAGCGCTAGCATGGCAGGTGCCCATGCCTTCCCTTTCATTCCCGCAAAGGTGGGGCCGTGTTTGTCTGCGGCAGCGGCATACCTGTGGAATGAACGTTTTTAGGCTGGCATGCTGTCTTAAGTTCAACTAATACATGACCTATATGGCACGAGAACCTTACGCGAACTTCTGGCCCAAAGTGGCGGATACCGCTTTTGTGGCGCAGAGCGCCGACCTGATCGGAGATGTTACCATTGGAGAGCACGCCAGCATCTGGTACCACACCACGCTGCGCGCGGACATCAACAAGATTGTTATTGGGGACTACTCCAATATTCAGGACAACAGCTGCATCCATCTGGCGGACGACTTCGGCTGCTACGTGGGCAGCTACGTGACTGTGGGCCATGGGGTGATTCTGCACGCCTGCACGGTGGAGGACAACTGCCTGATCGGCATGGGTTCCATCATTCTGGACGGGGCGGTGATCGGCCAGGGGTCCGTGGTGGGCGCCGGCGCGCTGGTGACCAAGGGCACCGTTATTCCTCCCAATTCCCTGGTGCTGGGTTCCCCCGCCAAGGTGGTGAAGGACCTGGGGCCGGAATCCCAGGCCAACAACCGCAAATGGGCTGAAAAATACGTCAAGGTGGCCGCCCGGTATACGGAACGCGTCATCAATCCCGGTTTTTAACATTTAATGTTCGCCCTCCATGCCGGATGAAAAGCTGATTACCCTGGAACTGTACGCGCTGCTCTATACCCGGGCGGGTGCGGGAGTATGCCTGCGTGATCCGCTGACCGGCAAGGTGGGCGTGATGTTCATGGAACTGGCGGACGGCATGGCGCTGGAACGCAGCCTGAACGGGGAACGCCCGGTGCGGCCGGATACGTCTTCCCTGCTGGCGCACTTTTTATCCGCCATGGAATGCCGGGTGAGGCTGGTGCTCATCAATGGCCGCAAGGATGAAGTCTTTTATGCCCGCGTAGCCGTGGAGGCCGCCAATGAAGTCATGGACAAGCTGGTGGAGCTGGACGCCCGCCCGTCTGACGCCCTGATGATTGCGGCCCGGTTTGGAACCGGAATCAAGATGGTCCCCGCCGTCTGGGAAAGCATGGAAAATATCCTGCCCCAGCTGGAGCAGCTGGACGCAGATTCCCCGGACAGCCGCGCTCCCGTGTATGTGGGAGAGCCGTAGGAACGGCGTTTCCAAGGTCCGCACTCTTCCCTGTCCGGAACCTGTTTTTCCTCCTCCGTTCAGGCCGTTCCGGGCGGTCCGGGCTTGATCAAACGCCCTTCCTTTTTCCGTCCGGAGACATGACTGCTGCCTAAGAGCTTCCGGCCGTTGGGCGTGCTTACTTTTTATAAAAAAAACTTGCTAAGGCGCAGGAATCCCTATACATTCGCCGCACATCACTTCAAGTGGGTAGATTCCCGAGCGGTCAAAGGGGGCAGACTGTAAATCTGTTAGCATTCGCTTTCGAAGGTTCGAATCCTTCTCTACCCACCACTTTTCCTTTTCCAAACCCTTGCAAAAGCCTTGATTTTGCAAGGGTTTTTCATTTCCTGCTTTCCATAAAGCACCATAATACGCTACCGTGTCAAGGTACATCACAAGGTACATTTTCTTGTTTCTGTAAGGTACATCACAAAATTACTCACTATTATGGCCGGGTTGAAAAAAAGAAATAACACATGGTTTGCTTCCTACTATGTTGCGGGAAAGCAACAGGTGAAAACAACAGGGATTCCTATTGTCCCTTCCGTCATTCCTCCGGGAAAGACAAAGGCTGCTATAATGAAGCAAAACGAGGCCAGCGCGCGTCTCGTGGCACAAGAACTTGAAAAGGCAGCACTTGGCCAGCGGGTGGATGCTTCCACGATCAAAGGCATTATTGGGGAGAAGAAAACCAGGACGCTTTTGAAAGGAAAGAGATATATGCAAGGGGTAAGGGAATACCTGACGGAATGGATGCAGACACGTCAGCCGGGAACACTGAAGAATGACCGGGTAGCAGTGAGACGGTTTCTTCTCTTGCTGGGAAACTCTCAGGATATTCCGTTGGACATGGTGACGTCTGACCATGCCCGGCGCTTCATGGAAAACGAACTGGAAAGGGTTTCATCGGGAACTGCAAAGAATTTGACTGATTGTCTCCGTGCCGCTTTTAACAGAGCCGTGGAAGCTCAGGTCATTGAGAACAACCCTTTCCGCAATGTAACACCCGGGAAGATAAATAGGGCCGATAAACAGGAGCGCCGGGCATTCACAATGGAAGAAGTACGGCGCTTGACGGAAATACTGCCGGGAGAGTGGCCTGACATGATCCGGGTATGTCTTTATACAGGAGGGCAGCGTTTAGGAGATATTGCAACCCTCCGGTGGGAGCAGGTGAACTTGAAAGGCGGCCTGATAGCCATGACAACGGAGAAAACCAAGCGGAGGATGAACAAACCAATTCTTGCTCCCCTAAAAGATGTATTGGAGGGCCGGCTGAAAAATCAGGTGAGCGAATACATTTTCCCCCTGGCTGCCATGAGATATGCTCAAGCTGGGAACCGTGTTTCCAAGCTGTCTATTGAATTCAACAATCTCCTAAAACAGCACGGATTCATTGAGTCAAAAAAGGAGACGAAAGCAGGAGCTAGAAGAAATATGGCCGAATTATCCTTCCATAGTTTACGGGCAACCGCTGTTACCGCCTTGAGGCTGGCTGGGGTGCCCGCCGACCTCTGCCGGGTGATTGTGGGGCATGATTCTGAAGAGATTGAACGGGTATACTTCCGTCCGGATTCTGAAGCCATAGAAGAGGCTATGAAGCATCTTGCTTTATGAGAGTACAGCAGGACGAGGTTTACTGAGCTCTTCTCTTAAGCTATCATTTACAGCTTGAGAAATATTTAACTGTTCTTGTAGGTTATTGATTTTTTGAGTTAGGGCTTCAATTTGTTCTTCATTTGTTATAGGTTCATTTGTTGATGAAATAATTTTATTAAATATTTTTAAAAATCTTCTCCATTTATCATTAAATTCTGACCTAAGTTGATCTTCTGAAATAGGATTCCTGCAATAAGAATTTATGGTTCTTAATAAATTAAACATATCGTTTCTTTCAGGGACTGTAAGTTGAAATTGCTTCATGGGATAATTAATTTCTTGATCCGAAATATTGATTAAAAATCCACATACAGGAACCTTTAAGCCATCTAAAAAACCAGCTTCAAATTCTATCCAGGGTTTTTCTTTGTTACACTTTGTTAAACATGAAATAGCTATTTTTGAATCTCGCATATTTTGCAATACAAGCTCAAGGCCTTTTCCTCCTTTACTAATATCTGTTTTACTAAAAAATGGATCAATATCTTGTATAACGGAAGGAAGCCATTTTTTGAAAAGTTCGGCAACTTGTTTGCTAAGCTCTCCACTCCAACTGATAAAAACTTTTGTGGACATATATTATAATTCTATTTTTATAGATAGTTTTTGATGAGGTGTAGAGTGCTACTATTTTTATCGGACATAGCAGGTTGGTGAGGTTATTGTTTCGAGGCTCCTCCACAAATCTTGCAATTCACGCCGCTTGGCGTATCGCTGGCATGTCCTTTGCAAGCCCGGTAGTATCGGCACCCTTTATTGTGGGTCTTTCCTGTTGAACTGATCCAGTACGCTTTTTCTTCTGCCGAGGGTTTGGGCGCAGGTTTTCGGTGGTAGTGATATTCGCCCGTCTTGCGGTTGTAATGGCCTCCATTGGCGTCCAATCCGCCAGGATGCGCATCCGAGAATGCAATGAGAGAAATAGCCGCGAAAATGAGAGAGAACACTTTCATATGCAAATCATAATACCATGGAATGAAAGAGTTTGTAAATAATGTGCTTAACTCCCTCAAAGATGGTTTAAAATGGTTATTTCCAACATTTTAAGGAATCCGTTTGTTCTCTATTCGACTTTGAACCCATTCATCAATATCAACTACTTCCCCAGGCTTGAGATGCAACGCAATCCAGCCCCGGAGGATGGTGTTTTCCAATTGCAGGGCTTCCAGACTACCCGGTTCCACTCCTCGGATTACTCCCAAGGGTGGTTCAACCTCACCTATCAACTCTTCAATGCGGGCTCGTGAACTTACGGGAATAGGACGACGCGAGGACATCCAGCCATAGACGGTATGAATGCTGACTCCACATTGTTCGGCAAGCCAATTACAATCCTTTCCGTTTTCTTTGAGCCATTTCTTGATGTCACTTTTCGAGTGCATTTCTTGAATATATCATACCGAAACAAGGAAAACAAGAGGTGATGCTTCTGGAGAGGGAACAAAAAAGCCCAGCAGATGCCGGGCTTGGTTTTACGTTTTTGATAGGGGGATTTTAGAATGGGATTTCGTCGTCCATAGTGCCCCATGGCATGGGTGGGCATTCTTCTTTGTTTAAAAAACTATCTAAGTCGTTATTAATGCGTTCTTCTGCCCACTTTTTCAATACGCTTGCAACCCATTCGCTAAAGTTTGAAAAACCAGCTATTTTTGCAGCTACCCTCGCATACAGAAGTGGAAAATTATTACTTCCTACAACTCCCCAATATTCATCTGTTGGAATATCAGACAAGGAAATCATAGAAGCTTCAGCTTGCTCCATTATGAGAATATCAAACTTAATATTTTTCTTTTTACATTTTTCCCTCTCTTGAAGCAGTAGTTCACGAGTTTTGCTTGTAAGGACATTGGTAATTATTGATACGTATTTCCCATTAATAGGAGTCTCTGAGGATGGGTTATAAAAAACATTCTCTATTTCAGCATTTAAGGCATATGCTATCAATGAAGCATCAGCTTCATCAATCACAGCAATGTAAAATTGTTTCTTGGGAATATTATACGCCTTTGGAGATGGATCGAAATCCGGATTTATAAAATGATAGCGATTGTCATTATAATAGTTTACCAGAAGTGCATCAATACTATCAACATTCTCTTCAATAATAGGATTTCCGCCGTAAAACCAATTTTTAACTGTTCCTTCTGACTTCCCCAACCAACTAGCCAGCCACTTCATAGAAAGACCACGCTCTCGAAGCCAGGCTCTGACCTCCTGCTTATAGGAGGCTTGAGGATCTTTTTCGTCGTCCATAGATTTATATAGTGTGATTCCATGTGATATGTCAAGCCGCATATGAGTGATTTCAATTTATGACAAAACATTTTAGTGGACTTTGCATATGTTGGTATGATAACACATGTCACATATGAACGACATCAACAATCTAACTGCTGCAGAACTTGCGCAGTCACTCCGAGTACATAAAAATACCGTTTCTATGTGGGCTCGCATGGGAATGCCCTGCATCTACATCGGCAGAGTCACGGAACCTCGCCGTGGTTCCCGCCCCCGCTACGATCTGGAAAAGGTGAAAGCCTGGCTGGAAGAACGAAGCAAGAAAAGAACTTCCGTGGCTTGAGCAAGCTACCCGTGGACATGCGGTTCATCCAAAAATAACGAAGGCCACCTGCGGGAACAGGTGACCTTCACACTGGGGGAGACCCCAATCAATCAAAACATATGACTATTAACATAGTAGACAGAAGTCCGCAAGGTGAAAATGCCTTGATGCCGCAGAACGGTGTAGTGCCGTTCCAGAACGAAACCCTGAATTGCACGGTCCGCGCCGTGGTGAAGGACGGGGAACCCTGGTTTGTCGCAAAAGATGTTTGTGATGCGCTGGAGCTCCGAACGAATAACCTGCGAGCCATTCTGGAGGAAGATGAAATAGATTTGTCCAATGACTATACTATAGACATTGCTCAAAATGGAGGTCGCACTCCTCTCATCATCAACGAATCCGGACTCTACTCCCTGATTCTCCGCTCCCGCAAGCCGGAGGCGAAGAAGTTCAAAAAGTGGGTGACGGCCGAAGTCCTACCCTCCATCCGGAAATATGGAGCCTACGCAACAGAGACCAAGCTGGAAGAGATGCTGGCCGACCCGGACACCATGATTCTGACTCTTCAGGCGTTGAAGACCGAACGAGAGAAGAGGAGGGCTCTTGAGGCGAAAGCTGCGGAAGATTCTCCCAAGGTGCTTTTCACCGATGCCGTGATGGCCTCCAACAGCTCCATCTCCATCCGCGAGCTAGCAAGATTTCTGCACCAGAACCATATCGACATCGGCCAGAACCGTCTTTTCCGACAACTCCGGGAAGAAGGTTACCTGTGCAAGAGCGGTACGGATCACAATCTTCCCACCCAACGGGCTATGGAGCTTGGACTTTTTGAGGTCAAGAAAGGCGCCTATATTGACTCCAAAGGAACCAACGTTGTGACCCGAACCACGAAAGTGACAGGCAAAGGTCAAGTTTACTTTGTGAATAAGTTCTTGGGGAGGCCCGCAGAAGCAGTGTAGTTACTATTCCCCCGTTTCCTTGTGGAAGCGGGGGATTTTTACTGCCCTCGGTATGGCATAGCCGTGTGAAGATGCAACGTAGCATCAAGCCATTCTTCCGTCGTCAATCCCCGTCTTGCCGCCTCAATTTGGATAAGCCGGTAACGCTCATTGGAGACCCTGATATGTACGTCTGTTTCCCTGTACACCTTGGCGTAGTGACTATCAATGAGGTTGTCCAGCAGCCGCTGTTTGTCAGCGGGGATGGGAACCGTAGACAGCCATTTGTCTATCATTACTTTTTTGGCTGAATGTGTGAGGCTCCCGGCCGAACTGATGAGCTATCTATCTTTTTCCTTAGATTCGTTTTTGTTTCCAAGTATAGTTGAAACATCAATATTTCTAGGAGATGAAACATTTACGCGTCCAGCTTGTACCTCATCATAACCAGGTGTGTTCTCTCGTTCTAAACGAGATTTGACAGCATGTATTTTTACTTCTTTCTCTTTGTCTTCCATGATTTTATGAAGATTAATATACCCAAATGCAGTCATTAAGATCGCAGAGAAGCAAAATACTCCACCTCCAAACCAGTTCAAGAAAATAGTAATTTTGTTAGAAAGGGTATTTTGTGAATTTGGAAACGGATTGTCACCAATTGGATCAGCATCTGCTATAGCTTGTGAGTGACGTGCATTTGCTTGAATGGAAGTAATGATAGCTACAATAGAAGCGGCAATTGTCACGCACCAGCCTACCCAAGAAGTAATCAGCATCCAGCCCGTTGATGGATCAAAACCATCTCGAACAAAGTAGTAGGAGAGGGCAATAGCCGAAGAAGAAATAGTCAGGAGAGCCTTGTCTAAGGAGGCTTGAGACCCAGTAATGATATTTTCAATTAAGTGACGCTCTCTATCTTGTCGTTCAATTTTGGCGAGGTTTATTTGGGCGGTGAGAGCTTGTAAATGTCTTTCATTTTCCGCTTTTTCATGTTCCTCTTGATTAAGCTGTTTCCCGGTTGTGAGTGATAATTTGATATTCATTAGCTGATTTGATTAGGGATAATGGGATCTTATCGTCTACACCGGACATCTGACAGCGCTCCTAGCACCTCATCCACCCACTCTGGCAGTGTGAGGCCGTGAAGTTCCGCCACATGCTGCATATTGCGGTAGCGAGTAGGTGATACTGGTAGCGTAATGATTTTAGGAGTTTCGTCATCTCCATTATCTATATGACGCTTGGCATATAGTTCTCGGATTATGCGTTCGACGAGTTGCCGTCGCCCTGGAGGTATTGAAGCCGTTGAAAGCCATTTATCCAACTGTCCTTTACAGATACCGCATAAGTCTGCAAATTCAGCCCTGGTGATGCCGGTTTCAGCCAAACATTTTCGGATACGGTTTTTCAATTCATCCATGTCCACATATTTACCATAGGGCAAATTCTAGCAAGTTTTTTCTGGGTATTTTTACCTTTGGTAAAATTATTCTTGCAAGAAGATTTACCAATGGTAAATCTTGCTTATCTAACAAATATAATTCCAAATTATGAAAGCAATTTACACAATCTGTCCGGACAGCCTAATTTGTAAGTTTCCCGTATTCGGCTGCGTTATCAGCGACTTTGGAATAAAACTTTCTAGTATCGTCCAAGTTGATGTGTATGTACCAATTTATTTACATTATATGCTTATTATCAATAATGAAGAAAATAGTAGAGATTATAATATGATATTTTTGAATGAAAAACATTCAGAAAAAATGAAAATTAGTGTTGACTGGTGGTTAACCACCATGCATGATATGCCCATGCCCAGTCAACGGAAGATAGACAAAAAGCAGATTTCGGTATGGATACCGATCGTTCTCTTCCGCAAATTTCAAAAGAGAGCGCGCGAGCTGAATATGACTATGACGGAAATCATTACGGCTTATTTAATACAACAAACTCAAAACATAAATCTCACACCAGAAGACTATGAAAACATTGCGAGGGAAATACGAAAAAAAACAAATAACAATTAATCTTCCTATGGATTTGTTTGAGCGGATAAAATTACGTGCAAGGAAGGAGCAAAGATCTCTTTCCGGGCAAATAGTTTTTTTGCTTGCAGGTGGTGAACCACCTATTGAAAGGCATATCCCTAGAGAGCATATTTTTTTACCCAAAGGTGGTGAACCACCTTGTGACCAAACCCTTCAACCCAAGAAACCCTCCGCATGAAACCTTTGGACTGTATTTTGCTGATATGCCTGTTCGGTTCATTCAGCGTGATGTTGCTTCTGGCCTATATCGCCTTTGCTGCTGACGCCATCATATTGCGAAAAAGAAATTCTCATCAAGACATTATATGAAATTTGAAGAAAACAACCCCTTGACGAAGTTGATCAACGAAGGCAACGGGAAAGCTCCCCTCAATGTGGAAGCTGCTCTTGTCTGGTCGGAATGGCTATTGGAGCGTTTAAGGGGAGATGCAGGAAAAATAGATCGCTCAGGGGAAGGAGAAATTGTGTGGGCCAGCCAGAAGACGCTTGCCAAGCGTTACGACATGAGCCGGTCGTCGATAAGCCGCTATTTATTGGAAGCTATGGAAAGGGGCGCAGTACGTTTTATTCGTCCTCATGATGGGGATAGAGAAGGGCTTATCAGATATAATATTCAAGATATAGACGCCTTCATGGCGGGCGTCAGAAAGGAGCAGAAATGATCACCAAACACAACGAAAAAGCCCGCGGCATGAACAAAAAATCAATTCGAAGGAAATACTCCCCTGTCAAAAAGAAATTTTCTTCCTTTATGAGTGATAATGTAAGTATCTCTTTTCTCGTTCCTTGCGTAATTAATACGAACGTCCCGGCGAAGAAACTCTTCCTCAAGACAAGAACCAGCAACAAGTTGGGTGAACTCGAGCGCCCATCGGAGCTTAATGGTGGCATCCGCCAACTCCCATTCTCCACGATCCAGAGCAAAGATGAGAAGATTCTGCTGTGCCTCTCGCAGTTGTTCTTCTCGTTGAGTTCCTTGGAGGTCCAGCTTGCCAAGCTTTACACGCAGCCGGTCATTGATACTCGTAAGCTGGCGATTCTGGCGGATGAGACGGCGGAACTCAAGAGTGTGGCGCGGGAAGCACTGGCTTATTTTCATGGAGCGGACAATGCGGTTAAACCTCCTTTTCAGCCAAGCGGCAATGATTTTTCTGAACCGGTAGATGAGAGTCAACACGACTGCGGAACCAACAGTAACGGATATTCCTTCAATGATGTTGGCCCAACTGATTCCTTCAAACATGGTAAAGAGTGTAACCAATAACCCTAAACCTTTCAATTCTAACAATGATTATCGAATACGACAATGAAGATCGCTGCATCCGGGTGGATGATGTGGCCGTGAGTCACGCGGAAGCCGAACGGCTCATGAACGAGCACGAAACCGCAGCTGCAGCCCTCGAAAACGCCCTGGTGCAGTACGAACGGGATCACGCCACGACCGACAATCCCGATGGTCATACCGACTGAACCATGGAAGACGCCCTGATTGACGAATTTATCCAGCTTGGCTGGTACGAGCTTTAACCCTACCTCTTGATATGAACTCGGACAGAAAAACGATGGCTACCCTGGCAGACGCCCTGGAAGCCATTGCCGGAGCGCTAAGAGCGCTTGCCAATTCTCCCATTCCATCTTCTCCGGAAGCCGCTGCCGCCGGTCTTCCGGATTCTGACGAGGCGCAGGCTATCGCAGCTTTTCATGGACAGGCCGTCGTTACACTGGATGATGTACGGTTCGTGACCAGGTGGGGCCGGGAACGCATTCTTTCCCTGGTTAAGTCCGGCGAGCTTAAACCGCTGCCAGGCACCGGATCTAAAGCTTGCCCTTATGAGTTTTCTGCACTGTCTGTGTGGCGTTACATCCACCAGAGAGACAAAGCATCAAGCCTCCCCGAGCAAGGGAAGGATGTCAATATTCTTCCTCCAAGCAGAAGCAGGAGAAGGGGGGCTGCAGCATGAAGGCTTTTTTTGAAATGCTGGGCGCGGGAGCCTGTGGCCTGCTCATTGCCGCAATGGCATGGCTGGTTATCGAGATAGACAACGCCGAGCTCCAGGCCGGAAAATCCCCGCATTCCGGGTTTTCCCCTGACTGCCCCACCACGAAAGCTTTTGACGGTTTCGCAAAACCGTCCCGCCCTCACGGTATGAGGAGCAATAACCAATAGAAAACCAATGCAAAAATATAAATTTACAGGAGAGACGAAAGAGGTCTATGGCCTCACTTTGCACCAGATTGTGTGCGTGACGGCGTTTGCCTCCATAGCTGCCGGAGAAATTGGTGGCTATATAGAAAAGGAAGAAAACCTATCCCAAGACGGGAACGCCTGGGTCTACGGGAACGCCAAGGTCTACGGGAACGCCAAGGTCTACGGGAACGCCAAG
>NZ_JAJBTT010000027.1 GCF_020860705.1 Akkermansia sp.
GATACGCTCCAATCACAGGAGGCTTGCCCCATTTTACTGATACCCCATAGTAGGCGATGAAAAGAGCGTCCGGGTCCGCCTCTCCGTAGTAACCCTGCCTTTCCTTGTTTTCCTCCGGTCCGGTGTTGTTTTTCCACATATCGGCCGGGAATTTGATGTTTTCAAGCAGGGGCTTTTCCCAGGCGCCCCAATTGAGGTTCAGGACGGCGGGCATCGTCTTGGAGAAGATGGCGGGATCCGCCGTATTGGCGCCATTCAGGGTGGTTGATTGTCCAATCTGCTCCGCCTTCATGAGGCCCGCTCCCATCGTGAACGTCCCCAGTTTTTTTGAGCTGGTGCTGAATTCGTCCGTATATTTATGGCTGAGGATGTGGTCGGAGGGAGTCCGGTCGGAAGCCGTGCCGGACCATCCCTTCAGATCGTCATAATTCTGGGCGAAAATGGCGGAGGCCATGAACGGATCCCCGTTCAGGTATTTGTTGCCGTCAAAGTTCTGGTATTTCAAGCCGGAGTACATGTTGACGGAGTAACCGGTGGTCTGGGCGGAGTCCAGAGACCAGCCTTCCTTCATGGCGAAGTTATCCGTTTTGATATCGTTTTTGTTATTCTTGGAGCGGTAGACGGAATTGTTTTTAAAAGGATTGGATAAGTCGTCAATCAGAGGAATGGGCTGGGCGAAGATGACGATTTCTCCGGCTTTCAAGGTAGAGGGATTCCCCTTATTGGTGGAACCGTCCGACTGGTAGGTGACCTTGTCCCTGAATGATGCTCCGAAGTCCGCTACCTGACGGTCGTTTTTATCTACGTTGTTCTGGACATAGGGAGTCAGCGGGTGTTCCGTATAATTACCCATGGCTCCCACGCCGCCGCCATTCTTGATGTTATGGGAGAACATCATGGGCATGAAGCGGTGTTCCCCGAAGTATGCGCCCCATACTTCTCCATTGGCTCCCTGGAATTTCATGTCCACGTTGTACGGGTTCCACCACACATACACGGGAATCACGGAGAAGGCCAGGTTGATGAACCCTCCGTTGATGGAAGGATTCTGGCCGTTGGTTCCTCCGAATCTGGCGTATTGGACGCCGACGAAGGAATAGAAGCGCAGCAGGATGGGATGGCGCATGTACGTGTAGCGGTTGTCCATCATTTCCAGGTTGGCCGCGGAGTCGGAGGCAATCAGCGTACTGGGCGCGTTCCCGTCCCATTGCAGGGTGGCCGAGGAATCCTGGCCCTCCCTCTTCGTGGAGGAGTCCCACACGTTGGCCCAAAGATACAGCTGGTTCCAGGAGCCGATCGGACGGTTCTGCTCGGAAGGACTGCCGTCTTCAGACGTGTAGGGCCGCAGACCGATGTCCGAAGTGTCTCCACGGAATTCTTCAGGCAGCTTTTCCTGGGAAAACATGATATTCAGATCCTTTTTTAATCCTCCGAATTTAGAATCTGTCAGCAGGCTGGAAGAAACCAGCGAGATGTCGTGATAGACTTCTCCCAAGTCTTTCAAGCGGCCGTTTCTGTTGTTAACCAGGATCGTATCAAGAGAAATAAGCTTTCTGACTGCGGACGTGTCGTTGCCGGAGCCCGTCGTCATGACGGAGGAAAGATTGAGAGGCTCCAGGTCCGGCCCAGGCGTGTCCCAGGTGGAGCGAAGCACCGTCAGGGCATCCGTGCTTTCTTCTGAGGCGTGCGGCATCAGATTGACGCGCGCTTTCTGGTTTTCCCCCGTCACCCACCAGGCTATGTATTTGCGCATGTTGGCATTTCTTTTAAGGCCAATGGTTTTGGAAGAATCGTCCACGCGCACCAGACGGGCGTAGACTTCCTTGCTGTCCTGGTTCTTGGCTCCTACGGGCGTGCCTACCGTTCCGTGGTTCACCAAAGGGACGCTGCGGAGGTTCTGGTTGGTCATGAAACGTTTTCCCAGCAGGTTCTTGCCTGCTTCCAGAGTGCTCAGCCTGCGCAGGTCGGGGTCGGAAATGAGCCAGCGGCGGAACATGGACTTTCTTCCGGTGTCATAGGTGGAAGAGATATTCATGCCCTGGGAGTTGGTCTTGTTGAGCCAGGTGTCCCAGCTGTTCCAGACGCCCAGAATGTAGGGAGTGTTTCCTTCGCTGCTTCCGGAGGAAAGGATGCCCGAATTGGCGGAAACGCGCTGATCCGGCCCCAGTTCACACTGGAGCTGGCCCAGGGCGATTTCCAGAGAAAGCCGGGCGAGGGATTTAGCTTCAGCGGCGAAGATCTGTTTTTCAGAAATGCGTACCTGGGAGGAGGCAATGGTAAGGAGTCCGACACTGAGGAGGGCGAGTAGCATCATCAGGGTGATGGTGGCAATCAGCGCAAACCCTTTGCTGACATGCTGGAATTTTGGTTTTCTGAAGGTAGTTGCTTTCATGGGAAAAACTTGGATAAAATTCTGTATCCGTTTAAAATTGGGGGAGATGCAAACCTGCTGATAAGCAAGAACCTGCACGACTACCAACATATAAAATAGTTCTAATTCCGCAAGGAACAACACGTCAGAAGAAGAAAAGACCAAACGATCTTTATTGATTCGACTTTTTTAATATTATAATACTTTGAAAATAAACGTTTTAAAAAATAAATCAGTGCATTCGTTTCTTCTCAAGAAGACCAAGTTAAGAAATCGTCACAAACACGGAGTGGTCATGGCGCTCCGATTTTGGGATACCATGCAGGCAACAGCGCAAGATGCGCCTTTTAAATGAACATGACTTCGCATCCAGCAGCATCCGATCAGACCGCCGTAGAGGTGGATTCCCTGGATTTTTGTTATGGCAGCAAGCAATCCCTGTTCCATGTCACCATGAAGGTTCCGAGGAACCGGGTGACAGCATTCATTGGTCCTTCAGGATGTGGGAAATCTACGCTGCTGCGCTGTATCAACCGGATGAATGACCGCATTCCGGAGGCCCGCGTTACGGGTGGTTGCATCCGCATTGACGGAGTGGACTTAACTTCCCCGTCTCTGGACCCCATTCATTTGCGCCGGGAGGTGGGCATGGTTTTCCAGAAATCCAATCCCTTTCCGATGAGTATTTATGAGAACGTTTCCTACGGGTTGAAACTGGCGGGGATAAGGAATCGCGGCATTCTGGATGAAGCGGTGGAGGAAAGCCTGCGGCATGCCGCCTTATGGGATGAAGTGAAGGACCGCCTGCACGTTTCCGCCAATGGTCTTTCCGGTGGCCAGCAGCAGCGGCTGTGCATTGCTCGCTCCATTGCCGTCAAGCCGCGTATTCTGCTGATGGACGAACCCTGTTCCGCTCTGGACCCCATCGCCACGGTGCGGGTGGAAGAGCTGATGCACAGGCTCAAGGAGAAGTTTACCATCATTGTCGTTACCCACAATATGCAGCAGGCTACGCGCGTTTCCGACCTGACCGGTTTTTTCATGCTGGGCAGACTGGTGGAGTTTGATTCCACGGAGAAGATTTTTTCCAATCCTTCCATGAAAGAAACAGAGGATTATATTACAGGAAGATTTAGTTAACAGAGAGTTATTTATGGTTTTTTCAAAAATTACTGTCAAACACTCCTACGGCCGTTTTTCCCCTCCTTCCGGCATGGCTCGGAAATTAGCCTCCTCCACTGCCAGAAAGGACAGTTTGCGCAGGCAGCATATTTTTTATCATGCCGGCAAAACCGCCCCCGGTCATCACCCAGCCAATATTCCAAATCATGAATCACGACGCGCATACCCTGAGGGAGTTTGACGCCGCCCTTTCCTCCCTGAATACGCATTTGCTGCAGATGGCCTATAAGGCGCAGAGCGCTCTTGACCTGGCTGCGGCCGGACTGCTGCAACAGAATGAATCCGCTTCCAACCAGGCTATTGCAGATGATGAGGAACTGGACGAGCTGGAAATGACGGTGGACCGGGAAGGCCTGCATTTGCTGGCTTTTTTCAGTCCAGTGGCATCCGATCTCAAGATTGTTCTGGCTTCCATACGCATGTCTTCCATGTATGAACGGATTGGCGATGAAGCCGTAACGATTGCCAAGAGGGCCAATAAGCTCAACAAGCGCCCCCGCATCCGGGAGTGCGCCCAGGCGGAGCCCCTTTACAGGGAGATGGCGGAACAGTTCAGGGTTGTAAACAAGGCCGTTTCTTCGTGGGACGGGAAGGCTCTGGCGAAGCTGGTTCCTGCGTTGGAGAAACTGGCGGAGCATGCGGCGTCCCTGACGGAAATGTTTACCCGTTTGCCGGAACAGTATCAGGACAATCTGGTCTCCGTTGCAGATCTGATTTTTGTGGGCCGTTCCCTGGAACGCATCGCGGAAGGCTTGCAAAAGGTGGTGGCGGAAGCTCTTTATGCGGCCGGTTAACAGTGAGGCTTTCTTGAGGAAAGCCCAGAACATCCTTTTCCTTGTTTTTATTTCCTCCCCGGCTATTCCGTCCCGGAGGATCAGGTGTAGCCTTTAAGCGGGTTTCTGTGCGAGAATAGGTACGTGAAGGGGAAGGAAGTCCATGCGATCCTTTTATCGCTCATGGATAGCTTGACTTAGGGCACCGGCAGTCTGATTTGCTGTGTTTTCCGGAGGGAGAGGCTCCGGGGAGGTCCGGCAGCAGAAGCTTATCACCTGACTCGTATTCCAGTTCCTGACAAGGCAGAACAGGGGATCATTTGGTATGGCGGCATTTACACGAACGTGATGTGAACAAGGGCGGCAGGCACTTGGATGCCGTAACATTGAATTTTCCGCACAAAGCGCCGGGATATCCGGAATTGATGGAG
Organism: Akkermansia sp.; assembly: GCF_020860705.1. Lineage (GTDB taxonomy): Bacteria > Verrucomicrobiota > Verrucomicrobiia > Verrucomicrobiales > Akkermansiaceae > Akkermansia. The sequence goes on from NZ_JAJBTT010000027.1 coordinate 4,758, forward strand.
AGAAAGAGCTCCCTCCCATGTTTTCCAGAGCCGCAACAGGGGGCCTCTGAGTGGTTGTCCGAAGGGCAGGATGTTGTTTTGACTGCGTACCGGGAACTGCCGGAGAATGGCTGGAACGGGGAAGATTTTACCGGAATTTACAGGCTGTTCTCCTGAGACGGGGAAAATAGGCAGCCACACAAACCGTTCTCAGGAATATTCCTGATGTGGAATAAGCTGTGCTTTTATCTCACTGTCCAGGAAATGTTGCGTGTGGCGGACTGGCCGGGACGCAGGATAACGCTGGGGAAGTGGGGGGTGTTGACAGCGTTCGGGAAACCCTGGGCTTCCAGAGCGATTCCCTGGCGGGCCTGGGGAAGGTATTCCCCGGTATATACCTGGAGGCCCGGCGCGTCCGTCGCTACGATCAGGCGGTGCCGGGATTCGGGATCAAGAAGGATGGCGGCAATTTTGTCCCCGGGTTCAGAGTCCAGCACGTAGTTGTGGTCGAGTCCCGCGGCGGTATCCGGATGGGCTGCGGAGTTGCGCTCTCCCAGAAAGGCGGCCTTTCTCAGATCAAAGTCCGTCCCTTCCACAGGCAGGATGCGTCCGTCCGGAATGTTGGTTGCGTCTACCGGAGTGTAGGCGGAAGCGCGCACTTCCAACGTCATGGAGTCGATGGTAGGTTTGCTGGAAAGATTCCAGTAGGCGTGGTTAGTGAGGTTGACGATGGTAGCTGCGTCTGCGTACGCTTCCAGACGAAGGTGGAGAGTTTCCTCCACTACGGTGTAAGTAGCTACCACTTCCAGGTTGCCCGGGTAGCTTTCCTCCCCGTCTGCAGAGTGCAGCGTCAGCACCAGTGTATTGCGCGTGGCTTCCTGAACCTGCCAGATTTTGCTGTCAAAGCCCTGAACGCCTCCATGCAGGTGGTTGGGTCCGTTGTTAACGGCTACGGAATGAGAGTCTCCGTCAATGGAGAACCTGCCTTTTGCGATGCGGTTTGCGACCCGGCCGCAAATCGCACCGCAATAACAGGTGTCTTTCAGCATGTCTTCAAAATGCTTGGGCCCTACGATCATATCCATGCCGTCCTTGACGACGGAGATGATGCGCCCTCCATAATTGCTGATGCGTACCGTCAACTTGTCGGAAGACAGTTCAAACAGCTCTATTGGAGCGCCGCCGGGTAAGGTGCCGAAGATCATGCTGGTATGTTACTGGTCAGTGGATGAAGCTCCATTAATAGGCCAGGACACGGGAGCCGCTGTTGCCGATGATCACGCGTACGCGCTGTCCAACCTGAATCGGGTTGTTCTTGCTGGCAACCTGGACGACCGTGTAGTTGCGGGTGCCGTTTCTCTTCTGGTCCAGGCGCACGGTGATGCGTTCCCCGGTCGTGTTATTGACGGCCTTGTCAATCTGGTTGCCGGCAATGCCGCCCAGGATGGCGCCCCCCGCTGCGGTAGCGAACTTGGCGTTGCCGCCCCCGAACATGGCGCCAGTCAGACCGCCGGCCACTGCACCGATGCCGGTGCCGGCATTGGCGTTATTGGCCTGGATTTTGACGTTTTCCACGCTGGTGACCGTACCGGTATAGGTTTCCTGAGCGCCGCCGATTTCATTCAGGTTGTAGGCGTTCGGGGAACCGAAGTTGGTGCAGGATGTAATGGACAGCGCAATGGCTGCACAGCCGATGGTAAGAATGGAAGTTGCTTTCATGATGACAGTTTATTAAATGGGTTGAAGATTAAGATCAAGTAATTTCATGGTCAACGGGTCGGATGTTTTTTCTCCCTCCCCGTGGAGAAAACCCTTGCCGAAAAGCTCCGGCAAGGGTTGAGGTTCATTGCAACGGTTTCCGTTAGGTTAGGCCTTGGGAGCTTCTTCCTTTTTGGAGCAATCGCAAGGCTTTTCACCCTTGCTGCAGGGCTTGTCGCATTTTTTGCAGCACTGGCCTTCCTTATCGCATTTCTTGTCGCACTTTTTGCCTTTCTTGCAGCACTTCTGGGCGGCAGGAGCGGAAGAGTCTGCCGGAGCGGCGGCTTCCTGGGCGTAACCGTTGACACTGAATGCGAAAGCAAAGGCTGCTACAGCGAGGATTTTTTTCATATTGGTGATGTGTGATGTTAGTGTTTTTATTGATGAACGGCGGATTGAATGCCATTCTACGACTGATAGAGTAACAGAGTTTAAGATTTGTTCAAAAAAATGTGTCGTCATCATGTTTTTTCAAGGAGGTTTTTGCCTTCAATCGCGTTTTTCTCCTGGGATAAGTTTGACAGTGCCGCAGCGTGTACGGATCGGCGGCTTGCATGGCCTGGCGTCTTGAGGCAAGCTAAGAAACATGAGTTCAGCCAAGGAACCTGTGGTGCGCCGTTTTGGAAACGGTTTGACGGTTTTGATCAAGGAGGATAAATCCCACCCCGTAGTGTCCCTTCAGTACTGGGTAGGAACGGGGTCCATGAATGAGGGGCATTGGCAGGGAAGCGGTCTTTCCCATTTGCTGGAACACTTGGTATTCAAGGGAACGGAGAATTATTCCGGCCAGGATCTGGCCCGCAAGGTGCAGGAGCGTGGCGGCCATTGGAATGCCTATACCAGCGTGAACCGTACCGTGTATTACATAGACGGCCCTGCGGAGTCCTGGCAGATTTTTTTGAATCTTCTGACGGAGCTGGTGTTTTGCCCCACGTTTCCGGAGGAGGAAGTGGAACGGGAAAAAGAGGTGGTGCGCCGGGAGATGGCCATGTATGCGGATGATCCTGATTCCGTGGCCTACCAGCTGCTGATGCAGACGCTGTACCTCAAGCATCCGCGCCGCTGGTCCGTGCTGGGGGAACCGGCTTCCTTTGACTGCCTGACACGCCAGGACGTGCTGGATTACCATGCCAGCCGCTATGTTCCGAATAATGTGGTGTTGTCGATCGCGGGGGATGTGGACGCCACGGAAATTCTTTCCCATCTGGAATTACTGGTGGAGGATTTCAAGGCGCGCCCGCTGAACCGCGAGCTTATCCCCCATGAACCGCATCAGTTCGGTTCCCGGACGGTACGGAAGGAATTTGCCGTGCCTTATTCCAAGCTGAATCTTGCATGGCGGCTGCCTTGTTCCGGTCACCCCGATACGCCGGCCCTTTCCGCCCTGTCCAGCATTTTGGGCGGGGGCCGCTCCGCGCGTTTCTACGAAAAATTCCATGACCGGCTGGGCTTGGTGTACAGCATTGAGGTGCATTCCAACCAGTCTGAGTCTGATGAAGGGGCGTTCACCATCAGCATGGATGTGGACCGTGCCCAGCGTGACAAGGTAAGGGATTTGGTGCTTCAGGAGCTCCGGAACCTGGCTGAGGAGGATTTTACGGAAGATCTGAAGAGAGTCTGCAAGCAGACGCGGGTTAGCCGCCTGCGCCGCAGAAGTTCTGCCGCCGGTGTAGCCTCGGAAATGGGGGCGGACTGGTTCGGGGCGCGCAATTTGAATTTGTCTTCCGAATGGCAGGAAGCCATTGAGCGGGTGACGACGGAAGATCTCCACCGCGTGTGCTCCACCTGGCTGTCCGCGCCGAATGTAACGGAAGTCAGCCTGGACCCCCTGGGGAGCAATGCCGTGGAAGAAGGCGGAGCCTCCCCCGGAGCGGAAGCGGTGATGAGCGAGCATGTGCTTGGCAATGGCATGAAGGTGGTTATCCGTGAAGACCATCGTCTCCCGCTGGCCTATGCCTGCCTGGCATTCAAGGGCGGCTGCCGTGCGGAGAATGAACATGACGCCGGCGTGACTGATTTGATGTCCGAGTGTCTGCTGAAGGGAACCGCCACGCGTTCTGCGGCGGATATAGCCCGTTTTCTGGAGGACATTGGCGGAGCTATCAATACGTCCACCGGCAACAATTCCCTGAGCGTGGGCTGCCAGATTCTGGCGGAAGACCTAGACGCCGGTCTGGAACTGATGGCGGACGTGGTGATGAATCCCTCTTTTCCGGAGGATGCCTTCCTTCGGGAGAAGGAGTCTTTTGTAGCGGATGCGGAAGAAGACCAGGAAGATCCCCTTTCCGTGGCGTTCCGGCAGGAACGGAGGGTAGCCTATGGACATGTTTCCTACGGTAATGCACCCTCCGGTACGCCGGAGAGCCTTTCTTCCTTAACCGTGCAGGATGTCAGGGACCAGTACGAACGCATTATCTGCGCATCCAATGCCGTGATATGCATTTCCGGGGATGTCAGGAAAGAGGAGGTTCTCCCTCTTCTGGAGAAGCATTTGGGAGGAATGAGGGCCGGAACGCCTCCGGTGCTGACTCCCACTCCCGCGTTGCAGGCAGGCCGGGAAGTAGCCGTGCTGGACAAGCAGCAGGCTGTTCTGGTAGTGGGGATGCCGGGGGTGGACGTGGCTTCTCCGGAAATGGCGCAGGCGCTGCTATTCCAGTCCTGGTGCAGTGATATGGCCGGCCCCGTCTTCACCAGTATCCGGGAGGAAGCCGGGCTAGCCTATTATGCCAGTTCCTCCCTGTTCATCGGCATGGACGCGGGGGGCATTTGTTTCTATTTGGGAACCTCTCCGGAACAGCTGGAGGAAGCCGGACAGCGTCTGGAAGAAACGCTGAAGATGATTTATGAACGCGGCATGACGGAGGAGGAACTGGAACGAACCAAGGCTTCCGCCCTGTCATCCCGCCTGCTGGCCATGCAGTCCAATGGAACCCTGTGCCAGATGCTGGCGCTGGATATTCTCTTCGGGCTGCCTCTGGATGGGTTTGAACAGCAGACAGTCGCCATCAGGAACATGACGCTGGACCAGGTGAACGCCTTTATTAAAAAGACGCTGGATCCTACGCAGCCGCGTTCCTGGTCTATTGTGCGGCCGCCGCTTCCCTGAGGAAGCGGCCAGGGTGGCCGTTTTCGTTCCGTTTCCCGTTTTTGTCTGGTTGTCCACCCATGGAGACGGAAGCCCAGCTGGGAGCAAGGGCCTCCCGGCCCTTGCAAAGTGAGACGGTGGAGGAAAAGAAAGAAAGTCTCCGCTTTGCTTCGGACAGGTGTAATGCGAAAGGCGGGAGCCTTTCGTTCCCAGGTGGGACGTTTTTTCTCTTAGCTGCTTTTCTGCGGAGAAGTTCTCTGTTCTCTTCCCCGGATTTCTGCTCTCCTGCTGCCCAAGTGGGGACGGACTCCCAGCTGGGAGCAAGGACCTCCCGGCCCTTGCAAAGTGCGACGGTGGAGGAAATGGGAAAAAGCCTCCGCTCTGCTTCGGATAGGGGTAAATGCGAAAGGCGGGAGCCTTCCGCTCCCAGGTGAGACGTTTTCTTCCCTTAGTTGTTTTCTACGGAAAATTCCGGACCCTTTACTATCGGGCCTTCCTGCCATCTGGCGCAAAAAAAGCCGTTCCCTCCATGGAGAGAACGGCTTGATGAAAAATAAAGTTGCCTTCTTTAACCGATTTCCGTGCGGCCCAGCAGGTGGGCGCCTTCTTCCATGGCGAGGCTGCGGGTCTTCATGTCCCCGACGACGCGAGCCTGCTGCTTGAGTTCGCAACGGTCGGAGGTGACCTTGCCTTCTACGTTGCCGTAGATGCGCACGTCTCCGGCAGTGATGTCGCCTTTGATCTGGGCGGTTTCTCCGATGGTGACTTTTCCCTTATCGGAAATGATTTCACCTTCAATTTTGCCGTCAATATGCATGTCGTTCTGGAAACGGATGGTTCCCTTGATTTCAATGCCGGAGGCGAGGAAGTTGGTTACATTGTCTGTCATTGTCGTAAAATGGTTGGGGGATGGATGGTTTGGGCTCAGATGGTCATGATGTCCTTTTCCTTGGCGGCCACCAGTTCATCAATGTCCTTCACGTATTTGTCCGTGAGCTTCTGGATTTGCGTTTCCAGGTCGCGCTGGCCGTCTTCCGTGACGATGTTGTCCGCCTTGAGTTTTTTAGCGGAGTCCATGGCGGCCTTGCGGGCGCCGCGCACGCGCACGCGGGCTTCTTCCGCCTGGGATTTGACCAGCTTCACCAGATCCTTGCGGCGTTCTTCCGTAAGGGCGGGAATGGGCAGGCGGATGGAGCGACCTTCCACGAGCGGATTGAGGTTCAGCTTGCTTTCATTGATGGCGCGGCCGATGTCATGAACGGTGCTCGGGTCAAAGGGCTGAATGAGGATGAGACGGGGTTCCGGCGTGCTGATGACGGCCAGACCCTTCAGCTTCATGACGGAGCCATAGCTGGAGACATGCACGTCCAGGTTTTCAACGAGGCCGGGGGAGGCTTTTCCCGTGCGTACGCCGGAGAATTCCTGTTTGGCGAAGTCCACGGCCTTGAGCATGGATTCCTCCGTTTCCAATATTAATGTTTCTGCGTCCATGATTGTGGTGGGTGCTAAGTGTTTTTTAGGTGGGAAAAAGGGGCGTGCGGGCGTTCAGCTGATGGTTGTGCCGATGGGCTCCCCGAGCAGGGCGCGCGTGATGTTGCCCGGAGTGTGCATGTCGAACACGATGATGGGCTTCTTGTTGTCCATGCACAGGGTGAAGGCTGTGGAGTCCATCACCTTGAGCTGGCGTTCCAGGCATTCCTGATAGGAAATGGCGTCAAAGCGCTTGGCGTTGGAAACTTTCTTGGGGTCTGCATCGTACACGCCGTCCACGGAGGTTGCCTTCATGACCACTTCCGCATTGATCTCACTGGCCCGCAGGGCCGCCGTGGTGTCCGTGGAAAAGAAAGGGTTGCCCGTGCCGGCGGCGAAGATGACGATTTTATTGTTGTCCAGGTAGGTGCGGGCCTTCAGGCGGATGAAGGATTCCGCCACGTTTTTCATTTCAATGGCGGACTGCACCACGCAGGGCACTCCCGCGCGTTCCAGGGCGCTTTGGAGGGCCAGAGCGTTCATCACCGTGGCGAGCATTCCCACGTAATCCGCCGTGGCGCGGTCCATGCCGCGTACGCTGGCTTTCGCCCCGCGCCAGAAGTTGCCGCCGCCCACGACCAGCCCGATCTGAACGTCCGCGCGGTGGGCCTGGGCGATTTCTTCAGCAATGCGGGCGACGATTTCCGGGGAAATGTTGTCCATGCTGCCGGGGCTGCGCAGGGCTTCCCCGCTGAGTTTCAGGAGGATTCTTTGATAGGCGGGTGCGGATGTGTCAGACATAGATGCGGATTTTACGCAGACAAGATTGAAATTTCACGGGGCAAAAAGAAAGCAAAAAGAGAGCTTCTACTGATTTTTCTCCGGCGTGCTGGAGATTTCCACCTTGATAGGGCTTCTGCTCTCCAGGCTGCGGGTGGGGAAGGGGAAGGAAATGCCCTCTGCCGCAAAGCGGTGCTTGATGTCATGGGCAAGCGTTTTCTGGCAGTCCAGGAAATTGTCCTTGAGGCACCAGGCGCCTATCTTGAATCCCAGGGAGGAGTCCTGAAATCCCGTGAACATGATGACGGGCGCCGGATCGTCCAGGCAGAGCTTGTTTTGCTTGACCACCTCCTGCAGGACGCTCACGACGTGTTCAATGTCGCAGCTGTAGTCCACGCCCAGGTCCAGATCACAGCGGCGGGTGGAAAAACGGGTGATGTTGCTCACCGGGTTTTTGATGATCATTTCATTGGGGATGCGGACCATGGTGTTGTTCGGCAGCCGGAGCTGGACGGACATAAGGTTGATGGAGTCCACATTGCCGGTGACGCCGCCTACTTCAATCATGTCCCCCAGATTGATCTGCTTTTCCCCTACCAGGAAAAGCCCGCTGATGATGTTGGACAGGGAGGTCTGGGAGGCGAAGCCTACCGCCACGCCGATGATACTGGCTGCGCCCAGCAGGGTTAGGATGTCGAACCCCATTAAGGCGAAGGCTTCCACGCCGATGATAATGTAGCCTGCCTCCTTGACGATTTTAACGGTCAGGCGCGATGCCTGGGGGGACATTTTCAGGGCGGTGATTTTCCGGAGCACTTGGCAGAGCAGCTTCAGGAGAATCCAGCTGACCACCAGCCAAATCACCACGTGAAGAATTTTAGCGCCCACGGACTGCACCATTTCCAGTTTAAGCCAGTCCGGCATGTTCAGAAAGTCCATGGTTCTTGACCAGATATCTTCCCTGGAGGATGCGGCTGCCATGAAATCCATACTCATACCAAGGATGTAGCAAACACCCCTGTGCGGCTCAAGGGGCGTGCGCGTATGCCTCTTGATTTATGACAGTCCGGCCCATACCCGCAAAGGAGCAAGGTTTCCTTGCCGCCTGTCATGGATTGTCCGCAGGACGATCTTCCATGGAATGCCGGGAAACGGTTTGTCAAATCAGGCTTCCATGATAAACAAATGCGGGCGTTTAAAACGCTTCCAGAGAGAATAGACTGTTAGACTGCCATGAGTAAAAGTGAATTTATCCTGTGGTGTTTGGGAATGGCCTCCCTGGCTTTCCCGGTGGAAGCCGGACCTGCCCGTACGCTGGAGACCGGACGTGCGGCCGGATATTATACCCATTCCGGGAAAGGAGATAGAAGCGCCAAAGAACGTTTTGAGCGCTTCAAATCCCGCAGTGCCTCGTCCGTTGTCAGGACTCCTGTCACTGTCGTGGGAGAAGATGGCAAAAGATATGAGGCGGAGGTGGATGTTATTGATCCGGAGGCCAAGGCCAGGGCTGCCCGGAAAGCCTGGGAGAAGAGGCAGGGGGCCAAGGCCAGGACGTTCGTCAATCAGGCAGAGCAGGAGGCCCGTTCCAAAATCGCTTCACGGGAGGAAGAGGAGAAAGCATTGAAGGCCGCCAGGCAGAGGCTGAAGGTGGCCGTGCAGGCGGAAACGGTGGACAAACTCCTTGCGGAGAAATTGGTGGAGGTTCTATCTCAGCGGGTGCAGCAGGGTACCATGACCAGGGTACAGGCGGCAGAGGCGATCAATTATCTCATTGTCCATAACAAGGTGAATGTGGTGATGGATTAAGCATTTCCGGCACAGTCCCTTGTGCCGCATACGCTTCTCTTCCGGCGCTCCAGAATGGAGAAGGTGTTGGTGGGTTTGTCATTAATGATGTAGATCTTTTTTTCAGCGGAAAAGATGATGACTTCCTTATCTTTTTCCGGGTCGCGGTCCATACGCGCCATTCCCCAGCGGGGCTGTATATTTGTTGGTTATGGGCAGCAAAAAAGCCGCTCCACGGTAATGTGGAACGGCTTTGAAATATTGCCGGAGCAGTTTACTTGCTGAGGTAGGAGGCCACGCCTTCGTGGGATGGGGTCATGGCCGCGTCTCCCTTGTGCCAGCCAAGGGGGCATACTTCTCCGTACAGTTCGAAGTGCTGGAGAGCGTCCACCACGCGGATGGCTTCATCAATGGAGCGTCCCAGCGGGAAGTCGTTGATGAGCTGGTGGCGGACGATGCCGTCCTTGTCAATCAGGAAGAGGCCGCGATAGGCGATCAGTTCCCCGTTGACTTCCACGTTGCCGTCTTCGTCAATTTCCTCGTCTCCGGCCAGAACGCCGTAGTCGGCGGAAATGGTCTTGTTGATGTCGGACACGATGGGGTAGGTCACGCCCTGGATGCCGCCCTGGTCACGGGGGGTGTTCACCCAGGCCCAGTGGGAGAATTCACTGTCCGTGGAGCAGCCGATGACGGCTACGTCACGCTTGTCGAATTCGCCCAGGGCTTCCTGGAAGCCGATCAATTCCGTGGGGCACACAAACGTGAAGTCCTTCGGGTAGAAGAACAGAATCACGTACTTTTTGCCTTTGAATTGATCAAGACTGAAATCCGGTACGATGGTACCGTTTACAACTGCGTTTGCACTGAAATGAGGTGCCGGTTTTCCTATGAGGAGCATGGTCAGTTTTTGGTTTGGTTCTAAAAGAATGATTCCAAAAAACGCGCGAAAGTCAAGTGGCAATGCTGCCTTCCTTGTGACAAAAGCGCCTGTTTTCTCTTGAAAATGAAGCTTTTTTTGTCAGTATGGCCTGCATGTCATCCTCAAAGGTGCAACAAGACGAGTGGTCCGGGAAAATCGGCGTGATTCTTGCTGTGGCCGGAAGCGCCGTGGGCCTGGGCAATTTTTTGCGCTTTCCGGGGCTGGCGGCCCAGTATGGCGGAGGCGCTTTCATGGTGGCTTACGGTCTCATGCTGGTGCTGGTGGGCGTGCCTGTGGCGTGGGCGGAATGGTCCATCGGGCGGCGTGGCGGCCAGTTGGGCGCCCATTGCGCTCCCGGCGTGTTCTGGTATTTGACCAAGGGGTCCAGGCTGTGGAAGTTTCTGGGTGTACTGGCGGTGCTGGGGCCTTCTTCCGTGGCCTTTTACTACATGGTGGTGGAAGCCTGGTGCTGCGGTTATTTCTGGAAAATGCTGACCCAGCCGGAGGTGTTCGCTACGGCTGAGGGCACGGCGCAGACCTTTTTCAGTTTTACGGGCATGTATGGGGACGGGAGCGCCCTGCTGTCTGACAATGGGCTGCTCTGGATCGTCGGCGGGGTCCTCCTGCTGAATTTGGGAATCATTTACCGGGGCATCAGCAAGGGAATCGAGATGTTTTCCCGCTGGTTCATGCCGATCCTGCTGCTGATTTCCCTGGTGCTGCTGGTGCGTATTTTGTGCATTGGCACGCCGGATCCCTCCTATCCGGACCGCAGCATTGAACAGGGGTTGGGGTATATGTGGAATCCCAGCAAAGTGCTGGTGGAGGAGCAAGACCGTTCCAGCGGGGAGTGGAAAACGGTCTCCATGGTGTCCGCTTCCCATCCGGGAGCCATGGAAGAGGCCCAGCGGCAGGTGGAAATGTCCGGCGGGACACGGCGGCTGACCAGGGTTACCCTGTGGGACGGTCTGAAAAACATTGAACTTTGGGTGGCGGCGGCCGGACAGGTGTTCCTGAGCCTTTCCGTGGGAACGGGGCTGATCCTGACGTATGCCAGCTATGTCCGGAAGAAGGAGGACATCGCGCTGAGCGGCCTTTCTGCGGCTGCGTCCAATGAGGTGTGCGAGGTGGGTATTGCCGGCATGATGACGGTTCCCGCCGCTGTGGCATTCCTGGGGGTGGCCGGCGCCGCCGGGCAGGGGACCTTTGCGCTGGGGTTCATGGTGCTTCCCCAGGCTTTTGCCAAAATGGGGTCCAGTGTGATATTCGGCAGCCTGTTTTTCCTGCTTCTGACAGTGGCGGCGGTCACCAGCTCCATCTCCATGATGCAGGTGGGCCTTTCCTTTATTGAAGAATTCATGGGGTTGAAACGCAAAATGGCGGTAGTGGTACAGGGATTTTTCTCGGCCACGGGCACGCTGATCGTCGCCTGGTACAGCGGCAATCTGCTGGCGATGGATACGTATGATTTCTTCCTGGGCACTCTGTGCTTCTTTGTAAGCGCCATGGTCATGATGATTCTGTTTTCCTGGAAGCTGGGGGTGGATAAGGGGCTGATGGATTTGGAAGACGGCTCCGTGATCCGGATTCCCAGAATTTACCGTTTCATCATGAAGTTTGTGACTCCTACGCTGCTGCTGACTATTTTCCTGACCTGGCTGGCGCAGAATATCTGGGTGAAGCAGGCCGCCCCCATTGAAGCGCTGGCGCGCGGGGAGCATGGCGCGGTGATTCCGATGGGCTTTCTGGCGGCTTACGCCCTGTTCCTGCTCTTGATCACCATGGCGTCCGGAAGGCACAAGGTGTACCATGGCCCGCGGTGATCGGGAAAATCCGGTGGAGAGGCTTGTTTATACGTGCCTCGCGGCGGTTGAGGATGCAATCCGGAGGCTTGACCGCCGGAGGATTTGATATAGGCTGATACCATGTCCAGAATGAGAAGGATACGCAGAAAAAAGCCCCGTACCGGAAGCGTTTGGAAAAAGCTGCTGCTGTGGGGCGTGCTGGGGGCGCTTGTTCTGGTTGTGGCGGGGGTGGCCGGCTCCTACCTGTATGTAAGGTCTTATTTGAAAAGCGATGATTTTTTAACCATGCTGGGACAGTCGGCCGTGGACGACATGAATGTGGATGTCGCCACGATAGCTCCGCTGGACTGGGACGGCTCCGGCATCCGGTGCGACAGCGTGACGATGGAAGGACATGAATTTTTAACCTCCCTTCAGGCAAAATCCATTGAAACGGAGTTCAGCCGCTGGGATTTGCTGAAGCGCGCCTTTGTCATTACTTCCGTGAATGTTGCGGAGTTGAAGCTTCAGCTGGCTCCGGTGCCGTTCCGTTTCAGGGAAAAGGAGGAAAAGCCCAAGAGCTGGGTGGAAAAGAATATTCTGCCGGACACGTTCAGACTGGAGAAGGGAAGCATTGATTCCCTGTCCGTTTCCTATGGTGTCCCCGGCAGGATGTATGCCCTGAACGGGGTCCGCGTGGAAAGCGAACATGACGCCGGTTCCAGCCAGTACAAGTTTGACGTGCAGGGAGGCAGGCTGCTGCTTCCCTTCAAGGGATGTCCGGAATTTTCCCTGATGTCCGGCACGGCGCAGTTCAACCATTCCAGCAGGAGGGTGAATGTTCCCTCCTGCCGCCTGACCACGGATGCCGGGGGCTACCTGGACATCAAAGGGGACTGGGACGGCCTTTCTTCCTCCTGGACGGCAAATATTGTGGTCAACAGCATTCCCGCTTCTTCCATTCTGGAGAATGACTGGAAAAAGCATGTCCAGGGGAGCATGAGCGGCGGGGTGGACCTGCGTGGCGGCCAGAACGGCGTGACCCATGTAGTTGGCCTGGCAAGGTTGCAGGACGGCTTGTTGACCGGACTCCCCATTCTGGACAGGCTGGCCCTGTTCTGCGGAACTTCCAGGTTCCGCCAGCTGTCTCTGCACAAGGCATCCGCCCAGTTCCGCTACGAAGGGAACGTCTGGCATATTTCCGACATCGTGGTGGAAAGCGAAAATCTGGTGAGGGTGGAAGGCTGGCTGGAGATCGGGAAGGAGGGTTCATTGAACGGAAGGCTGCAAGTGGGATTGAGGGCCGATGGGGTATGGAAATCCCTTCCGGGCTTTTCTGATGTGTTTTCCGCTTCCCGCCAGGGTGCCGGCGGAAATCTGGTATGGGCCAATGTGAATATTGGGGGCACGCTGGATAATCCGTCCGAGGACTTGTCCACGCGGCTGATCAAGGCGGCGGGAGACCGTCTGACGGAGATAGGGATGGGCAAGGTGACGGAAGTGGCGGATGTGGCGGCGCGCCTGTTCAACAAGGGCGCCGGAAAAGACAAGGACGCCACGGAGAATAGTGACGGCGGGTTCAAGATTCCTGCCGCAGACAAGGTTCCTGTTCCCGTCATGCCCAATCTGCAGGACGCCACGGAAAAAGGTCTCAAGACCGGGAGTGAACTGATGAACGGACTGATGAATTTGTAACCGGATTTTTCCGCATGAAACTTTATCCCTACCAGATGGTGCAGACGGTGGCTGTTATTGTGGAGCGCATTGCGGATACGGCTTTCCGTGCCACTCTTCCGAACGGCAAGACGGCCGTGGCTTTTGTGGAAAAGAAGAACGCTCCCTTGAGGGACCTGCTCAAGCCGGGCGACCGGGTGAATGTGACCATTTGTCCGGCGGATTTTGACCGGGCCAGAGTGGATAGCCTGGCGGATTGACGCGTGTTCCATGTTCATTCGTGGAAGCGGGCCACGCGAGGATTGGGACTGTGGAAAGTTGAGGGCGTTGATCAGATTCTAGGAAAATGCAAAAAACCGTAACTATGAATGTCTTTTTTCTTCATGGTCATATGTTTATGGATGTTTATAAATATGTTCTGACGGTTCGCGGTTTTGAAGTCTGAAGTCAAAGGAAAATTCTGGGGGGAAAAGTTGGTTAGGGGTAATAGGGAATATAAGGATAATAGGGATCGGAAAAATTGCCCTATTTACCCCTATTATCCTTATATTCCCTATCAATAGGACTCCTTGATGGCGGCTGTGGCTGATCACGAATTTTTAATCCGTTATATGTGACTTGTTACCGGCCGCAAGAGAAGTGGTACGGAAAAGCATGATGAATGTAGTTACCTATATTTAAAGATGACCCCCTTTTATTCTTTGTCACCTTGCTTGCCGCGCTTGTAGGCTCCACCCAGGCAGTTATTATTTTTGTCTATCAAACAAATCCCGGAACAATGCCTTCCTTGTATGATCCTCCTGTCACAGATGGAGCTACTTTCGGAAGCCAGATACTTAAAAATGGTTCAGGTGTCAATCTGGGGCAGAAAACTAGTGCAGCTCACGTTGACTCTTTTTAACACCCAACGTGAATGTGGGACTGGAGGTACGTGGACACTATCTGTGTTTTTTACCGTGCCGGAAAATGTAATTATTGATTCCATAGCTCTAAATCTCTTTACATTTAATGGATCCAACCAAGCTCCAAGGGATCCGCTCTACGGTGCATATGATTTTAAATTGAAATTGGGAGAGGATGTCTTCGCCAGTTGCTCTGATTCTTTTCTGACGTATGGGGGAGTGGTGGCACCTGTAATAATCCCGCCAGTGTGGATGAGCTGGGGCAGCAGAATGGTTCTTCCGGAAAGAGGGTGGAATCAACCCCTCTGGATAAAACGGTGATATTGACAACGGGGCCTACTTATACCATGGAGCTTTTCCTGGACAGGGGAGCGGAAACGAATGGATGTTACGTCGGCCTGGGAGCCATTGAACTGAATGTAGTTCCTGAGCCGGCCACGGCTTCCATGGGATTGGTGGGGTTGGCTGCCTTGCTGTTCAGATGCCGCAGGGCGTGATGTTTCCCGCAGTGTACATGCTTTCAAACCGCTCCTGTAATAAAGGGAGCGTTTTTTTATCTCTCGGATTGGAGTTCCGGGCGGGTATTTTTACCCGGCAGGGGAAAGGTCGCTTCCGTTGATTTTCTTACAGATGCTCCTGTTTCCGGATGTCCGCATACCGCTGGAAAAGGGACGGTTAAAGCACCGTTCTTCCTTCCAGCGCTTTCATCAGGGTCAGGGTGTCTGCGTGGCTGAGGCCGGAGCCTGCCGGCAGTCCCTGGGCGGGCCGGGAGACCTTGCAGTCCAGATCCTTGAGCAGGTGATGCAGGTAAGTGGCCGTGGCTTCCCCTTCCACATCGGATCCGGTCGCCAGGATGACTTCACAGCCCGGCTGCCGAGTGACGCGTTCCACCAAGGCGTGAATGTTAAGGTCTTCCGGCTCCACGTCGTCCAGAGGGGAGAGCTTTCCGCCCAGGCAGTGGTACAGCCCGCGGTAGGCGCTGCTGCGCTCAATGGGGATGACGTCCGTGGCCTGTTCCACCACGCAGATGAGGCGGCTGTCCCGTTCCTCATCCCGGCAGGCGACGCAGGCTTCTCCAGCCGTGCTGAAAAAGCCGCAGACGGGGCACGGAGTCACATGGTCCGCCGCCTGCCCGATAGTGCGGGCAATCGCTTCCGCTTCCCCCATGTGCCCCTGGAGCATCCACAGGGCCATGCGTTCCGCTCCTCGGGTGCCGATGCCCGGGAGTTGTTTGAGGGCGGTTACCAGTTCAAGCACGGGGAGAGGGTAATCCAGATTATTCATGAGTGGGCGGAGATTCGGAGATTGGTTGGCCCGGAGAAGGCTGGGGCCATAAGATGGCGAGTGCTCCAGCGCTTCCCGCAGAAAGCAGGCATGGAATCGCATTGAAGAAAACACCCCACAGCCCGAGCACCGGGGTGAAGCAGGCCAGCAGGAGCAGGAAGACGGCCAGAACGGCCGTTTTGCGGAGTGTTCCGCGGATCAGCAGCAGGTCGTAAACCAGGGCCAGCGTCAGCGCCATGCACAGCAGGAATCCCACGCTGGGGGAAAGAGCGGGGGCTTCCGGAGCCAGCATGAACGGAGCGGGGGCCATGGCTTCCTTCAGGGATTGCGCCCATGCGGGCGTGATTCCCAGAGAATACAGCACCACGATCAGGATGATCCCCGTTACGGAAAACAGGGCCCAGCGCATGAGCAGCATATCCTGGTGCGTCTTGGAAGACATGGCTGTAAAAGAAAGAAGGCGGAAACGCGATGGCTGCGGGGAACACAAACATCAGCGCTTCCGCCGGGAAGGAGTTTTCTGAGGGATCAGGAGAATCTCTTCACGATGACGGAGGAGTTGTGACCCCCGAACCCGAAGGAGTTGCTCAGGACAGCGTTCACCTTGGCCTCACGGGCCTTGTTGGGCACGCAGTCCAGGTCGCATTCCGGGTCCTGGTTGTCCACGTTGATGGTGGGAGGAATAATGTTGTCCTGCATGGCCATGAGACAGGCTGCCAGTTCCACGCCGCCGGCGGCGCCCAGAAGGTGGCCCGTCATGGACTTGGTGGAGCTGATGAGCAGTCCGTTTTTAGCATGGTCGCCAAAGACGGCCTTGATGGCCTTGACTTCGCAAATGTCGCCCAGCGGGGTGGAGGTGCCGTGGGTGTTGATGTAGTCAATGTCTTCCGGCTTCATGCCTGCGTGTTCCAGGGCCATCTGCATGCAGCGGGCGGCGCCGCGGCCTTCCGGGTCCGGAGCGGTCAGGTGGTAGGCGTCCGCAGAGATGCCGTAGCCGACGAGTTCCGCATAGATTTTTGCACCGCGCTTCTGGGCATGTTCCAGCGTTTCCAGAATGACGACGCCGGAACCTTCCCCCATGACGAAGCCGTCGCGGTCCACATCATACGGGCGGGAGGCGCGCTGGGGTTCATCATTGCGGGAGCTGAGGGCTTTCATGTTGCTGAACCCGGCCACGCCCGTAGGCAGGATGGTTGCTTCCGCGCCGCCGCAGACCATGACGTCCGCATCACCGAATTTCATGATGCGCCAAGCTTCCCCGATGTTGTGGTTGGAGGTGGCGCAGGCCGTGACAATGGACATGTTCGGGCCGCCGAAGCCGTATTCCATGGAGATGAGGCCGGAGGCGATGTTGCTGATCATGTACGGAATCATGAAGGGAGACACGCGGGCCGGTCCCTTGGAGAGAAGCGAGGCGTGCTGGCTTTCCAGCGTGCCGAGGCCGCCGATGCCGCTGCCCACCATGACGCCGATGCGGGTTTTGTCTTCCGCTTCCAGATCCATGCCGGAGTCCTTGAGAGCCATTCCGGCGGCGCCCATGGCAAAGTGCGTGAAACGGTCCACGCGGCGAGCGTCCTTGGGCGTTTTGAAATAGGGGGACGGATCGAAATCCTTGACTTCACCGGCGATTTTTGTGGAGTAGTCGGTGACATCCATGGACTTGATGGTGTCAATGCCGCTGCGGCCAGCCTTCATGGCTTCCCAGGTGGATGCAAGATCATTGCCCAGGGGGCTGATCACGCCGATGCCGGTGATAACAATTCTGCGGTCGGTCATAATAAGTGTGAGTGGTTGCAAATAATGCTTGAACCAGAATAGGCGACATTACAGGAAAGTCAAGCTAATCCCCCCTGTTCCACGGTGCCGGGAAAAGAGGTGGTGAAAGAGGGTGTTTTTTATTGATGGAAAGAGGTTATCTGGATACAGAAGTTTCCCGATGCACTCCGGGTTCCCCGCTCCTGCGAACGGATTTAAGGATAAAATCCACAATGGGGGCCGGGTCCGGCAGGCTGTGGGGATGATGGCCTGCTCCCGGTTTATGAATTACCTGAATGCTGCCGCCCAGGGCACGGTATTTCCGTTCCACTACGGCCATATTTTCCTCCAGGGGAACCACGTCGTCCGCATCCCCCACCACGGCGAGGACCGGGATGCGTGCCTTGGCCAGCGGAGCCAAGTTGTTAACGGGGCTCAGCTTTCCGGACAGGGCTTCCTTTTCCGTGACGCCGTAAACGCCCAGCAGGCGGAGCCAGTCTTCCGGGGAGCCTTTACCTTTTCCCTGGCCGCCGGGCCAGCTCGCTATGTCGCAAACGGGGGCGTCCGCATAAATAGCGGCTACCCGTCCGGGGTGCAGGGCCGCCCAGTTAAAGGAAAACAGGCCGCCGCGGCTGAATCCTTCCAGTACCGTTTTGGGAGACAGGCGGTAGTCCCGGACCAGCGTTTCATAAAACGTGTCCATGATTTTCATGGCGCAGGGTGCGCCGTACATGTTCTGTACGTCCACGTAAGCTACATGGAAGCCTTCCTTCAGAAGGGCCACGTCAGCCTGGGGGGCGTGGCCGAAGAATTCCTGCCGCCATATCCACGGCCGGTTTTCCGCCGGGATCCTGGGAAGAACAAGGGTGGCATTCCTGTCCTCTACCTTGAATTGAATAGAAGGGAAACCATTCCATTCCGAAGCGTTCACCCCCTCCCGGAGATATGGAAGGACGGCGACGGGAACGCCTTTGGGGATGCCGGGCCGCTGATGCCCTGTTTCCGTAAGCCACGCCAGTTTATGGAGATGATGCCTTTCCTGGATTTTCTTGAAATCATCCCCCTCCGGAAAGCGGACGCTGGCAGGCGCGCGCAGAATGGCGGCGAGGGGCGGCCAGACGGCCCTGGCAATCATGACGTGCCCTTCCTGGCCGGGATGCACGCCGTCCCCTGCATAAATAAACTGGGGGTTCTTTTTTTTCTCTTCCCTGATTTGGCGGGCAAGTTCCGGACGCATGTCCACCACCTTCCAACCGTCTTTTTTCCGGCTTACCAGCCAGGCGGCATAGGTATCCAGCACTTGGTTGTAATGGGCCGAATCCTTGTCCGCAGTATCCGCCATGTAGAGGGGAGGGGTAACGACGATGAGCTGGGCCCCGGCGTCTTCCACACGTTGTTTCAGACGTTCCATGCCTTTTTTAAAGGCATGGAAGGCGGCTTTGGAAAAAGGCTGCATCATGCCGTCGTTCATGCCGTAGCAGGCAATGATGAGGGTGGGCTTGTATTTGGAAAGAATGGAGTCCAGCCGGTCATGGAGGCAGGGACGCGGAAAGGCGCCTCCGGCATGGCCCGGCTCTGACAGGCCGGAAACCGTTTCACTGGGGAGGGCCATGCTGACGATTTCCGCATGACGGTAGGCCGGTGTTTGCCGCAGGGCTGATTCCACAAGGGAGGGCCACTGTCCCGAATAGGGAATACTGTCTCCCAGAATGGCTATTCTGGGTTCTCCTCCCATGGCTTGCGCCAGAAAAAGGGTCAGCAGGACCGGGATGATGCGCAGAGGGATCATGCTCATGATCCCACATTACGCGGGCATGGAAATGAATATTTCAGTGCCGCGTTTCTTCCTGCCGGTTCTTTTCCGCGGTGCAGGCGTCAATAGGGAGTCTCCGCCATGGCCGGCTGCAACGCTGGCTGGAATTCCAGGGAGAGGGAATTGACGCAGTAGCGCGTATTTTTCGGCGTCAGGCGTTCTCCGGTGAAAATGTGTCCCAAATGGGCTCCGCAGTGGGCGCAGGTGATTTCCGTGCGCCGTCCCTGGCCTGATTGAATGCTTCTGACGGCACCCGGCAGGGAATCGTCAAAGCAGGGCCAGCCGCATCCGGCGTCGAATTTATCTTCCGACCGGAACAGGGGTTCTCCGCATTTGCGGCAGGAATAGGTGCCCTGCTCAAAGCAATTGACGAATTCCCCGGAAAAAGGCGGTTCCGTTCCCTGATGCTCAATGATGCGCTTTTCGGTTTCCGTGAGAGGGCGGCGCGTTTGGGAAGGGCCGGGATCAGGCACGTCCTGGGAGGCGGGAATTCCCCCGTCCACGGCCATGACTCCTGCCACTCCTTCGGCAATCGTTCCTATCCATGATGTCCAGTTTTTCCGTTCTTCCTGATTCATACGTAGCTATGACCGGGTCAGAGCGGATTTCGCTCATTCATACGACAATATCTTGTGGATAAGGTGGATTTTAAGGGAAGAGGTCTGAAAATATGGGACTCTGTGGGAGGATTAGTAATCCAGGTCCAGCCAAAGCTGTTCCCAGATTCCTTTCGGCTGGTCTTCCCGGGGGTGGGAAACGGACAGCCCCAAAAGGCGGAAGGTGCGGTCTCCGGAATCCAGGTCTTCCATCAGGGTCCGGGCCAGGGGCAGGATGTCCTCCTTCTCCGTCAATGGCTCCGGCACGGTCATGCTGCGGGATTTCTGGATGAAGTCCGGGAATTTGACTTTCAACGTGAGCGTGTTTCCGCGGAATCCGGCACGCGCCAGGCGTCCCGCCAGTTCTTCCGTCAGCAGGGGGATGTGTAGTTCCAGGGCTTTTTCCTTGGTGACGTCTTGCCGGTAGGTTTCTTCACAACCCACGGATTTGCGGATGCGGGAAGGCTCCACGGGGCGTTCGTCCATACCGCGGGCGAAGTTGTAGAAAACGCCCCCTATTTTTCCGAAGTGCCGGACCAGGAATTCCAGACTCCGTTCCCGTAGCTGGGCCCCGTTGGTGATGGAAAGCGCGCGCATGCGTTCCGCGGTGGCGTGGCCGACGCCCCAGAAGGCCTCAATGGGAAGCCGGGCAATGAATTCCTCGGCACGGGAGGGATGAATGGTAAAGAGACCGTCCGGTTTGCGGTAGTCCGAGGCGATTTTTGCCAGGAATTTATTGTAGGAAATGCCTGCGGAAGCTGTGAGGCGCAGTTCCTGCCTGATTTCCCTTTTGATGCGCCGTGCAATGTCAACGGCCAGGGGAATGCCCGGCTTGTTTTCCGTGACGTCCAGAAAAGCTTCATCCAGGGACAGAGGTTCCACCAGATCCGTGTAACGGTGGAAAATGGCGCGGATTTGGGCGGAAACGGTTTTGTACACGTCCATCCGGTTGTGGACGAAAATGAGCTGCGGGCAGAGCTGGAGCGCCTTCATGGAGGGCATGGCGGAACGTACGCCAAAGCGGCGCGCTTCATAGCTGGCCGCCGCCACTACGCCGCGCATTTCCGGCCTTCCCACGGCGATGGGCTTGCCGCGGTACTCGGGGTGGTCCCTTTGTTCTATGGATGCGTAGAAGGCATCCATGTCCACATGGATGATTTTTCTCTGTTTCATGGGTGCGCTTCACAGCTCCCGTTGAAGGGGGGATCTGGAAAAAATGGCAGGACGCATCCTAACGCAGTTTGTCCTTCAAGTCCAGTTGGACGGGGAAAAGAAAGGACTGGAAGTAAAAGAAGGGAGGATTTTGGAAAACGCGGGAAAATGGGAAATATTTCCCGCTGAAGTAGACTTTTGCGAAAAGGGTGAGTTTCTATTTTTGCAGCATGATAGAAGGGTTTAAGGAACATTTGTTTAACCGATTCATCATTTGTTAGTTTAGTTATCCCTATGGATAACGATATGTTCCATTCAGCAGGGGTGATGCCCGATGTACGGGAACGAGACAGGAAAGATCCGTCAGGGAAACACCACGTGATGAGAAATAAGGGAGATGAAAACGTTCTCCATGGAACCCTCATGCGCTCCTCTTAATGCGCCTTCATTTTCTGTTGCGCCCGAATGCGTAAAGTAACGCCAATAGTACAGGGATGAGAGCAAGGTTTTCTTTCCAACGAACGGATTGTCATCCGTGGAATCCATTTGTTAAATGATTAGATCGGGATAGAATATCAGAGCGAGGATATGAAGAAGTATTTTTCCGGAGAAAAGATTGAAATTGGCGACCATATTACGACCGATGGCGGCGAGGATCAAAACATGATCATGAAATTCATAGACAATCCCAGGGACAGGGATGATTATGGCCTTGATTGTTTTGGCGTTTTGATGTCCAGCTCTCAAACGGGAGGAATCATCTTCGTGTCATTTGATGACGTTTGTTCGGAAGATACCAAACTGATTCATCGAAAGACAAGTAATGATCATTTGATAGAGATATGAGTCGTCATGAACATTTTTTGACGGATGAAAAAATGATGGTTCTTTCCTCGTTGCCCCATTCTTTGGGGAAAATGATGGCGGCATGATCTGCTTTCTGTCCGTTCAGCAGGGGATGACGCCGTGCTTCATCACGGGGGTAAGAGATGTTTCTCCCGGAAAGGATGGTCTTATCGTTGTTTTGAAAAGCATTCACCGTTCCGGGCCTTGTCCGGCAGTACTGGCGGCGGAGAGTGAATGGTCCATTATAAAAGCTCCAATTCCATTTGAATATTGACTCTTTCGTAGGACGGGCGATATACCGCGACTTCCTTGAATCCTACTTTCCTGTATAGCTGAATGGCCGGACGCAACAGGGTATTGCTTTCCAGAAAGATTTTTTTGCATCCCAGTTCCTTCGCCTTTTGGATGACGGCCCGGCACAGCTGCATTCCAATGCCTTTTCCCTGGGCTTGGGGGCTGACGGCGAGTTTGGCCAGTTCATACTGGTGAACGGGATCGTCCTTTTTGCACAGGGCGCAAACACCGACCGGTTCTTCCCTGTAAAGCGCGACAAAAATATGACCGCCCTTGTCCAGAATGTGTTCCTGCGGGTGGTCCAGTGCATGATGGTCGGGGTTTTCCATCCGCCAATGCGCCGTGATCCATTCTTCATTGAGCACTTTGAAAGCGGCCTGGTAACGGGGGGCGTAGGGGACGATGGCTACGTCCCTGCCTTCCCGTTCTTTTTTTGCTTCCTTCACCCGCTCAAGCAAGGTTTTTTCCGCCAGCAGGTTTTCCCATTCTTCAATGGCCCGCCACAAATCGTTTTTGGTTTGCCGGGAAATTTGTTCCACGGCGGCTTCCACGTCGGGATATTGTTCCGCCATGACATCAGACATTTTTTTACCCTTGGCGGACAGCATGATCAGGTTTCTCCTCCCGTCAGCCTTATCCTTCTTTTCTTTCACCAGGCCCTTGGCACCCATTTCTTTGACGATGTTGCTGACTGACGGATGAGAGTGCCCGATTTCCTTGGCAATGGAGGTGATGGTTTTTGCCTCCCCCCGGGAGAGGACAAAAAATACGGGGAACCATTTAGGCCGGATATCCACGCCGTACATCCGGAAGATCAGGGCAGCGTCATTCGTTATTTTATCCGTCAGCATCCGCAGCCTGCTGCCGATGGCCATTTTGCCTGTCTGGTTGAAGAAATCCATATTCCCGGCTTTTTGTTGTTAAAAACGTAACTGATTACGTAATTAATTAGATAATTTGCCGGCGAATGTCAAAAATTTTTTTGCAGAGGCCATCCCGCATAAAGTGTTGCATCGTTCTTTTGAGCTTGGTCCGGAGCAGATACGGGTGCCGTAAATCAAACGAAGATCGGGATGATTAGGGGAGAGAAAGGGCGTTTGCCTGCAATGCCTTGAATCGGACGGCAAGCTTTCCGTAAAGTGGCAAGCGTGGGAATGCCGTTACGACTATATGGGAAGCGTGTGAAGAAATCCGTTTATGGGAGTGAACCCTCGTTGCAGGCAAACGCTTCCTGTAAGGTGGGTCCTGCAAGAACGCGTCAAATTCTTACCAGGGGAAGAAGGGGCATGCCTGCTGGCTCATAAAGTTTTACTATCCTTTCAGTCAATAACCATAGGGTACAAACCAACGAGAACACTATGGATCCTAAAACCTATGAATCATCTTGGTTATCAAGCAGAACTTGCTTTTGATCTGCACTTCAATACGAATTTTGTTTAAAGCTTTGATTCAATCTATTCAAAAAATACATAGAAACTTGTAAAAAAGGATTAGGATAGATGAATCAAGTAATCTCTGACCTGTTCCTTAAATAGAAACTTTTTTCTTCCGCCGGGCGCAAATGCAATCAGTACCCCGTTTTCAACCATGCGTTCAACGGTGCTCCGGTGAACATGCAATATCTTTGCGGCTTCGGAAACGGTAATTGTTTTTCCTCCGGCGTACTGTTTGGCAAGGTCGGAGGCTCGGCGTTAGAAGTCAGCAGAATGCCGGTCAATCATGTCAAGTGCGTCGTCCATTCCTCCCCATAGACACACCCCGGGAAGGCTGTCACGTTTGCAGGGGCTGGGCATCATTGGCATTCTGTGCACCTCTTTCCGGCCCGTGTCATACGCTGTGCATGCTTTTCCAGAGAAGAACAACAGGGCAGGGGAAGAGGCAAAAAGCTTGTTCCGGGGGTGGAACAGGAAATGGAACATATATAACATATTATATTTAATATAATAGATATATATAAATAGAGGTGTCCCATTGTTCCGCCTGTATAGGGGTACAATGATGTTCCGGGGCGTGTTCCATTCCGGGGAACTAATGTCAGTCAACGACACAAAAAAGAAACCCCGGTCAAGAACCGGGGTCTATGGTTGGGTATTCCAGGCTTCCGCCTCAAATTACTGATTTAGGCTAAGAGGATTCGCGCCGCATCAGTTGCCAGACAGAACTTGAAGGTAAGTGCAGATGGCAAAAAGGATAATAAAAAAACGTCTTGCTACATATTCCATTTTGGAATATAGTTTGCTTATGGGTCAATGGATGCTCCAACATTCAGAACAGTTTATCCGGGATATGAAGCGGTTGCTCAAACGCTATCCGCGGGAAACAAAGCAGATGCTTCTCAACCTGGACATCTACAAGGATGAATTGGAGACGCACAACAATCCGTTGTTGCTCACGCACTTTCCCTTTGTCCATCGGGAAACGTCCGGATGTCACGCTATCACTCAACAGCCTATCAAATCCGTTGCTCAAACACGCCTTTATCTATATGCCTATGTAGTTGATTCCACCATCTACGTTCTTTGCGCCGGCGATAAGGCCAGTCAGCAGGCGGACAACAACTATTGCAGAAACTTCATCAAGCAACTGGACCGATAAAAAACAATGAAAACGAACATTCGCACAAAGAAAGAGGGAAGCATGAAAGACCTCTTGAAAGCTATTGACCCGGCACTTCCGGGGGAAATTGAGGAAATGAAGAAACGCCGCACCATCAGCGTGATGCTCACCCGCATGCGTATCAAGGCGGGAATGACTCAAGCGGACATGGCGCGGGCCATGGGGTGCACGCAATCAAGAATCTCCAAGCTTGAAATGAGCGAGAACGACAAGATTACCTTGTGGGACATCATGCGCTATGGACAAATCACCGGACAATCAACCGTTCACGGGAACCCGGAAACAGACCGGCGCGTGGTCATCGAACTTGCCTTTGCGTAAGCAGTAAATCAGAAGGCTGTTTGTTACAAGACAAGATGGTTCATGGCCGCAATGTCAGGGTGGAAATAAACACGGTCCATTTTTTCGCTATCGTGTCCAACGATGGTTCTGCACAAGTCAGGGGAAACTCCCGCAAGACGCAAGGCTGTTACAGCCGTAGCCCGCAAGCTATGAAAGCTCAATTCCGCTTGTTTTCTTCTGTTTCCTTGAAGTGAACTTTTATCTATGTTTTCAATGAATCCATGTTGTTTTAGGAGTTCATGAAAATCCATGGAAAGCTTGCCGCATGTATTCCCTGCTTGCGTGTGCCTCATAGCCGCCATGGGAAAAACGTATTCACTGACCACTGGAAGTCATGAGATGTACCATTGAATGAATGGTACATGTTCCGTTCGGTGTACTATCATTTTATGAAATAGTATGGAGCGGAATGGAAGCAAGAAATGAAAAACCCTTGCAAAATCAAGGGTTTTGCAAGGGTCTAAAATTGAAAATCTGGTAGGCCCGGTAGGAATCGAACCTACATCGTCGGTACCGGAAACCGATGTCCTATCCATTGAACGACGAGCCCATGTTCCCAAGGAACGAGAGAGATAGAATAGAAAAACCGGGCTGGATGCAAGTATTTTTATGCAGGTGACGGGATTGGAAGGCTGGGGAATATAAAATATCAAAGACGAAAGATCAAAGACCGGGCAGGATCCTCTCCCGGGGGACGAGGATTGTGGAAACTGGCGGGGGGAGGTTAGGAAATTTTGTGATGGAAGGAGAAGATGGCGGCGAGGACGGCCCCGGCGGCAACGATCACGATGGCTCCAAAGAGGGGCCACAGGTCCATGAATCCCGCCCCCTCCAGGAAGATGCGCTGGATGAGTTCCAGGCCGTACCGCATGGGGTTGAGCAGGGTGAGGTCCTGAAAGAATTCGGGCATGCTGGAGATGGGCGTGGCGAATCCGGAGAGCATGACCGTGGGAACGACAAGCAGGAAGGTTCCCACGATAGCCTGTTGCAGGGACCGGGAGAAGGAGGAGATGCACAGGCCGATGGCCGCTCCCGTGGCGATGAAGAGCAGGATGGCCGTGGAAAGAAGCCAGATGGACCCCTGGAAGGGGATGCGGAACCAGAACATGGCTACCAGAACCACGAAGACGCCCTGCATGATTCCCGTGATGACGGTGGCTATTCCTTTCCCGAGTAGGATTTCCCCCGGATTGTACGGGGCTACCAGCAGCTGGTCAAAGGTGCCTTCCTCCCGTTCACGGGCGATGGAGAGCGCGC
Source organism: Akkermansia sp. (assembly GCF_020860705.1). Classification (GTDB taxonomy): domain Bacteria; phylum Verrucomicrobiota; class Verrucomicrobiia; order Verrucomicrobiales; family Akkermansiaceae; genus Akkermansia. Next base: position 30,849 of record NZ_JAJBTT010000027.1, read on the forward strand.
CGGAGAGGACGGAGTTGATCAGCACGAGCACGGCAATGAGGCCCGGGACGATGAACCAGCGGGTGATGAGGTTGGGGTTGAACCATGCGCGCGATTCTATCTGCACTGGGGAGGAACCTCCGCTTTTGGCCGTCAGGTCCGCTCCGAAGGTGGCGGCGATTTGCTGGGCGTAGCTGAGGGCGATGGCCGCTGTGTTCGTGTTGCGGCCGTCCGCAATGAGCTGGAGGGAGGCGGGACGCCCCGTCTGGAGATTGCGGGAAAAGTCCGGGGGAATGGTGAGCCCCACGACGATGTTACGATTGTCAATCAGGCGGTCGATGTCTTTTTCCGTGGCCGCCGTGGCCTGCCTCCGGAAGATGCCCGTACCCTCCAGGTCTGCGATGTACTGGGTGGCCGCCTCCCCGCCGTCCTTGTCCAGAACGGCGTACGGAACCCGGGTGACGTTCATGGTGGCGGCGTAGCCGAAGATGCCTATCTGGATGATGGGCGGGATGATGAGGGCCATCCGGCTTTTTTTGTCCCTGAGGACGGCCAGCAGTTCCTTTTTGACGAGGGAGGTTATTCTTACAAGGAAGTCCATGGCGTTATTCAAGGGATTTGGGGGCTTTCAGCCGGGCGATGCCCATGAGGACGACGGCAAACACGCCCAGCGTGATGCAGCACGGAATGATGACGGAGGGGATGTCCCCGGCCAGGAAGAGGGTCTGGAGCAGGGTGACGTAGTAGCGGGCCGGAATGAGGTAGGTAATGGCCCGGACGGCCGGAGGCATGTTGAGGATGTCGTACAGGAAGCCGGAGAGCATGAGGGCCGGCATGAAGGTGCCCATGATGGCGAATTGGCAGGCCAGGAATTGGTTCTTCGTGGCGGTGGAGATGACCAGGCCCAGCCCGAGGGCCACCACCAGGAACAGGGCGGAGACCGCGAGCAGCAGCAGGAGGGAGCCGCGGATGGGGATGTCAAAGACGAAGGCGGCGAAGACCATGGAGATGGCCAGGCTGACCATGCCCAGCAGGAAGTTGGTGGCCGCCTTGGCGGTGAGGATTTCCCCGCTGCCCACCGGAGTGACAAAGAGGCTTTCCAGCGTGCCCCGTTCATATTCCCGCGCCATGACCAGGGAGGTGAGCAGCGCGCCGATCATGGTCATGATGGTGACGATGACGCCGGGAACCAGGTAGTAGTGGCTGTCGTTGGCTTCATTGAAGCGGGTGCGCGCCTGTACTTCCAGGGCCGGGGCGGACTGTCCCGGCAGTGAGGCCGCCCAGGAGCTGACGACGGACTGGAGGTAGTTGCGGATGAGGGTGGCCTGGTTGGCGTTGACGCCGTTGACTACAATCTGGATTTTCGTGATGCCTCCGTTGAGCGTGTCCGGGGCGTCGCTTTGCAGGGCGATGAAGGCGTCCGCCTGATGCGTGCGCAGCCGTTCTTCCGCCTCCCGGGAGGAGAAGACGCGCGTGGTCTGGAAGTATTTGGAGAGGGTGAGCCGCGTTTCCAGATCAGTGGATTGGCTGGAGGCCGGGACGGCCAGGTACGCAATGCGCACGTTTTTGATGTCCATGCTCATGCCGTAGCCGAAGAGGAGCAGGAGCACGGCGGGCAGGATAACGGCAATGCCCACATTGCCGGGGTCCCGGAGCACCTGGTGCAGTTCCTTGACGATGAGGGCGCCTATTCTTTTGAGGGAGGCGATCATGATTCTTCCCCTCCCTGTTTCATATGTTCCTCCGTGATGGCCAGGAAAGCGTCTTCCAGGGAGGCCGGGGATCCGTCCTCACGGGGCGGGGCATGTTGGCGTATTTCATCCGGGGAACCTTCCGCCAGCGTGGTTCCGTCCATCATGATGAGCATGTTGTCGCAGAATTCCGCTTCTCCCAGGAAGTGCGTGGTGATGATGATGGTAACGCCCTTTTCAGCCAGTGAGTTGATGCGCAGCCAGAAGTCCCGCCGGGCCAGCGGGTCCGCACCGGAGGTGGGTTCATCCAGAAAGAGGATGTCCGGGGAGTGGAGCAGGCCGCACGCCATGCTAAGGCGCTGCTTGTAGCCGCCGGGCAGGTGGGCGGCGGGGGCGTTCATGTACGGGGTAAGGTGGAATTCCTCCTCCATGGACCGGATGGCTTCCTGCCGTTCCTTTCCGGCCATGCCATAGGCCCCGGAAAAGAATTCCAGGTTCTGCCGGGTGGTGAGCGTACCGTACATGGAGAATTTCTGGGCCACGTATCCCACTTTTCTGCGTGCCCGGGCGGCGGCGGTCCTCAGGTCCGCCCCGGCCACGTTGAGCGTGCCGCCGCTGGCGGGCAGCAGGCCGCAGAGCATGCGGAAGGTGGTGCTTTTACCCGCTCCGTTGGGGCCCAGCAGCCCGAAGACCTGCCCCATGCGGACGGAAAAACTGACGTGGTTGACGGCAATGAAGTTGCCGAATTTCCTCACCAGGTCCGTCACCTGGATGACGGTGTCCCCGGTTTCCGGCGGCTCCGGCTCCGGCGTTCCGGTGGGGACGGGAACGTCCTGCGGAGTGAGGTCCATTTGTCCGGACAGCAGGGTCATGAAGCCATCGGAAAAATCCGGCTGCCCCGGTTCCGGGCGGTATTCCTCCAGTTTTTTCCGGGCAGGATGGTCCGGGGGTACGATGATGCGGACGGTGTTTCCCTGGGGGGTGGCGTTGATGATGCCGGGCAGTGCCGCCAGCCTGCTCTGGAACTGGCGCGCATGGAGGCCTTCCGGCGTGCGCACGGTGACGCACATGCCTTCCGCGCGGGCGATGACATCCGCGGGCGGCGCATCCATGAGCAGGCGGCCCTGATACATGATGAGGGTTCTGTTGCAGTAGGCTGATTCATCCATGTAGGAGGTGCTGACCAGGACGCCCACGCCTTCGTCATGGGAGAATTGCCCCAGAATGTTCCACAGCTCCCTCCGGGAGAGCGGGTCCACTCCTACCGTGGGTTCGTCCAGCAGAATGAGGGGAGGGGAGGAAATCAGGGAGCAGCACAACCCCAGCTTCTGTTTCATGCCGCCGGAAAGCTTGCCGGCCAAACGTGTGGTGAAGCGTTCCAGGTTGGTCATGGAGAGCAGCCTGCGGAAGCGTTTGTCCCGGTCCTGTCCGGAAACGCCGTGCATGCGGGCGTAAAGCTCCATGTTTTCCCGGACGGTGAGGTCCTCGTAAAGTCCGAATTTCTGGGGCATGTAGCCGATGGAGGCCTGGATGGTCCGGCTTTTTTTCACGGAGTCCAGATTCAGGACGGAGATGGAGCCCTCGTGCGGTTTCATCAGGCCGGTGACCAGGCGGATAAGGGTGGTTTTTCCCGCCCCGTCCGGCCCCAGCAGCCCCACGATTTCCCCGGCGGAAAGACGGAACGAGACGCCGTCCACCGCCGCAAAGGGAACGCCCCCCGGATCCGGAAACATTTTGCGGACGTTCCGGCAGTCGATCAGGGGCTGGGGGTCAGCGTTCATGACCGGGGCTGTTCCGGAGGCTGCTGTCCGGCTGTCTGGTCCAGCGGAATGATGACCGTGGCGGGGGCTCCCAGGCGCAGACGGTTGTCCGGGTCATCCACAATGATGCGCACTTCATAGACCAGCGCCGTTCTGAGGTCCGGCGTTTCCACGTTTTTGGGGGTGAATTCCGCCACGGAGGAGATGAAGCCCACCGTTCCCTTGAAATCCGTATCCGGGAAACTGTCGTTGCGGACGGTGGCGGAAAAACCGGGTTTCACCTTGCCAAGCTGGGATTCCGTCAGATAGGCCCTGACCCATTTGGTGTGGTTCAGGGAGAGGTTGTAAACCGGTTTCTGCGGGGAGGCCATGTCCCCTTTTTCCAGAATCCGGTTGCGGACGACGGCGTTGCCGGGGGCGTAGAGCACGGCGTCTTTCAGGTTCTGTTCCCTGATGGTCAGGTTGGCTTTGGCCTGGTTGTACTGGGCCAGGGACTGGGCGATGTCTTCCACGCGGGAGCCGGCCAGCAGCAGTTCCAGCTGTTTTCTGGCTACGTCCAGATTGGCGGAGGCCACGTGTTCGGAGGCTACGGCGTCGTCCGCTTCCTGGCGGGAGATGGATTTGGTTTCAGCCAGCGCCACCAGCCTCCTGCTGCGCAAGGCGGCGTTGTTCAGGGTGGCTTGCGCCGCCTGCACGTTTGCCCGCGCCTGGGCTATTTCTTCCGTACGGGGGCCGTTTTTGACGCGGAGGTAGTTCTGGCGCGCGGCTTCCGCCGTTTGCCGCGCTTCATCCACGGCCTGCTGCAGGCGCACCGTTTCCAGCGTGGCGAGTTTTTGGCCGGGGACGACCGTGTCTCCCTCATCCACCAGCACGGAATCAATGCGTTCGGAGATCAGGAAGGCCAGATCCACCTGGCGCAAGTCCACATTGCCGTAAAGAACGGCTTCCTGCTCAGGCTCTGACGGGGTTTCCCGGTAAATGAACCAGGCTGCCGCTCCTGCTGCACCAAGAAGAATCAGGAGAATCACCAGCTTTTTCATGTCTTTATTTATACGCATGTATAATTTATTACAAGTAAAAATGAAGCCGGCATGACGAGGAAGGAATTAGCGGTTTACTAACGGGATAAGAACGGGCATAATCCGGCGACTTTTACTTTTCCAATTGATTGATATGATGACCGCCACCGAGATACGTCAAAGTTTTCTGGACTTTTTCCGCGAGAAACAGCACACGGTCGTGCCCTCCGCTTCTTTGATGCCGCAGAGCCCCGGTTTGTTGTTTACAAATGCCGGCATGAACCAGTTTGTTCCGTATTTCCTGGGCGTGTGGACTCCGCCGTGGACGCCCGCCCGCGCCACGGACACCCAGAAGTGCATCCGCGCCGGTGGCAAGCACAACGATTTGGAGGATGTGGGGTATGATTCCTACCATCACACGTTTTTCGAGATGCTGGGGAATTGGTCCTTTGGGGATTATTTCAAGAAGGAAGCCATTCAATGGGCCTGGGAACTGGTGGTGGAACGGTGGGGGTTCCCGGCGGAGCGCCTGTACGCCACGGTGTACGCTCCGGACAAGAGCAAGGGAGATCCCGGAGAGTTTGACCAGGAAGCCTGGGATTACTGGGCGGAGCTGTTCCGTTCCCGCGGGCTGGACCCGGAAGTGCAGATCGTGCACGGCAACGTGAAGGATAATTTCTGGATGATGGGAGAGACCGGTCCCTGCGGCCCCTGTTCCGAGCTGCATGTAGACCTGACCCCGGAGGGGAATACGAAGGGGAGCTTGGTGAATAAGGATTCCGACCAGTGCATTGAGATCTGGAACCTGGTGTTCATCCAGTACAATGCGGAGAGCGACGGCTCCATGCGCAATCTTCCGGCGTGCCACGTGGATACGGGCATGGGCTTTGAACGTGCATGCTCCATCATGCAGTGCACGAACGGGTTCAAGGATTTTTCCCGCAAGCCGTCCAATTATGCCACGGACGTGTTCCGACCCCTGTTTGACCGCCTGGAAGTCCTGAGCGGCCGGAAGTATGTGGACGTTTATCCGGCTCCCGGTTCCAAAAGGGTGGGGGCGCAGGATGATGCGCTTCAGGAGGCGATCGCCTTCCGCGTGATTGCCGACCATCTGCGCACGCTCAGTTTTTCCATAGCGGACGGCATTCTGCCGGGCAACAACGGCCGTAATTACGTGCTGCGCCGCATTCTGCGCCGCGCCGTGCGCTACGGACGCCGCCTGGGGTTCACCCAGCCGTTCCTGGCGGAACTGGTGGATACGCTGGTGGCTTCCTTTGGCCAGGTATTTCCCGAACTGTCCTCCCGCTCCGCTACCGTCAAGGAAGTCCTGACCCGTGAAGAGGCCAGCTTCAATGAAACGCTGGACCGCGGCCTGGAATTGTTTGATGCGGAAACGGCTTCCGCCGGAAAGGTGAGCGGCGAGTTTGCCTTCAAGCTGTATGATACGTACGGCTTCCCCATTGACCTTACGGCCCTGCTTGCGGAGGAACGCGGCCTGGAGATTGACATGGAGCGGTTTAACAGGCTGATGGAGGAACAGCGCGAGCGCGCCCGCGCCGCCCGCAAGAGCGAGGTGGTCCGCGCCCTGGATTTGAAGACGGACGCCGTGACGGAATTCACGGGGTATGATGTGGATGAATGCTCCGCCACCGTGCTGGAGGTGAGCTGCCAGGGGGATTCCCTGTTCATCATTACGGACAAGACTCCGTTTTATGCGGAGATGGGTGGCCAGGTTTCCGATGCCGGGTTGATTGAGATCGGCGGGGACAGCTACCATGTGGTCGCCGTCCAGCAGGTCGGTAATGCCCGCGCCCATGTGGTGGAAGCCCGGGAAGGGCTGGACGTAAAACCCGGCGACCGCGTGCATTTGAGCATTGACGCGGAACGCCGCCGCCGCGTGGAGGCGCACCATACCGCCACCCATCTTCTTCACTGCGCCCTGCACCAGGTGGTTAGCCCGGATGCGGCCCAGCAGGGTTCCTTCGTTTCGGAAGACCGCCTGCGCTTTGACTTTAACAGCGGCGCCGTTGCGCCGGAGCAGCTCCGCCTGATTGAAGAGAAGGTGAACGGCTGGATTGAGGCTGCCCTGCCGGTGTACTGCACGGAACGCGCCTATGCGGACGTGAAGGGCAATTCCGCGATTGCCCAGTTCTTTGGGGACAAGTACGGGGACGTGGTGCGCGTCGTCCAGGTGGGCGGCAGCAAAAACGTTCTGGACGGCGTTTCCATGGAGTTCTGCGGTGGAACGCACATTGCCAATACGAAGGATATCGGCCTGTTCAAGATTAAAAGCGAAGGGGCCATCGCCTCCGGAGTGCGGCGTATTGAGGCCATGACGGGAGATGCTGCCCTGGAAATGATCCGCCAGCATGTCGTCGCCAAGAGCCTGGAAATCGCCAAGGCGGTGGAAAAAATCAAGGAAGTCAATTATGAGCTTGGGGACATGGGCCTGGAGCAGGTTCCGGTTCCCACGATTGAAGGCAAGCCGGGGTTGTCCGCCCTGGGGGCTTCAGACATCAGGACGGTGAATGATTCCCTGGCCCGTTTTGACGCCAGCGTGGAGCATTTCAAGCAGACGGCGCTGGATGCGGAGAAAAAACTTAAAAAAGCCCGTGCAGGCCAGTCTGCCGCCAAAGCGGACGCCCTGCTGAATGAATGGCTTTCCGATGATCCCGCTTCCCTGATCCAGGTGGCGGAAGGAGCCGGGGAATTGCTTCAGGAATTGTTGAACGGACTGAAAAAACGCCAGTATGCGGGCGCCGCCTTCCTGCTGTGCGTGGATAGTTCATCCTTGCTCCTGGGCGCTTATTGTGGCAAAGATGCCATTGCGGACGGATTGTCCGCCGGAGACATGATCCGCGAGGTTTCCGCTCTTGCCGGAGGCAAGGGGGGCGGCCGGGCGGATCAGGCCCGCGGGTCCGCTCCGCAGGATGCCGATCCCCAGGCGCTGGCGGCGGCGGCCCGCAACATCATTAACGGGTAAGCCCCAAGCGGGGCGTCCCCACTGGACACCGATCATGGATAAAAAGATTTTTCCGGAGGAACCTGAGATTCCCATTTTGCCGAATCTGTTTACGGCGGGGAATCTGGTGTGCGGGTTTTTCGCCATTCTGACGATTTTTGAAGGAATCAACCAGGCGGACAGCGATGCCGTGGCGGCCTTCTCCTATTACCAGAATGCCACTTTCCTGATTTTCGCGGCGTGCCTGTTCGATTTGTTTGACGGCCGCATTGCCCGCCTGCGCGGGCAGGACGGTCCCTTCGGCCGGGAATTTGATTCCCTGGCGGATATCGTTTCCTTTGGCATTGCTCCGGCGCTGCTGGTAGCCAAGGCCGTCCTGTTCCAGCTTTCTCCGCCGGAGGTGGGCTGGGGCATAGGCATCCTGTACCTGCTCTGCGCCGCCCTGCGCCTGGCGCGGTTCAACTGCATGGCGGCCGCTCCCCGGAAGGAAGGTCAGAGCAGCGATTTTGTGGGGCTGCCCGTTCCGATGGCGGCGGGAGCCGTGGTTTCCACCATGTACCTGGTGATGTACCTGGCGGGAAGGGCTCCGAATGGCGCCATGGACCTGGGCGTGTTCAAGTACGTGATTGCCCTGGCGATGGCCGGAGTATCCGTATTGATGATGAGCCGGGTGATTTATCCCAGCTTCAAGCATATCAACATGCGTACGCGCGGAACGATGTACGCGATCGTGTTCATTGTGCTGACGGTCATCTGCATTCTCAAATTCCCGTGGGTGATGCCCGCGGTCATTTTCTCCATTTACCTGCTTTACGGGCTGGTGCGTCCCTGGGTGGCTCGCCGCTGGCGGAACAAGCTGGAAGCCAGCGATGGAGAATAGGGGCGCTTTTCATGGAAAGGCCCTGAATCCGTTGCCGTGTCTGGTGCGCGATGGATCAAGGGGATTGTAACGGGAACCCGGCAGGTTCTGGAGACGGGCTTGCCTTTCATGCAGAGGCTGTCCTTGTAAAAAGGGAACGTTCACCTCGGAACCTTCATGTTTTTCCCATGCCGCGTGCAACAAAACCGGCCGCTCATCACAGGGACGGCGGCCGGCTGGAAAGCGGAACGGTCGGCAGGAGCAAATGATGCGCAGGCCTTCCCGATGTTCCGGACCTTACTTGTTCTTCTTTTTAAAATCGTCGGCAAAGGGGTCCTTTTCCGGAGCGGTGGGGACGGCATGCTTTTCCATGTCCTTGGTGGTCTTGACCAGCGTGATGCATACAGGTTTGCTGCGGTTGCCCATGGCGTCATACGTGTAAAGGAAGCGGCGCACGAGTTCCTTGGTTTTGGAATCAAACATCTGCTCCTCTCTCAGGTTGGCGCTGCCGTCGTAACCATAGCGTACGAAAAAGAGTTCGTTCTTCTGGCCGTCGAAGATCAGGCAGGAGCGCAGTTCTCCAAAGGGCCCCCTGGTGTAAAGGGTGACGGAAACGAGAACATTGTGGGCGTTGTAAGTTAGCTTTTTCATTCCCTTGCCGTTCCCGGTCTTTTCAAAATAGCTGCGTGAACCATCCTCGTGCCTGACCGTGCGGGAGGATGCGGTCTGGACATTGAAATCGTCCTGGCTGGCCGCCAGGGCTCCGGCCGTCATGACCAGGGGAACGATTAAAAGCAAAGGCAATATTTTCATGATGAAAAAAGTGTTTCTGACTCATTAAAGTGATGTATAGTGCCTTTGACAAGAACGTAATTAGATGAACTGGCTTGTAAGGCGAGACATATTGAATGTGGAACGCGGCGGCGTGCTGATGGGCATTGTGAATGTGACTCCGGATTCCTTTTCCGACGGAGGGCGTTTTCATACGCTGGAACGGGCCGTCTCCCATGCGAAGGAGCTTGAACGGCAGGGGGCTCTTATTCTGGATATCGGGGGAGAATCCACCCGGCCGGGGGCCGCGGAAGTTTCCGTGGAAGAGGAACTGGGCAGGGTGCTTCCTGTGGTGAGGGAACTCCGTTCATGCACGGAAGCCGTAATTTCCGTGGATACGCGCCATGCCGCCGTAGCCGCAGCGGTATTGGAAGCGGGCGCGGACGTGATCAATGATATTTCCGGATTGCAGGAGGAAGGCATGGCCGAACTGTGTGCGGCGGCGCGCTGCGGCGTGGTGGTGATGCACATGCAGGGCAGCCCGGAGACGATGCAGGACGCCCCTGTTTATGGGGACGTGGTGCGGGAGGTGCGCGGCTATTTTGAGGAACGTTATGATTTTCTGCTGGGCTGCGGGCTGATACCGGAACAGATTTGCTGGGATCCCGGCATCGGCTTCGGCAAGACGCTGGAACACAATCTGGCCCTGCTGTCCAATATGGACAGGTTGCAGGTGGCGGATCGTCCGGTGCTGCTGGGCCTTTCCCGCAAGCGCATGCTGGGCGCCATTCTGGGTGGGACGGGGCAGGGGCGTGCGCCGCTGAGCACCGCCGTGATGACGGTGTGGGGCCACTTGCACGGCGCCCGGATTCACCGCGTTCATGACGTGGCGGAATGCGCGCACGCTCTGCGGCTGGTCCAGGCTGCTGAACCGTTTGTCCGCTGATTAGTCCATGGAACCTGCTTCTTCCCGTCCCGTATTTACGTCTCTGGCGTCCATGGCGTTCGCTTTTGCGGCGCTGTTCCTGTTTCTGTCCATCCGGGGGATTTGGCCGCTTGGCGGCCATTTTCTGGAGTACATGGATAACGGCCAGCTGGTTTATCCTACCTTGAAGTACTATGCGTCCGCCCTGACGTCCGGCATGGGCGACGGGGCCTTTTTCTACGATGTCAATGCAGGGGCGGGCATTCGCGTGAGCCCCACGCTGCCCCACCAGCTGCTGGTTCCCTCCACCTGGATTGCCGTAGCCATGGGGAACTCCTTCCTGTTGAAAGACATGGTCTGGGTGATGCTGGTGGACGTGGGCTGCATCTGCCTGACGGCTTCCTGGTTCCTGAGGCGCGTGTTTCCCTCCCTGCCCGTATGCTGGACCGTGCTGCTGACGGCGGGATACGCCCTGGGCGGATTTTTCCAGACCAAGTACGGATTCATGCAGTTCCTGGATCATGCGGCTATGTTCCCCCTGTTTGCCCTGGGCCTTTACCGGCTGGTGAACGGGGAGAGGGGCTGGCTGTACGCCGTTGGCCTCTTTCTGCTGGCTACCTCCCTGTACAGCGCTTTTATGGCGGTCGTGATCGGCTGGTTGTTCGCCTGGGCCTACACGCTGCCCTTGAAGGGAACGGAGGAGCGCCGCGCCCGGCTGGCCCGCGTGTTCTGGTACACGGCGGCGGTGACGCTGGCCACCTGTTATTACTGGCTGCCGATGATGGACATGAGCAGGGATTCCATGCGTTCCCTGTTCATCACTCCTCCCACGTTTTTTGAACTGCTGTGGCCGTTTGATCCGCCCAAGTTCCTGGAACGCCTGTATTCCTGTCTGCCGGGAATGGCTCCCGCCGCCCTGGCCGCCGTGTATCTGACTGCCGTATGGAGGAAATCCGTGCCTGCGGACAGGGGTGAGCGGCTGTTTCTGCTTCTGCTGGCGGCTTCCATCCTCCCCGTGTTTATAGAACCTCTCCATCGTGCCGCGCATCTGTGGAGTTATGTGGACTTCCCGGTCCGGTTCGGGTTCATCCCCAATCTGGTGGTGGTCACATTCTGCGCCTGGATTCTGTCCGGCAGGAGGATGCCGGGAACGGTGGGGCGGAGCTGGGGCTGGGGGGCGTGCCTCGGTCTTCCCGCCGCGGCTTTTGC